>CACWHK010000015.1:1424-100879 GCA_902760755.1 uncultured Lachnospiraceae bacterium | reverse complement strand
CTTGCCGCATTTCGCATGGGTCCGGTTCACGACATCCTTAAATCTTTTAAAGCTTCCGCCCATGATGACGCGGAAGAGGTATTTGATCCTTTTCATTCTTCTGTCCTCCCGATACGTTCTGTACCGTTTTACGTCAGGGCTGACCGCCCTTCACTAATAGATTAGTTTAGCATATTCAGATGGTAAAAACAAGCGAACAAACAGCGTATCCATTGAAAAACGGACAAGAATGCGGTATGATACTGACATGCGAAGAATCCCCGGCAGCGTGCCTTTCCGGCATATTCGTGTGCGGGGATTCCATGAGATTGAATGGATGGAGGTTATAGTATGATCAAGGACGATTGCATCTTCTGTAAACTTGCAAATGGGGTCTTCCCCACAAATGTGATCTATGAAGACGAGGATTTCACGGTGATCCTGGATGCGGCTCCAGCTGCAAAGGGACACGCTCTGATCCTTCCGAAGCAGCATTCGCTGATCCTTCCGAAGCAGCATTCGGACAACCTGTACGAGCTGCCGGATGAAACCGCAGCGAAGGTTCTCCCTGTGGCAAAGAAGATCGCCAACGCCATGAAGGAGGTCTTCCACTGCGACGGCGTAAATGTACAGCAAAACAACGAGGCCGCCGCCGGTCAGTCGGTGTTCCATTTCCATGTCCATGTAATCCCACGATTCAAGAAGGATGGCATCAGCCTCCTCTGGAAGCCGGGCAAACCCAGCGACGAGGAACAGGCAGAAACCTGCAGGCTGCTGAAGGACGCACTGCAGTAAAAGGACGGTTTAACATCTTTCCTGTTGACACATGCAGATATCAGTTGATACCCTTCAAATATAACAAATTATAACAAGTTATAACAACGCGAAAAAATTATAACAAGTTATAACAAGATGATAGTTAAAACCAAAAGACGGGAGCTGTGCCAGTGAAATGGTACAGCTCCCGCCCCTGTCTATCCTGTTATTCGTTATGCTTTAGAAGAAGGTCTTTGTATTCTTTGTACAATTCTCCTGTGTCCAGGCGATAAACTCTGATATACGCCTTTCCTCCGATCCCGGATTCATCCGGTACATTCTTTTGATAAACCACTCCATATATTACAGGGAATCGTTCTGAGAAAATATAATTAAAGATATGCGGATCCGTCGTCCGTTCAAACCCTTCCTTCGCATTTGCCTGATCCAGCGCATCCAGATACTTCTCAGCGTTATCCAGCTTCAGCGAATGAAGCGCATCCGCGGTCAGTTCATTTTGAATGTAGAAACTTCCATTTGAATGAAAGCTCATAAAATCGGATGTCCTAATCCCTTTATAGTACTTTCTGTATGCACCCGTATCTGTTTTTATAAATGTAATATCTTCATCCGTATTAATGCAGGCCCCGTCACTGTCCATGAAGAACTCTTCGCCCCGTACAAGGACACGTCCGGTCTGCATCACTCCGTCTTTGTTGAAGAAATACCAGTTATCCTTATACTTCTGCCAGCCGGTCCTCATGGTCCCGTCGGTTTTCAGGTAATACCACTGATTCCTGTATTTCACCCAACCGGTCTTCATGGTGCCGTTCTTATTCAGATAATACCAATTGTTGTTATCCCTGATCCACCCGGTCTGCATCCAGCCCTTCGAATCAAAATGGTACCACTTTCCGTCTATTTTTGCCCAGTCGCTGACCGGGTAGGTTCCGTCTGAATAACGGTACCACCATTTGCCGTTTTTTGAATGAACCCATCCTCCTTCCGGATCTGTAGCGGCCATACTGTAAGAGGTTGCCACAACCGCAAACATAAGGCCGATCAGGACGATAATGATATGCAGCTTATAGTTTCTTTTTGTTGACATAGCCAATCCCTCCTCTTAATAATCCAGATAGGTATACGTCCCGTTCTCGTAGGAATTCCGGATATGATCCTTCAGCTTCTGGTACTGCGCCTCCTTCAGCGTAAGCTGCATCCCTTAATGCACTATTATCACCGGTTCTCCAACACCCTTCCCTTCTTCATCTACTTGTGACAGGTGTTCATATAGTATATTTCCGGTTATCAGATCATAGTCTAAGGTAATCCCTGTTTTGTATGAATCTGAAAATCCATATGTTTCATTATATCTCGGATCGTCGTCATTTGAATAGCTCACAACATAAACCAGTGAGGTACCGTTGCCCGTTTTACGGATTTCGATGCTAGGCTCCATGCGAATATTCGGTGCATACCAACTTCTGGAATAGCCCTCTTCGGCCATTTTAGCATCCAATGATTTAAGATTTTTCTCTGCGTTGCTGAAATCCGTTGACTGAAGCATCTCTAATGTGATTTCGGCTGCAATAGCCTGGTCCGGCCTAATGGTTGATCCAGCGAACGATTCTGAACTGATAGTTCCATCTCGGCTAATCCGAACAGTATTAACGGTTCTCATCCCTTTATAACGGATTTCATAATAATTTGTATCACCACCACTTAGTCTGGGAGAATCAGGAACCAATACATATGTAATATCCCCTTCTCCCTTAATGACTTCGTTCCATCGAAAATACTTTCCGTAGGTTTCCGGATCAGGATACCCTGCTGGTTCATGATCTTCACCTGTGGGTTCCTTGGTAACGGTTTCCTCCGGATCAGCGGTCGGTCCATCTTCGCTTGGCTTAGGATCCTCTTTCTCTATTTCGGGGTCAACATCCCCATATGTCATCGTTTCTTTAGTCCCGGATTTTATCCCTGTTTTCGTACCTTCTTTCCCTTGATCTCCGGGGTTTGAATCTTTCGTTTTCTCCGGGCTCGGCTCATTAATAATCTCCTTCGTAGTTAAAGTCGCCTCTTCCTGAATCACTTTTTCGGTTGTCCGAATTTCCGTTGCTTCGGTTATCAGAAACGGCTCCTCTGTTGTTTCCACTTCTGTTGCTTCGGTAACGGTTTCGGTCATTTTATCTTCCGTTCGATCCACGGAATAATCTGATACAATGATTCCAATCAATGCAGCCACCAACACGCCTCCAAGGACCGGAGCAATGCCAAGCATAACCTTCTTTTTATCGGTTTTCTTTACGGAGTATACCTCACCCGTTGAAGCTGTATTGGCACCCGAAGCTTTTGATAGTTTTTTCCCTTTTTTCGCTTCATGTGCGTCACGTGCCTCAAGGACACATTTCGTCATTTCCTTATAATCCTTCATACTGATACCCCTCGCTTTCCATCTCGGTACGCAATGCTTTCTTTGCGTTATAGAGAAGATTCTCAATCTGTTTCTTTGACTTTCGCATGATCTTTGCTGCCTCTTCATTCCGGAAGCCTTCGAAAACCGTGAGCCAGAGCACCTGCTGATACTCTGGTTTCAACTGTCCGATGGCCTGATGCAACTGGATCTTTTGTTCATCCTTCAGATAGTCACGTTCCAGATCCGTTTTCGAGCTGATCTCCTCCGCATCCTCCAAACTGACGATGCTCCGCGACTTATCCTTTCGCAGGAATGATATTGCTTCGTTTCTACCGATGGCATATAACCAGGTTTTGAAGGAGCTATGTCCACGAAACTTTGGTTTCTTAATCGCCAGGCGAATAAACGTCTCCTGAACACAATCCTCCGCACAACTAATACTCCGGATATATTTATTCAGATAGAGAAGCAGTCCGTCTTTATAGTCACGGATCAGTTCCTCCATCCCCTGATCATCACCATCCAGAAAACGGCGGTAGCTACTTGCACCGTTATCCATTGATGACTCCTTTCGCTTCGGTTAATTCAATCTACCTTTTAGACGCATTATATCTTCAAAAACACTTAAAAATTATTAAACAAATATTATCCTTCATAATTCAAGATGACAAAATAACGGAAGCTGTGCGGCATATGTCACAGCTCCCGTCTGTTAACTATTCTATTTTCTTATAGTCAATACCCGATCTGCGCATTGTAAACAGTCCCGTCCACTGCGTTGATCTCCAGGAAGCTGCCCTCTGTTGCTAGCTTTCCGTTCTCATCATAGCAGGATCCGCAGAAGCTCCATACCGGCACCAGCAGCGCCTTCTCAAATTCATTTTGCTCCGTGATCCGCGCATACCGAAGGCTGATCTCATCGATCTTGAAGCTGTAGTGCACTCCCTGGGTCTTCTCTGCCTCCTCCTCGGACAGTGTCAGAAGCGAATCAAACATGGTACTGCCATTCAGCGCTTCCAACTGGTTCTTCTCGTAGATACTCCTGATCTCATCAAAGTCCAGAAGCTTTCCGTTCTCTACCACGGTTTCTTCCACCTTCAGCGGATCACTGACCGCCAGGCCGATGATGCCGTTATCATTTACATATACCTCGACCACTTCACCGAACCAGACGCGCTTGCCGCCGCGATACGTATACTTCTCACCGAAATCCTGAAGCACATTTCCGTTTACGGAGCGTTCAAATATGATATGCCAGGCCTTTCCCAGCAGGAATTCATAGCCGTACTTGCCGTCCGCATCCCTGCCGTCATTCAAATGTTCCAGATCGGTGATGTATTCTTCCTGCACCACCGTCGGCGCGTACTCCCCGGTCAGGCCAAGCGTCTTCAGCAGTTCCTCCGCCTGACGGGTCGCATCCTCTTTGGACACCTGATTCGTCTCCTTCGTGCTGATCCGTACCGTGCAGCCTTTGAAATCCGGATCCGTGCTTCCGTCTCCCTGCCACTGGATCTCCCCGTCCTCCAGAGTCACCGGTGTCATCTTCGACGGCATTCCTATCGGAGGGCTCGGATTCTTCTCATTGTTGAACACGTAATCCTCGCCCTTCTCCACCGGCCAGCTGTAGATATTAACCCCCGGCAGCACCAGGCCGGACTGAACCGGGTAATCCTGACTCTTCCAGAATTTCAGGGAGCTTCGTCTTCACCGATTCCAGTTTTGTATCTACCGGATACTGACTGATCTCTGACAAGGGAACCTTTCCCTGTAAATCCCACGCCGGATCCGGCTCATCTCCCCTGGCTATGCAATCCTCTTCCCAGGGATCATAAAGCCTTGTCCCATCGTACAGCTGTTTATCCCCCAGAAGGGCTTCCTTGGCCTTCTTCAGAAGTGTATCATCAATGGTCCCCCTCGTTACGGACAGGATCGGATATGCATCACATTCCGCCACCAGCACCGGCGCGTCCACGTCCACCTTCATCAGTTTATTATCGCTTTCAAAGGCGGTTTTGAACCGGTCGATCTCCTTCAGATCGGAAGCCTTTCCCTCCTCTGCCTTCGCACCGTCGGTGGTGTAATCTCCGAGCTTCGCCGGCTCCGGCTCTCCACTGCTTTCACTCGAAACAGCTCCCTGCTCTGCCTGTTTTACCAGATTCCGTACCGTCTTCGACTGATCGATGGGTGCACGGCTCGTGGTCGGCTCCGCCGTGTCTGCCGCATCCTTACCGCATGCGGGAAGGGTTGCAGCCATGAGTCCTGCCAGGAGCAGACTTACCGCCTTCTTTGATACTCTATCCAGTTTGCGCTTTGTATTTCGCATGTTCGTCACCTCCTGTTAGTTGGAAAGAAGGGGACGGCTGAAGCCGTCCCCTTCTTCCAAACTTACAGATAGCTCTTCAGCTTCTCCGCCATATCCGTCTTCTCCCAGGGTACATCGATGTCGGTCCGTCCGAAATGTCCGTAGGCCGCGGTCTGCCTGTAGATCGGGCGCCTGAGGTCCAGCATCTTGATGATTCCCGCCGGACGCAGATCGAAGTTCTCCCGAACGATCTCCGTCAGCCTCTGGTCTGACAGTCTGCCTGTGCCGAAGGTATCCACCATTACCGAAGTGGGCTGTGCCACACCGATGGCATAGGACAGCTGGATCTCACATTTCTCAGCCAGTCCTGCCGCCACGATGTTCTTTGCCACGTAGCGTGCCGCATAGCAGGCGGAACGGTCCACCTTCGTCGGATCCTTTCCGGAAAATGCTCCACCGCCGTGACGTGCATATCCGCCGTAGGTATCCACGATGATCTTCCGTCCGGTGAGGCCGGAGTCACCCTGCGGTCCGCCGATCACGAAACGACCGGTGGGGTTGATATAGTACTTTGTATTCTCGTCCAGCATCTCCTTCGGAAGGATCGGATCAAACACAAGCCGCTTAATATCCTCGTGGATCTGCTCCTGAGTCACTTCCTCCCCATGCTGTGTGGAAAGAACCACTGCATCGATCCGGAAGGGATGACCTTCCTCATCATACTCCACCGTCACCTGCGTCTTTCCGTCCGGACGAAGGTAAGGAAGAGTTCCGTCCTTACGCACCTTCGTCAGCTGCAGCGCCAGCTTATGTGCCATGGAGATCGGGTACGGCATAAACTCCGGTGTCTCCGTGGTGGCATAGCCGAACATGAGTCCCTGGTCTCCGGCACCGATGGCCTCCAGCTCCTCATCCGTCATCTGATTTTCCTTGGCTTCCAAAGCCTTGTCCACGCCCATGGCGATATCCGCGGACTGCTCGTCGATCGATACGATGATCCCGCAGGTATCACAGTCAAAGCCGTACTTTGCCCGGTCATAGCCGATTTCGCGGATGGTCTCCCGCGCGATCTTCTGAATATCCACGTAAGCCCGGGTGGTGATCTCGCCCATAACCAGAACCAGTCCGGTTGTCGCACAGGTCTCGCAGGCCACGCGGCTGTTGGGATCCTGGCGGATCAGCTCATCAAGGATGGCATCCGAGATCTGATCGCAGATCTTATCCGGATGTCCTTCCGTTACCGATTCCGATGTAAAAAAACGTCGCTCCATCTTAAGTCCTCTTTTCCTAAATGTATCACGTACCGGCTTCTTCCCCGGCCGTTCTTAAATGTTCGTAAACGTCAACCGACTACTGTGCATTATAATCGATATAGCTGCAGGCTGCAAGTGCCGCAACGGCTCCATCCGAAGCCGCCGTGGTAAGCTGCCGTACCTGCTTCGTCCGGCAGTCTCCCGCCGTGAAGATGCCGGGAGTTCCTGTGAGACAGTCCTCGCCGGCCGTGATATACCCCGCCTTGTCCAGCGTCACCACATCCGCAAAGCCCTGATTCTCCGGCTCCTGTCCTATGGCGATAAAGAGTCCCTTCACGGGGATCTCCCGGGTTTCTCCGGTCCGGGTATCCGTTACCTCGATCCCTGACAGCTTATCCTTCCGGATTCCGCCGGGTACCTCCTCCGAATCCTCCGATGAACCGATCCGGCTGATGAGGCCGGTTACCGTAGCGTTCAGGACGAACTCCACATTTTCCTTCGCACGCAGTGCCTCCAGGGTCTGCGGCTCTCCGCGGAAGCCCTCCCGCCGGTGGACCACATAGACCTTGCTGCAGTAGTTTGAAAGGAACATGGCATCCTCCAGCGCCGTATTGCCGCCGCCGTTCACTGCCACATCCTTTCCCTTGAAAAATGCGCCGTCACAGGTCGCACAGTAGGACACACCCGAGCCTGTCAGCTCCAGCTCCTTCTCGATCCCGAGTCTCCGGTTCCGGGCTCCGGTGGCAAGGATCACTGCCGGTGCCACATAAGAAGCACCACCGGCCGTAACCACCTTCTTCAGGGTACTGCCCGCTGCCGGAGCTTCCTCCGTATCCGATGCTGCGAAGGCGGTATCCTCTACCGCATCCTCGATCCGTACAGCCTTCTCAAAGACGATCTCCGCGCCCAGCGCTGATGCCTGCTCGTAGAGGGCCATGGCGAAATCGAAGCCGGAGATACTCTTGATCCCGGGATAGTTCTGAACCTCCGGCGTGTTGACGATCTGTCCGCCAAAGGTCATGGCTTCCAGGACCAGCGCCTGCTTCCCTGCCCGCTGCACATAGATCGCAGCCGAAAGCCCCGCCGGTCCCGCGCCAATGATGATAACATCTGCCATTCCGGTTCTCCTTACTTAATAAACTCAACCAGTGCGCTCTTCGGCTTGAAGCCGACGGAACGATCCACAACCTCTCCGTCCTTGAAGAGGATGAGGCACGGGATCGAACTGATACCGTACTTTACGGCCAGACGCTCTGCTGCGTCCACATCCACGCCCACGAACTTCACGTCCGGAGTCTCCTCCGACAGCTGCTCCACCACCGGGGAGAGCATGCGGCAGGGACCGCACCAGCCTGCCCAAAAATCCACAAGCACCTTTCCGGATGCCTTCTCTACTTCTGCTTCAAACTGATCTTCCTTGATCTGCAATACTGCCATGATACTTCCTCCTTTACTTCTTACATGGGGATTTACTCAGTTACACTTAATCTATGGTTTCCAATATTCCGGGGATCTCTTCCGGCCGCTCCGCAAAGCAGTCTGCCCCCTGTTCCTTGAGGAAGTCCTTCTCCCGGAAGCCCCAGAGTACCGTGATACACGGAATCTCTGCGGCTCTGGCCGTTGCCAGGTCCACCTCGGAATCTCCGATATAAACCGCGTCCTCCTTCGGAACGCCAAGCTCCTTTAACGCCGCGATCACCGTATCCGGTGCCGGCTTCCTCCGGATATCCTCCCGGTTTCCGATGGCCACCGTCACATAGTCTCCGAAGAAATGCTTCGTCAGCGACTTCACGGCCTCATCCACCTTGTTCGATACGATGGACATCCGGTAGCCCCGCTCTGCCAGCGTCTGCATCAGCGGAAGGATGCCTGCGTAAGGTGCTGTATTATCCATGGAATGCTCCGCATAATACGCCTTGAACAGACGGATCAGCTCCGTATAGGCTTCATCCGAAAGACCGGGCTCTGCCTGCTCGAAGGCGTAACGGATCCCGTTTCCGAAGAAGCGGCGCATTTCCGTAAGGTCATGCTCTGCAAGGTTCTTCGTTCGGAGCGCGTAGTTGACCGCATCCTTCAGATCCTCCAGAGTATAGAGGAGTGTCCCGTCCAGATCAAATACCACCGTTTTTCTCATCCTGCTCTCCTTCCTGCCCGTACACGGTGCTCACTGCATCCTTCCGAAGGCTTCCGATCAGTTCATCAAATGCGCGCAGCATGCTGGGGTGCCGCATGATGATACAGGACAGCGGTGAACGACACTTCATAATGACCACAGCCTTCCCGTGGAACAGGTAGATATTCACGGCACGGAGGGTATGTCCCTGGCCGAAGATGGTCTCTACATTTTCGCTCTGCTCTCCGGCAAGACGAATCTTCTCCAGGTGCTTTCTATATTCCTCGTAGCTGTACTCGATCGTAAGGTCCAATCCCAGCTCCGCGAAGGAAAGAAGGATCGGATTCTTCTGAAACTCTTCCTCCGTAATATCCGGTACATAAAGCCGGACATGCGATTCCTTATTGCGGTTTGCCATGGACTGCCGACGGTATTCCGCACGGATCTGGATCACGCGCCTCGTGCTGCTCTTTACCCCTGCCCGCTGCATGTAAGCATCGATCTCCTCGGGGCTTAAGTAGGATACGGGCAGATAGCTGTAGCTTAGGCTTCGGTCTCCGATCTGGAACAACTCCCCGTTCTCCTTCCGCAGCTGATCGTAGGATTCTCCGCGATAGATCTGCATGAGGGGATATGCGCTCTCCAGCAGACGCTTTGCCCGCTTTCTTGCATAGCGAAGCTCCGCCGCATGATTGGTCAGGACATGCATGCCCTCGGTCAGATACCCGATCACTCCCTCACCAAACAGTGCCAGACCGCCGGATACCCAGAGATGATGGGAGAAGATGTCTCCCTGACTCTTATTCATATAATAGGGCTCAACCTGTCCCGTAAGATAGAGAGGGACATGCATCTCCAGTGTCAGCAGCATTTCCGACAGAGGACGGTGGACATTATGAATGATCTTGATCTTCAGTCCTCTTCGGATGATGGAATTGATTCCGATCAGATACCGCTTCAGGAAATCCGGCCTGCGCATCACCTCTGCCGAGGAGAAATCCGTGTACATGAATACCGTATCCGTAGAACGGTTCAGGACTGTCAGTCGCATGAAATCCGCCTGTGCTTCCAGCATGGACGTGATCCCGATATATACCTTCCGTTTCGGAAGGCTGACCGCCGGAGGAACCAGCCGTTTTACTTCTTCGATGTTCGTCGTCCTGAAATATTCTTCGATATCAAAGCCTTCCACCCCCCGAAGGAACCGGCGGACCGGATGGGTGGCAACCTTCTCCGTATTGGTTCCCAGCCAGGCAAGCAGGGCTTCCTCCTTCTTTTCAGGGTCACGGATCACCTCAACCGGAATCCGAAGCAGTGTCGCAAGGGTTTCCTCCCGTTCGCGTTCCTCCGCATTCTTCAGAACCACCGAAACAACCTGCGCGTTAAATGTGCGGATCTCCGCAGGCTTTCGCTTTCCGGACAGGATCCTGGATATGTATGACGGATCAAAGGCCAGCTCCTTCGCCAGCGCATTGCTCCGGATCCCCATGATCTCCATCAGCTGGTGCAGATTCTCGAGATAGTTCTCATAGGGGATGGTAAGCCCGCTGCCGACGATATCCATGAAGGAGAGGTAGATCTCCTCCGCAGAGTAGGGTACCACGGATAGAGTGGACGCGCGAACCAGCGCCTCCGCAAGTCCGTGCAGACGTTTCTCATCCGCAGAGGGCGTCCGTTCTCCGCTTCGATAACGGCTGAGCGCACTCTCAGAGATCCCGGATTCCCGCGCCAGTTCCCGGCTGCTGACTCCGAGCTCGTTCATATAAAATTGTAGCTGCTCTGAGAATTTCATGTTTTTTTCCTGTGATTCTCTGTTCCCGGCCATAAGATTTTTCGTCGCTTACGCTCCTCAGAATGACATCACGCCGTCATGCCTGTGTACAGGTTATAGTACCGTCCCTTCTCAGCCAGAAGCTCCTCGTGGTTTCCTCGTTCCACCACGCGTCCCTTCTCCAGAACCAGGATACAGTCGCTGTTTCGTACGGTGGAAAGACGGTGTGCGATCACAAATGTCGTCCGTCCTGCCATCAGCCGGTCCATGCCCTCCTGTACGATCTTCTCCGTACGGGTATCGATGGAGGAGGTTGCCTCATCCAGGATCAGTGCCGGCGGATCCGCCACGGCTGCCCGGGCGATGGCAAGCAGCTGCCGCTGCCCCTGGGATAGATTTCCTCCGTCTGCCGTAAGGACCGTATCATAGCCCTCCGGAAGCTGACGGATGAAGACATCTGCATTTGCAAGCTTTGCCGCCTCGATACACTCTTCGTCCGTGGCATCCAGACGTCCGTACCGGATATTCTCCATCACTGTTGCGGTGAAGAGGTGGGTATCCTGCAGTACCAGTCCCAGGGATCTCCTGAGATCTCCCTTCCGGATCTTATTCACGTTGATTCCGTCAAACCGGATCTTCCCGTCCTGTATATCGTAGAATCGGTTGATCAGGTTCGTGATGGTGGTCTTGCCTGCTCCGGTAGAGCCGACGAAGGCGATCTTCTGTCCCGGCTTCGCATCCAGGGTAACATTATGAAGCACCATCTTATCCGGCACATAACCGAAGTCCACGTCATCCAGAACGATAGCTCCCTCCAGACGCTTGTACTCGATCTCTCCGGTCTCCTGATGCTGATGCTTCCATGCCCAAAGACCCGTCCGTTCCTCACTCTCGGTAAGGGTTCCGTCCGGCTGCTCCTTCGCATTTACCAGCATAACATAGCCGTTATCCTCCTCCGGCTTCTCATCCAGCAGGCGGAAGACGCGGTCTGCTCCGGCCATGGCCATGATGATGGAGTTCAGCTGCATGCTCACCTGATTGATGGGCATGTTGAACCGCTTATTCAGCTGCAGGAAGGAGAAAAGCCCTCCGATGGTCAGCGGAGCCACGCCCTCAAATGCGGCACCCTGAATGCCGAAGCCCGTCATGATCAGGACTGCTCCGATCACCGCACAGAGTACGTAGCTTAAGTTCCCGATCTGCGCCATGGCAGGCATCAGGATATTTGCATATTTATTTGCATTGTAGGCACTGTCAAAGAGCTGATCGTTCAGCTGGTCAAACTCCTCGATACACTCGGTCTCATGATTGAAGACCTTAACCACCTTCTGTCCGGTCATCCGCTCCTCGATAAAGCCGTTCAGGATACCCACGTCCTTTTGCTGCGCCATGAAGTAGCTGCCGCTCTTCTTTGTGATACCCTTGGTGGCAAAGAGCATGACAGCCAGCATGATAAATGTAACAACCGTCAGCGGTATATTCAGGATGATCATGCAGACGATCACGCCCACGATGGTGATGGACGCATCGAAAAGCTGCGGGATACTCTGGCTGATCATCTGCCGCAGGGTGTCGATATCATTTGTGTACATGGACATGATATCCCCGCGGGTGTTGGAATCGAAGTACCGGATGGGAAGGGCTTCCATGTGGTTGAACATATCATCCCGAAGACGCCGGAGGGTGCCCTGGGTAACATTTACCATGATCCGGTTCTGGGCATAGGTTGCCGCGATACCGATGGCGTAATAGCCGGCAGTCCTAAGGATTGCCCACATGAGGGGCTCAAAGTCCGTACTGCTGTTTTCCAGCATGGGTTTGATATAATCGTCGATCAGCACCTGCAGGAACATGGTACCCTGCAGATTCGCCAGCACACTGATAATGATGCAGACGAATACGGTGATCATGGGAACTTTGTAAAAGCGGAAGACATAGCCCATCAGTCGCTTCAGGATCTTGCCCGGATTCTTGACGGTGGGTTTCATGCCGCGCGGTACTCTCTTGTTTGGTCCTGCCATCAGCCAACACCTCCAGCCTGGTCAATGTAATGCCCCCTCGCTGCCGCTCGGCGGCGCGTCGGTCGGCGCAATTCATAGTATGACTTCGTCATGGCGCCTCCCTGTCAAAGTCTTTGCTGCCGCCCTGCTGCGACTCATAAACCTCGCGATAGATCTCATTCGTTTCAAGAAGCTCTGCGTGGGTTCCGAACCCGCTGACACGTCCGTTCTCCAGAACCAGGATCCGGTCCGCATCCATCACACTGGAGATTCTCTGGGCTATGATCAGCTTCGTGGTCTCGGGGATAAACTCCCGAAAGCCCTTCCGGATCTTTGCATCCGTGGTGGTATCCACGGCACTGGTGCTGTCATCCAGGATCAGTACCTTCGGGCGCTTTAAGAGAGCCCGGGCGATACAGATCCGTTGTCTCTGTCCGCCGGACAGGTTGGAAGCTCCCTGCTCCAGCTTCGTATCATACTTGTCAGGGAAGCTCTCGATAAACTCATCTGCACAGGCTAAGGCACAGGCCTCCCGGCACTCCTCCAGAGTTGCCTTCGGGTTGCCCCAGCGAAGATTCTCCAGAATGGTTCCGGAGAAAAGAACATTTTTCTGCAGCACCACTGCCACCTGGTCACGGAGGACCGTAAGGTCGTAGGCACGCACATCATTTCCGCCCACGATGACGGATCCCTGGCTGACGTCATAGAGACGGCTGATCAGGTTCACAAGACTGGTCTTGGAGCTTCCGGTACCGCCAATGATCCCGATGGTCTCACCGGACCGAATCTCCAGAGTCACATCCTTAAGTACCGGCTCCTCTGCCGTGTCATTGTACTTAAAATCCACATCCTCGAAGCGGATGCTTCCGTCCGGAACCTCCATCAGCGGATCCTCCGGATTCTTCAGGGCGCTCTCCTCCTTCAAAACCTCGTAGATACGCTTAGCACTGGGTACGGACATGGTGATCATAACCACCACCATGGAAAGCATCATCAGGCTCATCAGGATCTGCATGCAGTAGGTAAGAAGCTGGGTCAGATTGCCGGTGGTAAGCTCTGTCTCACCGGTATTTACGATAATCTTCGCACCTACCCAGCTGACCATCAGGATACAGAAGTACACCGTGGACTGCATGAGCGGGGCGATGGTTGCCATCAGCTTCTCCGCCTTCGCAAAGATCTTGTAGATCATGCCGCTGGTGGTCTTGAACTTCTCCTTCTCATGCTCCTCACGTACAAAGCCCTTCACCACGCGGATGCCGGTGATATTCTCCTGCACACTCTCGTTCATCTTGTCGTACTTCGGAAATGCCTGGCTGAAGATCTTCGTTACCTTCGGGATGATCAGACATGCCATGAGGATCAGGAAGATCACGGCCCCAAGATACACGAAGGCCACCTTCGCACTGATGGTGAAGGCAACGGTCATACTGATGATCAGATTCGACGGCGCACGGGTTGCCATGCGGAGCAGCATCTGATAGGCATTCTGTACATTTGTAACATCCGTGGTAAGACGTGTTACCAGACTGGATGTGGAAAACTTGTCAATATTTGCAAAGGAATACTTCTGGACGTTCCGGTACATGGAACGGCGCAGATTGCGGGCAAACCCGGCCGAAGCCCTTGCACCGTACTTGCCTCCCATGATCCCTGCCCAGAGCGCACCGCCGGCCATCAGCAGCATCAGCCCGCCGTACAGCAGGATCCGTCCCATATTCACGTCTTCTCCCTCGGAAAGATCGATCAGCTTTCCCATATACATGGGGATCAGCACATCGAAGATAACCTCCAGGATCATAAAGCAGGGGGTAAGGATGGAATCCTTCTTAAACTCCCCCACCTCTTTGAAGAGTCTCTTGATCATGGTAAAAACCTCTTGTCCGTAAATGTCGGTCCAGCCCGCAGGGGCATAAAAGACCACTTTCTATCATACCTTTTAAGGGAGGGGATAGCAAGCAAATTTTCGTTCATATTCGCACCGGTCACGAAATGCCAAGTGGGTTTACAAACCGTGCAAAGTCACGTATAATCTAGATATTACTGATGTACCGGCTTCGGTATGTCAAATGAACGAATTAAGGAGAAACGGAATGGAAGATTTTAAGATCGGAATCCTCGGCGTCGGCCATATCGGTGGCAAGATCGCCGAAACCATAGAGAAGCTGGACGGCTTCAAGATCGCTGCCGTCGGTTCCAGAGACCAGGCACGGGCAGATGAGTTCGCAGCAAAGTACGGGATCGAAAAGGCCTACGGTCACTACGCAGACCTTCTGGCAGACCCGGAGATCGAGCTGGTATACATCGCATCCGTCCATGCGGCACATCCCTTCATGGCCATCGAGGCCCTGAAGGCAGGGAAGCCGGTTCTGGTAGAGAAGCCCCTTTCCTACAACGCAAAGACCGCACAGACCGTCATGGCCTTCGCGCGTCAGCAGAACCTCTTCTGCGGAGAGGCTCTCTGGACACGCTACATGCCCCTGACCAGACATTTCAAGGAAGTGATCGATAAGAAGGTGATCGGAGATCTCCGCTATGCTACAGCGACTCTCGGCTACAAGCTGACGGATAAGCCGCGTCTGCTCCGTCCGGAGCTGGCCGGCGGTGCCCTTCTGGATCTGGGCATCTATCCGCTGTCCCTGATCTTCCTGGCCATGGGACAGGTTCCCGCAGCCTGCGCATCCTCCACTAACCGCCTGTCCAGCAACGTGGATGCCATCGACACCATCCAGATGAACTTCCCCACGGGACAGATGGCAAGCGTCTTCACCTCCATGATGTTTGAGCTGGATAACCGTGCCGTCTTCTACGGAACCCGCGGACGGATCGAGATCGAGGGCACAAACCTTCCGACCCGCATGCGGATCTACGGTGAGAACGGGGAGATCCTGGAGGAGACCATGCCTCCGGAGAACCAGATCAGCGGCTACGAGTACGAATTCCTGGCAGCCAGAAATGCCATCATCATGGGCAAGCCGGAGCCGGAGGAGATCACACATATGGAGACCCTGCACATGCTCCAGTTCATGGATACGCTGCGTAAGACCTGGAAGATCGCCTATCCCCTTCCGGAGGAACCAAAGCCGGAGGAGACGAACGCAGCTCCCGCAAAGAAGGACGCCGGGCCGGAGTCATAGTTCGTGTGTCATTCTGAGCCCGCAGGGCGAAGAATCTTATGCCCTGAAAAGAGCGTATACGATCACATTTCCGTGGGATCGTATACGCTCTTTTGTTGTTCTCTAATTCTGAATCTACTCCAAGGCCCTTGCCAGGTCCTCCAACGGGATCTGCCCCGGTGCGGAGGATGACCCCACACACCCGAAGGTAAATGCACTTCCCAGCTTCGCACCCTCTGTCCGGCTCCGCTCACCCAGCTTCGTCATGGAAATCAGAACTACAGGCTTCGTGATCTCCTGCCGGGTCTTACCCTTCCGGATCTGCTCCGTCAGCTCCAGAACCCGGTCCACATCGAACTGATTCTTCGGAGTGGCCGCAATCTTCAGGATATCACCGCCCAGCTGCTCCATATCCCAGAGAAGCTCCTCCAGTGTCCCGTTATGCGGTGTTTCTTCGAAGTTGTGATAGGATACCACAACGGCGATCCCCAGGTCCTTCGCCTTCGTGGCCGTACGGACCACACGATAGTTTCCGGAAAGCAGCTCCACATCCAGAAGATCGATATATCCGCTGACCATAGCCCATGCGTAGATATCCTCCAGCATGCTTCCGGCCCGGTCATGCCGAAGCTCTCCGCCCTCTTCCTCCGTACGGAAGGTAAAGAGCAGGAGTCTGTCCGGATGCTGCTCCCGAAGCTTTTGCAGAAGCTCCGTCAGGATCGTCTGGTTGCAGATATTATCATAATAATCCGCCCGGAACTCCACGATATCCACACAGGGAGCCTTCCGGATCCCTGCTTCCTCCAGCCGCTCTGCTTCCCTTGCGATCGCTTCGGACTGCGCGAGCACCTCTTCATCTGTCCTCCCGATGATGGGAACACAGATCTTCGGCACCCCATCCCCCAATGTGATACCTCGGATCGTGATTTCTCCCATAAAATCACCTGCCTTCACTGGTTCCTGTCGCCCTCCGGCGACTCACCGGCTGTTTAATCCTCCTCCGTCAGGAGTTTCAGCCGCTCCATAAACTGCTTATATGCTTCACTCTCCGGGTCAACTATGGCCTTGATCTCATCCCTTGTTGCCTCGAAGACATTTACAACCTTCTTGCTGCTGTCCTTCTCCTTAACGGTAGCACCCGCATCCAGAGCCTTGACGGTAGCAGACATTGCAAACTTTACTTCCTGATTCTCTGCACGAACAGTGACATCTGAAAGATCGATGGTAACCGACTTCCCGCTGGTAAGCTCGGAAACCTGCCCGTCGATAGACAGCGTGGCTATGGTGGAACCCTTTGCACGAACAGAACCGCTTCCCGTGATCTTCTTTGTGGAAGGATCATAGGTGTGGCTGTACTCCAGACCGATCGAGTCCTGACCCGGAATGGTCAGATCTCCGGTGATGCTCGTTTTGTAGTTTGCCCCGTCCTTCTTGGATACAAAGCTTGCATTAAGCCCGATGGACTGTCCCATCACACCAAGGGATCCGTTCAGGGAATACACCGTCTTATCCGCACCGGAGTAGATGATCGCCTGCGCATTGTAGTTGATACCGATGCCGGAGATCTTTAAGGTTCCCTCTGCCTTGAAGGAAACCACCTTATCGTCATAAAGATAGAGATAATATACGAAGTCTTCCGTGATCATGTTCTTGACCATGGAGCCGTAGGTACTGATGGCCTGCTGCAGCTGGGAGCCTGTGATTCCGTAACGTGACAGCAGATCCGCATACTGATCTCCCTGCAGAGTAGTCGCCAGCTGTTCCATGGCCTTTGCAAGCATATCCTGAAGAGCTTCCTTCGGGATCGTAACCTCATACTTGGTGGCAGAGATGCTGTCACCGTCGACCATCAGGGATTCTTTGCCTGCACGGCTTACCTTTGCCTGATCCCAGAGCTCACTGAAGTTAAATATGGATTCGGTCAGACCGGAAATCAGCGGTCCGTCTCCGAAGTAGTTAAGGCTTATGTCAGGCATCATGGCGAGGGCTTCGGCCTCCTTGGAGGAAAGAAGCCCGGACTTTGCCAGAGAAGAAATGATGTTCTGGTTGTTTAATGCCAGATATCCGTTCATCATATCTTCGATGGTAACATAGGTCTTCGTCTCATCCGCGAATATCTCTGCATCAAGAACCGTTTCACCCTTCTTTGTGATCACGGTTTCTCCGGAAAGCAGCTTCATGCCACGGTCGATGGCCAGATCCGATTCCACGGTGATACCCTTCAGGCTCTTACCCGCAGCGGAATCCATATCCACCTTGACGGAGACTTCACCGCCGGCCTGCTTGATGGTTTCGGCAAGGGCATCCATACCCAGTTCCCCGCAGAGCGGTGTCTTCACCAGCTCTTCCATGGTAAAGGAACTTTCCAGTGCCTTGTCTACCGTCTTCTTCGCAGGGAAGATCACCAGCGTGAACAGGAAGTAGAGACCTACTGCCAGTGCAGCCGCACCAACTCCTCCGAAGATCAGAGCCTTCACCCAACCGGGCATTTTCTTCTTCGGCGGCTTCGGAGCTACCGGTGCGTTACCATTTAAAACGGTCCCGGTGGTGGGTGCTGCATACGGATTCGTTCCCGCCTGCGCGTACGGATTTACGCCGGCATACGGGTTGCCCTGAGGCTGTGCGCCGTAGGGGTTGCCCTGAGGCCCGCCCTGTGCGCCGTAAGGGTTGCCCTGCGGCCGTGCGCCATACGGGTTGCCCTGTGCGCCATAGGGATTCGCATAAGGGTTCTGCTGTCCCTGTGTAAACGGTGTTCCCTGGGGAGCTCCATTTGTCGGGACACCGCCCGCATACGGATCCTGTCCCGAATTCTGTGCATTCGGATTCATGTTCTGCTCGTCCATCTTCATCCTCCTCTGCCATCATAACAAGTGTGCAAGAAGGGACTGCGTCTTTCCCCGACACAATCCCCTCATTTTAGTTACGCCAAACGACCCTTCGGATCGTAGATTAATATACCATCGCGTGCTCTTCGCCGTTCATGACGCGGAGCGCACCCTGTGCCAGAGCCAGGAGCTCATCCTCACCCGGATAGATCGTTACCGGCGCGATAAACTTCACGCGGTTTGCGATCTCCTCTGTCACATACTTGCCGTAAGCGATACCGCCGGTCAGGATGATCTGATCCACATTTCCGGAAAGAACCGCACCCATGGAACCGATATCCTTGGCTACCTGCAGGATGAATGCATCGAACACGGTCTTTGCATATGCATCCTCTTCTGCCATTTTGGCAACCTCGCGCGCATCATTTGTATGAAGATATGCATTGAAGCCGCCGTTACCGATCAGCATCTTCATGATATCCTTCTTCTCATACTTTCCGGAGAAGCACATGTCAACCAGGGCTCCCGGAGGAACTGCACCTGCACGCTCCGGCGAAAATGCGCCGTCACCGGACAGGGCATTGAATACATCCACAACCTTGCCGCCGGTATGTGCGCCAACGGATACACCGCCGCCCATATGAACCACGATCAGGTTCAACAGCTCATAGGGCTTGCCGATCTCCTTCGCATAACGCTTAGCCACTGCCTTCTGGTTCAGCGCATGGAAGATGCTGACGCGCGGCAGCTCCGGAACACCGGAGATCCGTGCGATATCCATCAGCTCATCAACCACAACCGGGTCAACGATATAGGACGGAACACCGATCTCATCTGCGATCTCTCTGGCCAGGATACCGCCCAGGTTGGAGGCATGCTCACCGCCCAGTGCGATCTCCAGGTCATGTACCAGCTCATCGGTAACCGCGTAGGTTCCGCTGGGGATCGGCTTCAGAAGTCCGCCGCGACCTACGATCACGTCGAAGCTCTTTACATCCACATCCTTTGCCGCCAGGAAGTCCAGGATCATCTTCTTCCGGAAATCCTTCTGGTCTACGATCTTGTCAAACTGCGCGATCTCCTCTGTGGTGTGGCGCAGGGTTTCTTCAAACAGCAGGGTCTCATCCTCGAAGATACCAAGCTTGGTGGAGGTGGAACCCGGATTGATTATGAGTGATTTAATTGCCATTGTATATTCTCCTCCTACTATTCTGCGAAGTACGGATTGCTCCGGCGATTTGCCCCGCCAGCGGGGCATTGCCGAGCTATGACACTTACTTCGTTGCGTTTTTCTTTAAAGAATCAGCTACAAGTGCACCAAGAGCCAGACTATTAACCTTCACTTCGAAGGAATCGGATCTGGAGGTCAGGATGACCGGCGCTGCGGTACCTGTGATCAGATTTCCGTTCTTGCTCTTTGAGAAATGTACCAGTCCCTTGTACAGGATATTTCCTGCGTGGATGTCCGGGAAGAGAAGTACATCTGCGTCCCCGACGATCTTACGTCCGGATGCGCCCTTATGCTGCGCTGCCTCCGGGCAGGTTGCCAGATCCATGGACAGCGGTCCGTCCACGATACAGCCTGTGATCTCACCGGCCTCATTCATCTTGGTCAGCTCATCTGCCTCTACAGTTGCGGGCATCTTCGGATTCACAACCTCAACGGCTGCAAGAGGTGCCACCTTCGGATTCTCGATACCGCAGGCATTGCAGATCTCTACGGTGTTGCGGATGATATTTGCCTTATCCTCAAGGGTCGGATACGGAACGAATGCCACATCCGTCAGGAAGAGCAAATGATCCACGCCCTCGATCTCGAATACACACACATGGGACAGCGGACGTCCGGTCCGAAGTCCTACTTCCTTATCCAGTACGCTGCGAAGGAAGTCCTTCGTATCAATCAGGCCCTTCATGTACATATCGGCCCTGCCGTCATGCACCTGCTGAACTGCGGTACGTGCAGCTTCAATGGGGTCCTTCACATCGATGATCTCATAATCATCCAGATTCATATTAAGCTCTGCAGCGATGGGTGCGATCTTATCCGCATCTCCCACCAGAATACTGTCTGCGATTCCCTGCTCCTTTGCAGCCTTTACGGCCAGAAGCACCTCATTGTCCTGCGCAACTGCCACGGAAACCTTCTTCTTCGGGCACTGCTTCACCATAGCTAACAGATCGTCAAAACTCTTGCTCATTTCCTCTTGTCCTTTCGTCTTCTTATGTGGCTCCCATAAGTCCGAAGCCCATAGTTACATGTAGTTTAGCATTTTCTATCTTTATATGCAAGAAAAACAAAGACCAACTCCTTTGCCTTTTCCCCTGTCATGTGCTATACTTCAACTTTGTAAAGGATGCCGGGCACTGCCCGGCCTGAAGCAAAGAATCACTCGAGGAAAACAACAAAACCATGAAGAAGCTAAGAAAATCCGATCTTCTGACCATTCTGATCATTACACTGATCTTCGTCGGTATCGTCACCACGAATACCATAACCCTGATCAACGCCATGAAGACCCAGACCCAGCAGGTTGGCCAGACACAGATTGATAACATCCGTACGGATTTTGAAAATGTCATAGCAAATGCCGAAACCTCCCTGATCCGCGTATCCAGCGGAGCCGAGCAGATCCTTGGTGCCGGCGGAGACCGGGCCGCGCTGGAGAAGTATATCGTCGCGCAGAAGAAGGAACAGCTCGAAGCCTCCAACGGTGTCAGCTTCAACGTCTATATCGCAGGCGTTGGCTGGGAGATCATCCCTGACTTCGATGTTCCCGAGGATTATCACGGGTCGGAACGAAACTGGTATATCGGTGCCATCGAGAATAGCGGCGATATTTACATCACGGAGCCCTATATCGACAGCATGTCCGGAGACATGTGCTACACCCTGTCCATGATGCTGAAGGATAAGGAAACCGTGGTAGGCATGGACTTCACCCTCTCCGATATCCAGGAGTCCGTAAAGAAAATGTCGCAGAACGCGGACAGCACCGCCCTGATCGTAACCGCCGAGGGAATGATCGTGGGTTATACCGACATGAGCTATGTGGGACAGGAATTAAAGAAGGCACTGCCGGAGTACGCAGACCTCTTTAATGACATCCGGTCCAACCGGATCGAGGAATCCTTTACGACCAAAATCGACGGAAACCGGTGCACCGTCTTCTATTCCGTAACCAAGAACAACTGGTATATGATCATCACCGTGAACAACAGTGAGCTTTACAGCTCCACCACACGGCAGGTGGTCGTGAATATCCTGATCAGTCTGACCATGCTGATCGTGATCATCGTCCTGTTCCTGATCAGCGCCCGAAACCGGATCCGCTCCGCTGAAGCCCAGCGAAGCCGGGAGGTATTCGTGGAGGGCATCGTGGAACGACTGAAGGATCCCCTGGCGGATATCATGCGGACCAGCTCCCACGGAGGAGAGCCCGGCACCGATACGCAGGAGGATTTCGGAGCCATCAAGGCTTCCGGCATCCGCATGGGAGAGATCATGAACGACCTCTCTTCCTACTCTTCCATCGTCTCCGGGAAGGAGCAACGAAAGAAGGAAAGCAAAAAAGCTGCAAAGGACCTCTCCGGAAGGATCCGGATCTTCCGGGATATCATCGTGGTCCTTCTGCTTGCTACAACGGTTCTAAGCTCCGTTCTGTTCTACCGCTTCGGACGAAAGTCCGCGGAATCCGACATGACCATGGAGCGAAACAACTATATGTCCCAGCTGAAGGACTGGGAACGGGAACAGATGACAATACTCCGCATGTTCACGGATGTGATCGCCGCAGAGCCTGAGCGGATGGACAACTACGAGGATGCCGTTGCCTGGATGAACAGCATCGCATCGAACTATCCGAGCATTTCCGTCTGCTATCTGGCAAATCCCTACCGCGAGCATACGGTCATCATGAACAACGGCTGGCAGCCCGACGCAGACTGGAAGGTAGAGGACCGCGACTGGTACCGGCAGACGGAGAAGTCCGGTCTCGGCTACAGCTTCTCTGCTCCCTACTATGATGCACAGACCGGTAACTACTGTATCACCCTTTCCAAGATCGTATACGGAAAGAATGGAGAGTTTCTGGGCATCTTCGGTATCGACCTCTACATGGATAAGATCATCGAGATCTTCGGAAACAGCTACGGCGCATTTGAATATGTGTTCCTGATCGACTCCAACGGGGATATCATCAATCACCCGAACAGTGCGTACCAGATGTCGGCGGAGACGAAGGAAAATGTACGGAACACCCCCTACAGGGAGTATTATAACAACAATAGCAAGGCCCTGGAACCCTTCCGGGACTATGACGGCGTGAAGCGCTGCTGCCTCACCTCCGTCGAACAGGAAACCGGCTTCACCGTAGTTCTGGTATGGGACTGGGACCGGGTTTATCTCACACAGCTGATCTACGCGCTGATCTTCGGCGCCATCGTCCTGGTGATCATCATTATCATCATCTCGCTGGTCAACAAGGTCATCCGGTCACAGGCAGCCATGAACCAGAAGCTGGCGGCTGCCGTTGACGAGGCAACCGCTGCAGGCAAGGCCAAGTCGGACTTCCTGGCGCAGATGAGCCACGAGATCCGGACTCCCATCAACGCCGTGATCGGTATGGATGAAATGATCCTCCGGGAGAACAAAGATCCGGCCATCACGGAATATGCCCGGGATATCAAGAGTGCAGGCAAGACGCTGCTCTCCCTGATCAACGGCATCCTGGATTTCTCCAAGCTGGAGACCGGAAAGATGGAGATCGTCCCTGCAAAGTATGAAACCACGGACATGATCGACAACCTGATGAACATGATCACCGACCGGGCAGCGAAGAAGAACCTGGCACTGAACCTGGAGATCGATGAGAAGCTTCCGCGGACGCTCTACGGCGATGATGTCCGCATCCGTCAGGTGATCACCAACCTGCTTACGAATGCAGTCAAGTATACCGAGCGGGGAAGTGTTACACTGACCATGCGGGGCGAGGATATCTCCGACAGCGAATGTACCCTGTATGTTGCGGTAAAGGATACGGGTATAGGCATAAAGGAAGAGGATATGCAGAAGCTCTTCGAATCCTTCCAGCGGCTGGATGAGCAGAGGAACCGGACCATCGAGGGAACCGGCCTCGGCATGTCTATCGTGGACGGATTGCTGAAGCTGATGGACAGCAGGCTGGAGGTACGAAGTGAATACGGAAAGGGGTCCTGCTTCTCCTTCCGGATCCGTCAGAGCGTGATCAACGCCGCTCCCATCGGAGTATATCAGAAGCATCAAAGACCTGAAGAAGAACATAAGGAGAAACGCAATATGAAGATTCAGAATGCAGACATACTGATCGTAGATGATACACCCATGAACCTGAAGGTGGCCAAGGCCCTGATGAAGAAGCTCTGCGTTGTCCCGGATCTGGCTTCCGGCGGACAGGCATGTATAGACATGGTAAAGGAGAAGCACTATGATGTCATCCTGATGGACCATATGATGCCGGAGATGGACGGTGTGGAGACGCTGGACGTGCTCACCAGAAGCAACCTGCTTCCCGCGGACACTGCAGTCATCGCTCTCACCGCAAATGCGATCTCAGGAGCCCGGGAGATGTATATCGAGGCAGGCTTCAGGGATTATCTCTCCAAGCCCATCGATCCCTCGGAGCTGGAGCACATTCTGGAAACCTACCTGCCGAAGGAAAAAGTTTCCTACGAATAAAGCCTCGGAATCGACGGTAGAATAAACAGAGCATAATAAACCGGAAGACCGGATGGTACGTCATGGAAATGCCGTACCATCCGGTCTTCTTGTTATATTCTTGCTTTATTCGTTCCCGTTATGCTTCCTGCTCCAGCTTTCCGAGGAATTCACGCATTCGCGGATTGTCGGAATCGAAGACCTCATCCGGGGTTCCGCAGGCTGCAACCACACCCTGGTCCATGAAGACCACGCGGTCGGAGATCTTCCGGGCAAAGGACATCTCATGGGTTACGATCACCATGGTCATCTTCTGTTCCGCCAGTTCCTTTATGACCTTCAGCACCTCCGCAGTAAGCTCCGGATCCAGTGCCGAGGTGGGCTCATCGAAGTAGAGCACTTCGGGCGAAAGCGCCAGTGCACGAGCGATGGCCACACGCTGCTGCTGCCCGCCGGACAGCTGGGAGGGGTAGTTATTCTCCTTCTCCGCCAGTCCCATCCGGGCCAGCACCTCACGGCCTCTGGCCAGTGCCTCCTCCTTCGGAACCCTCTTCACGCGGATCAGCGCGTCCGTTACATTTCGAAGCACCGTCATGGCCGGGAAGAGGTTGAAGCTCTGGAACACCAGGCCGAACTTCTCCCGAAAGCCCTTCAGGGCACTCTGCGGTACATATTTCGCATGCCCGTTCTCGGAGACAACTGCGGACTCTCCCATGTAGGACAGCGCACCGTCATCCATGGTTTCCAGGAAGGTTGCGATCCGAAGCAGTGTGGACTTACCGGACCCGGAGGGCCCTATGATGGAAACCACCTCTCCTTCCGATACGGAAAGCGAGATCCCCTTCAGTACGTCGACACCGTTGAAGCTCTTTTTCACATCATTTAACTCTACGTAAACCATGGCACCTCCCTAAGCGAACTTGAACTTCTTCTCCAGCCGTCCCATGACGAAGGTCACAAGCAGATTGAAGACATAGTAGAAGATCGCTGCGACAACGAAGGGCATAAATGTGGTATTGCTTGCCGCGATCTGCTTGGCCAGTGTGAACATCTCCATGTAGGACAGGGAGAAGGCCAGTGAGGTATCCTTCACCAGCGTGATGATCTCGTTCGTCATGGCCGGAAGGATGATGCGTATCATCTGCGGAAGGATGATCCGGAAGAAGGTCTGCTGTTTGGTGTAACCCAGAATCTCCGCAGCCTCCCACTGCCCCTTCGGGACCGCCAGGATCCCGGACCGGTAGATTTCCGCAAAGTACGCGGAATAGTTGATGGCAAAGCCAACGATGATGGCCGGGTACCGCCAGCCTCCGATGGACCACCCAAACAGATAATACGGGAAGAAGTACACCACCAGAAGCTGCAGCATCAGAGGTGTACCACGAAGGACGGAGATCAGAAAGGATGTGATCCCCGAAACGATCTTATTCTTCGCCATCCGTCCCGCACAGACCAGAAGGCCGAGGGGCAGTGCAAAGATCAGGGTCAGGAAGAAGATCTGGATCGACTCCCACATACCACCGGCCAGCTGCCCCAGCATAGTCCAAAAATCCATAGAAAACCTCTTACTCAGCCTTCAGGCATACCATATCCGAAAGCTCATACTTCTTCGCCAGCTCGTCGAACTTTCCGTTCTTCTTCAGCTCCTTCAGGGACTCATTGATCTGATCCCGAAGCTCGGTATTCCCCTTCTTGAAGCCGACACCGTACTGCTCTGCATTCAGGTGCTCCTCCAGGATCACGAAGCTGTCACCGCGGCTCTTGATCTGATACTGAGCCACACCGATATCCATGGCCAGCGCATCGATCGAGCCTGCCTCCAGCTCTACGAATGCGGTATTGTAATCACCGAACTCCTGCAGCTTTCCGAAGGTATCTGCCAGCTTCTTCTGGCCCTCTTCATCCTGCAGAACCTGCAGTGCGGCAGACGCTGCCTGCACACCAACCGTCTTGCCGGACAGACCTGCAAAGTCCTTGATGCCGGACTTTGTGCTGACAACGATCACCTGACTGTTATCTACGTACGGTACGGACCATTCATAATCGTTCTCACGGCCGTTGATGGTGAAGCCGTTCCAGATGCAATCGATGGATCCGGAATTCAGCTCATTATCCTTGCTGTCCCATACGATCGGCTGCTTTACCAGCTCCCATCCGCGCAGCTTGCAGACCTCCTCTGCCAGCTCCAGGTCGAAGCCCGTGTAATTGCCGGATTCATCCATGTAACCATAGGGCGGATATTCCGCATCAAAGCCTACCGTGAACTTCCTCGAATCCTTGCTTCCGCATCCGGTCATAACCATTCCCAGACACGCAACCGCAAGTATTCCAGCTACCAGTTTCTTCATTCTCTTCATCTTTCTTACCAATCCTTTTCATATATTTTCTACTGATCCGATCCGTCATTCTTGCCTTCCATAATGGCGGAAAGCACGGAACTAAAGAGCGCAAGTGCGATGGCGATCAGCGAGAGGGTCCTCTCTGCGCTGGTCTTCTTCAGTGCCTTCTCATATGCGATCCTCTGACGCTTCGCAGAGCGCTTCTCCTTCTTCTGCTTCGGCGGCTTCGGAGTCTTCACCTTCTTCGTATGCTTCGCCTTCTTTGCGCGAACCACCTTATTCTTCTTCGATTCCTTCTCTTCTGCCTCCGGCTGCACCGTCACAGCAACCGTTTCCTGCTTTACCTTCTTAGCCATACGCTCCTCCTTCATTCACCCACAAAACTGACTAATCCGTCAGAACACGATACTCAGCACCGCAATGGCTGCGATCAGCACCACCATCGGGATCGTTCCCCAGAGCAGCTCCTTCTTCGCCCGCGCGTTCACACGGTCATTTCCGAGAAATCGATGATATCCGTCCTTCTCCATCAGCTCCACTTCCTCACCGACCTCGTAGATGCACATCATCCCGAGCCGTGCGTAGACGGTCTGTCCGCTCTCCGCATCTATGGTGAGCTCCATATAGGATTTCCGGCTGGCTCCCACGTTGTCCTGCACCTTGTCGATGCTGCGGATGGTTCCCTTCGTCTTATTCCAGCCCTTCAACAGTTTCTTCTTTTTATGCTGGCTTCCGGCCGTGCAAAGATACAGCTCAACACAGAGTGCCAGGATAACAACGACCGCTGCTATATTCTTCATACATCATCCTCCAAATGCCCGAGATACATTGTACGTCATAGGCACGGCGAATGTCAACAATTCATGCCTACTCTCTCAGACATCCAACAGGAATATCATATTTGCGATGATTCATCAAAGTCTATGTAACAGTTGATGGAAATCGTAACCCCTCCATGCGCGGATGTCAACCGACACGAAATCAGTGCATCCGTATGTAGTCCTGACGGCTCCGGTAAGCTGCCGGCGTGCAACCCATCTGCTGTTTGAAAGCCGTCGTAAAGGCACTCTGGGAGGAGAAGCCCAGAGAGTAGGAAATGTCCGAGATAGAATAGTCCAGATTCTCCAGCATATTCGCGGCAGTCCGGATCTTCACGGAGAGGATATATGCCTTCACGGTCATCCCGACCTCCTTCGCAAACAGCTTGGAGAAGTATCCGGGGCTCAGTCCCTCTGCCTTCGCAAGCTGTCTTCCGGAGCTTTCGCATGCGCTCCGCGAAGTCCACCTGCGCTTTCCCGATCAGGTCGATCACCTCATCCACCGACTTCGAAACATCGGCACTCTGAATATAGATATCGCTGATGGTATAGGCCTCTGAGTGCGGAAGGCCTGCTTCCACACACATCCGCGCGATCACGGCCATGGATACCACCAAATGGTAGATGCTGTTGCGCAGAGGGTTTTGGGAGAGCACACCCTTTCCCGCAAAGAAATCCTTCCGAACCTCCTCAAAGTTCTTCTTCACCTGCGCCACATCTCCGCTCACGATCGCTTCGTAACGGGAAAACTCCTTCCGGACATCCGTCCGGACGAATTCCTCATCCCTCTGCAGATATAATCTGTAATCAAGTTCTTTATTCGTATTCATACTAACCTTCTCTAACAGATCATGACATAAAATCAAAATAAAAACAAAATCCTTGAAACCCCCGTAGTTTCAACGGTTTCATTGTACCATATTTCAGAATATCATGCCATAAAATTATAAAAAACATAAAGGATTTATAAAACAAATCTCAGAAAAAGTGTTTAAATGCGGACAACAACAGAAACCACTGAACTGATCACGGACCTGCATGGAAAGGACATGAACATCATGGAAAAGACCGAACTTAAAATGAATAAAAAGAGCCTGGTTTCTGACTTCACGAAAGGAAGCCCCACCCGGCTGATCCTCGGCTTCTTCTGGCCGTTGCTGCTGACCAGTATGCTTCAGCAGTTATATAATTTTGTAGATACACTGATCGTAGGCAAGGGACTCGGCGACAACGCACTGGCCGCTGTCGGAAATATGGGTTCCCTCTTCTTCCTGATCATCGGATTCTCGCTGGGACTTTCCAACGGGTTCGGCATTATGATCGCACAGAGCTTCGGCGCAAAGAAGATGGACCTTCTCCGCCGGAATATCGCTGCCACGATCCAGCTGGCGCTGGCACTGACGGTGTTCCTTACGCTTCTCAGCCTGCTTCTGCTTCCGTCCGCACTGCGTCTGCTTCGGACGGATGAGGTGATCATGGATGACAGCCTGCGTTACGGTCGGGTGATCTTCGCGGGTCTTTTCTCCGCCATCACATACAACATTTCCTCGGGAATGCTGCGTTCGCTGGGAGACAGCAAGACTCCGCTGAAGGCGATCCTTGTTTCCTCGGTTCTGAACCTGGGACTGGATTCCTTCTTTATCTTCATCCTGCATACCGGTGTTGAGGGTGCTGCTCTGGCGACCGTGATCTCACAGGTTGTATCCTCTCTGATCTGCATCCGGCAGCTTGCCAAGATTGAATTTATTCATCTGAAGAAGACAGATTTTCATAACGAACGAAGCCTGTATCTGGGACTTTTGAAGAATGGTCTTCCCATGGCCTTCATGAACTCCATCACCGCCATCGGCTGTATGGTGGTACAGTTCTTCGTAAACGGCTACGGCGTGGTCTACACCAGCGCATACTCCGTCTGCAGTAAGTACAACAACCTGTTCATGAATCCTGCCTTCACGGTGGGCAACGCCATGAGTGCTTACACCAGTCAGAACTTCGGTGCGAAGGATTATCCGAGGATCAAAGAGGGCCTTCGGGTCTGCCTCCGGGTTGCGCTGATCTCATTTGTCCTGTTAGGAAGCCTTATGATCTTCTTCTCGCATCAACTGGCAACCTTCCTTCTGGACGGAGAAGAAGCCATAGCTCTGGTGGAGAATTATCTCCCGATCACCGGCCTGGCTCTCATCTTCGTGGACTTCCTCTTCGTCTTCCGAAGTGCGGTTCAGGGAATGGGCTTCCCGGTTATGCCCATGTTCTCCGGTATCCTGGAGATGGTGATGCGGATCCTGACCATCGCCCTCTTCATGAAGACCATCGGCTTCCAGGCAACCGCCATGGCAGAGGTAGCCGCCTGGTCCGCTGCCCTGCTGATGAACACGGTGACTTACTTCCGGATCATCCGGCGCTACACGAATGCCCACGAACGACCGAAGCTGATCCGCCGGCGCCGCGTAGCCTCTCTTGTTACCAAATAGCCTACAACTTCCATCATATCATTCCCCTTTCATCCGTAGCAATCGCGCATTGCTACGGATTTTTTGATAAAAGAATGCTGCAGATTCACAGCAATACACTGTCAATCTGCAGCATCCTCATTTCATATGTAGATACAATTTCGCAGCTACTCTACCAGATATCCTTCTGAATCAAAGGTATAAAAAGTTGTGTGACGGTTCTGTGATAAATGATCTGATACTATAACCTGCGAAGAGAGAAAAGTAAAGGTTATATTCAGGACACCGGTCAGATGAAAACGGTTGTTCAGGAAAGAAAGGAAAAAATCATGAACGAAACAGAACCCCGGAAGAATAAGTACGAGCTGGTAGGCGGAAATGCAGAGCATTCAAACCCCTTTGGAGCAGATCCGGCGAACCATGCGGTGGTTGAAAAGCGCACCGAATGGGCAGAGGATCAGTTCTCCTCCTCCATGCAGATTGAGAAGGAGGTCGGCGGCTGCCCGTTGGTGGAGACACCGAAGTCTGTACCGGTAACACCGGCAAGAGACACGGAGATCCCGGAGACCCCGAAGGGATTCCGGTTGAATCCGATCCTTGTGGTTGCGGCTGCGGCTCTCCTTGTACTGGGAAGCTGCTGGATGATGGGGATCTTCCGGAAGAAATCAAACTCGGTAGATGGTTCTTATCGTTTTACCCATGTGGATGTCCGCGGTGAGGAGGTTTCACCCGATCAGCTTGCAGCTTATGGGGTCAATACAAAGAATATGTCCCTGAAGATCGACGGAAATGAAGCGGACCTTACGGTTTTCGGATTTACCGGACATTGTGACTTTACAATGGAGGGAGATAAGTTTACAATTACCAATGGAAGCAAGCAGATGTCAGGAAAGGCAGATATCGCGGGTAACACCGTAAGACTGCAGAATAATGGCGCGGACATTGTATTTGTCAAAGAGTGATGATTCCCTATGAAAGGGATGGAACGGAGACTATGAATAAAAGTGAATCGCTGCTCCGCATGGAGCAGCTGAGAAAAAAAGCGTTACGAGGAGCAGAATTGGAAACCTGGGGTTATGCAGGCATTCTGCTCCTTCCTGTTGGTCTTGGCCTTTTATTTGCCGGCATCAGGATGAGAGAGAAAGCCAATCAGGAAATGGATGAACTATACAGAGAGGTTTTTATCAAGGAGCCGCTCACCGGGAATTTCGAAAATGTATCCTTTGAACCATATGAAGGATTCTCCGAGGAGATGGTGGAAGGCTTTCAACTATGCCCTATGGGAAACGAATTTGACTCGGAAGCATATGGGAAATGCAGCTGTAAGGATGTTCATGTCGAACTGTCGGATGTGACCATACAGGATTATGCTCGTCTGGCAAAGAAGAACAATACTACTGTATTCTTCAAGGGAAGGATGGTAGTACTTGAATTTCCGGAAAAGATCGGTACCGGAGAAACGATTTTCAGCAAGTCCTTCTCTCACAGAGCCCTCAGCCCGGAGGAGGAGCAGGGAAAGCTCCTCATTGAAAATGAGGAATATGATCGAGACTTCGATCTGTACGTATCGGATCCGCAGGACAGATCACAACGGATCCTGCCACGGCTTCTGGAGGAGCTGGGCTCCCTGTCCGAAAGGCACCGTGGAACAGCTGCGAAGCTGGACGGAAATAAACTGATCCTGGCTTTGGATGATGGTGAAGGTGCCGCCTTTTACCGGAAAAAGAAGAAAGAGGTCTCTCTTGACGGAGAGTTGGCAAAGGTACAGAAGGATATGGATGATATCAAGGCCATGATCGCTTTGGTAAGCAGGCAGGAGCAGTCCTCCTGAGAGAAGAGTTTCTGCAAAGTGTTGGCAAATAAATAGTGTATGCTCACGATAAATTAATATCGTGGAATCCCTTATAAATACTGATGTTAGCCAGAATTCGGGACTTCCCTGTACTTATTACACCATTTGCAAAATTAAGAACACTTATTTTTTCGCCAGTAACAATATTCCTGATCGAAGGATCGTATTCAAAGCTGTGAGAGTATTTGCTTCCTGTAAGCTCATAACTACTCTCCAGCTTTTGTTTTGTTATTGGATAAACTTCACTGCATATTCCGGGAAAAAAGCACAACCGTTCCAAAGGAACGGCATGCTGTTTTCCCGGAATATGCAACTAATACAAGTTTCTCCAAATACTTGTATGCAGAAGGATATCTGGTAAAGTAGTTGCAAGCTCAGACTATTTGAAGGATAATGAGGATGCTACAAATTGGGAGATCCTGTAATTCACATTCTTCCGATCGAAACCGTCATATTTCTCCGATTTGAATCAGAAAATTGTGAAAACGACCGGAGACGGTTTGCGGTACATATCTATTGCACCGCATCCCGTCTCCGGTCTTTCTTTGTTATTTCGAATTTATTCCGGCAGATGGATTTCATTCGCGTACAGCTTCGCATGCTTTCGTCCTTTCATCCAGGACTTTATCGACAATCCTCGTAACGTATTCCATTCGCAAAACCTCCAATAGATAATCTAACTCTTTTTTGCCCGATTTTACACCGCTTTTCAAGTTTTGTTTTGGTTTTTCGGCAGTTTTACTGTGTGTTTTTCGGCTGAATGAGTGGACATTTGTTCTGCCGTTCACCAAAATCAAATATTGACATTCTCGTGAACACTGCTACAATGACCATTAGTTCACGAGAAAGGGAAAATGCGTCCACATGAACAAATCGCTTGCGATTCAGTTAATTACACAGGTATTCCACTGCAGTGAAGCTGAGATCAGCAATGTCAGTGTGATGAAGAAGGGCATGACCAACCGCTCCTTCCTGTTTCGTGTGCGCGAAGAGAAGTATATCCTCCGGATTCCGGGGGAGGGCACGGACCGTCTGATCGACCGGAGGGCGGAAGCAGAGATCTTCCGGGCCATCAGCGGATACGGCTTCTGCGATGATCCCTACTATATCGACCCGGGAACAGGCATCAAGATCACCCGGTTTCTGGAGGGAGCGCGGAGCTGCGATCCGAAGAAAGAAGAGGATCTGATACGGTGTATGCGGCTGCTTCGGCAGTTTCATGAAAAGAAGATCCGGGTACGGAATGAGTATCCGCTCTTCGGTCAGATCAATCTGTACGAAGGTCTTCGGTGCGGAACCCCTTCCATCTTCCCGGATTATGAAGAGGTGAAGGCCCACGTCTTTGAGCTGAAGAGTATTATCGATGCACAGCCAAAGGATTACAGCCTGACACACATCGACGCAGTACCGGACAACTTCCTCTTCTATATGCAGGACGGGACGGAGAAGCTGCAGCTGACGGACTGGGAATATGCCGGGATGCAGGACCCCCATGTGGATATCGCCATGTTTGCGATCTACAGTCTCTACTCGAAGGAGGAGGTGGATCATCTGATCGACCTGTACTTCGAAGGGGCCTGTCCCGAAACGGTGCGTACCAAAATCTACTGCTACACGGCCGTCTGCGGACTGCTCTGGAGTAACTGGTGCGAGTTCAAGCAGCAGGTGGGTGAGGATTTCGGAGATTATATCCTCCGACAATATCAGTACGCAAAGGATTTTTACGGATACGTGAAGGAACGACAGCATAGACTGTGAAAAAAACCAAAGTACGGCGATCGGCCGTTAGCGGAAAGGGGATAATCATGAGTGAAGGAACTAAGGGGAAAGAATCAAGTATAAAGCAGGGAGGTCTCCGAAGGATCGATCCCTGGACGACGATCGTTCCGCTGATCGCCATCGCCGTACTCTGCATCTTCTTTATGACGAAGCCGGAGGCCTCTACGGAGGCCATGGATAAGGTCCGGGGATTTTTAGGGGATTCCTTCGGGTCCTACTATCTGATCATCGGTCTCGGAGTACTGATCGTATCGCTCTGGATCTCCTTCTCCCGGATCGGAAAGATCCGTCTGGGCGGGCAGGATGCGAAGCCGAAGTTTAAGTTCTGGACTTGGGGTGCCATGGTGTTCACCTGTGGTCTGGCTGCCGATATCCTGTTCTATTCCTTCTGCGAATGGATCTACTACTCTCAGGAATCCCATGTGCAGGACCTCGGGACTACACAGGATTGGGCACAGACCTTCACGCTGTTCCACTGGGGACCAATCCCCTGGGCGTTCTATGCGGTGCTTGCTGCCGCATTTGGCTTCATGCTCCATGTACGTGGCAAGAAGAAGCAGAAATATTCGGAGGCCTGCCGTCCGATCCTCGGGAAGTACACCGACAAGGCCCCCGGCAAGATCATCGATGTTCTGGCCGTGGTCGCTCTGATCGCAGGAACCGCGACCACCTTTTCTATAGCCACACCGCTTCTCGGCGAGGCACTTTCAGACCTTTTCGGGATCGAGAGCTCCAAGTACATCACCATCACAATCCTTCTTGTTACCTGCTGTCTTTACACCTTCTCGGTCATGAAGGGACTGAAGGGGATCTCCATGTCGGCGCAGATCTGCATGTATCTCTTCATCTTCCTTCTGGCGTATGTATTCCTCTTCGGCGGACAGACCCGGTATATCGTTGAGACAGGGCTTTCTTCTCTCGGTAACATGTTCCAGAACTTTATCGGCCTATCCACCTATACAGATGCCCTTCGGGAAAACAGCTTCCCGCAAAACTGGACCATTTTCTACTGGGCATACTGGATGGTTTGGTGTGTGGCTTCCCCGTTCTTCATGGGCCAGATCAGCAAGGGCAGAACTGTAAAGCAGATTATCATGGGAACCTATATCTTCGGACTCTGCAGTACGCTGGTATCCTTTATCGTACTCGGAAACTTCGGTATGGGGCAGCAGCTGACCGGACAATTCGACGCCATCGGGTTATATACGGCCTGTGGTGACCTGTACCAGACCGTCATCGGTATCATTCATACCCTGCCGATCCCGCAGATTGTATTAGTTGTTCTGATCATCTCCATGATCGCTTTCTACTCCACCAGCTTCGACAGCATCACCCTCGTGGCATCCCAGTACAGCTACAAGGAGTTCCAGGGGGATGAGGAACCCGGCAAGAAGGCGCGGCTCTTCTGGGCCCTGCTGCTGATCCTGCTTCCGATTGCCCTCATTTTCAGCGAAGGAACCATGGCGAACATGCAGTCTGTCAGCATCATCGCTGCCTTCCCCATCGCTCTCGTGATCATCCTGATCATCGCAAGCTTCATCAAGGATGCGAAGCTGTACGCGAATCAAATCCATCTGCCGGAATAAATTCGAAATAACAAAGAAAGACCGGAGACGGGATGCGGTGCAATAGATATGTACCGCAAACCGTCTCCGGTCTTTCTGATAGGATCAAAACCGGATTGGTTCTATCGTCATAGTTTCCTCCGGCAGATCATCCATAAATCCAACCATATAGGCCGGAAGATATGTCACCTTATCCCGCCGTTCAATATTGCACTCTGCAAATACGAACGCTTCCGGGATCTCATATTCCGGATTATTAACACAAGCCGTTAACGCTGAATGAACAGAATAATCCTTTCCGCTTTTCACTTCAACAGGGAGTATCTGTCCTCGATATTCCAACACAAAATCAAGTTCTCCCTTTTTCTTCGAATTATAATAATATACATGATATCCCTTGCTGGCCAGTTCGGTTGCAACCACATTTTCATAGATGCCACCACAGTTCAGGTTTGGGTCTCTGGTAAGAATTCTTGATTTTGTTGTCATTCCATATACGCTTGTAAGCATACCGACATCTGACATATAAAGTTTAAATAGGCTCTGTTTTTCGCTGAGTTTAAGTGGAATCCTGGTTTCAGACGCATTAAAAACGGATATAGCCACGCCGGCGTTCCTGAGCCATAAAAAAGAATCCTCTACACGTTCAAAATGAAGCCCTTTTTTCAAATCAGTCACGATGAATCTTTTGTTCTGTTTCAGCAGTTCTGCAGGAATTAAATCGTAAATCTGCGCCAGGATCAGACGCCTGTTCTCTGCCTCATACTGTGTGAAATCCATTTTGTACAATCTCATGATGTCCTCGTGGATCGTCTGTACATCCTGCAGGCTATAGGATTCCGCAAATTTGCTTACTGCTTCAGGCATACCTCCAACCACGAGGTATTGCCTGAATAATGATAGCAGTTTTTCGTTTACCGTATTCATTACCGGGGTTCGATCCTTAAAGCATTGTTTCAAATGATTCCTTACATCTGATGTAATATTGGTGATCTGGAGGAACTCATCGAAATCCAAAGGAAACATATCAAGTATCGTAAGATATCCAACCGGTGCTGATGTGAGATTTGTCAGTTCCACACCCAGCAGGGATCCGCTTAGGATGTATCGGAAGCTTCCCTCATCAACAAGAAATTTAATCTTTGAGACCATTTCTTTATACTTCTGAACCTCGTCAATAAAGATAAGCGTCTCTCCTTTAACCAATGGTTCATCCGTCAACGTTGAAATGCCCATGATAATTTCATTAATCGTATGGCTTTCCCTTAGAATATCTACTGCGGACGGTTGTTCTATCAGATTAAGCTCCACATATCTGCATCCCATCCTTTTCAATGTTGAACGGATTATATGTGTTTTACCAACCTGCCTCGCCCCCCTGACAAGTAAAGCTTTTTCACTTTCATTTATCCATTTCTCTATTTTTTTCTCAATCTTCCTGTCAAGTTGCATCAGAATATCACCTCCAACCTGATTCTATATCATTATTGTCAAAAATACAACCGAAAACGACGTCAAAATGTCAAAAATACAATAGGAAATATGGCGAAATTGTCAAAGTTCTTATCGCCAATGAAAAATCAAAAAACCGGAGACGGAATGTGGTGCATTTGATATGTACCACATTCCGTCTCCGGCCTTTTTTATATTTAGTTCTTCAGGCAACACAGCGGGACATCTCCCGCAGTACCTCCACTGTCTCCGCAAATCCGGACGGGGCATCAAAGAGGCCCTTCCAACCCAGGGATTCCAGGACAGCGCTGTCCAGGGAGGAGTTACTCATGGGGTTGAAGCCCTTCTTCTCTTCTTCCGTCGGAAGCTCCATCCGAAGCTGTACGCCGGCAGATCCGGCCAGTAGCTCGGCCATCTCTCGGATGCTTACGATAGCATTCGGATTGGAGATGTTATAGGCATGCACGGACTCTCCGCGAAGAAGTACCGTCAGGATCGCCGAAGCGCAGTCCAGGCAGTGACAGTAGCTGCGGAGCTGGGCTCCGTCGCTCTTCATCACGATATCCTCGCCTCTTGCTACCGCATAAGCCCAGACAGAGGCTACACGCCGGTCCATGGGGGATGCGGTCGGTCCGTAGATATGTCCGGGGCGTACGATCACGGAATCCACACCGTACTCATCCGCATAGGATGCGCAGAGGGTTTCTGCTGCACGCTTTCCGACCGAGTAGGAATTCCGTGCGGACAGAAGGTCGATATAGCCGTATTCTCCCTCGCGGTACGGCTGGTCGCCTTCCTTCTTCCCGTACACCTCGCTGGAGCTGATGTAAAGCAGCCGCTTTGTTCCAAGCTCCTTTGCCACATCCAGCAGATATTTCATGCCCGTGAAGTTGCTCATCATGGTCTCCACGGGTTCCTTTACGATCATATCCGGAGAGGCGTTGCTGGCCCCGTGAATAATGTAGTCCGCCTTCTCTGTGATGCAGTTATCCGTGCGGGATGCGTCGTAGATCACAAATGTAAAGTACGGCTTTTCACAGTACGCTCCGAACCGGTCCGTCATCTCCCTTTGCCAGCGTCCGGCAGCCAGGATGCGGATCGGGGTTTCGTGCGTCTCATTGTATCGGATCAGGATGTCCACCACCGGGGAGAGCACCAGGCCTGCGGCACCGGTGATCATCACCGACTTCCCTGCCAGCTCTCCGAGGAACGGAAGGGCTTCCGCCGTTACGTGGTCGATATCCTCGAACCAACGATTGCTATCATAGATCATGGGTATTATTCCTCCATATGATTGGTTGAAGCCCGGATTGCTCCGTGGCTTTGCCACTCCCGCAAGCGGGAGGATGTGCGATCGTCGACACTTACTTCAACCAGTCTGCACGCTTCGCTGCTAATAGCGCCTTGAAAATATCCAAATCCTCTACCGTCGTCAATTTGATATTCTTCTCGGAGCCTGCGGAGAAGTATACCTCTTTCCCCATCTCGATCATCAGAGTGCAGGATGCCACGGAGTTCGTGATCCCTGCTTCCAGTGCTTCTCTGTGCAGGTTTGCGATATCTCCTATGTGGAAGGCCTGCGGGGTCTGAGTTCTCTTCAGCCGGTCTCTCGGGTAGCTTCCTGCGGACACCTGTCCGTCCTCGGTCTGAAGCATGGCCTCCGCACAGGGGATCACGGTGATGGCATTTCCGTGTGCCAGAGCAACGCGGATGTTGTCGGAAATGATCTCCGCCGAAACCATGGGACGAATGGCGTCGTGGATCAATACCAGATCCTTCGCATCATAGTGCTTCTCCAGCTCGTACACGCCGTTCCGGATCGAGCCCTGCCCGTTCTCCCCGCCGGGGATCACGTGCTGCAGCTTTGTGATATTAAACTGCTTTGCATAGGCACGGAGCACCTGTTCCCATCCGTCGATGCAGACCACCGCGATGGCGTCGATCTCGGGATGCTCCTGGAAGGCCTCCAGGGTATAGACGATGACCGGCTTCTCATTTACGGTCAGAAACTGCTTCGGAATGTCCTGATGCATGCGGTTTCCCGAACCGCCTGCTATGATCAGAGCTATGTTACTCATGCTTATTCTCTCCTTTATTTGACAGGATCCGGTCCACTACCTCGCGGATCACGCCCTCGCCGCCCTTCGCCTTCGTTACGTACCTTGCGGCTTCAATGGCCTCGGGTCTCGCATCTGCCGGTGCACAGCCGTAACCCACCAGCTTCAACACCTCCACATCATTGATGTCATCGCCGATATAGCAGATCTGCTCCATGGGGATCCCCCGCTCCTCTGCAAGCCGCTTCACGGCTTCCACCTTATCCCTGCAGCCTGCCTCCAGGATATCCAGCTTCAGCTTCTCTGCACGTCTCCGGTTCAGATCCACGGACTCGCTGGTCACGATACCGGTTACGATCCCCTTCGCACGAAGCAGGCCGAAGCCCATGCCGTCGCGGGTATTGAACTTCTTTAACTCATCGCCGTGCTCCGAGTAGTACATGCCGCCATCCGTAAGGCACCCGTCGCAATCCGTAAGGAACATTTTGATGTCCGGCAGCTCCTCCGGTGCGGTGATGCCGTTCTTCTTCATCAGCGCCTCGATGATCACCCAGTCGCTGGGCTCATCGATCTCAAAGAAGGTATCCTCGTTCATTTCCACGGCACGGATCCTTCCGGATACACGATTCTTCGTTCGGAGCAGATCCTCCTTCGAGCAAATATAAAATGCTCCGTTCTCCACGAGATACCCGTCGAATTCCTGTCTGCGCGGACGGTGATACACATCATAGTTTGTGGGGTATGCAACCCCCTCTGCGTCCTCTGCCCAGTGGAAGCGCTTCTGACGCACCACGGAAAGCACGCTGTCCGTACCCTCCTTCGCATAGGCCTCGAAGCCCCGGTCCAGATCCTCTGCCGTAAGAAGCGGTGAGGTTGCCTGGATCAGAACGATATTGTCGAAATCATACTGCTCCGCGAACTCCAGCATGGCGGACTCGGTGGAAGCCGTGTCCGATGCGGACTCCGCAGACCTTCCGATCACCTCGACCTTCGAGAAGAGCTTTGCTTCCACCCCCCTTTGGAAGGACTCTACCGTTTCACGGATCTTATCGCTGTCGGTCGCCACATACACGCGGTCGATGGCGCTGCAGCCGCAGGCTGCCCGAACGGTCCAGTACACCAGCGGACGACCGCTGATGGGGCGTATATTCTTCAGCGGGATGGATTTGCTCCCGCCTCTTACCGGAATAAATGCTACATTCATGATGCGCTCCTCTTCTTTCTTTTCTTCAAAAATCCTCTGATATACTTCCTGAATACGAACAGGAAGGACAGGAATCCGACTGCCGTTACCGCGTAGCGGATCACCGGATGGTCATAGGTCCACTGCAGGGCCCAGGCAACAACAGCAACAACGGCAACCGTTCCGAACATCCACCGCTCATCATAGAGCTTCACATGAAGGATCCGCCGGGTGATGAACGCATGGACCACCATCAGCACGAAGTAGCTGGCCAGGGTGGTATAGGCCGCTGCAACAAAGCCGTACTGCGGCACGAAGATAAAGTTCAGGACGATATTTGTGACCGCCGCGACGGTTGTTCCGATGGACACATAATAGGTCTTCTTCAGATGGATCTCGATATTTACGTAGTGGGTATAGATATACTGGCACACAACGCCCACCACGATGGGGGTTACGCACCCGATGGCATCCATGTAGTCCTTACCGCCCAGGACCAGGATGGCCTCCGGTGCCAGTGCCACGCAGGCAAGCCCGATATACGCACCGAGAACGATCAGAGGCTTTACATTTTTACGGATCTGATCATACTTCTTTTCGAAAAATGTATCATGGAACCAGGGCAGCCACCCGTCGTTGATGGCCGTAGTAATGGTTGTGATCAGGATGGAATAGCTGTAGATCAGGGTGTAAAGAGCGGTATTCTCCGACCCGTGGTATTTCGTGATAAAGAGACGGTCCGACTGGGTAAGGATACTGGCTGCCACCTTGTGGAGCACCAGCGGTACGGAGATCGCAAGTCCGTACTTCCAGAACTCCGTATTGATCTTAATGTGTCCCTTCCGGATATCCTGAACCCAGAATACGATGGACAGTACCACCGAGGGAAGCACGATACCGATGATCCGTAGATGTTCGTTGTTCCCGGGGATACAGAAGATCAACAGCAGCGACAGCAGCAGCGAGCTGAAGGTCGTATAAAATGCGATGGCGATATTCTGCTTATACTGATACTGATAGCGGTAGGATAACTGCCGGAAGGTGATGGCCGGAGAAAAGAAGAGATAGGCTCCGAGAAGGAGCAGCTCCGGAACATCCAGCTCCATAAAGCCGGTCAGCTTGGAGAGGAAGATGGCCGACACCCCGAGGATTCCTCCCGTGATCATGGCTGCCAGCAGCTGGACGGATCCGATATACTCCCGGAGCTTTCCCGGGTAGTCCAGCTTGGCACGACCGGTGCTGGATGGAAGATCCAGCATACAGAAGGCGTAAAGAAGCGAGGACCAGGAAATGAAGGTCGCAACATTTCCGTATTCCGCTTTGGTAAGGATTCGCGTGAAGATCGGGGTTGTGATCAGCGCAGCCAGCTTCACCATGATGGAAGACACAACGAACCAGCTTCCGGCCTTCGCAGCTAATTTTCCCCTTTCCTTATCGTCCACGCAAACTACTCCTCCTGCGTACTCTCATTTCAACGAACTTTCGTCCGGTCAGGACTTTCCGTCCTCCAGCAGACTCTCAGGCGTGCAGCTGATATACTTCCCTGCCAGTGCCGCATCATACTCTGCCATATGCTCCTTCAGATATACCTTATGATGCTGTTTTGTTTTCTTCTTCTGATAGGCCTGCATCCGGAGGATATACTCAAACCTCGGATCCAGGATATAGTAACCGTTCTTACTCTGCCGCGATTCCAGCGCATCCGGCACAAAGCCGTCCGCCAGTCCGGACACCGCGTAGGAGATGTCCACCTGATAGACCAGAACCTTGCCCCACTGCATGCGGATTCTCGTACCCGCTGCCTCGGGAATGGTGATCACATTGTAATTCCGGTACTGTCTGCAGAAGGCCTCCATCTCACGGACAAGCGCATCCGCATCCTCCTTCTTACAGAGGATGTCTGCATCCTTTCCCACGGGAATCCGGTTCGGGAAGTCCTTCGGCATATAGGGAACGTCCGTCTTCACAAAGGCGTAGGTGTATTTATTCAGGATTTCCACGGCCTTCGGGAAGTCGATCCGGTTCTCGAAGACATCCCGCATATACTCGCTTTGGTACATGTTGTCTCCGATGTGCAGGATGATATCAAAGAAATACTCTTTGATCTCCTTCTTATACTTCGAACGGATGGCCCGCTTGATCCGCTCGCCCACGGTGGAAAGCGGAAGGCCCGTCGCAGCCTTGATCCGGTACGCCGGATCCGGTATCGTAAGATCCACCGCCACAAGGGACGGCTTATAATTCTTCATGTAGGAAAGCTTCTTCTCGATCTTCCACTTCTCGATATCATCGATGGAATATACCGCACGGACGATACTTTGATACTCCCCCGGTGCGTAGTCGTAACGCTTTACACTCGTCACGGTGCCGAAGAAGGAAAGGTCCTCCACGATCCGGTCTGCCAGATCCGCTGCAGGAGCCCAGATCACGCAGGAGAAGGGAACCTGAACCCTGCGGAGCAGCTCTGCTCCGGTTTCCACGATCCACCGGATCTCCTCGGTCGTAAAGCCGTTCTCCACAAACCAGTCGATGGAATACTCCACGGGATGGTCCGAATCCACGATCAGGACGTTGATATTCTGATAGCCGTAGTAAAGCGCCATGGCCATGCGGTGGGAGCCGTCGATCAGCCCCAGATTCCGGTCCACCAGGATATAGGAATCCCGGTCATAGCCCTTCTCGTCGTAGGAACGGATCAGCGCCTTGAAGCGCTTCACTGCACCCTTCGAGAAGCCGTCACCCATCCGGCGGTCCTGCATTTTTTCATACAGTAAAAAGCCGCGGTCCGAGCCCTTATGAAACTCGGAAACGGCCAGATAACGAACCACGATATCATAGCGGAAGGTGGCATTCTTCGAATTGCAGGAAAGAAGATCCGCGATGGATACCTCTGCCTTCCTACCCTTCTCCTTCCTGATCAGGTGGTTTTCTCTTCTTCGCTTTACGGACCGCTCCACTCTTCGAACGGCCTTCTTTATCTTTCCCATAGATCGGTCTCCTTTCCCATAAAAGAACGGTGCCGGGCGATCCCTGTGCAAGGCAACCTCCCGGCACCATTTCTTACGGGAAATGCTGGATAGTCCAGTCCCTAGTGCTTTCTGTACTTCAGTTTATCTCTCTGTACCTGCTCGATCGGAAGGATCTCCTCCGACTTGTAGGTCAGTGCTTCGTGTACCGCATTCAGGTTTCTCACCAGCTTCCGGATGCCGTCCGGCTCCAGGGATGCTGCATGATCGGTTCCCTTCCATGTGCGGTCCAGCGTGTAGTGACGCTCGATATACTCTGCTCCTAAGGTATAGGCTGCAACGTCCACGGCGATTCCCAGGTGATGGCCCGAGAATCCGATAGCCTTTACGCGTCCGCCGTACTGCTCCTTCATCCGGTTGATCTCCAGAAGGCAGATATCCTTGAAGGGGACCGGATAACCGGAGGTGCAGTTATAAAGGATCAGGTCCTTGGCTCTCTGGTTCTTCTCAAAGAGCTGAACCACCTCTTCCTCCTCTTCCTTCGTGGTCATACCGAAGGACAGCTGGATCTCTCCCTCATAGTTGTCGCAAAGCCACTGCAGCATCTCGAAATGCGTGTTGCAGGCAGAAGGGATCTTGATGAACCGCGGGTGCAGGGAGGTGATCTCCTTGGCACTGGTCAGATCCCACACGGAGGTGGAATAGATTATGCCGGCATCCTCGCACCACTTCTTCAGCTGTGCGTGCTGGTCCACATCAAACTCCAGGAATTCACGGTGTGCACCGTAGGTATCACCATAGGAGTTTGCAGGATTCGGATGGGGTGCGTTGTACTGCTCCGGTGTCAGAAGCTCCTTCGGACAACGCTTCTGAAACTTGATCGCGTCTGCCTTACAGAAATGTGCTGCGGTCTCGATCAGATCCTTTGCGATCTCCATCTGACCCATATGATTGCAGCCGGCTTCGGCTATGACAAATGGCTTCTTGTATTCTGTCATGATATTTCCTCCTGAAATGATCCGCTTCTCCGTACTCCCCGGTACGTAATCCTTCCTTGTATTTTATGCAAAAATGCAGGACTTGTCAAGGAGCGATAGGCGTTCCGTAGTAGTCCAGCGCCAGCATGGTGATGTCATCAAACTGTTCCTCCTTACCGACGAAGGCGTCGATCTCTTCCTTCACATGCTCCAGCAGTCCCTCCAGATCCGCATCCTTTGCACCGCTCAGTGCCGCAAGAAGACGCGCATCTCCGAAGAGCTCTTTTTCATGATCCGTGGCTTCCGTCACTCCGTCCGTGTAAACGTAGAGGCGGTCTCCCGGCTCCAGCAGGAATTCGTGCTCACGGAAGGGGATCCCATCCATGGTGGCAACCGCCGGTGAATGCTTATACTTTACAAGCTCGAAGCTTCCGTCCTTCCTGCGGATGGCCGGGTGCTCATGCCCTGCATTTGCGGCCATGCCGCGGCCGGTGGATAGCTCCAGGATCGCAAACCAGACGGTTACGAACATCTCTGCCGCATTCTCCGTACAGAGCTGATGATTCAGCTCTCCCAGGATCTCTGCCGGGGTTCCGCCCTTCATGGCAAGGCTCCGGAGCAGTGTCCTGGAGATCATCATGAAGAGGGCTGCGGGAACGCCCTTGCCGGAGACGTCCGCGATCACCAGCGCCAGATGGTCGGGATCGATCAGGAAGAAGTCGTAGAAGTCTCCCCCCACCTCCTTCGCAGGCGTCATGGTGGCACGGATATCAAACTCCTTCCGGTCCGGGAAGGCCGGGAAGTTCTTCGGGAGCACGTCCGCCTGAATCTTCCTTGCCACCGAAAGCTCGGTACCGATCCGCTCCTTCTCCGCCGTCTTCTCCCGGATCTCCTTCATGTACTGATCCATCTCATAGATCATGTCCGAGAGATCATCCCGAAGATCTCCGATCTCGTTATGGGTCCGGATCTTTCGCAGCTGCTCCAGCACGGCATCACAGTCCTTATCGGAGGTGTACTTCCGGATCCCGTTCCTTGTCTTCCGGATGGGCCGGAGGATGAAGATCGTAAGGAGCAGAAGACAGATCACGGATAACAGCAGCTGGAACAGGATCTGGGTGAAGGTCCCCTCCTTCGTATCCGTCTTGATCCTGGCAAGATAGGCATCCAGATCATAGGACTCGCAGAAGATCAACGTCTCACCGGTGTCCAGCTTGGTGAGATAGTAATAATAACGGAGCATACCGTCTGAGGATGTGGTGGAATACCCCTCCTCCAGCTCCGCGGTTTTCATCATGTCCGCGATCTGCTCCTCCGTAAAGGGAACCGGATCCCCCAGAAAATACAATTTGGGGAGCTTGTATTCCCCAACCTCATCCATATATCCCATGGCACCACAGAACATGGCGCGCACGCCCTTTTGTTCCGGATCCACCACCACGAGCATCATCTCTCTGGACTCGTTGATGGCCATGGTATAATCGATATCCGTTTTTACCCGGTTGTAGATGATCTCCGCGTAGGATTTCTGCTCCGCGGGACTCAGCGCCTCCACCTGCTCAACCTCTGCATGCTCGATCAGAAGCTCCGGGTGGTTTTTCCGAAGCTCCAGGGTTTTGTTGATGGTGCTCTGTGTATCCGAAAATCTTGCTCCCACATACTCCGGGTCCAGTTCGGATGCATGGACCCACCAGTAATCCAGCAGCCAGTCCGCCGCCGGATACCGGGCTATACTCTTCAGCACATCGATTACCACGTAACCGGCGTACTGCTCCTTCTCGGTTTTGACGGTCTCGTTGTACTGACGCTTCAGGATCGCATAGGAAATCACCCCCGTGATGAGAAGTCCCAGCACGAAGAAGATAGCGACCTCCAAGATCAGACTGACCCGTGGGAGCCGTTCGATGAACTTTTTTTTCTTTTTTACGGTCTCATCCATACGAGGCTTTGTTTCCTTTTCCTGTCCTGTTATGTTTTGCCCCCTCGCTTCGCTTTAGCGACGCGTCGGTCCGAAATAATCCAGTGCCAGCATGGTTATATCATCAAACTGCTCCGCTCCCAGCGTGAAGCGGTCAATCTCTTCTTTTACCCCTTCAAGAAGACCCGAGAGCTCCTGATCTGCATACCGGTTCAGCGCCTCCACGGTACGGTCCTCTCCGAACAGCTCTTCCTTTGCATCCGTGGCCTCCGGTACACCGTCGGTGAAAACAAAAAGACGGTCTCCCGGTTCCAGCCGGAAGGTGTGCTCCCGGAAGGGGATTCCCTTCATGGTTGCAACCGCCGGGGAATGACGGTACTTTACGGGCTCGAAGCTTCCTCCCTTCCTCCGGAGCATGGGATGCTCATGCCCTGCATTTGCGGCAACGCCTTCTCCCGTGGAGATCTGCAGGATCGCAAGCCAGACGGTGACAAAGAAGTCCGAGTTGTTTCCTTCACAAAGCTGCTCATTTACATCCGCCAGAATCTCCGACGGACTGCCCCCCAGCATGGTCCGGCTTCGGATCAGGCTCATGGAGGTTGCCATGAAGAGGGCTGCGGGAACTCCCTTCCCGGAGACATCCGCGATCACCATGGCAAGATGGTCCTCATCCACAAGGAAATAATCGTAGAAATCACCCCCCACCTCCTTCGCGGGAGTCATGGAGGCATACAGATCAAACTCCTTCCGTTCCGGGAAGGGCGGAAATGTCTTCGGAACAAGGCCTTCCTGAATCCTCGTGGCGACGGAAAGCTCCGTCCGGATCCGCTCCTGTTCGGAGGTGATCTCACTGATCGTTTCCAGATAATCCTCGATCTCGATCACGCATTCCGAGATATCATCCCGAAGCTCGCCGATCTCATTCCGGGACTGTACATGGGAAAGACGGCGAAGGATCTCCTCCGGATCCCTGTTATCCTTATAGCTTCTGACACGCTTCTGGATCCTCCGCACCGGACGGATCGTAAAGAAGAACAGCAGGATCAGGCAGAAGGCCGAAAGCGCGATCTGCATTCCGACGAAGTTGATGACGCCGTGCAGCGTATCCTGCTTCGCGGAGGCCTTCATAGCGCCAAGATCATAGGAAACTCCCACAAAGCTCTTTCCGCCTCCCTCATCCAGCATGCAGAAGTAATAGTCGATATAGTCATCCGTCTGGAAAAGTCCGGTGCCCTGGGAAGCCGCCGTCTCCAACGACTTCTTCTGAGCCTCCGTATTCCCGACCGTAACCCCCAGGGTATATGCATCCTCGGGACCGCTGCCACGACTCTGATCATAGGCGGCTCCGCTGATCAGGTAGATATCCTCCTGATACTCGGGATCCGTACGGATGATATAGATATAGCTTATCTCGTATACCATCTTCGTCATATTGAACTCATCCGTAATCCAGGAATACATGATCTCGGCATATAGCTTCTGATCTTCCTCTGACATAGCCTGAACCTCCGACAGGCTGGGGGCTCCGAGGATAAATTCCGGATGCTTCTTCCCGAACTCCTCCTCCTTCTTCAGCGTCTTTTCATAGGTTCCGTACTCAACGTCCAGATCCGCTGCGTGCTCTGCCCAGTACTCCAGCAGCCAGTCCATGGTCTCATACTGGTACATTTCCACTGCCAGACTCTTTACGATCTGGATCGCCAGCTCCTCACGCTGCTTCCGGATGCTTCGTTCGGTGATCGCCTTCAGGGTAAAGAAAGAGATCACCCCCGTAATCAGGACCGCGAGGGCGAAAAAGAACGCAACCTGCTTCAGCAGACTGATCCGGAAGATTCCCGGGCGTTTTTTCGGATTCAGTTTTTCCGCTTCTCTTTCTTTCATGGTTTCTTTCGTTAAATCCGTTTTTCTTTCACAGGAACCGCTTTACTGCTCCTCCAGCTTCAGGTAATAATCTCCGTTTTTATAGGTCGCTTTTGCGGGACTCGTAAGGGGAGTCTCGGGATATGCACTGTGATCATAGGCATAGTAGTTCGGACGGATCGCAGCCGAGAACATCTCCAGCTCCCCGTCGGTTTCCAGGAATCCCACATGCTGATGCATGTAGATCGGGGAGGGATCCAGGTGATACCATTCCCCGTCGATATGAACCATCAGCCAGAAATGCTTTCCGGGCCCCGGATACCGCTGGATCTGGATATTCTCGATCCCCGCCTTATCCAGCAGCGCCTTACAGGTGATCATATGGGTGAAGCAGTCGCCGGAGTGTCCCTGCAGGCCCTCCAGGGCCTCTGCCACCTCATCGCGGATGGTTCTTGTACCGTTCCACGGAACATTTCTACGTACCCACCGGAAGATGGCGAAGGTCTTCTCGATATCCGTCATTCCGTCCGTGATCAGCTCGGACAGCAGCTCCGTGCAGAGCTCATCCAGCAGCTGCCGGTCCGCGTAGTTCTCCGGAAGCTCCTCCACCTTCACGTAGACGGTCTCACTGCAGGTCCTTCCGTACTTATCGTTTGCGGTGTAGACCACGGGATAGCTCCCCGGCACCTCCAGATTCACCTTGGAGTTGTCGATGGAAAGCTGTGCCTCCGGGTCCATGGGGTCCTCGATGGTGACTCCGGGACGGTAGGCGATACTCTCTCCCACAAACACGGTCTGGTTCCGCAGCCCCCGGATCTTTGGCTCATACGCCGGATCATACAGGGTCAGCTCTGCCGTAAGATAGGTCCGGTTTCCGCCGGCATCCTCCAGGAAGATCTCTATCTCCTGCACACCCTCGGTCTGATAATCCGGGGTCTTTACAAAATGCGGCACCACCGACGTGATGTCCTCCGCGTTTACAACAAAGTCCGTCACCGGGTGCTCCACACCGGTCTCACTGAGGAGATCCTGCACCTCTCCCGTGGGCGGAACCGTATCCCGCACCGTAAGGTAGGTGGTCTTATGGAAGGGGCCCCAGGCAAGCTCTACCGGGTACACCCCCGGTACCTTGGTATCTATGGAGTCAAGGCCGCTTTCGACACGGACGGAGCTATTCTCACTTTCCAGAAATGCAGAAACACCGGGAAGGGCCTCCCCTGCCTCAATGGACACCTCGGTTCGGATGCTCCTGTCAAAGCGCAGCATTAAAATCCCTCCCGTGATCACCGTCCCAAGAAGGAGCACGAGCGCGGAAAGGATGATGGAAAACCAGATTCTGTTTTTTCTGTTATGTGCCTTCATGTTCCCCATTATATCGCGTTTTTCTTCGAAAAACTACCAAAAAACATAAGACCTCCCCTTTTTTTGCCTTCGCGGATATGCTATACTGTGGAGTTGAGGGCTCGACTCTCATAATCAGGGCAGACGTTTCGGAAACACCGGGGCGGTGCCACATTTTCAGAAAGGGACTGTGCCATGTCAAATTCAATCGATACCCGTTCCATCAATGCCATTCGAATCCTGTCCGCAGATGCGATCCAGAAGGCAAATTCCGGTCATCCGGGCCTGCCGCTCGGTGCCGCACCTGCAGCTTATACCCTTTGGAGCAAGGTGATGAACCACAATCCGAAGGATCCGAAGTGGGAGAACCGTGACCGGTTCATCCTGTCCGGAGGACACGGCTCCATGCTGCTGTACTCCCTGCTTCATCTCTTCGGCTACGGCCTCACTACGGAGGATCTGGCGAACTTCCGTCAGCTGGACTCCCTCACCCCGGGACATCCGGAGTACCGTCACACCGTGGGTGTGGAAGCAACCACCGGCCCTCTGGGCGCAGGTATGGCGATGGCTGTGGGCATGGCTATGGCAGAGAAGCATCTGGCCTCCGTATTCAATAAAGAAAACTATCCTGTTGTAGATCACTACACCTACGTTCTGGGCGGTGACGGCTGCATGATGGAGGGTATCTCCTATGAGGCATTCTCCCTGGCAGGAACCCTCGGACTTTCCAAGCTGATCGTGCTTTACGATTCCAACGACATTTCCATCGAGGGCGGTACCAATATCGCGTTCCGCGAGAACGTGCAGAAGCGTTTCGAGGCCTTCGGCTTCCAGACACTTCGTGTGGAGGACGGAAATGATCCGGATGCGATCCTCGCAGCCATCGAAGAGGCAAAGGCTGACACGACCCGTCCGTCCATGATCGAGATCAAGACCAAGATCGGTGCAGGCTGCCCGGCAAAGGAAGGCAAGGCTTCCGCTCACGGCGAGCCTCTGGGCGTGGATAACGTGGCTGCCCTTCGCGAGAATCTGGGCTGGGAGGACTCCACTCCTTTCGCGGTTCCGCAGGATATCTACGATCATATCGCAGGGATCGTGGCTGAGAAAGCAAAGGTTGAGGATGCATGGAATGCACTCTTCGAGGATTATAAGAAGGCGTTCCCGGAGATGGCAGAGCTCTGGGCAAAGTATCATGACGAGGACAGTGCGAAGGTTCTCTATGATGACGAGGCTTTCTGGAACATGGCAGATGCTCCGGAAGCAACCAGAAATCTTTCCGGCAAGCTGATCAACTACATGAAGGATAAGATCCCGAACTTCTTCGGCGGTGCTGCGGATCTGGCTCCTTCCACCAAGACCTACATGAAGGATCTGGGCGACTTCTCCAGGGAAACCCCGGAGGGAAGCAACCTGCACTTCGGTGTACGTGAGCTGGCCATGGCAGCCATCGGAAACGGTATCTGGCTCCACGGCGGACTTCGCCCCTTCGTTTCCACCTTCTTCGTATTCAGTGACTATGTAAAGCCCATGGCAAGACTTTCCGCTCTGATGCAGGCACCGCTCACCTACGTTCTGACCCATGACAGTATCGGTGTCGGTGAGGACGGTCCGACCCATGAGCCCATCGAGCAGCTGGCTATGTTCCGCGCTATGCCGAACTTCTACGCATTCCGTCCGGCAGATGCAACCGAGACTGCTGCTGCATGGTACTATGCAGTAACCAGCAAAACCACTCCGTGCGCTCTCGTGCTCACACGTCAGAATCTGCCGCAGCTTGCAGGCTCCTCCAAGGAGGCTCTGAAGGGCGGTTACATCCTGGAGGACAGCACGAAGGAAACTCCGGATGCGATCCTCATCGCCACCGGTTCCGAGGTGCAGCTGGCCGTAGAGGCTCGCCAGAAGCTGCTGGCAGAGGGTATCGATGCCCGGGTTGTCAGCATGCCCTGCATGGACCTCTTCAATGATCAGTCCGCAGAGTATAAGGAGTCCGTACTTCCGGCAGCCGTTACAAAGCGTGTGGCTGTGGAAGCACTTACCACCTTCGGATGGGAGCGCTACGTAGGCCTTACCGGCAAGATCGTCGGCATGACCACCTTCGGTGCATCCGCACCGGCAGGTCTGCTCTTCCCGAAGTTCGGAATCACTACAGAGGCAGTGATCGATGCGGTGAAGGCGCAGTTCTAAGCGTAAGAGTCAAATAAAAATAAGGAGCCCGGTGTTCCGCCGTAAACCATTTCCATGCGTTTACGGGGAACACCGGGCTCTCTGTTTTACATGTATTATGCCAGCTCTTCCAGCTGGATCAGTGCGTCCCGGAGGACGACGATCATATGCTCTTCAAAGTACTCCCTGGAGGCATAGGAGATGCGGCACCGGCTGCCGAACTCATTCAGCGTGGTGCAAAGCTTCGCGAACTCGTCGACGGAGCTCTTCTCCCGGCCTAAGTAGAGATAGTATCTCTGGTTCATGGGATTCTTGTAGAGGATATTCTCACTGTCGTAGTGCATGCTGAGCAGCTTCGATGCGTGGATCACGCTCTGCAGATCCTTGAATTCATACAGTGCGAAGGGATCCGGAGCATTGCTTCCCGGCTTCTTCTCCGCTGCCTTGTCCGGTCCGCCGGCACCCGGCCCGCTTCCCGGTGCGTCATTGGTAGAAAGCTTCCGCACCTCGGCACCCATCTTGCCGGCCAGACCGGACACGATGTTGTCGATCATACTCATGATATCCTTCGGATTGATCTCCGCTGACTTCGGGATACTGAACTCCGCCCGGATCTCCGGACCCTGCTGGATCTGGACACCATCCGGTCCCTGCTTTAAGTCAGGGTCATTCTCGGGGCTGTCCGGTCCGTTGTAGGGAGCGTCCTCGTAGCCGGGACCATCCGGCCTCTCGAAGCCCGGTCCCCGTCCGGGACCATCCTCCTCGTCCTCCTCCGAACCCGGTTCGGAGGGATCATGATCATATTCGATTCCGTTTGTAAAATGTGAGAACCGCGTATCCAGTTCATCGGGATTCTCCACGCGGCTGATGTTGACCACCAGACCGTTCTTGGACATGGGAATTGCTTCCACCATGAAGGGCTGCGGTCCTTCCTCCACGCCAAGCTCCTCCCGCGCCAGCTCCATCAGATCATCGAAGAGCTCCTTTGCCTTCTCTGAGCCGTAGGCCAGCTCGGAAAGCTGCAGATTCCGCTCCTCCAGATCGGACTGGTCCAGGATAAACCGGACTTTATTCTCACTTACTCGTTCCGTTCTCATTTACTCACTCCATTTCCGAAGCACTCCGCCATGCGGTGCGCATCGATTGGTCCTGTCGTTTATCTGTCTATGAATGGGATGACAGAATCCGGCGCATGCCAGAATCCTGCACAATATAGTTCTTGCAAATCCTGTCCCTTCGTTCTATCATGGAATAGAACACCCAATCATCAAAGTTCCTGCCGTGGGATTCCGCCGCTCCTTCGAAGCGGTTTCAGGAAGACCCTGCTTCGGCATATTCCCGACTGACTTTGATCCTTAGAATACTCCTATGGCATCCGGAAACTATCACAGAGCTTACCTTCGCTGCCACGGGAAGAAAGGAGGTTATTTCGTTTTGTTCCTGTAAAAACAGGATACTTTGCATATCACGTATCTTTGATTCCCATAAGAGAGAATCCAAAGAGAGAGAATGGGACATGCTCCGTGGAGTATGTCCCATTTCCTTCCGGCAGACTGGCTGCAAAGGATTGTTTCGATCCTTAGCCCTCGGAGATTGCTCCAACCGGGCAGCCACCTGCGCAGGCACCACAGCTGATGCAGCTATTCTCATCGATCACGAACTGTCCGCCGTTATCAGAGATTGCACCTACCGGGCAGGTTCCAGCGCATGCACCGCATCCGATGCAAGCATCACCAATTACATATGCCATAGTCCATCCCTCCTTCTAAAATGATGTAGATAAACGATTGTGAGTGTATTTTACACCATTTTGTCATTTTCCACAACAAAAATCGTGAAAATCACGAAGTTGTCACAATCCGCCCTGCAAAAATGTACCTCCCGCGGGCAAAAAAAGACCGGGATACCTTACCGGTACCCCGATCCATGGATTCTTTGATCAGATTCGAAGGTCCGCATCAAACCGGCTGCGGAGATTCGGGTTCGCATCAATATACGCCTTGATGCTGCGGATATTATCGGAGAGCTCATCCATGGCGCGAAGCACGTTGTGGAAGCTCTCATACTCTTCCTCGGTGATCTTTCCGTCCTTGGAGATATTCACCAGGATCTTGGAGATATCGTCAATGGACTGCGCACTACTGAGGAACTGCAGGGAGAGACGCTCCAGGGAATCCACACGGACTGCCTTCTTGTGATGTCCCAGCACCTTCTCGTTGCCGATGGGGCAGACATTTCTGCAGAAATCCTCGCAGAGGTAGGGTGCGTTATACTCGCGGGCCATGATCAGTACTTCTTCGGCGTAGGGCTCGATCTTGTCCAGCTCGATCCTCGCCAGACGGCTCCGCTCGATCCCGAGCTGAAGTGCTGCCTTCTCACGACTGGTAAAGGTCCCGTTCTTTTCCGCTGCACGGATCCGTGCGATATAATAAATATTCTCGGTTGCCTTTGAAGCCTTTCTTCCCATGAACTTATACCTCCGCTGATCTTTGTTATTCCTATGCCAAAAATCGGGCAGAATAACACCAATCTCAGATATGGTATCACATGTACTATCGGAAATCCAGCAAAATAACAGGTGACTATCCCGTTTTTTTGTCAAACTTCCCGTAGAATCAACGGTTTTTTGTCATTTGTTAAGAATATTTAATCTTTCTACAGCGATCCTTCTATGATGATAGAAGCACTACTCCGCATTTCCCTTCACTTCGAGCCATGCCTGATACACTTCCCGCTTCGGAATCCCGCGCTCCGCAGCCACAGCCTTCATGGCTTCCTTCTCCGACAGGCCTTCGCCCAGAAATTGCTTCATGTGTGCTTCGATGGACAGCTGCTCCCACCGGGAGGCTTCCTCCGCCCGAACCTCTTCCTCAGGCTTTCCTGCGATCACCAGCACATACTCGCCTCTTGGCTCCTCCTCCCGGAATCGCTCCACCGCCGCAAAGAGGGTGGTTTTTAAGAAGCTCTCATGCTTCTTCGTCAGCTCCTTGCAGAGGGTGACGGGCCGGTCTCCCAGAGTCTTTGCCAGATCCTCCAGGGTTCCGAGTAAATGGTGGGGTGCCTCATAAAGCACGATGGTCCGCGTCTCGCGGGAGAGCTCCTCCAGCATCCTGCGCCGTTCCTTCTTATCCTGCTTCTCCTGAGGGAGAAATGCCTCGAAGGCGAACCGGCGGGTTGCCTGTCCGGAGGCCACCAGTGCATTTACTGCCGCGCAGGCACCGGGCACCGGTACCACCGGAACACCGGCCTCGTAGCAGCGCATTACCAGAACCTCTCCGGGATCGGAGATCCCCGGGGTTCCCGCATCCGTGATGAGTGCGATGGTCTTACCCTCCAGCAGCTGACCGATCAGCACGTCTGCCTTCTCGTATTTATTGAATTCATGATAGCTGGTCATCGGCGTGTGGATCTCAAAATGCGTGAGCAGCTTCCGGCTGTTCCGCGTATCCTCCGCAGCGATCTCGTCCGCCTCCTGCAGGATGCGGACAGCCCGGTAGGTCATATCCTCCAGATTGCCGATGGGTGTTGCCACCAGATAGAGTATTCCGCTCATGATCCTTCCTCTCCAATCTGCCATAACCCACGGGATTCTTCGCCCTGCGGGCTCAAAGTGACACGGATACAGGTTATCGTCCTGAGGCCGCAGGCCGAAGGATCTCATGGCTTCCCGTATATATCCAGCACCTGTCTTGTATAGCTTCCGTCAGGATTGTAGACCACCAGTGCCGGAAGCACCGTCAGCTGTGGTCCGCCGCCCTGCACGGCCTCCAGCAGCACCATGTTCGGCTCCTTATCCGCGTAGGGCTGCACCATCTGCATGCGCTTCGGCTCCAGCCGGTACTTCTGCAGAACCTGCATAAGCTCCGGCAGACGGAAGGGCTTATGCACGATGGTAAATGTACCACCCGGCTTCAGAAGATGTGCCGCTGCCCGTACGATCTCCTCCCAGGAAACCGCGATCTCATGTCTTGCCAGATTGTAGGCAGTTTCGTCATTATGTAAACCGCTCGTCTGCTTGATATACGGAGGATTGCAGGTCACCGCATCATACTCCGCCTTCGGAAAGCGGTCCGGTACCTCACGGATATCGCCCTGCAGGATCCGGAGCCTTGATGCAGCCTCCAGAAGGGCCTTCGTCTCTTCCGAAGCAACCGGCTTCTTTGATTCCTCCGCAAGCCTTATCTGATTCAGCTGCACACTCCGACCGGCCATCTTTGCCACAGCCTCCTGCAGCTCCAGACCGTCGCAGGCACTGCATTTTCCTTTCGCCGTAAGAAGCAGGGGGATGATCCCCGTGCCGGTGCCAAGATCCATCACCCGGTCCTTCTTCCGGGTGCGGGCAAAGCCGGAAAGCAGCACCGCATCCATTCCGAAACAGAAAAAGGATGGGTTCTGGATGATCCGGAACCCATGTACCTCTAAGTCGTCAATTCGTTCTCCTTCGCGAAGGAGCTCTGCTTCGTTCATAGTGCCTTTTTCCCGCCTGATCGCGTTTCCTTACTGCTTCTTATCCTCCGGCTTCCGGTTCGGGCGGTTGCTTCTCCGGTGGAACTTCGGAGCCTGGTTTCCTCCCTGGGGAGCACCCTGGTCCTTTCCGGGCTTTGCACCCTGCTCACCCTTCCGGTTTCCGTCCCTTCTTCCGCCGTCCTGTCTGTGGCGGTTCTTCTTCTCGCCGTCCTGGTGACCCTTGCCGGAACCTTCCCGCTCCTGCTTCCGGTCGCCCCGTTCCTTCGGCGCACCTTCCTTCCGGTCCTTTCCGCCGTTATGATCCCGGTTGGAACGACCGCCTCTTCCGCCGCGTCCGGATTCTCCGTCCGCACCGCGCTCCTTCCTCCGGCGTCCGCCCTCGGGAGCACTCTCTTCCGATGCCTCTCCGTTATCCACAAGACGTGTCAGCTCCGGATCCAGCAGGGATTCATCCGTATCAAACTTTCTTCCGCGGGGACCGGATACCAGCTCCTCCACACGGTACTCCACCAGCTCCTTGTTGCCTTCTTCATCCGTCACGTAGATCTTCACCTTCTGACGAAGCACGTTCAGGGATGCCACATCTCCGGTCACACCGTCATAGGCCGTCACCCGGTCTCCCACGTTCGGCAGCTTGGAGTTCAGATATTCATAGGTGTCCTGCTCATTTTTCAGACAACACATCAGTCGTCCGCAGGCACCGGAAATCTTAGTCGGGTTCAGGGACAGGCTCTGCTCCTTCGCCATCTTGATGGATACGGGGACAAAGTCTGCCAGATATGCATGACAGCAGAACTCGCGGCCGCATATGCCGATACCGCCGCACATTTTCGCCTCATCACGGACACCGATCTGCCGAAGCTCGATCCGGGTGCGGAAGACGGAAGCCAGGTCCTTCACCAGCTCGCGGAAATCCACACGGTTGTCTGCCGTGAAGTAGAACATGATCTTGTTGTTATCAAATGCGTACTCTGCGGACACCAGCTTCATCTTCAGATCGTGGTCCTTGATCTTCTGTACGCAGATCTCATAGGCCCTGCGGGACTTCTCTTTGTTGGACTCGTACCGTGCCTCGTCCTGGGGGGTTGCCAGGCGCTGGATGGGGCGAAGCCCGCCCTGCACCTTCTCTTCATCCACCTCGCGACGTCCGAGGACCACCCAGCCGTACTCCACACCACGGGTTGTCTCCACGATCACCTTGGTCCCGAGAGGAACCTCGTTGTCTCTCGGATCAAAAAAATACACACGTCCGTTCGTCCGGAAACGGACGCCGATCACTTCCTTCATGCTTAACTAAACTCCTACCTTTTCTTTACGTTTCCTTCAATGTCAGGATCAGAAGACGCATTACGTCCTCCAGCCTTGCATTTGCGGCGATCCGCCGCTTTGCATTCTCTATGGCCTTCGCCTTATCCTCCAGCTCGTTGTAGGACAGGTACTTCGCCTGATCCCGGATGGTGCTGTACTCCTCGCTGAAAATGATCTTGTCCGGCTTGCCGGTCACCTTCAGCATCAGGATATCGCGGTACCATACCATCATCAGGTCCAGGTACTCGCCGATGCTCATCTTATAATTGACACAGGACTCGATGGCATCCGCGATGTCCTCCATGTCCATGTCGTAGATCTGCTTCTCCAGCCGGATCACGGAGCGCACCAGCGCCTCGTACTCCTCGTTGGTAGCAAGCAGGATGGCCTTGCCGAGGTTGCCCTGGGCGTACTCCACGCAGAACCGCGCCTTCGCATCATCGATCTCGTAGTGCTCCTTCAGATACTCCTCCACATCCCGTTCCTTCACCGGCTTGGTGCTGAGGGTGATGCACCGGGAAATGATGGTGGGAAGCAGCTTCTCCAGGGAATTGGTGATCAGGATCACGATCCCGTAGCTCGGCGGCTCCTCGATGGTCTTTAACAGTGCATTCTGCGCCTGCGGATTCATCAGCTGCGCATCATTTATGATATAGATCTTGTACTTTCCGCTGTAGGGGCGGATGTCCATGGTCTGTACCACCTGGTCACGGATCTCCTCAACAGAGATCAGATTCGGCTTCTCGTGGGACACCATGATGATGTCCGGGTGATTCCCGGAATCTGCCTTCTTACAGGACGGACACTCGTTGCAGGGATCCGCCTCACCGGCCTCACACTGCAGGGTCTTGGCAAAGGAAAAGGCCAGCGAGCTTCGCCCGCTCTCATCCTCGCCGCAAATGATATATGCATGACCTACCCGGTCCTGCTCGATACTGCTCTTGAAATGTCGAATGATATCTTCATGTCCGATGATATGCTGAAAGTCCATGCCCGGCCCTCCTTTCTATCTCTTCAACAGTTCGTCAACCTTACCCTTTATCATATCACAAATACTATCGATTGGTAAAGTGGCATCTATGGTAAGGATCCGCTCCGGGTCCCGCGCTGCCAGCGTCCGGTAGCCCTCTGCCACCTTCCTATGAAACTCTATGGATTCCTGCTCCATCCGGTCCAGCTCTGCCTGGTTCTTCTTCCGGGCAATCCCCACCTCCGCAGGGAGGTCCAGCAGAAATGTAACGTCCGGCATGTAGGCTCCGATGGCCGGACGGTTCACCTCGTACACGGTTTCCACACCCAGTCCCCGGGCGATCCCCTGGTACACCACCGAGGAATCCACGAACCGGTCACTGATCACGGCCTTGCCTGCTTCCACTGCGGGTCCGATCACCTCACCCACCAGCTGGGCCCGGGCTGCCGCGTAGAGAAGAAGCTCCGTGGAAGGCTTCATTTCCTTATGTGCGGGATCCAGCAGGATGCCGCGGACTGCTTCACTGATCACGGTTCCCCCGGGCTCCCGGGTCAGCAGCACATCATAGCCCGCCTCGGTAAGATATGCCTTCAGGCGCTCAATCTGTGTGGTCTTTCCGGCTCCGTCCGGTCCTTCCATGGTTATAAATATTCCTCTCATACCGTTTCTCCTGTCTCCACCATAATGATCTCGATGACACGCTCCAGCTGATCGTAGATATGCCCGCGCATGGCCTGCTGTGCCTTTACGACGTCGCCCTCCAGGATGGCCTCCATGATACGGGCGTGCTCACGGGACAGCTTGTCATGAGAGCTGAAATCCTTCACGTATTCGTAGCGATAGCGGTAGACCTGCTCCCGGAGGCTGTGTGCCAGATTCACCAGCCTGCGGTTCTTCGTGGCTTCAAAGATAACATCATGGAACCGCTCATCCTTCTCCACGATCCGCTCCACATCCTTCTTCTCAAGGGCTGCGTCAAAGTCCGCTGCTGCCTTCTGCAGCTTCTCCCGGCCCTCATCATCGATCCGAAGACTTGCCAGACGGACCGCCAGATCCTCTACGGCCATGCGGACCTCCAGAGCCTCCTGCAGATCCTCCACCGTGATCTTTGCAACCTCCGCACCCTTCCTAGGAAGCATCACCACCAGGCCCTCCAGCTCCAGCATGCGGATGGCCTCCCGGACGGGTGTCCGGCTGACCTCCAGGCTCTTGGCCAGCTTCTCCTCCATCAATCGTTCCCCGGGCTTCATCTCGCCGCGGATGATGGCATTTCGCAGGGTTTTGAAAACGACTTCCCGTAGCGGCAGATACTCCGCCGGATCAAACTCTAACTTCATACGCAGCCTCCATCTTTCAGGATTCTTCGGCACTTCGTGCCTCAGAATGACATGGTTTGTCATCCTGAGCCGAAGGCGAAGGATCTCATTTCTGTGTCGTCAAAAAGATCATCGCCGGGATTCCTTCCGACGCCAGCTTCTCCTGCAGCGCCGGAATATCCGGAACCACATCACTGTCATCCTCCGTCCCTGCGGGAAGGATTCCGAACACCGTGGGACCACTGCCGGTCATTATAGTTGACATAACTCCAATTTCCTTCAGGCACGCTTCGATGGTACGGATCTCCGGATGGTTTGCAACTGTAACGGGTTCCAGTACATTTCCGAGGCGGGACGTAACGCCCTCCAGGGAACCCTCCTGCAGCGCCTGAACCATGCCGTCGATGTCCGGATGCTCCACCGCATCCGGATCCTGGCTGTCATAGGCCGTATAAACCTCCTTCGTGGACACCCCGAAGGAAGGCTTGATGATGATGAATTCACAGTCCGGAAGCTCCGGAAGCCGGGTCAGCTCCTCACCGATTCCCTCTGCCAGAGCCGTACCTCCCATGAGGCAGTAGGGCACATCCGCCCCAAGACGGACACCCAGCTCCGCCAGCTCTTCCTCCGTGCTTCCGGTTTCAAAGAGCTCCGCAACCCCCTTCAGGGCCGCTGCACAGTCTGTGCTTCCGCCGGCCATGCCAGCTGCCATGGGGATATGCTTCTCCAGGGTGATGGTAAGCCCCGCGGTGATCCCATGCTTCTCCAGCACGGCCTTCGCCGCGCGAACGATCAGGTTCCGGTCATCCAGCGGCATATCCGCGATATCCGGGATCGTGCAGTCCTCTGCCAGCTGCAGCCGTACTCCCGGCTCCTCCGACCGCTCGAAGGTCAGCACATCATAGAGCCCCACCTGCTGCATCACCATCCGGACCAGATGATACCCGTCATCTCTTCGTCCGATGATGTCCAGTCCCAGATTCACCTTTGCATATGCCTTCCGCTCTACCCTGTCTCCCATGGATTCTCCTTATCTTCTCCGAATGAAATCAACCTTGTTTTTTGTATGCCTGTATTTTGTATACAGTATCCCTGTATCCATCTTACCGATTTTTCCATGAAAATGCAAGAAAAAACACCCCTTAAACCAAAAAGAAGGACTCTGCGGATCCTTCCCATATAAGGAGAGATCCGCAGAGTCCTGCCTTCGGGCGAACCCCGGGTTCGCGCTGCTTAGTATAACATTTTAACCTCTACCTTCACGGACGTATCCACGCAGTCCCGGAAGGTCTCGGCCGCTGTCTTCGATCCCACGATACTTCCGTAATGCGTGGGGATCGCGATCTTCGGATGAATGATATTAATGAGACGCGCAGCCTCTCTTGCATCCATGGTATAGGTTCCGCCAACCGGTACCAGCGCGATATCACAGATCACATTCAGTGCCTCTGCCGTCTCGTCCGTATCTCCGGCAATATAGATCCGGTGTCCGGCGATCATTACGATATATCCGACCCACCCCGCTGACTTCGGGTGGAAATCCTTTCCGATGTTGTAGGCCGGTACGGTCTCCAGACGCAGGCCGTCGAAGGTATAATACTCGCCCGGCTTCACGGTGCAGATCTTCGCCACCAGATGTGACACCTCCTCTGCCTTGTCAGCCATGGCCTCCGGAACCACCAGCACGGTACGCTCGCAGGCAACCTTCTCGATGTCCCTCGGTGAGAAATGATCCACATGGTTATGTGTGATCAGGATAAAGTCTGCATTGTTCGGCTCTCTCCGCATCTGGAACGGATCGATATAGATCCTCCGGTCACCTTCCGTGATCCTGATACTATTCTGTGTGAAAAGCTCAATATCCTTCGTTATCATGCTGTAAACTTCCCCCTTTTCCCATAATTATAGTAAAAAAAACCTTCTAAATGCTATTATAACAACTAAAATCCCGAGATTCAATGATGATTAAGGAAAAACCTTACGGTTTACAGGCCGTAGATCCTGCAGCCCGCAGCCTGCATCTCCCGAAGCTTGCAAAGGGCTTCCTCCGTCACATGCTCTCCTGCCCGAAGGATCGGAACTCCCGGCGGATAGATGTAAATGTCCCGCTGCACGAAGTCCCCCACCGAGGGAAGCTTCTCCTCCTCCCTCCGGCGCATCTTAAGCTCCTCGTCCTTCTTCTCCGGCTGTGTCTTAGCTACGGTTTCCTTCGCCTTCTTCCTTTGCAGTGCCCCGGCCTTCTTTTTTGCAGCCTCCAGCTCCAGTCTGATCTCCTCGTCCAGCCTTGTCAGTGCTTCCTTCAGCCGCTGCAGATCCGCTTCCTCATCCATCACCGTGGAGATGAGGATGATCTCACGGCTTCCGGCCAGCTCAACTACGATGCCCTCTTCCTGTTCCAGCCACTCCGCCATATCGGTTCCGGTAAAGCAGGTCTCGACCCCGTCCTTTCCACGCAGCAGAAGCCGCGTCGGGTCCTGGGTCCCGGGAAGTGTCACAAGCTCCATATTGGATAACAGCTGTTCCAGCTCCTCCCGGAAGGCTTTGATCCTCTCAATATAAGCATCCATCCGCTCCCGGTTCTCATCCGCCCAGGCTATGGCTTCCTCTGCGGAAAGCATCAGCAGGTAGGAGGGTGAGCTGGACTGGAACACCGCCAGCTGTTCTGCTATGGCTCCCTCCAGACGCTTCGCGGTATCACCCTCCGCGGAAGTCTTCGTTCCTACATAAAGAACCGCTGTCTGTGTCAGCGCAGGAAGGGTTTTATGTAAACTGGCAATCACATATTCCGCACCTGCGGAAACACCACTGTTCCATGCCAGCTCCTCCGAAAACGGAAGGTGTGCTCCGTGAGCTTCATCCACGATCAGCGGGATTCCATATACTTCCAATACCGCATGGATCGCACCAATGGGAGAAATGCTTCCGCCATAGGTCGGAGATGTTATGATACAGCCTGCGATCCCCGCGCTGTCTCCCGCCTCTTCGGAAAGAACCCGAAGCACCTCTCCGGAATCCACCGGTCCGTACACCGGATCCTCCGTGGGCGAGAGAGTAAGGATCCTCGCACCCACCAGCCGAAGCCCGTTCCACACCGACTTATGACAGTTGGCAGCTACAAGAAAGACCGGTCGATGCTCCTCCGATACGTCAGAAAGATTCACATTTTCTGCAGAATCCACACTTCCCGTAAGCTCCACGTACCCGTCAGCATCCGCACCGGGCGCTCCACCGGACTTCCCTTCAGCCCAGACCGGAACGGATGCTCCCGAGATCCGCTCTCTCCAGAGCTTCGTTGTCGCTGCAATGGCAGCAAGGATTCCGGCAGTGGAACCACCCACCAGATAATGGGCGTAGGAAGCTCCCACCGCCTCCGCGGCAGCCTGCTCGGACCGAAGGATCGCACCCGTTGCATGGTGCAGATCATCGGTTCCGGGAACCTCCGTCACATCCAGGCGGAACATGTCATCCCACATCCCGCCCAGGGCCTTCTTTCGCTTATGTCCCGGCATATGCCAGGGGGAAAGCTCCCGCGCTGTATATGATTCCAGCATGTCTTTGATCTTGCGTTCCATTTTCCTCGTTGCCTTTTTCATCATGGTTATATATAATACCTTTTGTGTGCCCGTATCATTATAGCATATGCAAAGCCGCGCGGGCAATCAACGGTTCGAATCAGAAAGGGGAAGAACTATGGCACAGGTTAAAAAGAAAAAGACGAAGAGTGAGTACCGCACAAATATGCGTATCTTCTTCGGCGTTGCTATCGTCCTTACGGTGATCATGGCGATCTACGTAGCGATCAACTTCAACTACATGGTCCTCGGAAAGACCACCAATCTGAACGAGAAGATCTACAACGGCGGTTCTCCTGAGAGCGGTGAGTATGTAACCCTGAACGTAAATCTCGTGCTGGGAAACTACGCGGAGACCAAGCATAAGATCAACGGCTTCATCCCGGTGGGAACCGACCAGCACTATGCAATCGTTCTCTTTGATCAGAATGAAAACCTGTACATCATGTCTCTTACCGTTAAAAGCAGCAGTGATATCGAGAAGCTGGAGTCTATGGTAGATTCCTCCTGGGATATTCTGACCGGCGTGGAAGGTGCCACTCCGTCCAATATCGAGCTCACCGGTAAGGTTACCACCATGGATTCCGAGATCAAGGGCTTCTACCACCAGCAGCTTAGTTCTGCCGGTGCAACCACCGAGTATTTCAAGGAGATCTACGATCTCACACTGGATGCAACCGAGTCCCGGTTCTCCAAGTTCCTTTACACCGGCCTCTTCCTGCTCTTTATCGCCGTCATGGTAGCAGCAGGCTTCGGCAGCCGGAAGCAGATGAAGAACTCCGAGAATCTGCAGGCTATCGCCCGGGAAAATGCATCCGATCCTGCTCTGAACCCCTTCCTGAACGGCGGGGCAACAACCAATCCCTATACACCTGACGGAACGGGAGCTAATCCCTACGCAGCTACCATGAAGCAGCCCTTCATCGGCGGAGCTGCCGGTGCTGCAAATGTAAATGCACCGGAGAATCCTTACCAGACTCCGGGACAGACCGGCGGATTCTACGAAGTACCCACAGAACCTGCTGCTCCCGCAGCACCCTCATATCAGGCAGAGCAGCCCACGTATCAGGCAGAGCAGCCCACATACCAGGCAGAGCAGCCCACATACCAGGCAGAGCAGCCCACGTACCAGGCAGAGCAGCCCACGTACCAGGCGGAGCAGCCTGCAGCACCGACCTACACTGCGGATTATTCGACACCGGATTCCGCATCCTCAGGCTCCTACGATTCGGATTCCTACAACCCGAGCTAATTTTGCTATCGTCTGAAGTCACGGGCTTTTTCGTGCTTCGCACTCAGAATGACAGAATGCCTCGCACTCAGAATGACATACGAAAAGGACCGCTTGCATCCTTCGATGCAGGCGGTCCTCTTTCTTTACTATCGTAATGTACTACGGGCATCTGCTGCCCTTATGTGACAACTAAGGGCTTCATCTGCCTTTGATCACTGCTATGGAGTCGTCCCGTCTCCGTTGCCGGTTCCGGCATTTCCACCATTGTTATTCGTGGTTCCGTCTCCGTTGCCGGTTCCCGTACCGGTTCCTGTATCGGTTCCGGTACCGGTGCCTGTACCGGTGCCTGTGCCCGTACCCGTACCGGAGTCAGTGGCTCCGGAGCTCGGGGTTGGTGTATAGGCAGGTTTACCCATATTCTTCGTGTAATCGTATTCCTTCTTGATCTCCGGGAAGACTCCCTTGTTATAGAGATGTCCGAAGTAGTCCGTTTCAAGTACGCCGTAGCAGTAGTTGATCTTGTTGCTTACGATCCGGTTGATCTTGTCTACGTAATCATCCGAAATCTTCTCCGCAGCATTGGCCGGTGTGAACTCTCCGCCGATATAGGTACCCTTGTCTGTCTTCCAGTTGTACCACAGGTTGAACATGATGGGCTCGGAATCCGAGAATACATCACGACCCGGCAGCAGCCGGCAATCCCACTCGGTTCCGAAGAGGTTCGACAGCGTCGGAACGATATCGATCGAGCATACCGGATCATTTACAATGATCGGATCCTGCTTCTCGAGACAGCCGCTCCAGAGGATCAGGCGGTTGTGGTCACGCTGCAGATAGTTGGTAACTGTGTAGCCATACAGCTCGGACAGCAGCGGCATCTCGCCGAGGGCCGCGTCGTCATCCAGACCGTACGGGAAGTGGTCTGCCGAGATACAGATTACGGTGTCATCCGCAATGCCTGCCTTCTCCAGCTGATCGATCAGGTAGGTCAGCGCTGCCTCCAGCTCCAGGTTACATGCGATGTAAGCCTTTACATCCTCCGAGTACGGAAGGTTCTCCACCTTATCCCAGTGCTTCCGGGACATGGCGTTGGAGTTGTAGCTGTAGGATGAGTGCCCGCTGACGGACATGTAGTAAATGTTGAACGGCTGCTTGTTGATGTACTGCGGAAGGGTACCTTCCATCATTTCCAGGTCACTCTCCGGCCAGCCGCCGCTGATGTACGCCTCTGCACCATTTCCCACACCCTCGAAACCATCGCAGTAACCCAGGTTCACGTGGGTGATATCACGGCTGTAGTAGGTGTAATCATTGTTGTGATACATTTTACCATAGTAGCCGAGACGATCCAGCTGACTACCCATGGTGAAGTAGTTGTTGTAGGTTGCGGTCTGCTTCATGGACTTACCACCCATGGTCGGGAAGAAGCCCATCAGGTTCTCGAACTCACCGCCCGTGGTACCTGCCGTTGCCGGCTGATAGTAATCCGTGAAGTTGATACCCTTGGTAGCCATCCGGTACAGGGTCGGTGTCAGGGTCGGATCGATGATATCACCGCTGAATGCCTCTGCGGAAATGAAGATCAGGTTCTTACCCTTGAAGATACCGGTGTAATCATTGGTCTTGTACGGTGTTACCGAACCGACGTAGGTATCCAGATCTGCGTAGGTATCATTGCTTTCCTCTGCGGCCAGCTTGGAATAATCCACCGCGTAGGTCTGCATCTTGTATTCCTTCGGCTTCTCCGTCGTAGCCGTCTCGGTTCCCGGATTGGTTCCGGTAGACGGATTATCCGAGGTGTTCTTCGTACTGCTCTCGGTATTATCGTCACCGCTGCCGGTGGAGGTATCGATATCGAAGCCACGATTCTTATCCGCCTTGGTGATCTTACGCTGAACCTCCTGACGAACGCCGGTCAGCAGACCGAAGTTTACGACATTCGGCTCAAATGTATACTTGGACCAGTAGGTCTCGCGGTAGGTCTTTACCATGGCGATGAGCAGCAGTGCTGCAACCCAGGTTGCCACGATGACGATGCCCATCTTCACCTTCCGACGCCATCCGGTCTTCAGGGACATCAGGTGCTTCTTGTCGATCTTCAGCTCGAAGAAGAGGAAGGCTGCCGTCGGAAGCAGGAACAGAATGATATGGAAGATACCCTTGAAGGAGAATACCATGTCCATAACATCGCCCATGAACTGCTTTACGACACCGCCCGCACCCTCCGTTACGGTGTTCAGATCGTAGAACACACCGAACTGGAAGAATACGAAGAACTCAACGATGAACAGGATCACCGGGATAAACATCAGCACGGCTTTCACGATCATGTTCACGGTACGGTTCTTGGAAATGGAGGACAACACGGAGCCGATCATACCATATGCGATGGAGAACAGCAGGATATATACCGTGTGCCAGCCAAAGAATTCCTTCTTTGTACCAAGACTGAATACCAGCTCATACCAGAAGATCGAGAAGGGGATCATGGCTCTGGAGATCAGGAAGAACAGCGGCTTGTTGTTCTGGAATGCCGTCTCGAACTTCGCCTGCATCGTCTTCTTTCCGCCGGAGCGTCCGCTGCCACCGCGGCTTCCATCGCCGCCATTTCCGCCTCCGCCACCGCCGGAGCGTCTTCTCTCAGGATTTGCACCCTCACGACTTCTCTGACTCTGGGAGGGACGTGGCCGCTCTGCGCTTCTCTGCTGACGTACCGGTCTTTCCTCTCCGACCTCAGCAACCGGACGCTGATAGCTGCGTCCTGCCGGGGGTAACCGGAGGGATCCGTCGCTTCGCACATCCGGTGCGATCCTTCCGTTGGATTCCACTACCGATTCCGACATCCGGATATCACGGGCCTTTTTCTTCTCCGTGGTCTCCGTCCGTCCGAACAGGCCGTGACTTCTGGTTTCCGAGGTGCGGCTTCTTTGCAGCTTCTCGGATGCACGGGCCGGTCTCGGTCTCTCGGGCACCTCATAGGCTCCATCGGTTCCGGTAGCTGCGTAGCTTCTTGTTACGCCGTACCGTTCAGCCGTCCCCCCATAGCCCGACAGCGTTCGTGCCGGTCTTCTTTTTCCGGACAGAAGCTCCTCCTCTTCTTCCTCCAGCTCGCGGATGAAGTCGAGGTCTTCTTCTGTCATGGCAGCACCTGCCATGGATCTCATTTCTTCACTCATTTCATTCTCCCCAAATGTGAATTCACATTAGTTTACCATAATTACAGAAAATAGGTAGAATATAACTAATACAGTTTACACTACATTTTGCGGTTTTGCAAGTTGATTCGCAAGATATATTGCAATTTGTCAGACGATTCGTGACATTTTCACAGCGGAACCCGGAGATAATTACTCTTTGCTAACCATAGTGAATAGAAAATGCCCCGGTCGTATCACCTGAAGATACGATCGGGGCATGGGTATTTCCTGCAATTCCTTTATGAATTATCGTTCATGGAGCGAAGGATCCGTACCGCCCGGTCCCGGATATCCATGGTTCCGGCCCGTTCTCCCACCAGCTGCAGGTTTGCTCTTGCCTGCTCCTTCTCACCTCTGGAGAGCTGGATCCAGGCCATCTGGAAGGTGGCATCCATCCAGAAGATGGGCTTCTTTCCCTGAGCCATATACTCTCTTACATAGGGCTCCGCACGGGACGGATCTTCACTGGAGAGGTCCAGACGTCCCTGCCAGTCCTTTCTTACTTCGTTAAATACCTTCTGTGTTGCCACAGTCATCTTCAGCCGCTGCATGGTCAGATCCAGCTCCGCAACGCACTGCTGATAAAGATCCGGACGTCCCTCATCGATGGATGCCAGCCCCTTCAGTCCGATTCGGAGCGCGATCACATTCTGCAACAGCACCTTCTCCATGCAGTCCAGCTTTCGGCGCATTTCTCTGTAATCACAGAGATAAAAGCATGCGATAGCCTGCTGCATGAGGTGCATGTTCCGCTCCTGCCGCATCATGGGATCCATGCGGAAGAGTTCATGAACATCATAGGCAAGGGCGGGGTCACAGTCCTCGTACAGGATCTTGTCCCGCTTTGCCTTTTCCTTCTTACGGAAGTTCCGGTCCACCGGATTCAGGAGTGCGAGGATGCATACCAGGATGACCAGTGCCTGAAACTCCGAGGCGCTACCGCCCTTCAGGGTGAAGAGCATCAGAAGGCCCACAAGGATCACGTTCATGATCATCTGGTTCCAGAAGGTGATCTTCCGCATCTTTTTCCGGTATTCTTCATAAAACAAAGCTGCCCGCGGATTCTCCAGAGAGCTCTTTCGGATCGCGACGTAGGATTCCCGGTCCATCAGCCACTTTATGCCTTCCCCGAAGAAGATTTCCACCAGCCAGAGCTCTGCCAGGTACAGGCCTGCGCAAAGAAGGAAGTAGCCGATCCTGCCTCCCGTGGTAAGGTCATCCGTGATCACGATCACGTATGAAAGCACCGCCAGGACTCCGCTTCCGAGCACGAGCCAGAGATTCATATGATTCTTTTTTTTCGTAACCATTTCCGGCATGGCGTATCCCCCTGTCTTCTCCTGTGACCTATCATACCATGTAATAACACTATATGCAAAGGAGAGCTTATATAAGTGCGGATTAAGTATTCGGCACCGTGTCCGGACTGGGCGCGCCTGTAATGGTCAGAAACGCTCCGCACATGCATTAAGCACGCACCCTTTCAATACAAAAAACCTTCCGATTAATTTCGGAAGGTTTCGAGGTGCTGAACGGATTTGAACCGATGATCAGGGAGTTGCAGTCCCACGCCTTACCACTTGGCTACAGCACCATATAGCGTTATTTTGCGAAGCAAAATCACGCTATATACTCGTATGATTTTCTTTGAAAATCATGCTACTCCCCGAGTAGGGCTCGAACCTACAACAACTCGGTTAACAGCCGAGTGCTCTACCATTGAGCTATCGAGGAATGATATTTTAATCTGAGTGAAGCCGGCCTTAGGAAAGGTCATCCCTTCATTTCTCAGATAGCGGAGATGGAGGGATTTGAACCCTCGCGCCGGTTCCCCGACCTACACCCTTAGCAGGGGCGCCTCTTCAGCCACTTGAGTACATCTCCAGTGCCTGAATCCCTCACCAAGGCTTCGCATGCCACGAAACCAGTGACTTCATCAGTTATCGCGCATTTAAGCGCCTAATAATAATATCAAATACCACCCCAACTGTCAAGCATTATCCACGTTTCTGATGGAAATCAACCGGCGGAGTGATTCCCCGCCGGTTCTGCAGCCCTCCGAAACGGAGCAGCATGCATGGATCCAACTGATTATAACGTGATATACTAGTACCTGAACTTCTTTTTCCCCGCCTTCTTTTCGGCCTTGATCCACCTGGATATTTCCTTTTTTTTGGCATAATTTCTTACATTTTCGGTGTTCAGGGAGCAGTACAGGTCGTAGCGTTCCTGCGACAGTTCTCCGCTTTGGATTGCGGCTCTGATGGCGCAGCCGGGCTCTGATTCATGCCGGCAATTGCTGAAGCGGCACCTTAAGGCCAGCTCTTCGATATCGGAAAAGGTTTCATTTACACCTTCTTCGCTGTTGGCGATTCCGATCTCGCGCATGCCCGGAGTATCGATCAGGGTAACACCGTTTTCCAGCTCGATCAGCCGTCGGTAGGTGGTGGTGTGCTTTCCGGTGGAATCCGACCTGCGGACTTCCCCGGTCTTCATCAGCTCCGTACCTGCCAGGGCATTGATCAGGGTGGATTTTCCGGCTCCGGAGGAGCCCATAAGACAAATGGTGGTCCCGGGAACCAGATACTCTGCCAGTGCCTCCATGCCGGTCTCGTGAAGTGCGGAGATCGCATGGACTCGCACCTTCTCGGAGATGCCTGTAACTTCCTCCACATAGCGGTCGGTGTCAGCGCAAAGGTCCGACTTTGTCAGGATCACCACGGGCGTCACATCTCCCTGCAGGGCAACGCTGACATAGCGTGCGATCCGGTTATAGCTGTAATCCTCGTTCAGTGAGGTCACGATAAAGGCATAATCCGCATTTGCCACCATGTACTGCATCACGCCGGTTTTCGCCTGATCCGGGCGCTGCAGGAGGCTTTTCCTCTCACAGACCGAAAGGATCGTAGAATCCCCATAGGGGTTATAGGAAAATGTCACGTAATCCCCCACCAGCGGAAGGGCCTCTGCATCTGCCTCATAAAAGCTTCCCTTCAGCTTTGCCGGGATTTCCTTCTCCCAGAAGCGGATGGTGAAGCTGTTCTTCTGGATCTCCGAGATCCGACCCAGCTTCTCCGCATGAAGCCACTGGCAGGAAAGCTTCAGGGGCTTGTAATACGGGAATCTTGCGGTGTATTCCGCGAGCTCTGCCTCATCCTGGCACTCGTCATCGATCGCGGTTTCATAGAACTTCCCTTGCAGCTTCTCGAACCCGTCATTTAAGGGATAGACCATAAAGGGATCCGGTGTGCCGTAGATGCCATGGGTAAGCTTCGTGTCTCTACCGCGAAGGAATCCGAATCTCGGATAGTAGTCCGGTTCGCCGCAAAGCGCGATCCCGAGGTATCCGGCTTCCTTTGCCAGGGCCAGGGTTTCCTTCAGTAACATGCCGCCAATCCCCATATTAAAGCAGGTGGGTTCCACTGCCAGCGGACCAAAGGAGAGGATTTCGGTTTCTCCTTCTTCATTTACGACCCGTGCCTTATGGTACATGATCACACCGACGATCTGCCCGTTCAGCTCCGCAACCCGGCTGAGTTCCGGCAGATAATCCTTGGAATCCCTGAGTTTATGTACCATCAGATGTTCGTAGCATCCGGGGCCGTGAAGATTCCAGAATGCCCGCAGGGTGCAAAGCTCTGTTGCAAAATAATCGTCCTTCGTTTCTTTTCGTATAATAATATTTGAATTCATTTTTGATATCTCCATTCTATATAAATCTTGGATTTCATCGGAATATAGCATGGAGACCCGGAAATGGGCGCAAAAAAACCGCGACAACAAGGCCACGGGAAAACGCTTTTTGATGTTTATGAAACGATCAATCAGACAAAACCGAGGTCATCATGCTATATTCAGTTACAGGGGTTGCTACTACACTCATCATTTATACCTCGCTTTCTTTAAGATTAATTCGTACACACTGTAACAGATACAGCACCGGAAGTCAAGCAGAAAAATGCTTTTGTTGTAATCATTCATTGTAAATGTTAGAATGTTATCAGGGTCTTTAACCGTCTACAGAAAGGAGTTCTCTCCATGAAACAATCCTCACTTGCAGGGAAAACCGTATTCATCACCGGTGCCTCCAGCGGCATCGGCAAGGCCTGTGCGCTTCTCTTCGCACACGCCGGATGCCATGTGACCGGTGTTTCCAGAAGCTGTCCGGAAGGGACGAAGCATTTTCCGGAAGGGGGAAGCCTTACGCTCCGCCGGATGGATGTGACCAAGAAGGCTTCGATCCAGCGTGTGGTCCGCGACCTTCCGAAGATCGATATCGCCATCCTGGCTGCAGGCATGGGGGTCGCAGGCTCCATAGAGGATACGCCGCTGGAGTACGCGCGGCAGCAAATGGAGGTGAACTACTTCGGTGTGCTTCGCTCCTGCCAGGCCATCCTGCCGGTGATGCGGCAGGCGGGCGAGGGAAAGATCCTGGTGATCGGTTCCGTGGCAGGAAGGATCTCCATACCCATGCAGAGCCACTACTCCTCCAGTAAATATGCCCTTGAGGCCCTTGTGGATGCCCTTCGTATGGAGGTTCGTCCCTTCGGAATCACGGCGTCCATCATCGAGCCCGGGGATACGAAAACCGGCTTTACCGACTGCCGGAAGACCTACTACAAGGAGGGCTCGCCCTACAATGAGGCCATAGAGCATGCCATCGGCCAGATGGAGAAGGATGAGCGAAACGGAGGAAGCCCCTACCAGATTGCGCGGATTGCCATGAAGCTGGCAGAGAAGAAGAACCCGCCGGCGAAGGTTACCGCAGGTCTGCAGTATAAGGCGGTGGTCCAGCTGACACGCTTCGTCCCCGACCGTCTCCGTGAATCCATCGTGCAGTCCATCTACATGGAGAACAAGAAACCCAAAGAATAAGGCCGGAAACGTCAGAGAACAGGAAGAGCGATACGAACGACCGGAAACGTCAAAAACCGGAGGATCGGTTCGTATGACATTTAAATGCCATACGAACCGATCCTCCGGTTTCTATATATGTTTCCGGATCTAACCTACTCATCCAGGTCCATCTCGATCAGCAGCAGCGAATCCGCCAGATAGTACCACTTCCCCTTGTACTTATAGACGTACCGCGCCAGCTCCCTGCCTTCCTCGCCTCCTCCGAAGGTGAAATACACGCGATACACCGCGGAAAGGCTTATATCCACGTCGTAGATCTCCCTGATCTTCTTCTCGAACCGCTGAACGAATACATCCTCCAGCTTCTCTTCCCGCTGGATATTGATATCCTCCACATTTGCGCCGGACTGCTGCGCGAAGACAGCCTGTACCAGAAGGGTAAGATCCACGTCATTCTCGTAGGGACGGTAATGCTCCGACCAGGCGGAGGGATAGCAGATGCTGATATACTGATCCACATCCTCGGCCTCGATGGCCTTGAAGTACCCGCGGATCGCACCTCCGACGGTAAACTTTCCGCGTCCCGTGAAGGCGAAGATCGCAAAGCCGATCCCTCCCGCCAACACGATTCCCAGAAGGCTGAGCAGCAGGATCTTCTTTTGTTTATTCATTTTTTTCCGACGTTTCTTTTTTGCCGCTGCCATCTTATCCTGTCCTTTTAGAACTCCGTGTCCGCCGTGCTTCTCTTTACTCGCCGTATTTTTCCAGATAGTCCTGCACCGCCGATTCATACAGATTGTTTCCGTTGCTGTCGATGATCACGATCACCGGAAGCCGCTCTACGGTAAGCTTCCGGATGGCCTCCGTCCCCAGATCCTCATAGGCGATCACCTCGGACGCCTTGATGCACTGAGAAAGAAGCGCACCGGCTCCGCCCACGGCCGCGAAGTAGACAGCCCGCTGCTCCACGATGGTGCGACGAACCTCCTCTGACCGCTTGCCCTTGCCGATCATGCCGGCCAGGCCCTTCCGAAGAAGGAGGGGGGTGTACTTATCCATCCGGCTGGAGGTGGTGGGGCCGGCGGAGCCGATCACCTGTCCTTCCCTTGCGGGGGTAGGTCCGAGATAGTAGAGAAATGTGCCGTCCAGCGAGATGGGAATCTCCTCTCCCTGTGTCAGGCTCTCGTACATCCGCTTATGGGCCGCATCCCGTGCCGTGTAGATGGTTCCCGAAATATATACATAATCTCCTGCCCGAAGCTCTGCGAGCTCTTCTCTGGCTGCGGGGACATGAAGTACTGTTTCCATGGCTTTTCTCCTGTATTCAAAGTGACGGGATTCTTCGGCCTTACGGCCTCAGAATGACATCCTCCTGTCATCCTGAGCACGAAGTGCGAAGGATCTCCTGACCCGTGATAGGATTCTTCGGCTACGCCTCAGAATGACATTATAACTTTACCGTCCTGTGCCGGTTTACATGACAGCACATGTTGATAGCTACCGGAAGTCCGGCAATATGGGTTGCATAGGTTTCGATGTTGACTGCCAGTGCGGTGTTTCGTCCACCGAGACCCGCGGGTCCGATACCGAGGCGGTTGATGGAGCGTAGCAGCTCCTCCTCCAGCTGGCGGATATGCGGCAGACTGCTGCGCACCTCCACGGAACGGGTCAGTGCCTTCTTTGCAAGGATCGCGGAAAGCTCGAAATCTCCGCCGATTCCGACACCGATCACGAAGGGCGGGCATGCATTGGGTCCGGCTTCATTTACGGTCTTTAAGACGGCATTTCGAACACCCTCCACACCGTCCGCAGGCTTCAGCATGTACTGCCTGCTCATATTCTCGCTTCCGAAGCCCTTCGGTGCGATGGTGATGGAAAGCTCCTCTCCCGGAACCACATCATAGTGAATGATGGCCGGGGTGTTGTCCTTCGTATTCACGCGAAGCAGGGGGTCACCCACCACGGATTTCCGAAGATACCCCTCCGTGTAGCCCTGGCGGACACCCTCGTTGATGGCCTCCGTCAGCCCTCCGTCCACATGGACCTCCTGACCAAGACGCACGAAAAAGACCGCCATTCCCGTGTCCTGGCAAATGGGAATCTCGGCTTCCTTCGCCAGCTTCAGGTTCTCCTGCAGCTGTCCTAAGACCTTCTTCCCAAGGGGTGACTTCTCTGTCTCACGGGCATCATCCAGCGCCCGCACCATATCCGGTGCAAGAGAAAGATTCGCCTCGATACATATCTTCTTTACCGCAGCAACCACATCTGCTGCAAGGATCTCACGCATACTGTTACCTGTCCTTTTTATATACTATGACATTCCGGCGCGGCAAGCCGCGCCGGAGTGCTCCGTTTCTGATATCTGCCCTGTCCCCTTCGGGATCCTTTCGACAATCCTCCCGCTATGACAGGAAATCATCTCTTCCCTTGAAGGGCTTCTTTTTGATCTTTCTTGACTGCGTATAGTTGTAGATCTTGATGCAGACATAGAAGATCAGAAGTACGACCACGATCACCGCAAGCCAGTAGGAGATACCGATCAGAATATCCTCGATTCCCTTTGTATTTGTGAGATTTTCTATGTTTTCCTTTAAACCGTCCATGGGGACCTCCGTTTAAGATTCTTCGCCCTGCGGGCTCAGAATGACATCAACTTCATGCTCAAAGTGACAAGTTTATTCCGGCTTAACCTCTTCACCGGCTTCCAGCTTCCGAAGCTGCTCCTCTGTCTGTGCCACGGCGTCCCGCACCTTTGCGATGCTTGCAACCGTGATATCCTCGCCCTGATCCAGGCGGATCAGCTTCACGCCGGAGGTAATTCTTCCGTAGGTGGAGATATCACTGCACTTTAGCTGAATAATGATTCCCTGGGTGGTGATCATCATGATCTCATGATCATCATTTACGGCCTTCACACCGATGATATCACCGGTCTTACCCGTAATCTTATAGCACTTCACGCCCTTGCCGCCGCGCCGCTGCACGGTGAACTCGTCGATATTCGTCCGCTTACCCATGCCACGCTCGGATACGATCAGCAGCGACTGTCCCTGAACATTCATCTGCATACCGATCACCTCATCACCGTGACCTAAGTTCATGCCGCGAACACCCATGGAGCTTCGTCCGGTGCTGCGCACATCCCGGTCATTGAACCGGATGCACATACCGTTCCTGGATACCATGAAGATATCCCGGGTGTTGTCGGTGGTCTTCACCTCGATCAGCTCATCATCATCCTTCAGTGTCATGGCGATGATGCCGTTCTTCCGGATATTTGCGTACTCGGATTCCGGTGTCTTCTTGATCATACCATGCTTTGTTACCATCAGCAGGTACTTCTTATCCGTGTATTCCTTGATGGGAATGATGGCCGTGATCTTCTCTTCACCATCCAACTGCAGCAGGTTGACGATGGCCGTTCCTCTGGCGGTCCTGCCTGCCTCCGGGATCTGATAAGCACGAAGCCTGAAGACCCGTCCCTTATTCGTGAAGAATAAAATGTAGTGCAGGGTGGTGGTCATCAGCAGATCCTCGATATAATCGTCCTCGATGGTCTGCATGCCGCGGATGCCCTTGCCACCGCGGTTCTGGGAACGGAAGTTGTCCACGCTCATCCGCTTGATGTACCCGAGATGGGTCATGGCGATCACGGTATTCTCCCGCTTGATCAGGTCTTCATCCATGATTTCTCCGACAGCCGCACCGATCCTGGTCCTTCTGTCATCGCCGAACTTAACGGCAAGGATCTCCAGCTCCTCCCGGATCACTGCCAGCAGCTTCTTCGGATCTGCCAGGATCGCACGATACTCCGCGATCTTCTCCATCAGCTCCTTATACTCTGCTTCCAGCTTCTCACGCTCCAGACCGGTCAGCTGACGGAGACGCATCTCAACGATGGCGCCCGCCTGAATGTCGGTCAGTCCGAACCGCTCGATCAGGGCTGCCTTCGCAGCTGCCACATTTTCGGAACCGCGAATGATCTTGATCACTTCATCGATATTGTCAATGGCTATGAGCAGGCCCTCCACGATATGGGCTCTCTCCTCTGCCTTCTTTAAGTCGAACCGGGTTCTCCGGGTGACAACCTCCTCCTGATGCTGCAGATAATACTTCAGCATGTCCAGAAGAGAGAGCACCTTCGGCTCGTTATTCACGAGGGCCAACATATTTACGCCGAAGGTATCCTCCAGCTGGGTATGCCGGTACAGGTTGTTCAGCATGACGTTCGGATTGCAGTCCTTCCGAAGCTCGATCACGATCCGCATGCCCTCGCGGGAGGACTCGTCACGAAGATCCGTGATGCCGTCCACACGCTTATTCTTAACCAGCTCTGCGATCTTGGCGATCAGCATGGCCTTGTTTACCATGTAGGGAAGCTCGGTTACCACGATCCGCTGCTTTCCTCCGGTCATGGGCTCGATATCCGTGATCGCACGAACCTTGATCTTGCCGCGTCCGGTACGGTACGCCTCCTCGATGCCTGCACGGCCCAGGATCTCCGCTCCCGTGGGAAAGTCCGGTCCCTTTACGATCTCCAGCAGCTCCTCGATCTCGGTCTCCCGGTCCTCATCGATCCGGTTGTTGATGATCTTAACCACTGCATCTATGATCTCCCGCAGATTGTGGGGCGGGATGTTGGTTGCCATACCGACTGCGATACCGGTGGTACCGTTTACCAGAAGGTTCGGATACCGGCTGGGAAGCACGGTGGGTTCCTTCTCCGTCTCATCAAAGTTCGGAATGAAGTCTACCGTGTCCTTGTTGATATCGGACAGCATCTCGATAGACATCTTGGTCAGTCTTGCCTCGGTGTAACGCATGGCAGCAGCGCCGTCGCCGTCCACGGAACCGAAGTTCCCGTGACCGTCCACCAGCGGATATCTGGTATTCCACTCCTGTGCCAGCTTTACCAGCGCATCATAGATGGAGCTATCACCGTGGGGATGGTACTTACCCATGGTATCACCGACGATACGCGCACATTTACGGTGCGGCTTGTCAGGTCCGTTGTTCAGCTCGATCATCGAGTACAGGATACGACGCTGTACCGGCTTCAGACCGTCCCTTACATCCGGAAGGGCACGGGCTGCGATGACGCTCATGGCATAATCGATATAGGATGTTTCCATGGTCTTTTTCAGATCTACTTCACGCACATCATCAAAGATCTTATCGTCTTCCATTTGATAGACTCCTTATATATCAAGATTTTTCACGAATTTCGCGTTCTCTTCGATAAACTTCTTTCGCGGTTCCACCTTATCGCCCATCAGGATGTTAAATGTCACATCCACCTCGGACTCATCCTGATCCTCGATTCCCACACGAAGAAGCACACGCCTCTCGGGATCCATGGTGGTATCCCACAGCTGATCTGCGTCCATCTCACCAAGACCCTTGTACCGCTGAACCTTGTTCTGCTGGTCACGGCCCACCTCATCGATGATCTTCGAGAGCTCATCATCGCTGTAGGCGTACCAGAACTTCTTATTCCGCTCCAGACGGTAAAGAGGCGGCTGCGCCAGGTATACATGTCCCTGACGGATCAGCTCCGGCATGAACCGATAGAAGAAGGTAAGGAGCAGTGTCGCGATATGCGCACCGTCCACGTCGGCATCGGTCATGATGATGATCTTATCGTAACGAAGCTTTTCCACATCGAAGTTGTCATGGATTCCGGTACCAAATGCAGTGATCATGGCCTTGATCTCCGCATTCTCCAGAATATGATCCAGACGTGCCTTCTCCACGTTCAGGATCTTACCGCGAAGAGGAAGGATTGCCTGGGTTGCACGATTGCGGGCGGTCTTTGCGGAACCACCTGCGGAATCTCCCTCGACGATATAGATCTCGCAGTTCTTCGGATCCTTATCCGAGCAGTCTGCCAGCTTTCCGGGCAGGGCCATGCTCTGGGACAGCTCCGTCTTGCGGATCATTTCCTTGGCCTTTCTTGCTGCATTTCTGGCCTTCTGGGCCTGCAGGGCCTTCTCGATGATCTTCTTTGCCACCGCAGGGTTCTGCTCCAGGAAGTACACCAGCTGCTCGTTCATGATGGACTCCACTGCAGTCCGGGCAGGCGCATTTCCGAGCTTCTGCTTCGTCTGACCTTCAAACTGCGGATCAGAGATCTTGATGGAAATGATGGCCGTAAGTCCCTCACGGAGGTCGTCACCGGTCAGGTTCTCGTCGCGCTCCTTCAGGTACTTGTTATTTCTTGCATAATCATTGAACACCTTGGTGATGGCTGCACGGAAACCCGTTAAGTGCATACCGCCTTCCGGTGTGATGATGTTATTTACAAAGCTGTAAACCGTCTCGTTGTAGGAATCATTGTGCTGCAGAGCCACCTCGACGTAGATATCGTCCTTCGATCCCTCGCAATAAATGATCTTATCATACAGCGCGGTCTTGTGCCGGTTCAGGTAGCTGACAAACTCCTTGATACCGCCCTCGTAGTGGAAGGAATCGCTGCGACGCTCCTCCTCCGGTCCCCGAAGATCCTGCAGAGTAATCTTCAGATTCTTGGTAAGAAATGCAGTCTCGCGAAGACGGATCCGAAGGGTATCGTAGTCATAAATCACGTCATCAAAGATGGTTCCGTCCGGCTTAAATGTAACCTTCGTTCCCGTGCTTTCCGACTCTCCGATCACGCGAAGATCGTACATCACGGTTCCGCGCTCATACCGCTGCTGATAGATCTTTCCGTCACGGGAAACCTCTACCTCCAGCCAGTCGGACAGTGCATTTACAACCGAAGAACCTACGCCGTGCAGACCACCGGATACCTTGTAACCGCCACCGCCGAACTTACCGCCGGCATGCAGTACCGTGAAAACAACCTCCACTGCCGGACGTCCGGCCTTCTTCTGAATATCCACCGGAATACCACGACCGTTATCCACAACGGTGATGGAGTTATCCTCATTGATGAATACATTGATTTCCGAGCAGAATCCGGCCAGTGCCTCATCCACCGCATTGTCTACGATCTCGTAGACCAGATGGTGCAAACCGCGGGAGGAGGTGCTTCCGATATACATACCCGGACGCTTCCGGACTGCCTCGAGCCCTTCCAGGATTTGAATCTGTTCTGCGCCATAGTCCTGATTCTCAGCCATTTCGTACTCCTTTTATCTACTCAGTCTATTGCTGGTTAAATGTTATTCTTCCGATTTCTTCGCATCGTCAGAATGACATGTTATAAACTATCTTCCCTGCTCTCTCGTGATGACACCCTTCGTCACCCGGTAGATCCGGTCCTGCTCCATATGCTCCCGGATGAAATCATCATATCCGGTACAGGTAAGGATGGTCTGGATTCCCTGAATGCTGCCAAGCAACGCTTCTCTTCGCTTTCCGTCCAGCTCGGACATCACATCATCCAGAAGAAGGATGGGGGTATCACTGATCATCTCCCGGACCAGCTCGATCTCCGCCAGCTTCAGGGTAAGGGCTGCGGTCCGCTGCTGCCCCTGGGAACCGTAGACACGCACATCATTTCCGTCGATATAGATTCCGATATCATCCCGCTGGGGACCGGTCATGGTGGTCATGTAACGAAGATCCGTTTCCCGTTTCTTTTGAAGCATTTCCGCAAACTCATCCGCGGAAACATTGGGCTCGTAACGGATTTCGATGCTTTCCTTCCCTCCGGTGATCTTCTCATGCACCCGAAGGACCACCTCCCGGAGCATGCGGATGAAGTTCTCCCGCTCCGTAATGATCCGCTTTCCATACTGGACCAGCTGATCATCCCAGACCTCCAGGGTATCCAGCATGCCGTTTCTTGCACCGACACCGCGAAGGATATTATTTCTCTGATTCAGAACCTTGTTATACCCGGCCAGATTCCCGTAATAGATACGGCTCAGCTGGCAGAGCTCCATGTCCATGAACCTTCTTCTTTCTCCCGGTCCCTCCTTGATGATGGAAAGATCCTCCGGTGAAAAGAAGATGATGTTGATCAGTCCGAAGAGCTCGGAGGAACGGCGGATGGGAAGCCCATCGATCATTACCGACTTGGATTTATTCTTCCGAAGGTGCATGTCGATCCTGTGACCCACCTCCCGCTTCTTCACGTTCAGCCGGATATGCGCCTCTTCTTCTCCGAACCGGATCATATCCTTGTCCCGGGCCATGCGGTGAGACCGGGTGGTCGCACCCACATAGGAAGCCTCCAGGACATTTGTTTTGCCCTGGGCATTATCCCCGTACAGGATATTCGTTTTATCACTAAACTCCAGTTCCAGGCTTTCGTAATTTCTGAAATTCGTCAGTGCAACGGATTCGATATACATTTAAGCCTCTACTTTAACTGTTTTTCCATCATAGGAAAATGTATCACCCGGTACCAGCTTCTTACCGCGCCGCGTGTCTACCTCTCCGTTCACAAGGACCTGCCCTGCCTGAATGATCTCTTTCGCATCCAGGCCGGAGTCCACCATCCCGGCCAGCTTCATAGCCTGTCCGAGCTTGATAAATTCATCTTTGATCTTAATTGTTTCCATAGTTTACATAATCCTATACCTTTCTGTGCGGCAAAGGATGGCCGCACATAAACCCTCTCTTCGTTCGGGCAACTCCTTCGGAGTTGGGTGCAGTACGGTTCTCGTACAGCTGAAGGCTGTACAAGAACCTAAGCATAGATATCTGTATTGATACTGATCGGAAGGATGATATAGACGTAAGTCTCTGCCTCATCCTTGATGATGCACGGATTCTTGGAATCCGTCATATAGATGCATACACTGTCATCATCGATGACACGAAGGGCATCCATAAGGAACTTGGGATTGAAGCCGATAATGATCTCTTCGCCTTCCTTCTCGATCTCCATCTCCTCCTTCATGGATCCGAGATTCGTATCCAGACGGACATAGAGATTGTTGTCATTCTTTACGCTGACGATGATAGGCTTCCGGTCGGTCTCCTGGATCAGAAGACTTGCACGGTCGATAATTCCCATCAGCTCCTTCTTGTTTGCCTTAACGGACAGATTGTGTCCCATGGACATCATGGTAGCAATCTTGAAATATTCACCCTCGATAAGACGGGATACCACTCTGGTATTCTCGAACTCAAACAGCAGGTGACGGTCGGAGAAGTAGATATCCACAAGGTCATCCGTATCTCCGTTGATAATCTTCGAGAGCTCCTGCAGAGTCTTTCCGGGAACAACCACATGAACCTCCGGATTATCTCCCCGAAGGTCGATCTTTCTTCTGGAGATTCTGTGACCATCCAGAGAGATTACGATCAGCTGGTTATTTACCACCTCGAAGGACTCACCGGTCATCATCTTCGTATTCTCATTGTCGGAGATGGAGAAAATGGTCTGACGGATGATATCACGAAGGGCCAGCTGGGAAATCTGGATACTCTTCTCCTTCTCGATGTCGGGAAGCGGTGAGAACTCATCTCCGGTTCTGCAGGGAATGGTAAACTTGGACTTCTCGCAGCGGATATCCACACGGATATCGGATCCTGTCTCCAGGTCAATCTCGCTGTCAGGAAGCTTCCGGATAATATCCGAGAAAATCTTTGCCTCCAGTGCGATCTGTCCTTCCTCAAGGATGGTAGCCTCTACCATGGTCTCGATTCCGAGCTCCATGTTATTTGCGGTTAAGTAAAGATTTCCTCCGATCGCCTTCAGAAGGATGCACTCCAGGATCGGCATGGTTGTTTTTGTAGCAACTGCCTTTGATACGATGTTGATTCCAGCGATCAGCTGATTCTTTTTGCATTTGATTCTCATTCGTCGAACTAAGCCTCCCTGCCTCTCCGGCTGATAATAAATATATATAATAAATCTTAGTAGTATTCATAGTAAGGGCTGTTTGTATGTTGAAAAGTGGCTGCAGCCCTTATAAATACAGGGTTTTCGGTGTTACTATCTTTTCGGTTTATTCTTCTTATCCTTTGGATTACTCAGATCCTCTGTGGATAATTATTCCTCATGCGGATTAATCTTCTTTTTGATGATCTGAACGGTGGCCCGAAACTGCGGGTCCTCCTCAATCTTTTCGGTGATCCTTGAGATACCGCTGTAGACCGTGGAGTGGTCCTTTCCGCCTACCGTATCACCGATGGCCTGCAGGCTCTTATCCGTAAGATTTCTGGAAAGGTACATTACCAGCTGCCTTGCGATTGCGATATCCGCATTTCTCTTCTTGGACTTGATATCATCCACGGAGACATTCATATGCTCCGCAACGATATTCAGGATGCTTTCCGGAGTGACCGTGATATTTGCGTCCTTTGAGATCAGGTCCTTCAGCATATCCTTCGCCATATCCAGGTCTATCATGCTGTGGGACAGCTTGGAGTAGACGTTGATCTTATTCAGCGCACCCTCCAGCTCACGGACGTTGGATACGATATTCTCGGCGATATACTTGAAGACCTCCTCGGGGATGCCGGACATACCCGCAAGCTCCGCCTTGTTTTTCAGGATCGCCATACGTGTCTCATAGTCAGGTGCATGGATATCAATGGGTACACCCCACTCGAACCGGGAACGAAGGCGTTCATCCAGAGAGGTAATCTCCTTCGGCGGACGGTCTGAGGATATGATGATCTGCTTACCTGCTTCGTACAGGAAGTTAAATGTATTGAAGAATTCCTGCTGCGTACGCTCACGTCCGATGATCTCCTGGATATCGTCGATGATCAGGACATCCACCTGACGGTACTTCTCACGGAATTCATCTGTCTTATTATTCTGTATGGAAGAAATGATATCGTTGGTGAAAACCTCGGATGTCACGTAAAGCACGTTCTTATTGGGATTGTGCTGCAGGATATAATGGGCGATGGACTGGATCAGATGGGTCTTTCCAAGGCCGGAGCCTCCGTACAGGAACAGAGGATTGAAATTATCCTGACTGGGTTCATCCGCAACAGCCACGCAGGTTGCAAAGGCATGCTTGTTGCTGTCACCGACGATAAAGTTCTCGAAGGTATACTTATGGTTCAGATTGCTCTTCTTGATGGCATCATAATAAGCGGAACTATAAGGCAGATTCTCCTTATGCTCCGGGGAGCCTTCCTCATTATCGGAAAGTTTCCTATTTATATAGGATGATTTTTCATCGATCACAATCTCGATATTCGAGTCGTTTAAGATTTCCCGAATGGAAGAAAGAAGATAGCTGTCATAGCCTTTTCTGTGCAGATAGTCCACACCGTTCTGGCCGCGCTTCTCATCAACATAGAAATATACAACGTTATCCTTTACTTCATAAATGTTCAGGGACTTGATCCATGTATCGATAATGATCCTGGAAACATCATACTGGGATTCCAGAAGATTCAGGATGCTGTCCCATTTCTTTTCAATCTGTTCCTTCATTCACAAAATACCGCCTTTGTAACCTCATATATGCCCAAAAACATACAGTAATACTATACTACAAAATCGGTCAAATCACAAGGATTTCTGCCGATTTCAGCCATTTAAGTTATGTAAAACAGAAAAATTATTTGTCGATAATTTAAATGCCTCAAAAAGGCAAATAAAAGCGTTTATTTCTCATTTTATAAAATGTGTTTCCACAGGTTATAGGTAAGTTATCAACAGTTTAAAAACAAAAAGTTGATATTTATGTGAACCATTTTCTTATCCACAAATATTTTGTGGATAACTATATATCGGAAAGAACCATCATTCTCTTGACTTTTCCTAAGGATTCTAATAGAATATTGTAGGTTTACCCTCTACGGAAAGGGTAATAAGAAAGATATGTTCCGGAAAGAGAGGAACAGGAAAGGAGATTTGAACCATGAAGATGACATTTCAGCCGAAGAAGCGTTCCAGAAGCAAGGTGCACGGTTTCCGCAAGAGAATGAGCACAACAAACGGACGCAAGGTATTAGCTTCTAGAAGAGCTAAGGGAAGAAAGGTTCTTTCCGCATAGTGGAGGCGAAATGAGGAATATCATTTCACTGAAAAACTACAGAGATTTTGGCAGGGTGTATGCCCAAAGAGAATCGTTTGCCAACAAATATTTAGTGATGTATGTTGCCCCCAACCAGACAGCATGCAGTAGAATCGGGATCTCTGTAAGTAAAAAGGTTGGAAACAGTGTCGTAAGACACCGGATTACCCGTTTGATCAGAGAAAGCTATCGGCTTCATAAGGATGAACTGAAGGAAGGCATGGACCTGGTGGTTATCGCCCGCGCCACGGCGAAGGGTACAAGCTTCCATGAGATTGAAAGTGCCTTTCTTCATCTTAGCCGGTTGCATCACATTTTATTGTAGATTTCAGGTGCAATATTATGAAAAAAGTCTGTATCGGTCTGATCAAATTCTACAGAAAACGCCTGTCCCCTCTGAAGGGACACGGAACCTGTATCTTCTACCCTACCTGCTCGGAGTATGCCCTTCAGGCGTACCAGAAGTATGGTTTTTTCAAGGCAACCAGGCTCACCGTGTGGAGAATCCTTCGTTGCAACCCGTTTAGTGAGGGTGGATATGATCCGGTTCCTTAAAGGAGAAAAAGAATGATTTTAACACAATCAGGCGGTTTTTTGCTGGGAAACCTGGCGAAGCTGTTTGGATGGATCATGAACGGTATCTACAACCTGTTCAATAATATGGGTGTTGTGACCATCGCACTCAGTATTATCGTATTCACGGTTGTTGTCCGTCTGCTCATGTTCCCGCTTTCCATTAAGTCTACGAGATCTTCCAAGATCCAGCAGTATCTGCAGCCGGAGTTCCAGAAGATCAACAAGAAGTATAAGGGAAAGAAGGATCAGGCTTCCATCCTTGCAAAGCAGAAGGAAACCAGCGCACTGCAAAAGAAGTATGGAATCAAGATGAGTACGGGTTGTATCACAGCCCTGATCCAGCTTCCCATCTTCCTGTCTCTGTATAACGTGATCCAGAACATCCCGGCTTACGTTACCAGAATCAAGGAAATGTATCAGCCCATCGCGGATGCCATCATGAAGGTACCCAGTGCGAAGGAAACACTGACTACATTTGTAACGGAAAATGCAATCCAGAGAGCTCCGGACCTTTCCTCGGTATCGGAACTTACCGGAAATTACGTGATCGATGTGCTTGCAAAGTGCAACGGTGACATGCTGGACAAGGTAGGAACCGTATTCAGCAGCAGCCCGGACGTAGCTTCGGCAATCGCTGCAAATAAGGCAAATATCGTAGCATCCAATGACTTTATCCTCGGCATTAACCTGTCCGAGGCACCGGGCTGGGCCTGGACCTGGGCGCTGATCATCCCGATCGCAGCCTTCCTGTTCCAGTTCCTGTCCATGAAGGTAACTCCGCAGCAGTCTACCGGTGATCCGCAGCAGGACGCACAGATGAAGTCCATGCGTCGTTTCATGCTGATCATGCCGGTGATGTCATTCTTCGTAACCATCAGTGTACCTGCAGGTCTCGGTCTTTACTGGGCAGTCAGCGCACTTGTAAGTGTTCTGATCGCTGTCAGCCAGAACTTCTACTACAGCCATGCTGATATGGAGGCAATCACCGAGAAGGCAAGACTGAAAGCCGAAGCCAAGGCCGAACGTAAGAAGGCAAGGAACGGCGGTGTTGAAAAGAAGGGCTTCATGGAGCGTATGCAGGAAGCAGCCACCGGCCAGAATTCCGCAGAGAAGCAGTCTCAGGACGCAGAAGGCATGCGGAAGTACGGAGGTGCAAGACTGAAGAGCTACTCTTCTGCCACATCCACCAAGGATAACAGCGCGGAGAAGAAGAATGTACAGTACAAGCCCGGAAGTATCGCTTCCAAGGCAAATGCACTTCGGGATTACTACGATAAGAACAATTAAGATTTAAGAAAGTAAGATAAGAGGTAAGTTCGAAATGGATTTTAAGGAATTTCGTGCGAAAACAGTAGAGGATGCAGAGATTGATGCTGCCAGACTGTTTGGCGTTGTAACTGCAGACCTCGAGATCGAAGTTGTTGAGAAGGGAAGCAGCGGGTTCCTCGGCCTGGGTGCCAAGCAGGCAGTGATCCGTGCAAGGATCAAGGATTCTGCAGCATCTGAGGGATCAGCAGCTGTTGCTGAATCAGCAAAGGAAGATGCTCCGAAGGCAGAGGCTAAGCCGGCAGAAGCAAAGAAGGAAGAGAAGAAGCCTGCAGCTCCGGTATCCGAGGAGAGCAAGGATCTGATCGAAGACACCAAGGCATATCTTGACAAGCTGTTCGCAGCCATGGAGCTGGAAGCTACCGTAACGGTTGAGATGGATGAGGCAGAGGATGTTCTCTCCGTAGATGTTGAGGGTCCGGATATGGGCGTTCTCATCGGAAAGCGCGGACAGACACTGGATGCGCTGCAGTATCTGATCAGCCTGTACGTAAATAAGAAGAGCAAGGATAAGTACATCCGCGTGAAGCTGGATACGGAGAACTACCGTGAGAGACGGAAGGAAACTCTGGAGAACCTTGCAAAGAATATCGCCTTCAAGGTAAAGCGTTCCAGAAGATCCTTCACCCTGGAGCCCATGAATCCGTACGAGAGACGGATCATCCACTCCACACTGCAGAACGACAAGTTCGTTGCTACACGCAGTGAGGGTGAGGAACCCTACAGAAAGGTTGTTGTTTATCTGAAGAAGAACGACAAGTACAGTCAGAACGCGTAAACAGCTTCATATTATTTATAAAACGAAAACGGTATGTGTGCCAGGGAAAATGTCACACATGCCGTTTTCGTTTTATATATATATGACGATAGACATAAAAGCGGTGGGTGGGACATTTCACCGGCATACATGCCCTTTTCTATATGTCCACATGATGATACACATAGAAGAAGCGCGAATGACATTTTACTGGCATACGCGCTTCTTCCATGTGTGTATCGGTATAGGTATTACTTGAAGGTCTTGAAGATAGTTACGAGTACCATATCTCCGTTGATGCTGACCTGAATCTCATCTGCAATCTTTGCAAGGATGGACTTCTCAAGCTCATCCCACTCTTCCACCTTCGTCGGATCCTTAACAACGGCATCACGATACTGGTTGAAGGACCACATTTCCGCATTTGCTACGGACAGGGAGGAAGGATCGGTTCCCGCGTAGATCCATCCGGCCGGATAGTAATCGGTCAGGGTGCGGTCTGCCGGCTCCAGAGAGCGCTCCAGAAGATCGCGGAGCTTTCCCAGAAGTCCCTTGGCTGCGGAATTCTTGCCGGAGGTTGCTGTCTCAAGCAGCTGACGGCGTGTTTCAGCATTCATGACGGTCATGGTCTGCAGATACAGACGGAAGACACCGTCCTCTTCTTCAATCCAGAAGTCTGCCTCCTGCTCTCCGGTAAGAGCGTGAACGAGGCTCATCATTTCTTCGGTTAACAGTCGTAAATGCAGGGTGTTCTTCGGAGTCAGGGACTTGAAGGCTGCAGTTGCTTCTGCCTGCGCCAGGGCTTCGCTGGTTCCGACTCCCTTGTTTGTTACATGGATCACATCTGATTTCATGGCGGACCCTCCTGTTCTTTGGATTATTTTGTATTTTCAAATAGTGTTTGCAGAATGCTCCCGCCGGGAATCGAACCCGGAGCTAGCGCTTAGGAGGCGCTTGTTTTATCCGTTAAACTACGAGAACCTGGTCCCGTGTGTAAGTATACCACACGGGAGTCGATTTTAAAAGGTTGAATTGGGTTAGAACCGATCCAGTGTAAGGACACCCTGCAGCCAGGTGACTCCGCGGAAACGGCGTCCCGGGGCTGGCTCTCCCACCAGATCCTCCCGGTTGATGGCAACCCGGATCACATAGTAGAGACAGGCGACATCCAGCAGGTAAAGCTTTTCGCCGGTTGTCTCGTTCATGGTTTCCTGAACCTGAAGGATCGTGCCCAGGATATCGTAGATATCGCTCTGCAGTCCGGAGGGGATCATGCTGCTGTCAACGATGGACAGAACATCCTCTGTGGCTACACGGTGGTCTATGGTATCACGGGTATCCATTTCCCGAAGCATCATCTGGTCCAGAATATCCGAGTGCCCGTGACGGGCCATATGGATCCTTGTCAGGTCCTCTCTTCGCTTCTCTGCTTCGTACAGCAGATCCTGCTCCGTCTTCTGGAGCGGAAGAAGGATGCTGGCACTTAGGGACAGTCCGGAAAGCTGCACGGACAGGATGGCGGGAAGGGTATCCTTCCAGATCGAGCCCGTGATCATTGATACATTTTGCACCGAGAAAATGATGGACAGGTTGATGTTGTCGATCATTCCGTAATAGCCGGAACGGTCGGTCATCCGCTCCACCTGAATCTCATCGGTGAAGACGTAGTTGCCGGGAACTACATATGGGAAGCTGTACTCAAAGAGGAAGGAACCTTCTGCGTCGGACTCTCCCACCATGGAGATGCCCAGTCCCTCCGGGGAGTACTGCTTGTCCAGCTGCACCAGAGAGGTCTGCAGGGAGCGACTGACGATGCTGCGCCGGTCGGGATCCCGCTGGATGCCCTTATGGATCCGGTCCAGCTGGTGCAGGGATTTAATTGAACTAAAGCCGATGGCTCGTAAGTATTTCTGCATGTTGTAATCCTTAATTCTTCGGAACGAGAAGCTCGGTTCCACCCATGTAAGGACGCAGTGCCTCGGGGATCCGTACGGATCCGTCCGCATTCAGGTTGTTCTCCAGGAATGCGATCAGCATACGCGGAGGTGCAACCACGGTGTTGTTCAGGGTGTGTGCCAGATACTTCTTTCCGTCCTCGTCCTTTACGCGGATGCGCAGACGTCTGGCCTGGGCATCTCCCAGATTGGAGCAGCTGCCGACTTCGAAATATTTCTTCTGACGGGGAGACCATGCTTCCACGTCGATGGATTTTACCTTCAGGTCTGCCAGGTCACCGGAGCAGCACTCCAAAGTACGTACCGGAACATCCAGGCTGCGGAACAGCTCTACGGTGTAGCTATACAGCTTGTGGAACCAGTCCATGGATTCCTCCGGCTTGCAGATCACGATCATCTCCTGCTTTTCAAACTGATGGATCCGGTAGACACCGCGCTCCTCGATACCGTGAGCACCCTTCTCCTTCCGGAAGCAGGGGGAATAGCTGGTCAGTGTCAGCGGCAGGGTGGGCTCATCGATCATGGAATCGATAAAGCGTCCGATCATGGAATGCTCGCTGGTTCCGATCAGGTAGAGATCCTCGCCCTCGATCTTGTACATCATGGACTCCATCTCATCGAAGCTCATAACGCCGGTAACCACATCACTGCGGATCATGAAGGGCGGAACACAGTAGGTGAAGCCCTTGTTGATCATGAAGTCTCTTGCATAGGAAATCACTGCGGAGTGCAGACGTGCGATATCTCCGATCAGATAGTAGAATCCATTTCCGGCAACGCGACGTGCGGCATCCAGATCGATGCCCGCCAGACGCTCCATGATCTCCGTATGATACGGAATCTCAAAGTCGGGAACCGCAGGCTCACCGAACTTCTGAACCTCTACATTTTCGCTGTCATCCTTACCGATGGGAACGGAAGGATCAATGATGTTCGGGATCACAAGCATGATCTTCCGGAGGGCTTCCTCAATCTTCGGAGCCTCCTCTTCCAGCTCTGCCAGACGCTTGGAGAACTCGGCAACCTTCTTCTTGGTCTCCTCGGCTGCTTCCTTGTCACCCTGGGCCATGTACTTTCCGATCTCCTTGGAGATCTTATTCTTATCGGCACGCAGCTGATCTGCTTCTGCCTGATTGTCTCTTCTCCTTTGATCCAGCTCGATGGCTTCATCTACCATGGGAAGCTTGCGGTCCTGGAACTTCTTTTTGATGTTCTCCTTAACAATGTCCGGGTTCTCTCTTAAGAATTTGATGTCTAACATGTTATTTTGTCTCCTTACGGGTCATTTGTTTTCTATATTAATATGTACCGTCTGTGCTGAGGTGTCGGAATCGCTTCGGCCATGCACGTGGGGTTTCACTTTGTTTCGGTCAGTCGATATCGAAGGTTTCATCCGGTGTGGTCATAGCCTCGATTTCCTCTTCCACGGTCAGGGCCTTCTTGATGGCTTCCTTCTCTTCCTCGGACAGAGTGATATAGGACTCTCCCTTGATGATCTCCTTGGCGTAGGTGTAGCAGCCATCGCGGGAATGCATGGTATTCAGGACGACGCCGGAATTCTCCTGATTCAGGAGGGCCAGCGAGAAGCTAAGGTTTCCTGCCAGGTTATCGAAGGCGTCGTACTTCACGAGGCCGATCTTATTGATACAGGAATCCAGCTGTCCTTTGAACTTCTTATGCTCGGATGTTACGCGGCGGGCATTGTTCTTTACCTTGTCCATTTCCTTGAAGCGGGTGAGGATCACCTTCTCCAGGTCCTTGCCCTTCTTGCCGCTCATGATCACGTAGTATTTCCGGTTTACGTACTCCAGTCGGCGGATGGTAAAGAACAGCGCCACGGCCAGAACAACGATCAGGACCAGAAGAATGATCACGACGATCTCGATCCGTATACCGAAAACGGTTACAGGTTCATTCATAGGTATCTCCTATCATTTGTTACGATAATTGCATTTATAATAATGAAATGATTCGCATGGACCACAGCGGGATGTCAGCTACGTTGCTGCAGGTCATGTGATCTCTGGGCCCACCGCGGATCGTCAGTTGCGGATGCTGCAGGTCATGTAATCTCTGGGCACACTGCGGATCGTCAGTTGCGGATGCTGTAGATCAGGTGCAGGATCCGCTCCATATCATCTGTGGAATAGTATTCGATCTCGATCTTACCGCGGTCCTTTGACTTTGCCTTGATGGAGGCTTTGGTTCCGAGAACGTTCTTCAGGTTTTCCTCGATCTCCTTGTAAATGGGGGTGAGATCCACCTCTGCAGCTGCCTCAGCGGGAGCCGGTGCCTCGGAGGCTGCCAGTGCCTGAAGGACCTTCTTTACGAAGGCTTCGGTTTCACGGACGGACATCTTTCGATCAAAGATGGTCATGGCAGTTTCATACTGAACATCCGGATCCTCGATCATGATCAGGGAACGAGCATGTCCGGTGGTGATCATTTCATCGATCACCATCTGCTGTACCTTGTCGCAGAGCTTTAAGAGTCGGAGGGAGTTGGTTATGGTGGTACGTCCCTTGGATACCCGGTCAGCCACCTCATCCTGTTTCAGGTGAAACTCCTCGATCAGGCGCTGATACGCCTGTGCCTCTTCGATGGGATTCAGGTTCTCTCTCTGGAGGTTTTCAATCAGTGCGATCTCCACCTGCTGCTGTTTCGTGTATTCACGGATCACAACCGGGACTTCCTTCAGTCCTGCGATCCGTGCTGCACGCCAACGACGCTCTCCGGCGATGATCTCGTAGTACTTACTCTTCTTAACAACAATGATGGGCTCGATCATACCGAACTGCTTGATGGAATCTGCCAGCTCTGCCAGAGCATCCTCATCAAAATGCTTTCTCGGCTGATTTTTGTTCGGCTCGATATCGGAGATCTTCAGTTTCTTTTCGACCTCCTTCGTTACGGTCTTCGTCACCGTCTTTGTTACGGTTTTCGGCGCTGACTTTTCGGGTTTATCCGTGGGGATGAGATCGCTTAAGCCGCGTCCAAGGCCTCTCTTTGTTGCCATAGGTACCTCCAATAATTCTATGATTATAGATTGCGGATCATGGATAACGGGGTTGTTTCACATATATATGAAAATGCGGTTATCCACATGGTTTACATAATGCGGTTGATAATAACTAACATTGTGAAATCCCTTATGTAACCTGGGATTTCGTGAACATCGGAATTCGATTGGATGCTGTTGACATAACAGTTATCCACACTCTTTTAATCAAGGAACAGCTTGTTGTGGATAACTTCGTCCGCCAGCTTCCGATACGCTTCTGCACCCGTGGAACGGGGATCATACAGGTTGATCGGCAGTCCGAAGCTCGGAGCCTCCGCCAAACGCACATTTCTCGGAACAAGAGTGTTATAAATCAGCTGATCCAGGTCATTTCGTACGTTTTCTACCACCTGTTCGGAGAGATTTGTACGGGAATCGTACATGGTGAAGACGACTCCTTCGATCTCCAGCGTCTTGTTCAGCTTCTGTTTGATCAGATTTATGGTGTAGATCAGCTGTGTAAGACCGTCCAGAGCGTAGAATTCGCACTGAATCGGCACAATAACCGTGTCAGCAGCTGTCATGGAGTTGATCGTTAGGATTCCGAGGGCCGGAGGACAGTCAATGATGATGAAATCATACTTCTTCCGGAGCGGACGGATCAGCTTCTTCAGAATGAACTGCTTCTCTTCGATTTCCAGGAAATCCACCTCTGCACCGGCAAGCTCACGGCTGGCAGGAAGCAGGCTGATCTGCAGCTTCTGATTTGCAAAGATATTCACCTGCAGACATTCACCCAGATTACAATTACCGCACATGACGTCATAGATGGAATAAGTAAGGTTGTTCTTGTCAACTCCCAGTCCGCTGGTCATGTTTCCCTGAGGATCCATGTCGATGGCGAGGACTTTTTTACCTTTTTCCGCAAGACATGCAGCCAGATTAATGGCGGTTGTCGTCTTTCCGACGCCCCCTTTTTGGTTTGCAATTGCTATAATTCTTCCCATAATCTTCTCCTCAAAAGGGATTGTTTCATGCAAAATAGGGCTAAAATGCCCGACGCAAACAGTATTATAGCACTTTTTGGGGTTATCTTCCATAACTAGATGTAGTGATGGACAAATTCAAAAGCACAAGATATTTTGTTTTTGGGAAAGAGAGTTTTTGATCTTTCCATAAATCGTATTTTTGTTGATATTTGTTTGCTTTTTGAGTTGGTGGATTGGATTTGATGTTTCACGTGAAACACTGTGGTTTGATTTGCTTTGTATCTATCATCATCTATTGTTTACCTTTATCTATTTTGAACATGTTTCACGTGAAACATATAAATGGATTTCATCGGCGTTCTGCGATGTTTTCATCTCTATATATGTTATTTGTTTCACGTGAAACATGTACATGGATAAATATGATGTTCAACGGTACTTTCGCCTTATTTGATATGTGTTTCACGTGAAACATGTACATTGATTTCATCGATGGTCTATGACTTGTATTATGCTTTGTGTTTTATGTGAAACATCAACATTGATTACGGATGATGATTTCGGGGATTGGTTATATTGTTGTTTGATACGGATTCTTTTTGTCTATCTACATGTTTCACGTGAAACAATAGTTGTATTCGTTTGTTACATGTATCAATAACGATGTTTCACGTGAAACATATGTGGTTAGAATCGTTGATAGAGTTATGTCGTTATTTGTGGAGAATATGAGATCGTCCCCTAATACCATTATATAATACTTGATGTTTCACGTGAAACTTTAAGGAATTATGATACGTTTGTATATGCAAGCATCACAAATCTGGAGTTATAGATATATAATTATGAAGGGGACAGATGTTTCACGTGAAACATGGAGGGATTCACGATGGTTTTGATGGAGAACTATATAGTTGTTATGCTTGAAATTATCCAAAAATAGCTTTATGTCTTGATATCCTAAATAATGAAATCTGGAATGGGTTCAAATAGGAAATACTTCTAAATCAATGGTTTTGATATGATTGTTTAATGTGTTGATAACTTGGTTGATGACAGGAGTTATCCACAGACTTATCAACCGTATAAACAAAAAGAGCATGTTTCACGTGAAACATGCCCCAAATATATCAATCGTCGATTTCTTTGACAATAATCGTGGTGAAATAACTCTCCGGTGGATCGGAAATCAGCTCTTCCAGATTATGATATCGCTTTTCGTCCTCATATCCGCAGTTTGTAGCTCCAAAAACTTTGATCGGATGCTCTGATGATTCTTTCTCCAAAGAGGAGAGTAGATCCTGGATAGAGCTTTTGTTTTTCATATACACGCGAGTATTATGTGAGTAATTGGACGGAAGAATCTCCAGCCGTTCTTTTCCATAGATTAGTGTTTCGTTACAGGACGCAGCTACAGCCAGAAACGATGGAATTCCGTTAATGATCTCCGTGTCATATCCTTTCGTTTCCACTAGTTTCCTGATTGGAGTAAACGAGGAGTAGAGGGTAGGATCACCAATCGTGAGGTAGGAGACGGTTTTGGATTCCTCCAATTGATTGCAGATTATGTCAACCGCACCTATATAGTTTGATTCTATAATTATAGAATCTGCATTCATCGGAAGAGAAACAGTTTCCACCTTCTTTTGTGCCAGCTCTTCCGGAGTCAGTATCTGTTCCAGGATCCTGAGAACCCGCTTGGAAGAAGGCGCAACAAGTACTTCACTGGCCCGTATGACACGGAGTGCTTTCAGTGTGATCAGCTCCGGATCCCCGGGACCGAGCCCTACGCCATACAGACATTTCGTACGAAATTCGTTCATTTTCATATTCTCCCAGGAAACAGGATTGGTTTACATAATGAAAGGCCCGCCGCGAATTTTGAAGTGAACTAAATGCGACGGGCCATTGATTCGATTGGAAGTAGAAGAGGATTACATCTGCTCCACGCAGGTGATTCCCAGCAGGTCCATGGACTCGCGAAGTACGCGGCGAGTGATATCTACCAGAAGGACACGTGCATTTCGCTCAGCTGCATCCTCTACATTGATCCGGTTTACGGTGTAGTAGTGGTTGAAGGCCTGTGCCACTGCAATCGAGTACCGTGCAACCACGGAGGGCTCGAAGCGGTTGGCGGCTTCCTTTACCACAGCCGTGAAACGGCAGAGCTCCTTCAGGAGGCCGAGGGATGCTTCGTCTGTCAGGAAGCTTACATCCGCATCTGCTGCCGGGTCGTAGTCCGCAACCTTTCGAAGGATGCTGGAGCAGCGTGCGTAGGTGTACTGTACGTAGGGACCGGTCTCACCGTCGAAGTTCAGGAGATGCTCCCAACGGAAGGATACATCCTTGATCCGCTGGTTGTAGAGGTCGTTGAAGATCACGGCTCCGACGCCCACATACTTTGCAACCTCATCCTTATTCTCAAGGGAAGGATTCTTCTGCTCGATGATCTCCTTTACCTTGGAGATGGCTTCGAGAAGGATATCCTCCGCGAAGATGACATTTCCGTCACGGGAGGAGAGCTTTTCACCACCCAGACTTACAAGGCCGTAGGGGATGTGAACCAGGCCGTCCTTTGCCCATTCATTTCCCATCAGCTCCACAACCTTGAAGACCTGACGGAAATGGAGCTTTTGCTCCTGTCCGGTGACATAGAGACATTTCTCAAAATTGTAGTTTTCCTTACGATAGAAGATGGCTGCCAGATCCCGGGTTGCGTAGATGGAGCTGCCGTCATTCTTCAGGATGAGACAGGGTGCCATATCATAGGCTTCCAGATCAACGATCTTTGCGCCTTCACTTTCGGTGAGAAGACCTGCATCGGTGATACGCTTTACCACGTCATCGGTCTTGTCACGATAGAAGCTTTCGCCTGTATAGTGATCAAATTCCATGCCAAGCAGCTTGTAGGTCCGCTTAAACTCTTCCAGACTGATCTCCACAAACCACTGCCAGATCGAGAGAGCCTCTTCATTTCCGCGCTCCATTTCCGCGAACCAGAAACGTGCCTCGTCTTCCAGCGCCGGGTCCTTGTCTGCTTCCTGATGGAAGAGGACGTAGAGCCGCATCAGCTCTTCGATACCCTTGCTGCGGACATCCTCCTCGGAGCCCCATTTCTTATAGGCTACGATCAGCTTACCGAACTGCGTGCCCCAGTCACCCAGGTGATTGATCCGCTCCACATGGTAGCCCAGTTTGCTGTAGATCTTGTAAAGCGAGTTTCCGATGATGGTGGTGCGAAGGTGTCCCACGTGGAAGTTCTTTGCCACGTTGGGAGAGGAGTAGTCGATACAGATGGTATGGCCGTTTCCTTCCTCGGAGCTTCCCAGCTTTGGATCACGTGCCTGATCCAGCATGGTCTTTGCGAAGGCATCCTTCTTCAGATAGAAGTTAAGATATGCGCCTGCCACACGGATTTCCTGTACGAAGTCCGGGGTTTCGATGGCTGCCTGCAGCTCTGCCGCGATCATTGGCGGAGCCTTGCGAAGGCTTTTCGCCAGACGGAAGCAGGGGAAGGCATAATCGCCCATGTCCGGGTTCGGCGGGATCTCGATCAGCTCAGCGATCTCCTCTCGTGTGAGCGAGGGGATCTTGTCAGCGAGGATGGATATGATCTGTTCTTTCATTTGAAATGTTGCGACACGCGGATGGGAGTCCATGCGCGTCGTCTCCTTTCTTAAGGTAGATACAAAGTATGCCACAGTGCATACGATTTTGCAAGATGTTAGATTTACGATGCGCCCGAATTGCATGGCCTGCAGCTATGCGTCAGTATGGAAGTGTAAACCGAAGCGTGGTTCCGTGATCCTTGGAGCCGGAGATCTGCATGCGTCCGTCTAAGAGGAAGAGCATCTGCTCTGCGCGGTGCAGGCTGCTGTACCAGGGAGAATTCTGCATGAGATTCTCGGGGATTCCGATTCCGTTGTCACTGATGAAGACATCCACAACGGAGCCGCTGATCTGCACGCGGAAGCGGATCTGGTTTGCGTTGGAGTGCCTTACGATATTGTCGAAGGCAATCTCCAGGATCCGGAGCATCGTCAGTGTCCGGATGAAGGGAAGCACCAGTCCTTCATTTCGAAGCTGTACCGAGGATTCGAGAACGAACTCCGGGTGCTGGTCACGGAACTTCATGATCCGTGCATCCAGGATGGAGCCGATGGGCTGCTTCTCGTCAAAGCCGGGCTCGATCCGGGTGAGCTGTGCCTGAAGGGTGGCGAGGAGATGCTCGTTCTGCGTCTCGAATTCATCCAGGATCAGCTTGGCCTGCTCGGGGTCCGTGGTGAGTAACCGGCGGAGAGTTGCGATCCGGTGAGTCTGACTGGACAGGGGGAGCTTCACCCGCTTGTCCAGAACCGTAGCCAGGTAGGTTTTATCAAATGCATCCAGGAGCAGGATCTGCTCGCCGTGGGCTGCGATATCTGCGGAGGGAGCATCTGTCTCCACGAATTCGAAGGAGTCATCCTCCTCGGAGTCGGACTGGAAGGATGGATCCTTGCCAAGCCGGGATGCTGCCAGCTGTGCGGAGTGAAGCAGCCGGAGGTGTTCCTCGGTTTCCCGGATCTGCGCCTCGGCTTCCGACTGCTGCTGCTCCAGTTCCTTCTTACGGGAGGAGAGCGCAGTGATCTTTTCTTCCAGCTCATTTTCCTTCTGATTCGTTGCATCATCCGCCGGGATGGGACTGAATACATTCTTCCGGTGATTCCGGTTGATGAAGTACAGGTTCTTCGTCCGGGTGAGCTCGTCCAGTCGGATATTCAGCTCGAAGAGTTCGGTCTTCACTTCCTGAAGACGGGACAGTGCATCGGCATGGACATGATTGAAATGTTTCTGGATCTCGCTGGTGGCCTTCATGACAACAGACAGCTGTTCCTTCTTTTCCATGATGCTTCCTTTCGCAGTAATACTGTCGCTACGATCAACGGTTACGTGTAACAGGGGAAGGATACTCGCTATCCTTCATCTACGATATCATCAACGTCCTTTTTCTTTGCCTTATCGGACGCAGGTTCCTTCTTCTCTTCGGTGGTTTTTTCCGGTTTCTTCCGGGGAGCGGATACACCGGAATCTTCGATGCCGTCATCCGTCGGGTGCTTCGGTGCAGTGTCGTCCTTCTTCTTGGGTGCGGATTCGCCGGTATCCACGATGCCGTCATCCGTCGGATGCTTCTCGGCAGGATCTAACTTCGGACGCGGAGGAGTTTCACCGGTATCCTCCATCTGACGAAGGATCTCACGCTGCCGCTTCTTCTCTTCGGCAGCAGCCACAGCCTCCGGGTCCACGGCCGGAACCGGTCCGTCTCCGAAGTAGCGGCTGATATTTACGCGGCGCTTCCTCCGAAAATGTACGATCAGGATCGTACTGATGCAAAGCAGGATGGCCAGTGTCAGGCCGATCAGGATCTGCGGAAGGGATTCCTTCATAACCTTCTGCAGGATCTCGCCCTTCGTCGGAGCCTTCTCCGTTGTGGAAGGATTCAGGCGTTCATCTGCATTTTCTGGGGTAAGCTCTTCACCGAGCTCGATCTTTTCCGAGAGGATCGGGATGCTTGCCAGGTCCTGCCCGTGGTAGGAGAGTGTTACCTCTCCGACGGTAGAGCCGGTGCGGTTCGCGTTGAAGCTTACCTTCTTTTCAATATCCTCGGCGGATACGGTGTTCCGCGTGTAAATCGATATGGATGTGTCTACCGAGAATTCCGGCAGGGAATGGGGCAGACGGGTATAGTAATTGTCCAGAATGATGCTCTCTGCACCCTCAGCCTCCGAAAGCCGGAAGCCCTCCATGGGACGGATCTTATGATACTCATTGAGGCCGAACCGGAGAAGGGCAGCAGCGTCCCGGAAGCGGTCATCGCTGGTAGGACACTGGAAAACAACGGATACCAGACGGCGTCCGTTCTTCTCGGCAAAGGCTACCATGGTGTAGCCGGCTTCTTCCGTGTAGCCGGTTTTTCCGCCGGTACAGTCCTCGTAGTAAACATCGGTCACATCGTACAGCAGGTAGTTGGTGGTCCAGAGCTCCCGCTTCTCGGCCATGTTGGTGGCGGGGATCCAGTACACCTCTGTCCGGATAATGTCGCGGATGCGGGAACGGTTGTAGGCTGCCCGCGCGATCAGTGCCATATCATAGGCCGTGGTGTAGTGCTGCGGATCCGGAAGTCCGTTGGGATTCGTAAAATGTGTCTCCTTGCAGCCAAGGGCTTCCGCGGTTGCATTCATTTCCGTGGCAAAGCTTGCGATGGTGCCGGAGACGGCCATGGCAAGTACATTTGCCGCGTCATTTGCAGAGGGGAGCAGCATGGCGTGGAGCAGGTCGCCGACAGACATGGTCTCCCCGGGGGAGAGGCCTATGGTGACGGCGTCGTAGGAAATCCCCAGCAGGGCTCCGTCCTTCACTGTGGTGGTATCCGTGGGTGCCAGGTGGTCCACCGTCAGAAGCGCAGTCATCAGCTTGGTGGTGCTGGCGGGCTCGGATTTCCTGTGGCAGTCCTTCTCGTATAAGATATCGCCGGTGTCCAGGTCCATCACGATCCCGCTGGCTGCGGTGATGGCAGGTGCATCCGTCGGCGTGTAGCCGGCTTCTGCGGACACGGAGGATTCATTTCCGGGAATCCCGGCCGGCTCTGCCGCCTGCGCCGAAAAGGGCACAAGGAGCAGAGAAAAGATCATCAGAATTAGGATGAATCGTCTCACTTGTATTTCTCCATGGTTTGTTCAGTATATCCACGACATATTTTGCCATAAAAATAAGGAAAAGACAAGGTGGATTCTTGGGTTGCAATTTTGAAGAGGCTACCGTATAATCGTCGAAGAGTAATGAGAAAAGAGGTAGACCCATGCGTCTAAGAAATATCCCGGGATCCCGCGAGGTGATCGCAGAAAATGAATATGTTGTCCATGACGAGCAGAGCCACTGTGGGCACTGGCAGGAGGTCTTCGGAAATGATCATCCGATCCATGTTGAGATCGGTATGGGAAAGGGCAGCTTTCTTCTGGAGATGGCACGGCTTCACCCGGAGATCAATTACCTCGGGATCGAGAAGTAT
>CACWHK010000015.1:0-1409 GCA_902760755.1 uncultured Lachnospiraceae bacterium | reverse complement strand
TTTGCACCGGGTGAAATCGGATATATCTATCTGAATTTCTCGGATCCGTGGCCGAAGGACCGTCACGCAAAGAGGAGACTCACATCGGACCGTTTTCTTCATCGCTATGAGAAGCTGCTTGCTCCGGGTGGCGGGGTTACCTTCAAGACCGACAACGTGGACCTGTTCGACTTTTCCGTGGAATCTGCGGAAGCCTGCGGCTGGGAACAGTTAGCTATCAGCCGGGACCTGCACAAGAGCCCTTATGCAGAGGGAAATGTGATGACCGAGTACGAGCGGAAGTTCTCAGGCCTCGGAAATAAGATCTGCATGCTGAAGATTCAGCCTAAACAGGTGTGAATTAATTGTACAATATGTAGAATTTGTTTGTGAAATTTGTGCAAAGTTCCAAAATTCCAGAATCTCTAAAAAAGAGGTTGCAAAACGAAAAATCCTGGAATATAATAAGTCAGTGTTTTGAACAAGACACAAAACAAATACGGGCCGCTAGCTCATTTGGTAGAGCACCTGACTCTGGGCCGCTAGCTCATTTGGTAGAGCACCTGACTCTTAATCAGGGTGTGCGGGGTTCGAGCCCCCGGCGGCCCACTACAGGAGGGCTGAGGACTTAGCTTATGCTAGGCTTTCGGCTCTTTTTTATTGTCTACAGAGCCTTCTATATTTCTGAAATAATCGAAACATAATAAGCCCCGATGACTAATAAAGCATGTCATCAGGGCTTATAGTCTTCCCGGAGTCTTTTCCCCGGAATTTATTCCTGCACGATCTTTGCGGCAGGTGCATTCTTCTTGATACTGGAGATACCGTTCTTGCAGGACTTCAGCTCCTTGTACCCTTCACCGGTGGCAATGATCTGTCCGTTCGCGGCCTTGAGGCGGAAACGATACTCTTTCTTCTTGTCCTGATAGATCTCGAACTTCGGATTCTTCTCAGTCTTGAATCCCTCTACCGTCTGATCCTCCGTAGCTGCAGCAACAGCATTCTTCTGAACGCTTTCAATCCCCTTCTTGCAAGATGCAAGAGACTTGTAAACCTGGGAGGTTGCGATTACCTCACCGTTCCCTGCCTTCAGGTTGAACTTGAATCCGCCTGACTTTGCTGCGCTAATGACAAACTTTCCCATGCAACAGTACCTTCCTTTCTTTTGATGATAACCCCTCACGCGATGTGTCGCGTTGATACAAGCTCATTGTAATGGATTTCATAGGTAAAAATCAAGGGGATTTCGTACGTGATACATGAATTCTGGTTCCCGGTATCGGTTGCGGAAGGGCGCCATCGGTGGTATGATGATTGTGCCGTTTCAACGGCAGACAAACTGTGAAAAACAGTTGAAAACGATACGCTATGTTTTTGAAGGGCATATGGTAGAAACATGATCAAGGCATTGAAGGATAATATCAAGCGTG
>CACWHK010000014.1:41576-43046 GCA_902760755.1 uncultured Lachnospiraceae bacterium | reverse complement strand
CCGGCGATCTGATCACTTCTATATTTACGAGTCCGGGCTTTATGGATAATATCACCGGATTCTTCGGAAGGGAGATGCCGGAGGACTAATGAAACAACCGGAACTGACAACTCTGTGTTACATAGAGAAGGACAATAAATATCTCATGCTTCACAGGGTTAAGAAGGAGCATGATATTAATAAGGACAAATACATCGGCGTCGGCGGGCATTTTGAATATGGCGAGAGTCCGGACGGGTGCCTTAAGCGAGAGGTTATGGAGGAGACCGGTCTGACTCTGCTCTCTTATAAGCCGCGAGGAATCGTTACCTTTATATACGGCGATGAAACTACGCCGGAGGACAGGGTGGTCGAATACATGCACCTCTATACAGCTGATGAAACGAGCGGCGAGCTGATCGAATGCAGCGAAGGTGAGCTTGTCTGGATAGATAAGAGCGAGGTTTACAACCTTCCGGTCTGGGAGGGCGACAAGATATTTTTCAGGCTGCTGGAGGAGAGGGAGGACTATTTCTCACTCAAGCTTATTTATAATGAAGCGGGCGAGCTGATAGAGTCGGAGATAATCTGATGATACTACGGTAGGAAAAGGTACGCCGGAGCGGAGGTTTTCATGTCGACGGAGCGGAGGTTTTCTGACAGACGGAGCGCAGATGGAATAAATATGGGCAAGGTAACATTACTGAAATATTCGAATACAAATACATATCTGATCGAGGGGGCCTCGGGCCTGCTGCTCTTCGACACCGGCTGGGCCGGGACGTTCCGGGCTTTCTGCGGGGCCATGGGAGAGCTGGGGATTCCGGCGCAGAAGATCGGAAATGTATTGGTGTCGCATTTTCATCCGGACCACATGGGGCTCGCGCAGGAGATCGCGGACCTGGGCGCGGTGATCCTTGTGCCGGAGGTGCAAAGGGCCTACCTCCACGCGGCGGACGGTGTCTTTGAGAAGGAGGGACGCACGGATTTCGTTCCGATCCGGGACGAAAATGTACGGTTCTTCCCGCTCGAAGAGAGTCGCAGTGTTCTCGCGGAGATTGGAATCGACGGGCAGATCCTGCATACGCCCGGGCATAGTGATGACAGCATCTCGCTCTGCCTAAATGATGGGGCCATCTTTGTGGGGGATCTGAACCCGTTGTACGAGCTGGAAATGCACAGGGGCACTGAGATTGAAAGCAGCTGGAACCGGCTGCTGGAGCTGCACCCGAAGACCGTGTATTACGGGCATGCGAAGACGGCGGTTTTGGACGGGGTGAGCGCGGCTGTAGACGGAATGGGTGCGGTTACGGACAGCGATACATTTGCCCTGGTGTCCCGGATCATGAAGCTGGTGGACAAGGGCTGCCCTCCCGAGAAGATACGGAAGAAAACCGGCGCGGTCGCGGAGTTTATCGAAGACGTGACGAGGATGTATCTGACGCACCGAAACGTGGGTGTGCAGGGCATCCTTGACCGGATTGAGATTAA
>CACWHK010000014.1:0-41509 GCA_902760755.1 uncultured Lachnospiraceae bacterium | reverse complement strand
ATGACCGCACCTCCCTGTCACCGTGAAGAAAGTGTGAACGAATAAAGGGGCCGGAGATGGTAACAAGAACGTATTCCGACAATTTCACGATCGGTTCCGAGGAGGAGCTTATCCGGGCTGTAAACGATTTCGGCTTTGTTCCATTTTTTGAGAATGACATTCCGGGGTTCTCGCTGGAGGAGCATGTGGCGCCGGGCTGTTGGTATGATGACTCCGAGGACTTCTGGTCCGCGTGGGAGTGGAAGGGCCCGGTCATTCAGAAGATGAAATGTGCTTACGGCAAGTTTCTCTGCAACAAAGCGGTTTACATAAGTCAGAAGTGGTTCTACGACTTTGCCAACTACCGTCGCGACGGCTACGACTTCGACGCACGGTACGATGACGGTCTGGCATCCAGGGACGACCTGGATCTCTACAACATGATCAGCGAAAATGCGCCGATCCTCTCGAAGTCCCTGAAGCAGCTGGGCAACTACAAAAAGGGCGGAAGGAAGGGCTTCGAGGGCTCCATCACCCGGCTGCAGCGGCAGGGGTACGTGATCATCAGCGATTTCATTTACATGACGGATAAATCCGGGAACCGCTACGGCTGGGGCGTTGCAGAGTACACAACGCCGGAGCAGTTTCTCGGAAAGAAGTTTACGGAGAATGTATATAAACGCACGCCGGAGGAGTCCTATGACCGGCTGGTGCGACATTTCACAAAGATCCTCCCGGACGCGGACGAAGCGTTGATCCGAAAGATTTTGAACTGATGGATGGAACGGGTTGCACCGCAACGAGGATGGAAGCAGCGGAGGGTATGCGCATGGGAATTTTGATCAGTGAGACAACGAGGGAAGAGCGGGAGCGGATCGTCGCGGAATCCATAGGAAATGTCAGCGGCTCCTGCGACGGCTGCATGGCCGGGCTGGCGGAGATGTACCAGGACTATATCGATGGGAAGAAGGAAATCCGCGAGATCAACGCCGAGTTCCGCGCGCACTACGAGTCCGGCGACGACGGCCCGACGAAGGGCGAGTGCGGGTACGTGAAGTAGAGGCGGACTACATTGATGGTGGGTGCCTGTCACCGTGAAGGAGAGCGAGTTATGGGAAGATACTCGGGGAGAAATAATATACGAAAATGTGGCTTTCGGCATTTTATGGCTATCCTTCTTTCGGTGGTTTTTATCTGCATTTATCCGTCGATATCCTCCAGGGCGGAGGAAGAGATCTTTGTTGAGGGTGACAGCGGTTCGGTGCACTGGTGCCTTTACGAAGACGGATTGTTGGAAGTGTCAGGGGAAGGTGCCCTGGGTTCCTATTTTGCCAACTGCGTAGCTTACGAAAACCGGGATAAGATCATACGGGTGGAGATCAAGGACGGGATCACTGCAATCGGAAGTTTTGCTTTTAGCAACCTGAAATCGCTGGAGGAAGTGACGATTGCGGATACGGTGACGGAAATGGACAAAAGCGCATTTCCGTATTGCAAAAAGCTCTCAAAGGTGAAACTGCCGAAGGCGTTGAAGAGAATAGAATCGCTGGAATTCGAGGGGTGCAGCAGTCTTGGAAGCATAACACTTCCCGAAGGTTTGGATTACATAGGGAACAGTGCCTTCCAGGGGTGCGGTTCGCTGTCGGAGGTAGCGATTCCTGCAACTGTAACCTTCATTGATAACTATGCATTTTATCATTGCGACGCGCTGGAGCATGTGATCATACTTCCTGAGAGTCTGACGATAGGGACGCATGCTTTTTCGGACTGTGGACTCAAAAATGTGGAATATAGCGGCGTTTGTTCTTCCAAGGTCAACATTTCCGGCAGTATGGACGCTAAGTTCACGAAGCTGCTTGAGAAGCATGTTGAGGTGACTGACCCGGGGGTTCTTCCTTCGTGTGAGGGGACGGGTCTTACGGAAGGCTGCCACTGCTCCGTGTGTAATAAGGTGATCAGGGAGCAGGAGGTGATTCCGGCAAATGGGCACACAGTCGTTACGGATAAAGCGGTTGCAGCGACAACTACGAAGACCGGGCTTACGGAGGGCAGCCATTGTTCCGTTTGCGGAGCGGTGATCAGGAAGCAGGAGGTTATTCCGAAGCTGGTGAAGAACGGCTGGCTCAAGGAAAATGGAAAGTGGTACTACTATGTGAAGGGAAAGAAGCAGACCGGCTGGAAGCAGATTGATGATCAGTGGTATTACTTCAAGACCTCCGGTGAAATGGCGTCGAATGAGTGGTGTAAGGGCTATTGGCTGAACAAGAACGGAACCTGGACCTATAAAAAGAAAGCGTCCTGGCATAAGGACAGCGTAGGCTGGTGGTACGGCTGCTCCGGCTGGTTCGCAAAGAGCCAGTGGCAAAGAATCGATGACAAATGGTACTACTTCGATAAGAGTGGGTATATCGTTACCGGAACGAGGACCATCGACGGAAAAACCTACAGGTTTGATGCTGATGGTGTGTATATAGAGTAGAATTCACAAAACTTCACGGTGCCAACTTCACGGTGCCTGTCACCGTGAAGAAAGTGTGAACGGGGGGATTGCAGATGAACATACAAATCTTCGGGACGAAGAAGAGTGCGGATACGCGCAAGGCGGAGCGGTTCTTCAAGGAGCGCGGCATCAAGTTCCAGTACGTGAATCTGGACGAGAAGGGCCTCAGCAAGGGCGAGCTTGCCTCCGTGAAGCAGGCCGTGGGCGGACTGGACGCGATGATCGATGAAAATGCCAAGGACAAAAATGCACTTGCTTTGCTGAAGTATATCGCGGAAGAGGACAAGGAAGAGAAACTGCTGGAATGCCAGCAGCTGCTGAAGCAGCCGATCGTACGGAACGGAAAGAAAGCGACGGTCGGCTACCAGCCGGACGTGTGGAAGGTGTGGGAGTAAATGTATTGGTGCCTGTCACCGTGAAGAAAATGTGAACGGGGGGATTGATCATGAGCAGACTTAAACAACTTCGTAACTACGTGGACGCTGAACTGAACCGTATGGCGGACGCGGACAAGCGGACGGGTGCGATCGTGCATCTGTACGGGGTTTCGCTGGCGGCAACGATGATCGCGAAGAAGCGCGGGCTGGATCCGGAGATCGCGTCGATGGCGGCCATGCTGCATGACCTCCACGCCTACAAGACCGGCTCCTATGATGATCACGCGCACAAGGGGGCCGAGCTGGCGCGGGAGATCCTGGGCGAGCTGCAGCTGACGGATGAGGCGGAGACGGAAATGATCTGCTCGGCGATCTACCATCACGATGACAAGCTTGCGACGGACGCGCCGATGGATGAGGTCCTGAAGGACGCGGACGTGATCCACCACTGCATGAACGACATTTCCAAGCCCATTAAGGAGAAGGAACAGGCACGGTTCGAGAGACTCTGCGAAGAGTTCGGAATGTAGATTGTTTATAAATAAATTCACGGTGACAGGGAGGAGCGGTCATGACATATGAATCGCACCGACCGACGCGCCGCCGAACGGAGTGAGGGGGCAATACATATTACAGGCACCTATAAAAAGAAAGGGACGCTTTATGAGATGGTTAAGAAGAAAATGGCACATTCCGGTGATGACATTTATCCTGATGCTTAGTCTGATATCAGGCTTTGTGGTCTATGCGGAGGAACCGGAAGAGGAGACAAAGTACAGTAGTGAGTGGAGAGACGGCCTATGGTACGAAGAGGACGGAACCCAGATCAAAGAGGCGACAGGAGCCTGGGGGCACGATGAGGGTGGCTACTGGTTTGGAGATACGTCCGGTTGGAGAGCGAAGAAATGCTGGCAGAAAATCGACGGGGACTTATATTATTTCGATGCCAGCGGCCACATGGCAGTGGATGCGTACATCGATGGAAAGCATCTTTCTCTCAGTGGCAAGTATGACGGCAAGGGCCAGGCAAAATGGACAGGGAGTACAAAGACCGGATGGAAATACGTTCTTTCGGATGCGTCCTGCTTGAAGAAGCGTTGGGCAAAGATCGATGGCAAGATGTATTACTTCAAACAGGACGGCTACGCAGCAAGGAATGAATGGGTGAAGGGTTACTATTGGATTGGAGCTAACTATGTAGGGAATACCCAGGTAAAGGGTAGCTGGCAGCAGAACAAGAAGGGGAAAAGCTTTGGCGACTCTTCCGGATGGTATGCGAAGAAATGTTGGCAGAAAATCGACGGGGACTGGTACTATTTCGACGCAAGCGGCTACATGGCAGCAAATGAGTATATTGACGGATACTATCTTGGCAAGGATGGGAAGTATGATGGCAGCGGAAAAGCAAAATGGAAGGGGGGTACAAAGTCCGGATGGTGGTACGCTCTTCCGGGTGGCGGTTACCTGAACACTTGTTGGGCCAAGATCGACGGTAAGTGGTATTACTTCAAACAGGACGGCTACGCTGCAAGAAATGAATGGGTGAAGGGCTATTACTGGATCGGAGCCAACTGTTCATGGACCTACAAGCCAAAGGGCAGCTGGCATGAGACCGAGATGGGAGCCTGGTTTGGGGATACCTCCGGCTGGTATGCAAAGAATCAGTGGATGAAGATAAACAACAAATGGTACTGGTTTGACCGGCATGGCTGGTTATACACGGGTACCGGGACCGGGGACACCGGGAATACCGAAGAGGCAGGAGATACCGGAGATGCCGGAGATACCGGAGATAACGGAGATACCGGGGATTCCACGCCTACCGGAGGGTATATCCCGCCTACCGGGACTGAGGTGGATCTTCCTATTGATGAAGAGTCACAGTAGGACGAATGAATTCTTCAATCCCAAAGGCACCTATCAGAGGAAAGGAGAAAACAAATGGAACCAGGAAAATGCGGCCACAGCTACGTGGCAATTGATACGACAACCTATGGGGACAGCACTTATTTCTCCGGTGGAGGGCCGGGGGAGGAGTTTTCCGTGACGCTCTATGTGTGCGAAATCTGCGGAGATGTGAAGAAGGGCTATATGGGAACGCCGAACGAGGGGGAGATCGAGGACTATCTGGACATATCCGCGGAGGAGTATAAACAGGCGGAGCGTTTTCTGGAGAAGATGCGGAAGAAAAAGAAATAATGAGGTTCGGAAATGAAGCGTAAGTTCGTCATGGCCATGATTGGTTTGCTTGCACTGACCGGCTGCGTGAAGACGCCTTCGGAGGATAGTACCGAGGGCCTGAGCCCGGCGGCCGTGCAGGAGAAGCCGTCATACAGTCAGAAACTGAAGAAGACCGTGCAGAAGGACGGAAGCTACCGGGTAGAGGAGTATAATGCAGATGACCTGGTTTTGAAGTCTACGTTTTATGATGCAGATGGGGCTGTGAGGACGACATTTTCCTATACGTATGATGGGAATCGGAATCAGATCAGCGCTGTGACGGAGAAGGCGGATGGCACGATCCGACTCAAGAAGCAGGAATATGATGCGGACGGGAATCTGCTGCGGGTGCTGGAGGGTAGCAGCGAGGACTCCCTTACGCTGAAAAGAGAATTAAAGTACGAGGGCGGTCTCTTAATGCAGGAGACGTATTACGAGGATGACGGTTCGGTCGACCACACCTATGATTATGAGTATGAGAACGGGCTTTTGGTGCGAAAGACCAACATCCTGCCCGACGGGTACGTGTATCGGTCCTGGGACTACGAATACGATTCCGCCGGGAGGCTCGCGAAGATGACGGATACGTATCACGAGCACAGGAACATCGAGTATTACGATGACCGGGAGCAGGTGGTCCGCGAGGAGCATTTCTTCCGGGATGAGCTCTCGGGCGTATATGTGAATACCTACGGGGAATACGGGATCGAGGAAACCGTTGTGACCAAGCCGGACGGGAGTGAGCGGAGCCACGGCAGGACCTATTATGAAAATGGACTGCGTACCCGCACTGTCAACGTGAATGCGGACGGGGAGGAGACGGAGACCGGGCGCTGGGAATATGATGCGGACGGGCGGCTGGTACATTTTACAAGCCCCAGGGGATATGAAAACTTTCTGGGATACAACGACTACGGGGACATCGCGTGGGAGCACAACATGTGCTTTGATTCCCTGCGCGACGCCGGCACCTACGACGAGCGGGTGTATTACGAGTATATATACCAGTAGTTTACATAAAAGGTGCTATAAAAAGGTGAAGTTTTTGTGAACAATGGGGCGCGATGCCCCGGGGATAGTTTGGAAAGAAAGGGGTACAAGCTATGAAGAAATGTATGAAGAAGCTGATGGTTGCGTTGCTGCTGGCTGCATTTTTGCTGCAGGCGGTGCCGGATACGGCGGAGGCTGCAACCGGGACATGGCAGCAGGATGACAAGGGCTGGTGGTACTCGTATTCTGACGGGTCCTACGCGAAGAGTGCGTGGGTGGAGTACAACAACCGGTGGTACTATTTCGATGCCAAGGGTTACATGGTGAACGGCTGGCAGAAGATTGACGGCAAGTGGTACTACTTCATCAACGGTGCCATGCATAAGGGATGGAAGCTTTATAAGGATGTGTGGTATTTCCTGAAGAACAACGGCCAGATGGCGACGGGCTGGAAGAAGATCCGGGGCACCTGGTATTACTTCGACAAGCAGGGCCGCCTGTACACGAACTCGTATATCGACTGCAAGTATTTTGTTGATGAGAACGGTGCATGGGACGGCGTGACGATCATGGATATTCCGGGGGCTACGGGTGGAAAGCCGACGGAGCAGGAGATAGAGTCCGAAAACGAGATACTGCTTACATTTATCCAGGATGGGTGGTATGTTGCCCGGCTGGAGGTGCAGGTCTGGAATAAGACGGATGAGGAGTATAAATGGATTTATTCCGACAGTTGTGCAAAGGGAGAAAAGAAGACACTGAAGATCAATAAGGATGCGTATGAGATTGCTCGTGTGGGCTATCAGATCTGGTTCTTCGGTTGGGATAATGATTACATGAATCTACCGTACGCTAATACGGACTACGCCACACAGTTCACTTTGTCCGGATATGGGGATTATCCGGAGTTTACCTGGAAATAAGCGTAGGGGGCGTTCCCCCTTACGGAAATGTAGGAAAGAGGGGCCAGATAATCATGAAGCATAAGAAGATCACGCGTGCGGACTGGGAGGGGCTTTCGGTGCCCGCCGTGCTGCATGCGGACCCGGAGGAGGACCGGATCTACCTGAATTACTTTGTGCACATGTTGAAACACGGGCGCGCCGTGGATAAGGCACTGGAGCTCCTGGGTGGCGAAATGGACGAGTGGTTCATGGAGGATCCGGAGTACTGGACGGCCTGCGGTAAGGTGCGGTCTGAGGAGGACTTCGGATGGCTCCGCGACAGGGCGCTGGCCGAAGACAGCCTGGAGGCACGGTTTGCCTTCAGCAGGCTCACCGCGTATCAGTTTCCGGTTTCGGAGGGCAGCGCCTACATGCACCGAACCTATTACTGCGGGCGTCTTCCCGGAATGACACCGGAGAAGGTAAGCGCATTTTGCAGTGAAATGATCCGCGAAAAGGGCCCCTTTGCCGCCGAGGCAGAGGAGTGCCTGAAGAATCCGCCTCTTACATTTGCGGAAATGAACGAAAAGTTCCGCGCGGAAGGGAAGCGCATCGTTGTGGACGGTCCCTTCGGCTGGGACTGAGGGAAGAGTTCACAGATTTTTCTTTAGGGGGGGAAGATGACGGAGTTTGGTTTGTTTCTGTTTCCCGTGGCAATCGTCACGATCCTGGTGTTCGGGGCCGGTGTGATGCGGCGGGGCGAATTCAGCCACGAGGCATGGGGTCTTGGGCAGGCGAAGGCGCTGGAGGCCTTTGCTGCGCTGATGATCATCCTGCATCACCTGGTGCAGACCATTACGAATTACGGAAATGTGGTGAAGGGCCCGGTGACTCTCTGGAATTCCTTCGGGATCCTCTTCACCACGGTCTTCTTTTTCTTCTCGGGCTTCGGCCTTTTTAAGAGCTATAAGACCAGGGAGAATTATCTCGGGACCTTCTGGAAGCACCGACTTACGAAGGTTCTGCTCCCGTTTCTTTTAACAAATGTCATCTATCTATGCTTTGTTTCCGGCGGCAAGCTGTCCGGCGCGTGGCAGGGGGTTACGGCGATCTTCGGAACGCCGCTCCTTAACAGTAATGCATGGTTTGTGCTGGAGATTCTCCTGTTGTATGTCGCATTTTACGTCTGCTTCCGGTTCATAAAATCCGAGTGGGCGGCGATGCTCGTGGTTACGCTTTTTACGGTGCTGATGATCACATTTTCCCTGCTCCTCGGGCATGACAGCACCTCCGTTACCCGGCGCTGGTTCATGGGGGAGTGGTGGTACAACACCACGATCTTCTTTGTTGTCGGCATGTTTTTTGCGAAATATGAAATGCAGGTCAAGGCGTGGATGGAGAAGCGGTATAAGCTGCTCCTTCCGCTGTCGGTGGTTTTGCTCATCGGATGGTATGTGTTGGAGCAGTATGTGGATGGGCATTTCGGCTACTATAAGGAGTGGCCGGGGCATCCGGGCTATCCCGAGAAGCTTCTCACGCTGGTGGTGCAGATCGTGCTCTGCATGCTGTTCCTCAGCGTCCTGCTGCTGGTGAACCTGAAGGTGGAGTTCCACAACAGGGTGCTCCTGTTTCTCGGCGGCATCAGCTACGAGATCTTCCTGATCCACGGGCTCTTCCGGAGCGTGCTGAACCACGGCCTTCCCGATGTTCTGTACGTTTTCCTGGTTTACGCATGTTCTGCGGTCGCAGCATGGATCATTCACTTTGGTTTACATAAACTAACAAGTCCACAATTACCCTTAAATTGAAGGAGGACGGAAATGTACAAATCAGTTTTGTGCTATGGTGATTCGAATACATATGGGTATAATCCGGCGACGGATCTTCGGTATCCGGCGGATGTGCGGTGGACCGGGCGGCTGCAGATGCTGCTGGGAGATGAGTACCGCGTGATCGAGGAGGGCTGCAACGGGCGGACCACCATTTTCGATGATCCGGTGGAGGGCTGGAAGAGCGGGCTGGACTATCTGAAGCCCTGCCTTAATTCCCATAAGCCGGTGGATATCGTGATCCTGATGCTGGGCACCAATGACCTGAAGGAGGTGTTCCACCTTACGGCGGAGGAGATCGCGGAGGGCGCAGCGACCCTGGTTCGGATCATCCGTGAGTTCACGGAGGAGAAGCAGGGCTTTATCCCGCGGATCCTTCTTGTGGCACCGACGGAGCTGGGGGAGGGTCTTCCCGGCTCACCGTTCTACGGAAGCTTCACCGAGAGCGCCATCACGCGTTCTCGGGAATTCCCGGCCTGCTACCGGAAGGTGGCGGAGAAGTACGGCTGCGAGTTCCTGAACGCAGCAGACTACGCACAGCCGTCAACACTGGATTCGCTGCATCTCACCGCGGAAGGGCATATCGCACTGGCGGAGGCATTTGCGGTAGCGATAAGGAAATAGCGCAAAACGGTGACAGGCACCTGGAGAGGAGGGAAACTATGAAGAAGAGAAGACTATCCGCAGCATTTGTATGTGCAGCGATGATTCTGGGAAGCTTCCCTGCAGAGGCGTTGGCAGAGACCACCGGACAGGTGGAGGAGCCGGAGGTTACCGGTGAGATCGAGATCGATGAACTGACGGATCAGACATGGAAGACCGGTCTTTGCAGCGTGCAATCGTTACAGACGACACGATCCGCAGCAGCGGAACAGGAGATCCTGGAGGAGGCAGAGGGCCTTCCCTCCAAGATCGATCTCAGGGATTATAACGGGAAAAACTATGTTACTCGGATCAAGAGTCAGAATCCGTATGGAACCTGCTGGGCTTTTGGGGGGATTGCGGCGGCAGAGGTTTCTATTTTGTATGACAATGATCTCGGAGTCCCGGCCGGAGAAGAGAATACGAATCTGAATCTTTCGGAGAAGGCTGTGAACTGGTTTGCCCATCATCCGATAACCGAAGATGATGTTACTAACGGATTGCTTCCGGTATCGCAACTTGGAGAAGGGTATGATTTCAGCGTTCCGGAAAAAAATAACTCCAATATAGTCTATAATAGCGGAGGTCATGGAGTTGAGGTGGCCGCACTGTTCATGTCCGGCAGAGGACCTATTTCCGAGGATCAGATTGTTGATGGGTGGCAGCCCTTTGAATACAAGGGGAAGCACGGATGGACGGGAAACAACCGGAACGAGGATGACGAAGCGCAGGCTGCCAGAAAGGAATATTACCGTAAACTCTTCCATGATGCTTATCTGAAGTATTTTCAGGATGATGCCACAAAGGATATGATCTGTGCCAAGGGCTACGAGGATGGCATGGATTTTGACGAATGGTTCAACGATTATTTCGACCAAAACTGGTCAACGGATTTTATCCGAGATCAGGTGTACACTTATAATGAGTATGCAGAGTTTGATGACTGGTCGATCCCGGACAGCAAGGAATATCATACGTATGAATGCGAGGCGGTTTTGAAGGATGCGGTCAGTCTTCCGAATCCATACGGAGATCCGAACGAGAAAAACCGTGAGTATAATGCCGCCGGCACTGAAGCAGTAAAGCTGGAAATCTCAAAGGGGCATGCTATACAGATATCGTATCATGCCGATCAGTCTGATCCGAATGATACAGTGCAGGAAGATGGGTACATGAATCTTGAAAACTGGGCACAGTATGTGAATGTCGAGGGGCTGGATGCGGATCATTCCGTGTGCATTATAGGCTATGATGACAACTATCCCAAGGAGAACTTTACAAGGGTATATCAGGGGAAAACAGTTGAGGGAAGTACTCCTCCGGGAGATGGTGCATTTATAGTCAAGAACAGCTGGGGCGGGATCACTGCGACAGACGTGGAAAAAGCAGACAAGGACGAAGAAGGAACTATCATCCAGTGGAACACACCGGACGCCGGCGAATGGGGAATCGACAATTCCGGGTATTTCTACCTGTCATACTATGACATGTCTATTTTCTCCTTGCAGGCCTTCACATTCTATCCATATGATGACGTACCGCAGGATGATGTGATCGCACAGTATGATCTGGCAGGATGCCAGGAGTATGCTGCCCTTCCGAATGTAGAGGAATACGGAAATGAACGGATGGCAAATGTATTCTCGGCAGAAGAGGACCTGCTGATCCATTCCATTGCGTTTGCCACCAATAAGCCGAATACGACGGCAAGCTGGCAGATCTACCTGAATCCGGAAGAAGGGAATCCGGAAAGCGGAAAGCCCCTGCTGGATACAACGGCTTCACAGGAGGTGTTCCGTTATGGGGGGTATCACAGAATCGATCTCTCGGAGCCGGTAGCCGTGCCGAAGGGAAATGTCTACTCAGTGGTGATCAGGGAGTGTTATGAGGAAGACGGAGAGTCGAAGAACGGGGTGACGTTTGCCATTAATTATAATAGTCTTAATGTTCACGAGATTACTTTGAATTCCCGTATCAACCCCGGAGAGTCCTGGTATTATTCTGATCAGAATGGATGGAAGGATGCTTCGGAGTTGAAGGATGAGTTTGAAGAGAAGGTGTGGCAGGTGAATGTGGATTTATTGGGGAGTGAAGAAGCCTTGAAGGTTGTCCCGGAAGGCGTAAAGGGCGTTCAGGTGGACAACTTCCCCATCAAGGCCTATGCTTCGATTCCGGAGGAATCCCTGCCCTGCTCGGAATGGGTCGACGGGAAGTGGTATGACGCGGACGGTCAGCAGACCTACCTGCCTACCGGCTCCTGGAAGTCCAATAAGAAGGGCAAATGGTTCGCTGACACCTCCGGCTGGTACCCGAAGAACCGCTGGCAGAAGATTGACGGTGCATGGTACTTCTTCGGAAAGGACGGCTACCTGGAGACGGATGCGTACCGTGACGGGTATTATCTTGGGTCAGACGGTGCACGGTCCGGCGAGAAGCAGGTTCCCGGCTGGAAGCAGGGCGATAAGGGCTGGTACTATATGGTCGGCGCTAAAGCACTACGGAACACCTGGAAGAAGATCGACGGCAAGTGGTACTTCTTTAAGTCGAGCGGATACGCTGCACAGAATGAATTCGTAAAGGGATGGTGGATCGGAGGAAACTGCGTTCAGAGTGATCCGGTGAAGTACGGCTGGCATAAGACCGCCAAGGGCTGGTGGTACGGAGTCTCCGGCGGATGGTATGCAAAGAACGCAACCTACGTGATCGACGGGGTGAAGTATACCTTCGACACGAATGGCTATTGCAGATAGTCAGGCGAATAATGTATAATCAATAATCATAATGATAGGGGGTAGCTCTATGAGAAGGTTTAAGAAAGCACTTTGTGGTACGCTTGCAGTCGGGCTGATGCTGCCTGCAGTCGTGATCGGATCAGGATCCGAAGCGGATGCGGCAACCGGCACCTGGAAGCATGACAAGAACGGCTGGTGGTACTCTTACTCGGCAGGCAAGTATGCGCAGGACGAGTGGGTAAAGGACGGCGGAAAATGGTACTATTTCAAGAAGGATGGCTACATGGCCACCGGATGGGTTCAGTACAAGGGACAGTGGTACTACTTCGGAAAGAACGGTGCCATGGTGACCGGCTGGAAGAAGATCGACGGTAAGTGGTATTTCTTCAAGGCAAATGGAACGCTGCACAAGGGCTGGAAGCAGTACGGCGACAACTGGTACTATCTGGGCGGTGACTATGCCATGGTGACCGGATGGAAGAAGATCAGCGGAAACTGGTATCACTTTGAAGAAACCGGCGAGATGACCGTCGGCTGGCTGGAGTGGGACGAGAACACCTATTACTTTAACGAAGACGGTGAAATGGTCACCGGCGAGATCACCATCGACGGTGTCGATTATATCTTCGACGATGACGGGGCCCTGATCGAGAGCGGAATCGGCGGAAGCTGGACGGATCCTGTGGCAACTCGCATGACCGCGGAGGAGAAGGAAATCCTGCGGAAGGCGATTGATGCGGATGAATATCTTCCCGAAGAAGGGATCGAGGGTATGGCATGCCTCGGATCTCAGGTGGTGGCAGGTACGAATTACCGATTCCTCTGCAAGCTTTCCGGTGATACCGAGTATATGTTTGTGATCCTAACGGTATACTACGATCTGGAAGGAAATGCTACGATCACCGGTTGGGATAATTGCCTGCGGGCGTTTAGTATTTCGACACTGCCCGGCGGATATAAGGAGCCGGTATCCATCTTCCTTGACAGCGATGATATCGTGATCGATAAGGCACTGAAAGCGTATGACATTGCAACGAGGGTGGAAGGCGTTTCGTATAAGCCGCTGGCAGTCCTTGCGACGCAGGAAGTTTCGGGAATGAATTATGTGGTGCTCAGCTATGTGAAGACCATCACGCTTGAGCCGGAGGAAGGCTTTGCAGCTGTGGAGGTATATGAACCTCTGGATGAAGATCCGTACGTTATATCACAAACACGGTTCTTACCGGCAGATATGGATTAATAACTAAGGGTGTCTGCTGCCTCTATCGTAGGCGGCAGGCACTTTTTTTGTGTGTATTTGCGTGCTTTTTCGTTGATGGGAAGCCCTAAATAATGTAAAATAGAAATGGTATTGTAACAAAAAACATGATGTTGGAGGATGGTTATGTCTAGGTTGAACAGGAGTTTATTTGGGAGGATCGGTGGTATCGTCGATAAGGCAGAGGAGGACGCGATCGCCAGCCGGCAGCGGGAGAACATGATGGCTGCAACGACCATGCGGACTCTGGGTATGCGGGGCGTGGATAATTCCATGCCGGAGCCGGTGGGCCCCCAGACCATGGCGCTGGGAGATGCGGTGGCAGAGTCCCTTCGCTATGCCCTGGAAATGTCATCCCGTCTGGAGAGCCCGGAGGAGGGCGCGGTCCGGCCCGACGATCAGCTTCGGAAGGATTATCTTACATTTCTCGGATACCTGCACAATCCTTCGCAGGCAGATCCGGTGCAGCAGGTAGCCATGGTAAATGGAATGCTGCGGCTGAATCTTACCACGCAGATGTTTTTCCAGATGAGGAATGAGAACAGTATGGATCCGGAGTTCCCGAACCGGGTACCGGAATCCGTGAAGTACTACGTGAAGGATGAGCAAAGCGGCGGTTCGGGTCCCATCAATTCCGGACTCAGCATGTCCCGCTTTCTTGTAAATACCTTCCGCGAGCTGGGACACTGCTATATCTCCTTCGGCGGAGTGAGCCCCGATGAGATCAGACGTCTCACGGAATATATCATCATGCTGAACAATTACCTCCGGGAGAACCGGCTGTTCCACACCATGGATCCGTACCGGAAGGGTGAGACCGGAAGTCCCTACTTCGGACTGCCGGTGCGGCAGGAAGCGGATGACTTCGAGAATCCTCTGAGCGGCGGGATCAATATGCCCGGCAGCAGTGGGATCAACATGCCGGGTTCCGGCGGGATCAACATGCCCGGCTCCGGCAGCGACCTGTCAAAGGGGATTGATTTCCCGAGTGGCGGAAGCGACCTCTCAAAGGGGATCGATTTCCCGGGCAGTAGCAGCGACAAGCCGAAGACCAGCGAGAATGTACGTCAGGGCCTCGGAACTTCGGATGATTTTCAGGTGGGCGAACGGGAGAGCCTTCTTGGCGGAGGCGGCTCGGATGACGGCATGACTCTCGGCAACCGGGATGCGCTGGATTCTCGCGGATCCTTCAGCCTTGCGGACCGCGATGGCAGCGGCCTCGGCGGGGGAAGCTCCTCCGGTCTGGGGGACGAGGGAGGTCTTAATCTCGGCGCACGCGACGATTTCTATCTCTAAAATCGAAATCAAAATGACATCTGTCTGTAAGGGGTTACGGCAGATGAGTCATATTCTTAAGGGTGACAGGTCTGTCCGGGGGAGAAGGTATGAAAGACAGAAACAGTTATCTGATCAATAAAAGTCTGGGACGGTTCCTCTTTGCGTCCATCGCAACCATGGCAATCGTGAACATCAATAACGTGGTCGACAGCATCCTGATGGGACAGCTGATCGGCCCACAGGCTGTGTCGGCGATTCAAAATGTATCGCCCGTCACGGGCCTTCTGGCAGGCATCAGTCTGCTGCTTACTGCCGGGGCCTCCATCATCATCGCGAAGGCCCTGGGCCGGCGGGATTTCGACGAGGCCAGCAGCTCTCTTACAACGGCCATCGTATCCTGCTTCGGCTTCGGTGTGCTGATCTCCCTTCTTTCCCTTACATTTTCTTCGGGCCTTACCTCCGCGCTCTGTCTGGATCCGGCCCTGTATGACAATACCTACAAGTATCTCTCCGTCATGCTCGGCGGTGCATTTTTGCTGATCGTCATGAACGGAACCGGAGGTCTGGTGGAGGTGGTCGGCTATCCGAAGCTGGTTTCCGTCTCCATGCTTACCTCCGTTGTCGTAAACTTAATCTGTGATATCCTGTATGTTAAGGTATTCTCCATGGATATCGGCGGTGCGGCACTGGCAACCCTGACCGGGTATCTGGTGGCTTCGTTTATGTTCCTCTTTTTCCTCTTCCGGAAGAGGAGGTCCCTGGGCATCCGCCCGTATTTCAAGGGCTTTGGCCATATGCTTGGAGAAAATATGAAAATGGGAGTCCCGTCCATGCTCAGCAGCCTTGCGCTTACGCTGATGATCTTCATGTGCAATTTCTTCGTTCAGTCCGTGCATGGAGAGACGGGGCTTTTTGTTATGTCCATAGGCCTTACCCTCGTGATCCTGGGACAGATGGTGTCCGGCGGCGTGGAGAGCGCCTTCCTGGGCATCGGAGGCATGCTGGTGGGGCAGCGGGACTACGACGGACTCAGGAGACTGCTTCGGCGGGGCCTTACCATATCCATAGGCTTTGCCGTGCTCTGCAATGTGGCGGTATGGTTTATCGCGGAGCACCTGGCCACCCTCTTCGGAGCGAAGGATCCGGCGGTGATCGAGATGACGGGACAGGGCCTGCCCCTGATCGCCATGACCAACTTCGCCCTGAGCGTGATCCTGCCCATGGTGATCATCTTCCAGCTGAATGAGCATCCGGTTCTCTCCATGATCTCGGCACTGTCCCTGCTGATCAATCTGGGCATTGGGTTTATTCTCGCGAAGTATGTGATTAAAAATATATGGGTCGCATTTCCCATCGGATCGGCGCTGTCTATCCTGCTGATCCCGCTGATATCCATCCCGGTGCGAAAGAAGGCAGGGAATAGTGTAGGGCGCATCCATCTGATTCCCGTGCGGCTGGAGGGGGTAGAACGACTGGACCTCTCCGTTCCCTGCGACAGAAACAGGACGGAGGGCGTGATCTCCTCCGTAAGAGAATTCCTGGAGGGGAAATGCTCCGAGGAGCGGATCATGGGAGTTGCACACTGTATCGACGAGCTGCTGCTTAACTATACGCAGCACAGCGGAAAGTCGGAGAAGGCTTATATGGACATCAGTCTTATCCTGGATGCGGAAGGCCTTTCACTCTTCGTGAAGGATGACGGTGTTCCCTTTGATCCGGTCCATGTGGAAGCGGACAGGGAACGGTCGGGACTGACCATAGTGAAGGAGTTCATGAATGATGCGGATTACAGCTATTCATTCGGACAGAATATCGTAACGATGAAATGGGGGAAGGAAGTATGATGGAGATTTTCAGAACGGTCAGAGAGCATGTTGAGAAGGAGCCGGAGAAGGTGATCCTTTCTTCCATGGGTGAAAACGAACGGGATGTTACCTTCCGGGAGCTGGATCTTCTGTCAGGGAAGGTCTGCCGTTATCTTAAGGAGAAGGGGATCGGACGGGAGGATTTCGTGAATATCCTGCTGCCCCGCGGGGTGGATCCCTTTATCGCCATGCTGGGCGTCTGGAAGGCCGGTGCAGCCTTCGTTCTGCTGGAGGAGGACTACCCGGCGGAGCGCGTGGAGTTTATTCAGAAGGACTGTGACTGCAAGCTGGTTCTGGACCGGGCAGCCTGGGAGGAGGTGCTTGCATGCGAACCCCTGTCCGGCTATGCGGAGGTGGATCTCCATGACGCCGCATTTGCGGTCTACACCTCCGGAACCACGGGAAAGCCGAAGGGCGTTCTCCATGAATACGGGAATCTGGACGTCATCGTTTCCAGCTTTAAGGAGAACGGGATCAGTACGGCTGCGGGCATTCAGAATTTCGGTCTGATCGCACCCCTTTACTTTATCGTTATCGTCATCGATTTCCTCGGCGGACTGGATGCAGGCGCGAGGATGAGCGTGGTGCCCTTCAGCATCCTGAAGAATCCGCCTGCCCTGTATCAGGCCTTCGTGGAGCATGAGGTGGATGCTACCTTCTGCGCACCCTCGATCCTGCGTCTCTTCCGAAATATCCCCACACTCCGGAAGATCTTCGTCGGTTCGGAGCCTGCCAACGGCATCTGGTCGGATGATCCTGAGGTGCAGATCATGAACGGATACTGCATGAGTGAAAGTGCTTTCTGTATTACCATGGGGCATCTGGATAAGCCAAATGAGATCGCGCCCATCGGAAGACCTTTCACCTCTCTGAAGATCACCCTTCGGGATGAAGCCGGGAATCCGGTTCCTCCTGGAGAGGCGGGAGAGCTTTGCGTGGAGAATCCTTATGTTCGCGGATATCTGAACCGCCCGGAGGAAACGGCCAAAGCCTTCGTAAACGGAGAATTGCACACCCGGGATCTGGCCCGCCGTCTGCCGGACGGGCAGTACGAGGTGCTGGGAAGAATCGATGAAATGATCAAGATCAGCGGTAACCGGATCGAGCCGGCGGAGATCGAGGTAGCGGTTTCCCGTGTGTCCGGACTGCAGCAGGTGGTGGTCCGCGGCTTCGGAGAGGGGGAGGATGCCTTCATCTGCCTCTACTATGCGGATGATGTGGAGCTGGATACGGAGGACCTTCGTAAGAAGCTGGAGAACGTTCTGCCCTACTATATGATCCCGTCCCATTTTATCAAACTGGATGCCCTGCCGCGTACGGCTACGGGGAAGATCAGCCGGCGCATGCTGCAAAAGCCGGTGGAGGAGCGGGGTGTCTATGTCGCTCCCGCAAATGATACGGAGCGCGCCATCGCGGACGCCATGGCATCTGTGCTTAAGCTGGACCGCTTCAGTGCGACGGAGGATTTCTACCGGATGGGAGGCAGCTCCGTTACCTCCATGGAGGTGGTGGCAGCCACGGGCCTTCCGGGCATTACCATCAATCAGATCTTCCGGGGAAGAACTCCGCAGAAGATCGCAGAGCTTTATCTGGCGGAGCAGGGTGAAGGAGAGGCAGAGGAAGGAAGTGCAGAGAACCTGACCCGCCCCTGTCCGCTTACACAGTCCCAGCTGGGTATCTTCCTGGAGTGTGAGCGCCACGAGGGAGAGGCGGTTTATAACAACCCCATGCTCTTTAAGCTTCCGGCGGATACGGATACGGACCGGATGGCGGAGGCTCTCGGAACCATGGTGAAGGCGCATCCGGGGCTCTTTGCAGCAGTGGTTTCCGATGAGGAGGGAAATCCTGCCATTCAGTATCAGAGCGCGTATGCGGAGCAGGAGGTCTGCACCCGGGAGACCAGGACGGAGGCAGAGCTGCAGGAGAAGAAGGGGTCCCTGGTTCAGGCATTTGACCTTCGGAACGAACGCCTCTTCCGCATGAAGCTGATCGAGACGGAAGGACCGAAGTATCTTTTCATGGATTTCCATCATCTGGTATTTGACGGAACCTCCATGCAGATCATGGTGGGTGAGCTGGAGAGGGCTCTGGGCGGAGCAGCCATCGAACCGGAGCGCTGGACCGCATATGACGCTGCAGCTGCAGAGCAGAGCGCAAGACGCGGCAGCGCATGGACGGATGCCAGGGCCTGGTATCTGGCGCAGTACGGCGGTGCCGATACGGAGTCCCTTCCGGAGGGTGACCGGAAGGAGAAGGAGATCGGCTTTGCGGATCAGTATATCACCCTCAGTGTGTCCGCGGATGCCTTAAGATCTTTCTGCGAGACCCATAAGACAACGGAGAATATCTTTACCACAGCGGCCTTCGGCTATGTGCTTACCTCCTACACCATGAAGAAGGAGGCGCTTTTCTCCACCATTTACAACGGACGTCGGGATCCCCGGACCCATGGGACGGTTTCCATGTTCGTAACCACCCTTCCCGTGCTTTGTCGCACCCGGTCGGATATGTCCGTGGAGGAGTATCTGTCGGATCTGAAGGAACAGCTGCTCGGGGCCATGGCGAATGATATCTACTCCTTCGCGGAGCTGGCAGAGGAAACCGGAGTCAGCAGTGAGGTTCAGTTTGCATGGCAGACGGATCTTCTGACCCTTCCGAAGGACAGTAAGCTGCAGCTGCAAAGAGAGGAGCTTCCCTTTGTTGCCACGGGAGATGCCTTCTCCGTGGAAATGTATCCTCAGGACGGTAACCTGGTGATCCATGTACAGTATCAGGATAACCGCTTCAGTGAGGCGTATATCCGCAGGTTTGCAAAGACCTTTGATCAGGTGCTTTCGGACATGATGACCAAGGAACGGCTGACGGAGCTAAGCCTTCTTTCCGAGGAGGAGCAGCATGAGATTCTGGAGCTTTCCGGAGGGGAGACCTATGCATACGATCCGGAGAAAACCTGGCTGGATCTTTTCTTCGAGAGCCTGGAACGGACGCCGGACAAGGCAGCCGTGACGGATGTGCAGGGTAGCTTTACCTATGCGGAGCTGGACCGAGCTTCGGATCAGATCGCAGCGTACCTTGTCTCCGAGGGCATCGAGGAGAACAGCTTCCTGGCGATCCGCATGGGTCGTGTGAAGGAGTACTTTGCAACGGTGCTTGGTATCCACAAGGCCGGCGCTGCCTACGTGCCCATCGACCTGGAATATCCGGAGGAGCGCGTGCAGTACATGCTCTCGGACTCTGCAGCGGGACTGCTGCTCACCGATGAGAAGGTGGCGAAGATCCTTGCCATGGATCCTCCGGCTGAAAGGTTCGTTCCCCGGTGTACGCCGGAGCATCTGGCTTATATGATCTATACCTCCGGGTCCACCGGAAAGCCGAAGGGCGTTATGATCCAGCATAAGGCTCTGCTGAACTTTGTACATTTTATCCGGGACCGCTGGAGTCTTTCCGAGAACAGCCGGATCGCGCTGCACACGAATTATGCCTTTGATGCTTCGGTGGAGGATATCTTCCCGGCGCTTACCGTCAGCGGAACCGTATTCATCGTACCGGAGTCTGCACGTCGTGATATCTCGGAAATGAAGGAGTTCCTGAAGACCTACGCCATCAACGGCGGAAGCTATTCCACCCAGTTCGGGCAGCTGCTGGCAGCGGATGAGCCTCTGGATGTGGACTACTTCAATATCGGCGGTGAGGCCATGACCATGGTGCCGAAGGCAAGGGGTCATGTCTATAACACCTACGGACCCACCGAGTTCACGGTGGATGCTACGTACTATGAGCTGGATAAGGAGCGGGACTACAGGGTGATCCCCATCGGTCGTCCTCTCTATAACTGCGTTGGCTTTATCATGGATGCCTGCGGCAGACTGCTTCCCCGGGGCTGCTCGGGTGAGCTTTGTCTTGCGGGACCGCAGCTTGCAAAGGGTTACTGGAACCGGCCGGAGCTTACCGAGGAGCGGTTCCCCACCGTACGGATCGGTGACAAGGAGGTGCGGATCTATCATACGGGAGATCTGGCCCGTTACAATGAGGAGGGAGACCTGGAGTATCAGGGACGTATCGACACCCAGGTGAAGCTGCGGGGCTTCCGGATCGAGCTGGGAGAGATCGAGAGTACGGCCTCCAGGTTCGAGGGAATCCGGCTGGCAGCGGCAGAGGTGAAGAAGGATCAGCTGGTGCTGTACTATTCCTCCGGAGCAGAGGTTGATGAAACGGCGCTTCGTGCATTTCTGGCGGAGAGCCTTGCAGAGTATATGGTTCCCACGGTCTTCCTGCAAATGGATGACATGCCCATGACACCCAACGGAAAGATCGACCGGAAGAAGCTGCCGGAGCCGCGGATCACAGATTCGGAGGATTTCGTGGAAGCCTCCACGGAGACGGAGAAGACCCTGGCCGGGATCGCTGCTGCTATCCTCGGGACAGATACCGTCAGTGTGACTTCCGACCTGGTGGCGCACGGACTTTCTTCCATCGGGGCCATGCGGTTTTCGGCGGAGATCAGCCGCGCATGCGGTGTAAGAGTCTCCGTGGCTGATATCATGAAAGCTCCGGTGATCCGGGAGATCGCAGCGCTGATCGACCGTCCGGAGGAGACAGCGTCGAAGGAGATCACGGCGTATCCGAAGCAGGAGCTCTATCCCGTGACGGAGAACCAGCGGGGACTCTTCATCGACTGGCAGATGAATCCCTCCACCACACAGTACAATATCCCATCCGTAACGGTCCTTCCGAAGATGGATGCAGCAGTTCTTGCGGATGCCCTTCGCACCCTGATCGATCTGCACCCCATTCTGAAGGCGGGCTTTGAGTACGCAGACGGGGATGTGATGCTCCGGAGAAAGGACGGGGAGCCGGCGGAGGTAGAGGTGATCGCACTGGAAGCAGAGCCGGAGGAGGGCTTCTTCCAGAGTCTTGTGGTGCCCTTTGATCTTATGGCGGACCGCCTGTACAGGATCCGTCTTTATACCCTGGGAGAGCGGGTATGGCTCTTCACGGATATTCACCACAGCGTATTTGACGGAATCTCCGGAGATATCTTCTTCAGAGATCTGGGACTGATCCTGGGAGGAAATGTGCCGGAGCCGGAGCAGGTAACCGCCTACGACTATGCGCTGTATGAGAAGGAACTGATGGGAAGTCCGGAATATGCCGCGGCGGAGGAGTACTTTGATCAGCTCCTGGCAGGGGCTGCAGTGGGAAGCCTTCCCGCTGAGAAGAAGCCGGAGGGCCCGGCCAGCTGCATAGCCACATTTGCCGTAGAGGCAGAGCCCATCAACGAGTTCTGCAGACGCACCGGCGTAACACCGGGCAGCTACCTCTCCGCAGCCTTTGCGGAGGCGCTGAAGCGGATCACACGGGAAGAAAAGCCCATGTATGCAACCATAAGCAACGGACGTTCTGCCGGCACGGCCCTGCAGGCCTGCTTCGGCATGTTCGTACGGACCCTTCCGGTGGCAGGGCCGGAGAGTAAGGACCTTTCCGCAGAGGACTATGTGAAGGCCTTCCATAAGGAGCTGCAGGAAACCTTTGCGAAGGAGTTTTATCCCTACACGAAGATCGTGGAGCGTACGGACCTTCGTGCGGAGATTCTCTTTGCATATCAGGGAGGGATCTCGGATGTGCCCGAGGGCATGCCGAAGGCGGAGCAGATCCAGCTTCGACTTGATACGGTGAAGATGCCCATCGCAGTGAATGCCTACCCCGAGGGAGAGGGCTACACCCTGCTCTTTGAGTATGACGGACGGATCTACGGCCACGAGGAGATCGAGCGCTTTGCCGGCGCATTTATACGGGTGGCGGAAGGCCTTGCAAAGGCTGAGACGGTGCGGGAGATCGCCCTTGTCAGCAAAGAAGAGATAAGAGAGATCCTGGACATCTCGAAGGGCAGAACCCTGATCTACGATACTACGGAAACCTGGCTGGACCTCTTCCTTGCAAATGCGGCAAAGACGCCGGAGAAGCGGGCAGTTACGGATTATAAGGGAAGCTATACCTATGCGGAGCTGGACCATGCATCGGACCGTATCGCTGCCTACCTCCTTGCAAAGGGCGTGGAGGAGAACAGCTTTGTTGCCATCCGCATGCACCGTGTTAAGGAATTCTCCGCGGCCATGATCGGTATCCAGAAGGCAGGAGCGGCGTATGTTCCCATCGATCCGGATTATCCCGAGGACCGGATCGAGTACATGCTGACGGATTCGGGTTCCCGGGTGGTTCTTACCGAAGAGACAGTGGCGGAGGCGCTTTCGGAGTATCCGGAGGCAGAGCATGTGAACCGTGCGACACCGTCCCACCGTGCTTATATGATCTATACCTCCGGCTCCACCGGAAAGCCGAAGGGCGTAGTACAGACCCACCGGTCCGCACGTGCCCTTACGGAGTGGTGGCTGAAGGATTTCCGGATGGGACCGGACAGCGTCCATGCGGTTCAGGCAAGCTTCTCTTTCGATGCTTCCGTAAATGACCTGATCCCGCCCCTTGCTGCCGGCGGGGAGATCCATATTCTTTCGGAGGAGCTCCGGAAGGATCTGGAAGGCATGCGGGATTACTTTGTACTGAATCAGGTGAACGGCATGACCATGCCCACGCAGATTGGTATGGCCCTTGTCAGCCAGTATCCGGATATGCCCTTCCGGTATATCATGGTGGGTGGCGAGAAGATGTCCTACGTTCCGGAGACGAAGATTCAGTTTGTGAACGGATACGGACCCACGGAGTTTACCGTGGCTTCCTCCTATCATATCGTGGATATGAAGAAGGATCAGGAGGTGGAGAATATCCCCATAGGACGGCCGGTACCGAATACCTGGTCGCTGATCTGTGATGCCTACGGAAACCTGATGCCCCGGGGATGTGCAGGCGAGCTCTGCCTGGCAGGTCCGCAGATCGCGGAGGGCTACTGGAGAAGACAGGATATTACGGATGAGCGGTTCGTTCCCTGCACCTTCCTGGAAGAGCTGGATATGAAAATGTACCGCACCGGCGATCTTGCAAGATACAACGAGGATGGCGAGCTGGAGTATTTCGGCCGGATCGATACCCAGGTGAAGCTCCGGGGCTTCCGGATCGAGCTGGGGGAGATCGAGGCTGTTGCCAGCCGGTATCCGGGCATCTCGGATGCGGTTGCGGAGATCTGCTCCGAGCAGCTGGTACTGTTCTTCACGGCAGATCGGGAGATCGACACCGAGGCCCTGCGCGGTCGTCTGGCAGAGAGCCTTACGGAATATATGGTTCCCACATTTTACATGCAGATGGATGCCATGCCCATCACTCCGGGCGGTAAGGTGGACCGGAAGGCCCTCCGCGCCATGCCTGTCTTTAAGGATGAGGACTATGTGGCTCCTGCGGATGAAAGAGAACAGAAGGTAAGTGATCTGGTGAAGGAGGTGCTTTCCGGCAGAACCGTGGGAGTTACCTCGGAGCTGCAAAGAGAAGGACTTACCTCCATCGCAGCCATGCGCCTTAGTGCGCTCATTTCCAGGGAGTTCGGGAAGAGCTTCAAGCTCTCTGATCTTAAGGAATACGGAACCATCCGGAAGATCACGGAATATGTTTACACCGAGGGGGAGGAGGAGACCTACGAGCTGCAGAGCTCCTATCCGCTTTCCTCGGTTCAGCAGGGTGTCTATGTGGAATGCATGGCCAACCCCAATACAACCATGTACAATTCTCCGACACTGCTGAAGCTGGATCCGGAGCTGGATATCGACCGGCTGAAGCAGGCAATCCTTGCCACCGTAGATGCGCATCCTTACATGAAGATGCAGCTTTCTGCAGATGCAAGCGGTCAGGTGATGGCGCTTCGAAGGGACGATTCGGTTCTGGAGATTACCGAAATAGAGTTTTCGAATCTGGAGCACGGCTTCTCAAGCCTGGTTTATCCCTTCCGTCGTCTCGGGGAGAGCCTCTTCCGTATCTCCATCGTTTATGACGGAGAGAACCGGTATCTTTTCATGGACGGACATCATATCGTGGTGGACGGTGAATCCATGCGGATTCTGATGCGGGATATCAACTTCGCCTATGCTGGGGTTGCGCTGCAGAAGGAGAACTTCACAGGCTATGAGGCAGCGCTTCTGGAGGACCGGCTTCGTAAGAGTGATCAGTACGAGAAGGCAAAGGATTATTATACGAAGCTGCTTGGAGGAATCGATACGGATTGTCTTCCGGTCTACGACCGGGATCAGGAATCCGTAGAGATCGGGTACTGTTTCGTGGATGTGGAACCAGAGAAGCAGCTGGTGCTGGATGCGCAAAGGGACGGCAGTCTTACGATGAACGCCCTCTGGAATGCGGCCTTCGGACTGGCCCTTTCCCACTTCCTGTACAGGGATGACTGTGTCTACACCACGGTATATAACGGCAGAAATGATACGCGTCTTGCAGACAGTATCGGTATGTTCGTGCATACCCTTCCGGTGGTGATCCGGACAGACCGGGAAGCAACGGGTATCGCCTATGCAAAGCAGATCGGACAGCAGCTGATGGACAGCATGTCCCATGATATCTACTCCTTTGCGGAGATCTCCAGACAGTTTGATGTGAAGGCAAATATCCTCTTTGTTTATCAGGGACAGCTGGGGACTTATCTCTCGGTGGGCGGTAAGAAGGCAGAGAATATACAGCTGGAGCTGGATACGGTGAAGGCAACGCTTACCATCAACATTTTTGAAAATGGTGACGCCTTCGAGATCGCCTGCGAGTTTGATTCAAAGCATTATGAGGAGTGGAGTATCCGGGCGCTTCTGGAAGGAACTGCACGAGTATTTGAAGCGCTGCTTCGGGATGAGAAGCTGGGAGATATCTCCCTTGTCAGCAAGGAGGAGCAGGAGCAGCTGGATCGCTTCAACGAGACGGAGCATCCGGTGGAGGATACGGATATCGTAACACTGTTCCGGAGAGCTGCTTCAAAGGATCCGGAGAAATGTGCCGTGATCTTTGAAGATACAAGATATACGTACAGGGAACTGGATGAGATCACCGACCGTGTGGCAGCCTGCCTGCAGGAGAAGGGGATCCATGCGGAGGATGCGGTTTCCATCCTTATTCCGAGAAGTGAATACATGCCCGTTACGGCCCTCGGTGTCCTGAAGTCGGGTGCAGCCTATCAGCCTCTGGATCCCACGTATCCGCCGGAACGACTGGCATTTATGGTACAGGATGCCGGAGCAAAGGCTATGATCGTGGATGACACGCTTACGGACGTGATCCCGGACTTTGCGGGAGAGGTGCTTCTTACCAGTGAGATCGCGAAGCTTCCGGAGAAGAAGCCGGCACCGACCGGGCTTACACCGGAGTCACTCTTCATCCTGCTTTATACCTCCGGAACCACAGGCCGGCCGAAGGGTGTGATGCTGACCCACGGAAACCTTGTGAATTTCTGTACATGGTATGCGGATGCATTTGAACTGGATCAGGATTCCACGGTTGCGGCATATGCAAGCTTTGGCTTTGATGCCTGCATGATGGATATGTACCCGGCACTGACCGGCGGAGCAACCCTCTGTATCGTTCCCGAGGATATGCGCATCAACCTTCCGGAGTTGAATGAATACTATGAGAAGAACCATGTGACCCATGTGTTTATGACGACACAGATGGCGCGGATGTTCGCAACGAATATCCCGGAGAATCATCTGAAGTATCTGATGGGCGGAGGCGAGAAGCTGGTTCCCTTCCGGCCGGAAGGAACCTTCCGGTTCTACAACTGTTACGGGCCGACGGAGTGTACCATTTTCACCACGGTGCACCATCTGGAGGAAAATGCGCTGCGTGTTCCCATCGGACAGCCGCTTTACAATTACAGAACCTACGTGACGGGGAAGGATGGAAGAGAGCTTCCGGTAGGTGCTCTCGGCGAGCTCTGGATCGCAGGACGCGGTGTGGGACGCGGATATCTGAACCTGCCGGAGCAGACGGAGAAGGCGTTTATCCCGAATCCCTTCACGCAGGAACCGGGGTACGACCGGGTGTACCGTACCGGAGATATTGTGCGGAGATTGCCGGACGGAGCCATCGACATCATCGGTCGAAATGACGGACAGGTGAAGATCCGGGGCTTCCGGATCGAGCTTTCTGAGGTGGAGGGTGTGATCCGCCAGTTCGAAGGCATTAAGGACGCTACGGTTCAGGCCTTTGACGAGGCTTCCGGCAGCGGAAAGTTCATCGCGGCGTATCTGGTATCGGATACCCCGGTGGACCAGGAGAAGCTGGTGGAGTTCATCAAGAGTAAGAAGCCGTCCTACATGGTGCCTGCCGCATTTATGCAGATCGACGAGATTCCGCTGAACCAGAATCAGAAGGTGAATAAGCGGATGCTTCCGATCCCGGAGAAGCGGGATATACAGAGCGAATATATCGCGCCGGTAACTCCCATCGAGAAGGAAATCTGCGACGAATTTGCAAAGATCCTGGGACTGGAGAAGGTGGGCGCAACGGACGATTTCTTTGAGATCGGCGGAAGCTCCATCACTGCCGCCAGCGTTCTTACCTTTGCCGTCGGAAAGGGCTATCAGATTGTTTACAAGGACATCTTTGACAATCCGACGCCGCGGAAGCTGGCAGCGGTGATCGCGGGCAGCAGCCTGGCGGGACGCTCGGAGGAGGCGGCAAATTATGACTACACGGAGATCGACAAGCTGATCGCCTACAATTCCATGGAGAATATCGAGGAGATCTCGGCAGAACCCGTCGGAGATGTGGTGCTGGCCGGAGCCACGGGCTTCCTGGGCATTCATGTGCTGAAGGAGTTCCTGGATCAGACCGACGGCAGGATCACCTGCCTCATGCGGAAGGGACAGTCGGAGACCGTAGAGGACCGTCTGAAGAACCTGCTCATGTACTATTATGGAAATCCGTGCATCGATCTCTTCGGCAAGCGGATCTTCTGTCTCGAGGGAGATATTACGGATAGGGAATCCCTGCAGCAGATCGATGCCGTGAAGGCGGATATGATCATCAACTGTGCGGCCTGCGTAAAGCATTTCGTAAAGGATGATATCCTGGACCGGATCAATTTCCATGGTGTTGAGAACCTGATCGAGGTCTGCCTTCGAAATGATATGCGTCTCGTGCATGTTTCCACGCTTTCCGTGGGAGGCAGCATGGAAGCGGAGCAGGCGGGAACCGTATACGAGAATACCCTCTACTTCGGGCAGTATGTGGACAATGATTATGCGCGCACCAAGTTCCTTGCGGAGCGGGCAATCCTGGAGGCCCGGGTGGAGAAGGGACTGGATGCGGTCATCCTCCGTGCCGGAAATCTGATGGGACGATACACCGACGGTGAGTTCCAGATCAACTTCAATACGAATGCATTCATGCGGTCCCTTGCGGCATTTAACCAGCTGAGTGCATGCCCCATTACGGCGCTGGCGCAGACGGTGGAGTTTTCACCCATTGATGCAACTGCAGCCGTGGTAATGAAGCTGGCGGGCGTGAATAAGAAGTTCAGTGTCTTTAACATCAACAACAACCACACCGTAACTCAGGCGGACATCATTTTCGCCCTGAAGCGCCACGGCTTTAATATCAATATCGTGACCGAGAATGAGTTCCGCGGTATCATGCAGGAAGCCATGACGGACGAAGCGGAGAGCGAGACCATCATGTCCCTGATGGCTTACGACGAGAGAGGCGGAGAGCGGATCATCCAGGTGGGAAGCGACAACTTCTTTACCACCAACGCCCTGTACCGTCTGGACTTCAAGTGGCCTATCATCGATGATGCGTACCTGGAGAAGGTGATCGAGGCTGTGGATACGCTGGAGTTCTTCAACAAGATTTAGAAGATAAAATAATTGGTGCCTCCCGACTATCGTCGGGAGGCACCTTTTTCGTTTAGTATTATGGGTTCGTACAATATCCTTTGGAGTCGAAGTGATAGGATTTTCCGTCGATCACATAGGTTGCATTCTTTGCATACCATCCGCCGGAGACTCCGTACCACCATCCGGCCTTGGTCTTATGCCAGCCATACTTCACGGGATCGCTCTGTACGTAGTTCCTGCCGACCCACCAGCCCTTTACGAACTGGTTCTTCACCGCGTAGCCGCTGCTGTTGAAGTAGTACCATTTGCCGTCAATTTTCTTCCAGGTGTTCCGCAGAGCCTTGGCGCCGATCACATAGTACCAGCCCCTGGAGCTCTGCTGCCAGCCCGGGGATACCTTCACGGCCAGCTTCTGAGGCTCTGTATCACCGTGCATATCGTCACCGATCACCTTGTACCATACATAATAGGTTCCGCCGTCCTTGCCTGTGGGAATGGTCTCGCTGTAGGCGGAATCTGCCGGCTGCTCATTGATGTTTCGGACAACCGCGTAGAGCATGGTGCCTTCTTCCGTGGAGCCTGCGCTTACCAGTGCCTGTTCGCGGCCGTTGCAAACGAGATCTGCCTTCGCTGTCGGAGCGGTGTAGGCCGGCTCACCTGAAAAGTCTGCAGGCTTTGCATAGGCCTTGATGGGGAAGTTGTCGAAGGCGGTGCCTTTGGAACTGGATAGGATCAGAGCCTTAGCTTCGTCTGAGGTAAGATCATACCAGTTTCCTGCGACCATGGCCTGGCTTTCACCCTCGTTGACGATACCTACTGCATAATCCCCGCCCTTCCCGGCTGCAATGGCTTCCTTTGTTTTCTCGTCGAGACCGAAGGATGCCTGAATACTGACGGCATAGTTTTCGTCCGGTGTCACCTCAGTCAGGACAACGGAGAAGTAATCTCCCTCATGGATGGGAACTGCCTTGGGCAGGGTGGCTTTGTGGTACCCTCCGTACTTATAGGTCTCATCCATTTCCGCAAGAAGAGTTCCGTCGGTCGGATTCTCCGATTCCTCATTCAGGCGGTAGATCTCATAATGCACCATGGTTCCGGGAGTTAAGGTTTGGCAGGAGACCTGCTCAAGCAGGTAATCCTGATCTGCCGGGAATACATTTGCCATTTTTGATTCAACCGGGAAGAAGAAGGCGTCGGTCGAGTATACCGGCATATAATCATACTCAAAAATGGCATACGCTTCGGTGGTAATCTCGTCAAAATCGAATGTTTCCGGAATTCGAATTGAATTATCTTCGTAAGAAAGCCAGAAGTATCCGGTATGGACGTCCTCGGTCACGGAATAATCGGAACCCGGAAGATCCTGACCCTTGAGACAACCCCAGTTACCAGGACCGTAGTTCGGGAATTCTTCCTCTCCGGATCCCCAGCTGTTCTTTACCAGCCAGGCACCGTTTTGCGCCGGGGTTGTCAGCTCGTATGCTTCGTCATCCGATTTACCTTTGATCGAATGCCGGAAGTTCTCTTTCGGATAATTATCGTCCCAGCCGATGATCTCAACCGCGTGATTCGGCCCGTCTTCTGTATACGTATAATGTGCCCAGTATTTGCTGATGAATTCGGTTTCCTTGGTGTTTCCTGCGTTATCGGTAGGGCTGGACGTATCTGCGTGGAAGCCGATCGAAACTCCGTGCTTGCTGATCAGCATCTCTTTGATCGCATTATTCGCTGCATCATAATCTTCATCGTCAGCTGTGGCAGGAGATGGAAGGATAAAGGACTCCTTCAGCTTCCAGCTCTGCATGTGTTTATACTGTTCGTCGATGGACCAGTCGTCCTCAGCACTGTAGCAGAAGGCGGTAAACCCCTCCGGCGTTTCGCCCAATGGTGCGGTTTGCTTGATGGTTTTATTGTCATTATTCCTGTACTCGACAAGTTTTTGTTTTCCGTGATATGCGAACAGGTAATCAGTGGATGCCGGATCACTTTCTGCCGTCTCATGGACAAATACCGGCCCCATACCGTTTGCGAACAGTCCGGTGGCATAGTATGGCTGCCCGCCCATCATACGTTCGGATGGGAGCTCCCCGGTTCCCGGCACGTGGATCAGACCTTCCCCATATTGGGGATTGTTCGGATCATCTATGGTGCTCCGGACAAACCAGGCCAGGTGCTTTTCCGAAAGATCCATGGTTGTTGCATCCAGTCCGTCTACAAGCAGATCCGGGTTCCCAAGGATGCTGGTTTCTGCTGCAGCGATGGCAGCAAATCCCCAGCAGGTTCCGAAGGGATTCTGAAGCTTTACGGATGTGACATAGCTGGTATCGCCCACACCGTCGCCGTCGGTATCTACATTTCGTAGATCAAAGGTCTCCGGATAGGCAGAGGCCTTTCCGCTTTCGGACGGGGCAGATGTGGTCTTCGTGCCGTGTCGGAATGCATATGCATCATCTCCCGAGGCGTGCTCTCCCAGCTTTGCGAGAGGAGTGCCGGATGTATCCTCGGATGTGTTTTCAGCTGCAAAGACTCCGGTGCCTGACATGGACAGAGTCATGGCCACGCCAAGCATAGCCGCGGTAATTTGTTTCCTTCTCTTCATAGATTGTACCCCCTATAGAACGTCGTTGATCGTCGACGTATATATTATATCTTATTTAGTGGTGGCTGTCATTAGTTTATGGTATAATCGGGAAGGATACTGAGTGTTTTTTGGTTCTGATGAGAGGGTGTTATGAGCGAAGCGGCAAAACGTTATGAGGAGAAGCGGATTCAGGTCGGAAATGCCATGAAATGGTGTATCGCGGGCGCGTTTTTTCTGCTGGTCCCGCCCGTCGGAATTCTGTTGATCCTGATCGGATTTTCCAAACTGAAGGATGCCGAAAGGGATATGAAGAGTCTGTACAAGGACGCCTTCGTTCGGGAGCCTCTGGCGCGGAACTTTGAGCAGGTTGTGTACGAGCCGACGAAGGGATTCTCTCTTCCAACCGTGCTTTCCTTTCAGCTCTGTAAGCAGGGGGATATCTTTGATTCCGAAGACTATATACGTGCGGTTCATAGAGGCGTCATGTTCGAGGAAGCGCAGGTATGGCTTCGGGGGAATGAAGTGAAGGTCGGAAACTCCTCCCAGCCGACTACTTTTTTTAAAGGCAGGATCATGGTCTTTAACTTCCCGTCCAAGATCGTAAGTTCGGTGACGGTGTATGACAGGAACTTTGAGCATAGATTCCTTGGGAAGAAGGAAGCGAAGGACCTAAAGGTGGAGATGGAAAGCGTCGGCTTCAACAACAGCTTTGATGTCTTCTCACTGGCGCCTCACGATGCCTTCTATCTGCTGACGCCCCACGTGATGGAGCGGCTGCAGGCCATGGCAGGGAAGGTTGAATCGATAGCCATGCGCGTGGTCGGAAACTGTGTGATCCTGGCACTCCATGAACCGGACAATGATGCCTTTGATGCCAAGGTGAATATCGGCAAGGTGGTTTACGAACAGGAGATCGCAAAGGTGCAGGGAGATATTGACGATATCAAGATGTTTATCGATGTGTTGCTGGGATAGATCGTGATATGGAGTTAAAGAAGGTAACGAAAAGAGAATATGCTTACCTGAAGTGGGCCGGCATGATCTACACGGAGATCGGAAGCATCGAATGTACGGAATAAGAAGGGGAAGAAGATGATATTCTATTTTTCAGGTACGGGGAATTCGTTGGTTGCGGCCAGGCGGCTGGCGGTGCGCGGCGAGCGGCTGGTGGATATGGCAGCGGCCAGAAACAACCGCGAGTTTCGTTACGAAGTAAAAAAAGGTGAGAAGGTGGGATTTGTATTCCCGGTCTACTGGTATACCGTGGGGGATGTAGTGATGGACTTTGTACGTCACCTGGAGCTTACGGGGCAGCGGTATGTCTACGCCGTGATCACCTGTGGAGGCGGGATCGGCTTCGCCGGAGGCGTACTGAGTCACGAGCTGAAGAAGCGTGGGATTCGGCTGCACTGTGTCTTCCCGCTGCTCATGCCGGATGACACCATCTATTACTACGATATCGGTCCGCAGGAAAAGATCGAGAAGCGGCTGGCGGACAGCGAGGTGCGGCTTGGGAACCTCTGGGAAGAGATCAGCTGCGGAAGGATTCGGAGGAGAGGCTTCATATTTGCATTCCTGGGATATCCTCTGAGAGCCATGTATCACCTGGCAGGAGGAACGAAGAAGTTCCGGGCGACCAATCGTTGCGTGGGCTGCGGAAAATGTGCTGCCTTCTGCCCGGATCACGCGATCGAGCTTCGTAACGGGAAGCCCGTATGGACGAAGAGCCGCTGCACGAAATGCTCCGGCTGCATCAACCGTTGTCCCATGCAGGCCATAGAATATGGCAGAGGCACTGAGGGACGGCTTCGGTATCATCATCCGGAAGTGAAGTGATAAGGTTTTTTGGTAATTGGTAAAGGAGGTATTTGCTATGTACGTTGCGATTGATCTTACGGGTGATATGATCTCGTATGCTTACTACGAGGGAGGGACGGTTCAGTCGGATGTTCTTCGGAACACCATAGGCTTCCGGACCAGGGATCTGCTTCGTGTGGAAGGTGCGATGAACGGAATGATCCGCATGGTGAAGGATATGATCGAGCTGACGATCGGCGCAACGATCTCGGAAGCGATCTGCACCGTGCCGGTGTACTTTACCTTCCCGGAGCGGGAACGGATCCGGAAGGCAGGCGAGGAGTGCGGTCTCACGATCCGGCATATGGTGAAGGGCTCCTTCGGATCAGCCATGCAGCTGTTCCAGTCCACGGAGCTTGGAACGAAAACAGCGGTCCTCTGCGGCGTACATTCCGACTACACGGAGCTTCTGATCTTCAACGTGGACGGAGATGTGTTTGATGCAAAGGGTTCTGCCTCCTTCCAGTATGAGAAGAATCCGCAGGAGCCTGAGAAGCTGAAGGCCATGCTTCAGTCAGAGCTGAAGGCCCTGTACGGCGAACTGGGAATGAGCGGTGCTGCGGCATGCGATGCGGTGTATGTTACCTATGACGAGCATACCGATTCCCTCCGGGGTTTCTTCCTGGAGACACTGATCACCATGTTCGGAAAGGAACCGGTGATCTTCGAAAATGATCCTGCCAGTGGTGCGTTCTACCACCTGATGAAGCTGGAGTCCTTTAACAATGATTCCATCCGGAAATGCTTTGCCGTGGACTGCTGTATCGAAGGGATCAGCATCGGGTCCGGCGTGGGTGGAGACTTAAAGGAAGTCTTCCTTCGGAACACGCCGCTGCCTGCACAAAAGACCGTGGATCTTACCACGTCCTATGATAATGTGGTCTGCTTCTATGCCGGGAATTACAGGAACCGGGAGTATGATGATACCATCGGAACCTGCCGGATTCCGGACCAGTACCGAACGCAGACGGTTCATTTTAAGATCACTCTGAACGAAGACGGACTTGTGGAGTACGTTGTGCTGGATGCAAAGAAACAGATCATCTATCCGAGAAGGAAGCTGAGCTAGAGGAACAACCATATAAGGAGGAAATGTTATGCCGTTTATTAATTCCAGGATCACAGTGAAACTGAGTGACGAGAAGAAAGATGCGATCAAGGCAAGGCTGGGACAGGCCTGTGGGATCATCGGAAAGCCGGAGGCTTATGTGATGATCGGCTTTGAGGATGAGTACTGCCTCTACTTCGCAGGCGAGAAGCTGGAGAAGGGAGCCTTCGTTTCGGTGGACCTGCTGGGATCGCCGAACTCTGCCGCATTTGAAAAGATGACCGCGAAGATCTGCGAGATCTATGCAGAGGAGCTGGGGATCCCCGGGGATCATATCTACGTGGAGTATCAGACCACGAGAGACTGGGGCTGGAACGGAAGGAACTTCTAGTGGGATGAACGATATGGACGAGATTAAGCGATTGAAGGAAGTGGTGGAACGACTGCGGGCGGAGGACGGCTGCCCCTGGGACCGTGCCCAGACCCATGCCACGCTGAAAACCACCTGTGTGGAAGAAGCGGCCGAAGTGGTGTGCGGGATCAACATCCTCGATGAAACCGGAGATCCGGAGAACCTTCGGGAGGAGCTGGGAGACCTGCTGCTGCAGATCATGTTCCACGCTGTGATCGCCGAGGAAGAAGGTCTCTTCACCCTGGATGATGTGGCAAGAACCGTTTCCGAGAAAATGATCCGCCGTCATCCCCACGTCTTCTCCGGAGCCACCTTCGCTTCCGACGAGGACCGCCATGCCGCCTGGGAAGCCATCAAAGCCTCCGAAAAAGCCGGCAAAGAGTGGCAGGAACCCTACCTCCGCGCGGCCCTTGACGAAGCCGGCCAACTCCTCAACAAAGCGAAGAAGCGCAAGGGCTTCCTCGACGAAAGTTCATGATGACTCATTCAGAAGAGTATAGTATAATTATTTAGAGTTATTTTCACTAACAACTATATCTGATCAATGCATTCCGCGCACTGGAAGGACTGGATTTCTTCCGCGCAGAGTAAAAGTGAAGGAGGACGAAACTATGAAGATCGAAGTGTCAAAGACCGGGGATACCTGCATCCTGTTCCCTGAGGGATGGGTTGATTCATCCAATGCATCTGAGCTGGAGCAGTCCATCAATGCATATGTGGATGAGTGCGAGAAGCTGGTCCTCGACCTGGCAGGTGTGGACTATATCTCTTCTGCAGGTCTCCGCGTGATCGTTGGTGCACATAGAGAGATGGAAGGAAAGGGCGGACTGTATCTTCGCAATCTGAACAGAAATGTGACAGATATCATCAGTCTCACCGGTTTCGATAAGAAGCTGAATATCGAGAAAGAATAATTGTATGAAAAAATCTATCTTTCGGAAGATCACTCTGATCATCCTGCTGGTAGTGCTGCTCTTTGATGCAGCACTACTTGCTGTGTCTTACAGGCTTGCTTATAACCGCAGCTATAATGCCTGCGTGAATCGGGCGGAGAACGCCGCGAACATGATGGTGGATCTGATGGAATTTGTAGTGCAGTCATCCGTGATTTCAACGGACGCCATAAGCACGTCCATGACACTGTACTGTGAGCATCTGGATCTGCCCTACATTTATGCCTTCGAAGTGGATAAGCAAAGCTCGTCTATCAAGTATATAGCCATCGGGTTCGGCAAGGAAGCAACGCAGAAAGGAAGAGATACACTGGCTCCCGGATATGTTGAGCATCTGAAGCTCTCGGAGGAGCTGCTGGACGTGTATGAGAAGCGGGCGGATCACGCCGTACAGCATGTGAAGAACAGCTACGGAGATACGCTGATCTATTATCTGGGAATCTGGAAGCGTTACGATAAAGAATCAGGAAAACTGATCGATGTGGATGAGAATCCCGTCGTGATCGGTGTGGATGTTTCCCTCTCCAGCGTGATGGAGGAGCTGCGGAGCTCCTTCAACATCATGACCGTGCTGCTGGTCGGACTATCCGTATCCATCGTTCTGGCAGTGGCAGTGATCCTGTACCGGAAGATCTCGCGGCCGGCCCGTATGATCAGCCATCGGATGAGCCGTTTTGTGGAGGACTATGAGCGTGGGATCCAGCCCCTTCCCGTGAAGGGAGAGGATGAGTTCGCGGAAATGTCCCGCTCCTTCAATACCATGGCGGAGAATATCCATACCTATGTGGACAGCATCCAGAAGCTGAATCACGAAAAGGCAACCAGGCAGGCGGAACTGGATATCGCAGGAGATATTCAGCTGGGTCTTTTAGGAAAGCCCCATCAGGAGCGGGATTATGTCCGGATCGATGCCAGGATGCACCCGGCAAGAGATGTGGGCGGGGACCTCTACGACTATCAGATCCTGGAGGACGGACGCGTCTTCCTTGCAGTGGCGGATGTGTCCGGCAAGGGGATCACGGCAGCTCTCTTTATGTCCCGCGCCGTAACGCTGCTTCATCTTTATGCGAAAATGGGATACTCCCCGGCGGAGATCCTGAAGCAGTATAATGATACGCTCTCGGAGAACAATCCGGGAGGCCTCTTTATCACCACATTTGTGGCGGTGTATGATCCAAAGACGCAGGAGCTTACCTACTCCAACGGCGGTCATAACATCCCCTATGTTCTTTCGGATGAGCTGACACAGCTGGACGGCGCACGCTGTATGGCAGCGGGGCTCTTCCCGGGAGAGGATTACGAGGAGACCGTGGTGCGCCTGAAGAAGGGAGATGTGGTCTTCCTCTATACGGACGGCGTCAATGAGGCAGTCAGCGCCGACGGAAAGCTTTATACAAATGAACGTCTGGAGGAGAAATTGTCTAAGTGTCTTGGTGCGGATGAAGCAAGTCCGCTGGAGGAGATCGCGTCGGATCTTCATCAGTACACGGAGGGCGCGGAGCAGAGTGATGATATCACCATGCTTACGCTGAAGGTGCTGGACATCCCTGCAGATGCGGATCCGAAGGAAACGGTGCTTTTACTTCCTGCGGATGCAAAGGAGCTTCCGAAGGTGAAGGATGCGATCCTGGCGCTTCCCGTGGATGAGGATATGCAGAAGAAACTCTACCTTGTGGCAGAGGAAATGTTTATTAACGTCTGCGCCTATGCGTACGAGCAGGGCGGAGAGGTTGAGGTCCGGATCGCTCTTAAGGATACGGCAGAGCTTACATTTACGGATTCGGGACGTCCCTTCGATCCATCGAAGGATGTGGTGGAACTGGATGAGTACGACTACGACAAGGCGGTCGGAGGACTCGGACGCTTCCTTACATTTACGCTGGCGGACGATTATCGCTATGAGTATAAGGACGGAAAGAACGTCCTGTGGCTCAGCTTTCAACTATAGTTACTGACGGAGAAACATCATGAAAAAAGACAAACTGAAACCCATGCTGTTCAGCGTGATGAAAACCTATGACGCAAAGAAATGCGTGACGGATATCGTGTCCGGTATCATCGTAGCCATCATTGCGCTTCCACTGTCCATCGCCCTGGCCCTGGCCTCGGGTGTCGGACCGGAGCAGGGAATCTACACGGCCATCATCGCCGGATTCATCATATCCTTCCTGGGAGGAAGCCGCGTGCAGATCGCGGGTCCCACCGCGGCCTTTGCAACCATCGTTGCAGGGATCGTGGCGAAAAACGGAATGGGAGGTCTGGCGCTGGCAACGGTGCTGGCCGGCGTGCTCCTGATCATCATGGGATTCCTTCGACTGGGATCGCTGATCCGGTTTATCCCCTATACCATCACCGTGGGCTTTACGGCAGGTATCGCAGTAACGATCCTGGTGGGACAGGTGAAGGATTTCCTCGGACTTACGTACCCGGCGGGTACGGTGACGGTGGAGACCATGGATAAGGCGAAGGCCATCGGAGCCAACATTTCCACCATTAACTGGCAGGCCCTGGCGGTGGGTGCGGTCAGCCTGCTGATCCTCATCGTATGGCCCCTGATCTCAAAGAGGATCCCGGGTTCCCTGATCGCGGTTCTGGTGGGTATCTGCATGGTGAAGTTCCTGAAGATGGACGTGAATACCATCGAAAATCTTTACAGCATCAGCAATTCCCTGCCGAGCTTTACCATGCCGGACTTTTCTCTCGGCATGATCAAGGAGGTGGCACCGGACGCCTTCACCATCGCGATCCTTGCTGCCATTGAATCCCTGCTTTCCTGCGTGGTGGCAGACGGTATGATCAACTCCCATCACCGCCCCAATATGGAGCTTATCGCACAGGGGGCCGGAAATATCGGCTCCGCGCTGTTCGGCGGTATCCCGGCCACGGGTGCCATCGCGCGTACGGCAGCCAATATCAAGAACGGCGGACGGACTCCCATCGCGGGTATCGTTCACTCCATCGTTCTGGTGCTGGTGCTGATCCTGCTTATGCCCTATGCGGGCATGATCCCCATGCCGACCATTGCGGCCATCCTCTTTATGGTGGCTTACAATATGTGTCAGTGGAGGACCTTCGTGCATCTTTGCAAGACTGCACCGAAGAGTGATATCCTCGTGCTGGTGATCACATTTATCCTGACGGTTGTATTCGATCTGGTGGTTGCCATCGAGGCGGGCATGATCATGGCCTGTGTGCTCTTCATGAAGCGGATGAGCGATGTCTCCGTGGTCTCCGGCTGGAAGTATTATGATCCGGAGGAGGACCCGGACGGAATCGACCTGAAGGAGGTTCCGAAGTATGTGCGTGTATATGAGATCAGCGGACCCATGTTCTTCGGAGATGCGGACCGTCTGGCGGGAGTCCATTTCAAGGACTATACACAGGTGATCATCATGCGTATGCGTGGGGTTCCGGCTCTGGATGCCACGGCCATGCATGCCATGGAGCAGCTCTGTGACCGCTGTGAGGCGGCAGGCATCCAGCTTGTGTTCTCCCATGTAAATGAGCAGCCCATGAAGACCATGGAGAAAAGCGGTTTCGTAGACCGGGTGGGACGGGAGAACTTCCGTCCGCATATCGATGATGCCATAGCCTGGGCAACATCGCTGGAAAAGAAGAAAGAGGTCGAAGCATAGAAGATGAGTAGAGAAAACCGCGGAAAACTGAAGCTCCTGCGAAGGGCGGCGGCAGGCCTTGCCTTTGCGGGTGGCGGCCTGTTCCTGATGGGATGGCCCTTCTTCCGGTTTATCACCTATGCGGGAAAGAAGAAGAGCGGGAAGAAGCAGGTGCTGGCGGATACTCCCGCTGAAAAGCCAAAGAAGAAGGACAGTGAGAACAAGAACTGGATGAAGTGGTTCTCCCTGAAGCATACCACCATCAACCATCCGCGCTATGAGCATGAGGAGGAGTACGAACGGGGCAAGGCCTGGTGTCAGGCCCAGCCGGTGCAGGACTGGTATATCTACAGCGTGGACGGAAATCACCTGCATGCGTCCTACCTTCCTGCGGAGGATCCGAAGCGTTTCGTGGTAATGTGCCACGGATACCGGGGGACCTGGTACGGAAGTATGGGACATATGGCCCGGTTTCTGCATGAGAACGGCTGCAGTCTTCTGATGCTGGATATGCGGGGCTGCGGGGAGAGCGAAGGAAAGTATATCACCTTCGGTGCCAGGGAGAAGATCGATGTGACTCTCTGGCTGGAGCGCCTTCAGGAGGAAAATGCTGCACGGCTTCCCATCTATCTCTTCGGGCAGTCCATGGGTGCCACCACGGTGCTGCTGGCGTCGGGACATGCACTCCCGCCGGAGGTAAAGGGGATCATTGCAGACTGCGGCTTCCACTCCATGAAGCAGCAGCTGATGGATATCGCATCCGGGTGGTTTCATTTTAAGAGGATCAATCTTCTGATCTTTAGCATGGAGATCTTCTGCCGGATCTTCGCCGGCTTCTCCATGCGGGATACAAACACCAGGATCGCGTTGGAGAAGAACCGGCGTCCGGTGCTTTTCTTCCACGGGGAGGAGGACACCTACGTCTGGCCGGAGAATACAAAGAAGAACTATGAGCTCTGCAGGGCAGAGAAGGAGCTGGTACTGGTTCCCGGGGCGCGGCATCTTTGCTGCTCTTACGTGGATGCACCGCTTTTTGAAGAAAAGCTGCTTACCTTCTTCCGAAGGTATGACGGATAACTTAAAACACGGACGATTCAAAGAGGATTCGAGGGATTTCGGATCCTCTTTCTTTTTCGGAATCTCACGATATCAAACACATTTCCCGGAAGTGTTTGATATGTTGAAGTCACTTTTTTGTAATGTGTTCATTAAGTCGAAGGGGGTATTGCATTTCCTTTTTTTTGTGATAATCTCTCTCACGACAAGAGGCAAAGCAAGGAAAGAGCGAGGAGGAAATCACTCATGAGAAAAGAGTATCCGCTGACCGCGGCACAGAACATGCATCATCAATGGATCCGGGAGTACAACACTCAGCAGGTGTCCGGCGTGAGCATCGTAGCATCCCTGAAGGTTGAACTGGACTTCGGACTTCTGAAGAAATGTATCCAGATGGAAATGGAGCGTTACGGGTGCCTCCGGTTACGGTTTACAAAGCCGGATGAGAAGGGCGATGTGAAGCAGTATCTTGTAAAGAAGGATACAAGGGATATCCCCTTAAAGGACCTTACGGGTATGACCCTGAAGGAAGCTGACGACCTGATGCAGCAGTGGGCATACCAGACACTGGACGGTGACAACCGCCCCATGTGTGAGGTCTACATGATGAAGCTGCCAGAGGGCTACAACGGCTTCTTCATCCATATGGATCACCGGCTCATAGATTCCTGCGGCCTGGTAGTGATGGTAAGCGACCTGATGGCGCTCTACACACACTACCGGTTCGGCACGGAGTTCCCGGCAGATCTGGCGGACTTCGAAACCGTCCTCGCAAATGACCTGGCGAAGGCAAGCAACGAGAAGCGCTTCGCAAAGGATAAAAAGTTCTGGGATGATCAGCTGGATCAGCTGGGAGAGCCCCTCTACTCCGACATCCAGGGCCCCTCGGTTCTGGAGGCTTCCAGAAAGAAGCATAAAAAGAAAAACCTTCGCGCCGCAGATATCGAGCGAAAGGAGCTGTTCGTGGCAGTGAAGGATTATCAGCTGGAGCCGGAGCCCACAAAGGGTCTGATCGACTTCTGCATGAATCATCAGCTGTCCATGACGAACCTGCTGCTTCTCGGAATCCGTACCTACCTCTCGAAGGTAAACGGCGGTCAGGAGGATATCACCATAGAGAACTTCATCTCCAGAAGATCCACCCATGATGAGTGGACCTCCGGAGGAAGCCGGACCATCATGTTCCCCTGCCGGACCGTGATCAGCGGCGACACGGACTTCATGTCCGCAGCTTATGAGATCCAGAATGTACAGAACCGGATCTACATGCACAGCAACTACGATCCGGAGCTGATCAGGGAGGAGATGCGGAAGCGTTACAAGACACCGAAGGACACCACCTACGAGAGCTGCTACCTTACCTACCAGCCCCTTCCGGTCCGCCCCGAGAATCCGTACCTGCAGAGCCTGCAGATGCACAACAAGTGGTTCGCCAACGGCGCAGCCACCAAGAAGATGTACCTCACCGTTTCTCATCTGGAGAACGGCGGTATGAACTTCTCGTATCACTATCAGACAGTCAGCCTCGAGGAGCATGACATGGAGCTGCTGTATTACTATATGATGCGGATCCTCTTCATGGGGATCTCGAATCCGGAACTGACACTGAACGAGATCATGGCAAGTGTCTGAACAAACCAAAGTATACATACATTCAATAAAG
>CACWHK010000013.1 GCA_902760755.1 uncultured Lachnospiraceae bacterium | reverse complement strand
AAGTCCCATCTCCCGCACAAATAAAGAGAGGCTTTGCACGAGAGTGCAAGCCTCTCTTTTTTGTGCGGGAGAGACCTTGAACCCAGGGTTCAAGGTCTCCGCCTTGCTTTGCAAGGCGTCGGTCAGGGGGAAGCTACGCTTACATCACGATTCACTAATGGATGACGACGCCCTGATGGTCATCGTCCCTGCCATAACGGATTATCTGAAAGAGTGACACAGCAAAGTTCCGGTTCTGTACCGTGAAGAATAAGATACTATTGCACCTGAGTATAGAAAAATATAAAATAGAATTGGTATCTGAGGGGGATTCGTGTATAGCATCCGATTCGGAAAGGCTTCGGGATCCGTCAGGAGATCGCATATCCCATAGGTATAGCCTTTGCGCTGCTCCATTTTATCGGTTATATACTGATGGAGCATAAGCTGCAGACGGACGCTTTGAAGAGGGAGGAAGGATGATGGCAGGTAATGATATAAAAATGGATTCCTCAGGATTTGTTCTCCTGTCGGATTATGTTCCGCATATTATTCAGGAGATCCGATACTTCTCCACCTACAACTTTATCGGGGACAGAATTGACGGCTATGAGGAGCCTTGCGCTCTTCTGACGAAGGAAGCGGCCCGGGCACTGAAGGCCGTGAGCAACGAGCTCTTTGTGCAGGGGTACCGGCTGAAGGTTTTTGATGCCTATCGTCCGGCCTGTGCCGTGAAGCATTTTGTGCTGTGGGGGATCGAGGATCAGGATATCCGGATGAAGCCTTACTTCTATCCGGATCTGCAGAAGCAGGAGCTTTTTTTGAAGGGCTACATAGCCAGGCAGTCCAGCCATAGCAGGGGAAGTGCCGTGGATCTGACGCTCCTGGACATGAAGACGGGGAAGGAGCTGGATATGGGAAGCCCCTTTGATCTTTTCAGTGAGGTGTCTCATCCGGATTATAAGGGGATCACGGAGGCGCAGTATGAGAACCGGATGATCCTGCAGCGTGCCATGGTACGGAACGGTTTTTTACCCCTCAGTGTTGAGTGGTGGCACTTCTCCCTGAAGGATGAACCGTATCCGGATACCTATTTTGAGTTTCCGGTATCATCTGAATATCTGAGGCGGTGAGGAATCCGGAATTATGAATAAAATGGACAACATGATGGAACTGTTTTCTGATCTGCCGATCCTTCCCGGGAGAAACCTATGCCTTCGACCGCCGGAACTCCGGGATACGGAAGCACTGCAAAGGCTTACGAAGCAGGATGCGGTCTACCGTTGCATCATTCACTCCGTCGTTGCAGCTATACTCGGTTGCGGACTTTTTTGTCCAGTGATCGCCGAGCTCCGCCACGAACTTGTCAAAATCCGTCTGTGCGATCTTGGCTACATAGGTGATGAAGCATTCCTCCGCAAGCTTTGAAAGATTCTCGTCCTCATAGCATACACTTGTATCCGAGTTGTAACATGAGTTTTTTATTTTGAACCCGGGAATCCGTTTTCTGCCTGAAAAAACAGGTTGCTTTTTTCGGGCGTTTGCTTTATTCTTATTTATAGATGAAGGCAAGGGCGTCGATATCGAAAGATATTGGCGCCCTTTTTTGTTTTGTTATATGGGAGAATGGGGGTGACAGCGTGGCTGCATTTGATAAGACAGAATCCGGGATTCCGATGATGGATGAGGCGCTGCAGTATATCCGTCTGGGAGATAATGTGGTGTGGCAGGTGCCGTCTCTGAAGGAGTTTCGCGTTGTTGCGGAGCGGTTTGCCGAGCAGGCAATCCGGGACAGGAGGAATCTGATCTACATCCGCTTTGCGGAGCATGAACCGATCCTTACCCCGCGGGAAGGTCTGAAGATCGAGAGAGTGGAGCTGTCTCACCGGTTTGAGACCTTCACCGTGGATATTCATAATCTGATCGAGAGGGAGGGACGGGATGCCTTCTACGTCTTTGACTGTCTCTCGGAGCTGGAGGCTGCCTGGGCCACGGATCTTATGATGGGAGACTTCTTCCATCTTACCTGCCCCTACCTCTTCATCCTGGATACGGTGGCATATTTCCCTCTGATCCGCGGGCGTCATTCCTTTGATGCCATCGCCACCATCCGGGATACGACGCAGCTGTTCCTGGATATCTACAAGGGGGAGGATCAGCTCTACGTCCGTCCCATGAAGGTGTGGAAGCGGTATTCCCCCACCATGTTCCAGCCCCATGCGCTGGATGCCGAAAAGGGGAGCTTCCGGGTGCTTTCGGACGGCACGGAGGTCAGTCGCTTCTACAGCATCATGAATAAGGCGCTCTTCGGCGGGATCGATCAGAATCTGGATAGCTGGGAGCGGTTCTTTAAGACCTCGAAACGGCGGTTCCTCTCCGGGGAGGATATCACGGACGCCTGCTCGCGGATCTGCAATATCATGCTGACGCGGGATGAACGCATGCGGAAGCTGATCAAGGCAAACTTCCGGCCGGAGGATTATTTCGAGATCCACGGACGTCTGATCGGAACGGGAATGATCGGAGGAAAGGCCTGCGGTATGCTGCTGGCACGTAAGATCATAGAAAACCATAACCCGGATCTCTACAGCCGGCTGGAGCCTCATGATTCCTTCTATATCGGTTCCGATGTGTTCTATTCCTTCATCGTGGATAACGGGTTCTGGGATCTTCGAATCCGGCAGAGAACGGAGGAAGGCTACTTTACGTTGGCGGAGGAGTTTGCCGAGAGACTGATGGAAGGAAGCTTCTCCAGCCGGATCGAGACGGAGCTTCGCCGGATCATTGATTATTACGGGAATGATCCCTTTATCTGCCGGTCCAGCTCCATCCTGGAGGATGGCTTCGGAAATGCATTTGCCGGGAAGTATGAATCCGTCTTCTGCGGAAATCTGGGAACTCCGGAGGAGCGTCTGGAGGAATTTGAACGTGCGATCAAGGAGGTATACGCCAGCACCATGAGCTTCTCGGCCCTGGACTACCGGAAGCGCCGCGGACTGGATAAGCGGGACGAGCAGATGGCGATCCTGGTGCAGCGTGTCTCCGGATCGCGGTATGAGGGCTTCTTCATGCCCTGTGCAGCGGGAGTCGGGTACTCCATGAGCCCCTACCGGATCGGAAATGTGAAGTCGGAATCCGGCATGCTCCGGCTGGTCATGGGTCTTGGTACGGCAGCGGTGGACCGGCGGACCGGTTCCTATCCGCGGATGGTATCTCTGGATGCTCCGTCGAAGATCATTCATACCACCATGTCGGACCGGCAGCAGTATTCCCAGCGGATCGTGGATGCGGTGAGCCTGGAGACGGGGAAGGTGGAGGGCTTTGATCCCCTGAAGATCAGCGATGCATTTCCCTATTACCAGAAGAAGAATCTTTATTCTCACAACTCCGATACGGAGCGGATGTTCCGGGAGCGGGGAGAGCGGCGGGAGATCCTCTTCGTATCCTGTGAGGGGCTTACGAAGAATCAGCAGCTGATGAAGGATATGCAGGATATGCTGGCCCTGATCCAGGAGCATTACGAATATCCGGTGGATACGGAATATACCATCAATCTATCTCAGGACGGAAGCTATGTGGTCGATCTTCTGCAGTGTCGTCCGCTTCAGCTGACTCAGGACGGAGATAAGGTGGACTTCCCGGAGGATGTCCGGGAGGAAAGAGTTCTTCTCGAAACAAAGGGCGTATCCATGGGCTTTTCCCGGAAGATCCCCGTGGATGTGGTGGTGTATATCGATCCGGTCAGGTATTACAACATGCCTTATCGTCAGAAGTATGATGTGAAGAAGTATCTTACGGATGTGAACTGGTACTTCCGGGGGAAAGGAAAACGGCTGCTGCTCCTTACACCGGGGCGGATCTGTACCTCTTCTCCGGAGCTGGGGGTTCCTTCCACCTTTGCGGATATCAGTGAGTTCTCAGTGATCGCAGAGGTTTCGGAGACCAAGGCGGGCTACATCCCGGAGCTTAGCTACGGAAGCCATATCTTCCAGGATCTGGTGGAGGCAGGAATCCTCTATACGGCGGTATTCGAAGGAAACCATACCATCGCATACCATCCGGAGATCCTTGAGAGTGATCCGGAGCGGATCCGGGATATCACGGAGGAGATCACGAAACCGGCGGAGGAGCATGCGGGAATCCTCAGGGTATTTGGCTGCTCCGCCTCGGAGATGACGCTTTATTATGACCTGACAGAAGAGAGGCTTCTGGTTACGCTGTAAAAGAACCCGAATGTGTGAAGAATTGAAGGTGGAGCATTATGATATCACTGAATGATTATTTATATAACGGAGATACCGTGGTCAAGATCCTGCACTGCTATCTGAAGGATCTGAAGGAAGGGGCTGTTGAGTATGACAACGGCGTGGACCTGGCGCACAGTAACTGCCTGCTGCAGATGCTGGAGCTTCTGGAGCATAACGACTTCCTTACGGCCCAGTCCCAGAAGATCCGGGAATTCTACAAGTATATGGCCGACAGATACCCCTTCCTGGCATTTACATTTAAGGGGAGGATCAAATCCCTGATCCGGCTGGAGGAGAAGATCAACGGGAATATCGTTGAGTTTATCTATGACTATCACCGTATGACCGGAGAGTATCCCTCGGAGACGGAGATCAAGGATCAGATCGGGCGGATCAAGGACCTCATCGCCTACAGGATCGTGGTATCCCTGCCCAAGTGTCATGTAAAGCCGGACGAAAACAGGCAGGTGCGGGAACTCCGTTACCTGTATGAGATCGCCAACGCGCTGCCGGACTTTCTGGAGGAACGGGGCTTCAATCCGGAGCTTTCCGGTCTGGATTCCCAGAGCATGACCATCGACTCCTCCTACAGAAAGTACTACCGGGATTATATCGAAAAGCCGAACAATTACGGGTATAAGTCCCTTCATATTTCCTTCTTTGACAATACCTCGCGAAGCAACATAGAGATGCAGCTTCGGACCAAGGAGATGGATGATAACGCGGAGATCGGGCCGGCAAACCATCTGGGATATGAGAAGCGGCAGGAGAAGGAGCGGGCAAGGAGAGAGGAGATCCCGGTGGGAGAGAACATCTTCTTTGATGATGCCTACGAGAGAGGAATGAAGCTGCAGCAGCTGGATCTTAGCCGTGTTGATGTGAATATGTTCGGCGCAGCGGACAACAATCTGATCAATGACGGCTGCGGACTCTACCGCGGACGCCTCATCCTCCCGTATGAGCATCTGTCCAGGTTCCAGAATGATCTTATCTGATGTTTTGATTCCCGGAAGAGGGAATGGGTGAAAAAAATACAATCTTTTTTTCTTTCCCCGGAGGATAATAGGACAAAAATAAAATCTTTTGACGTTCAAATACGCAGGTAATAAAATCACTTTGAGGCAAGGGTGTCTGGCTTGATAGTCAGGCACCCTCCCTTTTTTGTTTGAAAGAGACGTCAGAGGAGAAGGAGGCGAGCCTATGTATGGTGCGATGGTATTAGCGGATCTTGCAACGCCGGATGCGACAAGCGGAATATGGGACTGGTCGTATTATCTGGCACAGAAATATGCGGGAATGTTTTTTCAGGCAACCCTGATGACACTGGCGGTTGCGGTTCTCGGTACACTGATCGGATTTTTGCTCGGCTTTCTGGTGGGCCTTGTGAATACAACGAAGATCCAGAAGGAAGACTTTATTCTGAAGAAGATATTCTTTGTAATCCTGAAGGGTATCGTCATGATCTACGTTGAGGTATTCCGGGATACACCGATGATCGTACAGGGCATGGTGATCTATTACGGACTTCGGCAGAATGACATCATGATCTCCACATTTGCGGCCGGTGTTCTGGTAACGGTACTGAATACCGGAGCCTATATGGGTGAGACGGTCCGCGGCGGTATCAACTCCGTGGATGCAGGGCAGGAGGAAGGTGCACTGGCCATGGGCATGTCCCACTTCGGGGCCATGATCCATGTGATCCTTCCGCAGGCACTGAAGAACGTGATCCCTGAGATGGGGAACACCTTCGTCAACAACCTGAAGATGACCTCGGTATTAAATGTGATCGGTGTGTCCGAGCTGTTCCTGGCAGCCAAGACCGCCGGCGGAACCTACTACAAGTATTATGAATCCTATATCGTGATCTCTGTGATCTATTTCATTCTCTGCTTCGTATTCAACCGGATCTTTGCTCTGATCGAAAAGAAGCTGAAGGGCAGAGAGGATTACGAGCTGGCAACAGAGTATCTGGATGGAGAATAAGGAGGATGGCCATGGGTGAAGCGATAATCAAGGTAGATAACCTCGTAAAAAGCTTTGGCGATCATGAGGTATTAAAGAAAATCGATTTTGAGATCGAAAAGGGAGAAGTGGTGTGCATCATCGGATCCTCCGGCTCCGGCAAGTCAACACTGCTTCGATGCATCAATCATCTGGAGACACCGACCTCCGGTGTTGTGAAGTTCCATGACGTAGAGGTTCGGAACACGCAGCGGTCGCTTTCGAAGTACCGCTCCGAGGTTGGGATGGTATTTCAGTCCTTCAACCTGTTCAATAACATGACGGTTTTGAAGAACTGTATGTTCGGGACAAGAAGGATCCTGCATCTTTCGAAAGAGGAATCCTGGAAGCGTGCGATCCGTTGTCTGAAGCAGGTGGGAATGGCAGCCTATATCAATGCGAGACCTTCGCAGCTTTCCGGAGGACAGAAGCAGAGGGTTGCCATCGCAAGAGCACTGTGCATGGAACCCGAGGTCCTTCTGTTCGACGAACCCACCTCCGCGCTGGACCCGGAGATGGTGGGGGAAGTCCTGAAGTGTATGAAGGAGCTGGCTGAGAAGGGACTCACCATGATCATCGTGACCCACGAGATGGAATTCGCCAAAAATGTTTCCACACGTACGATCTTCATGGATGACGGATATGTGGTGGAGGACGAGTCACCGGATGTGCTCTTTGTCAATCCGAAGAGCCCCCGGACAAGAGAGTTTCTTTCCAGATATATGGAGGCAAAGGGGGCGTAAGTATGGTATATGAGGCAGTAAATGAAACACCGAAGAACATCGTGATCACCGTGGCAAGAGGCTTTGGCAGCGGCGGAAAGCAGATCGCCAGCATGGTGGCGAAGGAGCTGGGGATCCACTGCTATGAAAACCGGATCCTGATGCTGGCTTCGCAGATGAGCGGACTGGATCAGGAGATCTTTGATGAAGTAAATGAGAAGATGCGAACGAAGAGTATCCTGCCGGGCTTTCTTCGAGGACTACCGAGACGGAACACACCAATTCCGGAGACGAAGGAATTTGTGTCGGATGAAAAGCTGTTTGAGTATCAGAAGCAGATCATCGAGGGTCTTGCAGAGACGGAAAGCTGTGTGATCGTCGGGAAATGTGCCGACTGGATCCTGAAGGACAGAGACAACGTTGTGAGCCTTTACATCGAGGCTCCCAGAAGGTACTGCCTGAAGGAGGTGATGGAGCGGATGAACGTAAATGAAGCAACCGCACACCGGTCCATATCACAGACAGACAAGTACAGGGCAGAGTATTATGAGCATTATACCGGTGGTAACTATTGGACGAATCCCGTGAATTATGATCTGACGATCAATTCGGAACGGGTCGGAAAGGATCGGGCAGTGCAGCTGATCCTGGATTATCTGAGACTCCGGTTCCCGGGCTATTTCGGGGAAAGGGCTGCAGAGTAAGAAGAGTGAAGAAGTTACGAATGTGTTGTTGAGAGGAAGATGTTACATGAGTATAAAAACCTTTTTGCTGGAAAAGGGCGTGAATTATCAGGAAATACTGTTACAGGATGAAGTGGTACATAAGATGTATATGATCGACAGCGGGACCTCGACGGTCACCTCCGTACCGGATGGGTGTATCGATCTGGAATTCGTGCGGGAGGACGGAAAGGACCGGGTGTATATCTGTGGCAGCTTTACGAGCGGGACGGTATCCCCCGTAAACCGGTATGAGAGCTGCTTCGGGATCAAGCTGAATCCCGGATTTATTCCGGAGATCGTACAGGATCAGACGGAAGGACTGGTAGATAACCGAATTGAGGTGGGAGAGGATCCGCTCTTCCGGGAGCTGATGCTCCGTCTTTCAGAAACCGGAGATTTTGCCGGAAAGGTTCATCTGGTTCGTCAGTATCTGGGTGTATGGGGACTGTCTTCTACGAGGAATCATATGGCAGGGTATGCCATGGATAAGATCCGTGAATCGTCGGGATATCTTTCGGTGGCCGAACTGACTGATACCATGGGATACAGCCAGAAGTACGTGGACCGGGTATTTCGTGCGGTGATCGGAATGTCCATGAAGCGTTACGCCATGATCGTGCGGGCGCAGGAGGCTATCGACCGGGTGATGGAAGGCCGGGAGGATGATGTCTACGATACCCTGGGATACTACGATCAGGCACATTTTATCCGGGAGTTTAAGAAGCATACCCTGATCACGCCGCATAAGCTGGTAAAGAATCTGGAGTATTACAGTATTGTTTGACGATCAGATTGGGAAGAATGGGGGGGATTTTTGATGAAACGACTGGTTCTTACAAGAGATGGCGGGCTGGTAACAGGCCCGGGATCCCTGGAGTATTTAAGGGAGACTTGCTTTTCCAGAGCATTTCTGGTGACCGGAGGAAGCTCCATGCAAAGGTTCGGCGTGATCGATACAGCGCTGAAGTACCTGGGTGAAACCGGTTGTGAGTGTGAGGTTTATTCCGGAATCGGAAAGAATCCCTCCGAGGAAGAGGTGCTGGCAGGACTGGATCGGATGCGGCAGGTGCGTCCGGATGTTGTGATCGCCATCGGAGGTGGCTCCGCCATGGATGCGGCCAAGTGCATGCTGCTCTTTTATGAATTTCCGGAGCTTACATTTCAGAATGTTGCAGAAAAAATCAAAGAGGATGCGATCCCCCATGCATGCAAATGCAAGCTGATCTGTGTCGGCTCCACCAGCGGTACTGCGTCCGAGGTGACAAGAGTAACCGTGATCACGGATACGAAAAAACGGATCAAGGTTCCCATCAATACGGAATGCATCCGTCCGGATATTGCAATCCTGGACGGGGAGATCGCCATGACCATGCCGGATCGGATCGCGGCTGAAACGGGAATGGATGCGCTGACACATGCCATCGAAGCATATACCAATCATAATCTGGATGATTTTACGGAAGTGATCTGTAAGGGAGCAATCGAGGGGATCATGAAGAACCTCGTTGCATCCGTGAAGTGTCCGACACTTGCCACAAGACAGAGTATGCATAATTATCAGGCCATGGCAGGGATGGGATTTGCAAATGTTGGTCTTGGGATGGTGCATGGAATTGCCCATTCCTTTGGAGCGGTTTTCAACCTGGCACACGGATTGACGAACGCAGTGATCCTGCCGTACGTTCTTGATTATAACCGGCAGGACAGCCGGGTGGAACGGAAGCTACGGACCCTTTCCTATGCATGCAAATGCGAGGACATCGTGGAAGAAATCCGGAGTATCCGTGAGGTTCTGGACATCCCGAACACCTTTCAGGAGGCAGGGATTCCGGAAGAGAATTTCATCCGGGAGTTGGAGACCCTGACGGACCATGCGATGCTTGGAGCAACCAGGGTGAATCCCATCGAAATCTCCAAGGAAGACATGCGTCTTATGGTTGAACTTGTCTACTATGGCAGGGAGGAGTGGTGGAAATGAGTTTTATTGATCATCCTGAGATTACGAAAAAGTCCGTTCTGGAGCTGAGCCTGGCGCACTGGAATCCCGGGAAGACACAGGAGTGGATCGACCGGGACATGGCGCTTGTGATCGGGAAGAGAGAGGGTTACTGCTTCTGGGATCTGGACGGAAAGAAATATCTCAATATCCATATCAACGGCGGAACCTATAATCTGGGACACAGGAATCCCGAGGTGGTGCAGGCGTTGGTTTCCGCGGCAGGGGAGCTGGATGTGGGGAACCATCATTTTACGGGGATCACAAAGGCATTGCTTTCGGAGCAGCTGACCGGGCTTTGCCCGGAGGGACTGGATTATGTGTGCTTCTCCACCTGTGGCGGTGAAGCGGTGGATGTGGCGATCAAGAGTGCAAGGTATGCGACGAAGCGGAAGAAGACCATCTCCATCCGGGGCTGCTATCACGGGCATACGGGACTCTCGGTTTCCACCGGGGACAGCATGTTCAAGGACCCCTTCCTGTGTCAGGGAGAAGAGGGATGCTTTGTGCAGGTTCCCCTGAATGATCTGGATGCGATGGAAGAAGAACTGAAGAAGGAAGATACGGCCTGCGTTATCATCGAGTCCCTGCTTGCAACCTACGGCTTTCCGATTCCGGACCCGGGGTATCTTGCAGGCGTGAAAAAACTCTGTGAGAAGTACGGAGCCCTGTATATTGCCGACGAAGTGCAGACAGGGCTTATGCGGACAGGAAAGATGTGGTGCTTCGAGCATGAGGGATTTGTGCCGGATATGGTCATTACGGCCAAGGGCTTCGGCGGCGGGGTCTATCCGATCGCGGCGACCGTGATGAACCGAAAGGCGGCAAGCTGGATGTTTGATATCGGAAGAATGCACGGCTCCACCTGCGGAGGCTCGGAGCTTGGCTGTGCCGTGGCCATGAAGGTACTGGAGATCACAACCCGGAAGGAGACCCTGGACCGGATCCGGAGGAATACTGCAATCCTCACGGAGCGGGTGGATCAGTTGAAGGGAAAGTACAGTGATTTTCTGACCGGATATACGCAAAGAGGCGTGATCATGGGGCTTTCGTTCAACTGCGAGGATGCATCCCGCGGCGTTGCAAAGCCGTTGTTTGACCATGGTGTATGGGCGCATAATTCCAGACTGCGTCCCAACGTGCTCCAGCTGAAGCTGGGACTGCTCTGTGATGATGCATTTCTTGATGAACTGTTTCTTAAAATGGATGAAGCCTTTGCGGATGCGGTGTCCCGACGTTAGGGAAGATAGGGGAGATGTATATGCCGGATAACAGGTTTTTGGATTCCGAGGAATCCCTTCGGACGCGTCTTACCAGGATCCTTCCGGGGTTGTATTCCTTTGGAGGAGAAGCAGGGCTCCGGCGGTTGAAGCTGTCGGAGAATTATATCTATCGGCTGGATCTTCGTGAGGGGCAGTCCCTGATCCTCCGTGTACATCGGCCGAGGTATCATACGGACGGGGAACTGCAGGCGGAGCTTCAGTGGATGGCGGAGCTGAAGGAGGAAACGGATCTTCGGCTTCCGGAGGTGATTCCGGGCAGGAACGGAGAACTGCTTCAGCATTTTACGGGAGAAAGCGGGGAAGAGTACCGTTGCTCCGTGGTAAGCTTTCTTGAGGGAACGACCTTCGGAAATCTGAGCAGGGAGGATATGCTGCGGGAGATCCGGGATATCGGAGGGATCACGGCCCGGCTGCATCTGCAGGCGGAACGCCGGGAATATCGGGGGCGTCTGGACCGGCCGGCCTGGGACGGGGAGAATCTGTTTGAGCGTAACGGGATCTGGGGAAACTGGAGAGATTATCCGGATCTGACAGAGAAAGACCGAAGAATCCTGGAGGCTGCAGAAGGACGGATCCGAAACTGGCTGGATCAGTATGGAAGGACGCCGGAGCATTACGGGATGATCCACGGGGACCTGCATTTTTATAATATCATTCATGATGAAACAGGAAACCAGCTGATCGATTTCGATGACTGCGGGTACGGGTTTTATCTGTATGATCTCGGATGTACGCTTTGTACCTGCTCAGAGGATCTGGAGGAGCTTTCACAGGCCTGGGTATCCGGCTATATGGAGTACCGACAGCTCTCTCGGGAGGAGCTTAGAGCACTTCCGGTCTTCATTTTGCTCCGACGGATGATGCGTCTTGCCTGGATCGGTTCGCATCAGGAGAGTGATACGGTAAGGACTGTCCCGGCGGAGTATAAGAGCATAACGGTTCGTATGGCAGAGGAGGTCTTATGACACTTGCAAAACAGATGGCGGTATTCTTCCTCATGATGCTGATGGGAATGATCGCCAGAAAAAGAAACTATATCACGGAGGACAACATTCGGAACTTCTCAGCCATCGTAGTTGATATTGCAAATCCTGCGCTGATCCTGTACGGAAGCATTGCAGGAACGGAAAAAATCCCCCTTCGCACCTTCGGGTTCTACGGACTGGTAGCGGTGGGGGTTTTTGCTTTCTTCCTGCTGATGGGCCTTCTGTTTGACCGGGTTTTCGGGAATCATGAGAAGGTGTACAGTCTGATGCTGGTATTCTCCAATATCGGTTTCATGGGTATGCCGCTGGTCCGGGCGATGTACGGGGAGAATGCCCTGATCTACGTGACACTCTTTGAGATTCCGTTTAACCTGCTCATTTACACCTACGGGGTGCTACGTCTCAGCGGGACGAAGAAGCAGGGGGCATGGAAGAAAACCCTGAATATCGGAACCATCGTCAGTGTGCTGGCGGTGGCCCTTTATTTCACTAAGATCCGGTTTCCGGATGTGATCATCGATACGACACGAATGCTGAGCGATATTACGGCACCCCTCAGCATGATGATCATCGGAGCCTCCATACCGGGAATCCTTCGTACGGGATTTGTGAAGGACAGAAGACTACTTCTGTTCACCGTGTTAAAAATGTTCCTTCTTCCGGCAGCGGGAATGCTGATCCTGTCTTCCATCCTGACGGATAAAACATTTATCGGTGTATGCTTTATTATGATCGCAGCGCCTGCAGCCAGTATGAATACCATGATGGCTGCACAGTACGGTACCAGGGAGGATTTTGAAACGGCAACGAAGGGAGTGGCGCTTACGACGGTGGTGTCGCTGTTTTCCATACCGCTGCTGGCACTGGTTCTGGGTTATTAACCGGCTGTAGATTGTAAATTTATAGAAGAGGAGAGATGTACATATGAAACGAATTGTGATCGTAACCGGAGCAGCCATGGGAAACGGCTATGGGATCGCTTCCGTATTTGCGGAGCATAGGGATATGGTGCTGATGCTGGATAGGGACAGGGGAGTCTTTGACTCTGCAAAGAAGCTGGTGGAACAAGGGTGTTCCGCGGAAGGAATGCTCTGTGATATCACGGATCCGGACATGGTGGATCAGGTGATACGGAAGATCATCAGTGAGTATGGGAAGATAGATGTGCTCGTCAATAATGCGGGAGTGGCCAGGATTGCGCCCTTTACCGAAACAACGGAGGAGCAGAGGGATTTTCATATTCGGGTGAATCTATGCGGAACATGGAACATGACGCAGGCGGTGATCCCCGAAATGCTCAGTCAGGGCTTCGGTCGCGTGATCATAATCTCTTCCGTGACAGGGCCATTCGTCTGTGATAAGGGCTACAGCGCCTATGCCATGACGAAGGCCGGCCTGATCGGGCTTACAAAAGCACTGGCCAGAGAGTATGCGGACGCAGGGATCACGGTCAATGCGATCTGCCCGGGATTTATTCTGACACCCAATGTTCGAAGGAGTGCTGCGACCACGAATCCGGAGGATCCGGAAGCCGTTCTGCAGGGAATCGCAGAGGGAGTTCCGATGAAGCGGCTCGGCCGTCCGGAAGAGATAGGACACCTGGCGTACTTCCTGGCGAGCAGGGAGGCAGGGTATATTACGGGGACAGAGCAGGTGATCGACGGCGGGAATCTTCTGCCGGAAACAAATGTTATGGGGAATCAGGTGTAATTTATACAATCATTTCCATGAGAGATGGGGTAAGATGCAACATGTAACAGGTACTTCACTAAAAAAACAGCACATTCGGGCAAGGGCGTCTGTCAAAATTGGCAGGCGCCCTTGTTCACATTAAAACGAAGGGAGAGTGACCGTTATGAAGAAGACCTTAAGAAAGAAAATGGCAGCAGGATTTGTAGCAGCTATGATGATGACAACCATGTTTGCAGGTTGCGGAAAGGATTCCGGATCCACCGCAGGAGCGGCAGGGACGGAGGCTCAGAGCACCACTGCAGGTGCAACCACAGAAGGGGCTGCGGGTGAAAAGAAGGTGCTGAAGGTAGGTATCGAGTGTGCCTATGCACCGTATAACTGGACACAGGAAGAAGAGACTGTGGCAAATGGTGATAAGGCCGTGAAGATCAAGAATGCCGACGGCTACGCATATGGATATGATGTAAAGCTTGCACAGATGATCGCGGATGAGCTTGGATGGGAGCTGGAGATCTATAAGAGTGACTGGAGTGCGATCTTCATGGGCATGCAGGACGGAACCTATGACTGTATCATGAGCGGTTTCTGCTACAGTGAGGAACGGGATATCAGCTATGACTTTACATCCCCGTATTATTGCAGAACCATCGTGGCAACCGTCCGGGAAGACAGCCCGCTGGCTTCCGTAACAAAGCTTTCCGATTTTGAAGGAAAGAACCCCACCATCTGTACCCAGCTGGGTACCAATTACGTTCCTTACAAGGATGAGGTTCCGTCCGGTGTGGCAGCTACGGATTATGAGACATCCGCAGAGTGCTTTATGGCAGTACAGAACAAATCGGCAGATATGGTAATTCTTGATGTTACAACCACCAAGTCCGCACTTGCTTCCATGACGGGACTGAAGATGCTGACCCTGGATCCGTCCGATGATTTTGTGGCTCCGGAGGGTTCCACAAACGATTGCTGTATCTGCTTCTCAGAGGGCAGTCCGCTTCGTGACACTGTACAGGGTGCCATGGACCGGATCGGTTGGACCAAGGATCATCGTTCCGATAAGTTTGACCCGATGATGGATGAAATGCTGAAGCTACAGCCGTCATCGAACTGATCGAAGAGACTTTGCATAAATGACGGGAGGACTTAAGTTATGAGATTGGAAGATACCGGCCTCACAGCGGAAGAACTGAAGGCTAAATCAAAGAGATATATCATTGAGACCTATGAACGTTACGATTTTATTGCCGATTACGGAAAGAATCAGTTCCTGTATGATGAACAGGGCACCCCGTATCTGGATTTCTATGCGGGAATCGCCGTGAACAGTGTGGGTAACTGCAATGAGAGAGTTGTGAAGGCTGCACAGGAACAGTGTGCGACCGTGATGCAGACATTTAACTATCCGTACACGGTTCCCCAGGTGATGCTGGCTGAGCTGATCTGCAATACGATCGGACTGGATAAGATCTTCTATCAGAATTCCGGCTCCGAGGCAAATGAAGCCATGATCAAGATGGCCAGAAAGTATGGCGTTGAGAAGTATGGTCCGGGTCGGTATAAGATCATTTCTGCTAAAAAGTCTTTCCACGGGAGAACCTTCGGCGCTCTGTCCGCAACAGGACAGCCGGATACTGCGATCCAGATCAACCTGGGAGATATCACACCGGGATTTGAATATGCGGAGTTTAACAATGCGGAAGACTTTATATCTAAGGCAGATGAGAATACCATCGCATTTATGATCGAGCTGGTTCAGGGCGAAGGCGGTGTGAATCCGGCAACACCGGAATTCGTGAAGGCACTTAGGGATTATGCGGATGAACACGGACTTCTGCTTCTCATCGATGAGGTTCAGACCGGATGGTGCCGGACGGGTGCAACCATGTGCTACATGAACTACGGGATTAAGCCGGACATCGTATCCATGGCGAAGGCCATGGGCGGCGGACTTCCCATCGGAGCCATCTGTGCCACGGATGAAGTAGCAAAGGCATTCTCTGCGGGATCACACGGCTCCACCTTCGGCGGACATCCCGTCAGCTGTGCAGCGGCATATGCCGCCATCTCGGAGATGCTTGAGAAGAATCTGGCTGCGAAAGCTAAGGAGACCGGAGAGTATCTCATGGAAAAGCTTCGAAAGCTGCCGCATGTGGAAGAGGTTCGTGGTATGGGCCTGATGATCGGTATAGAGTTCGAGGAGGGCTACGACAGTGTGGAGATCAAGCATGCATGCTTTGATCGAAAGCTGCTCACCACGGCTATCGGTAATTCGGTGATCCGTATCGTGCCTCCGCTGATCATCACAAAGGAAGACTGTGATCGGGCAGTTGATATCTTTGCGGAAGCAATCCGGGCAGTGAAATAAACTGAATACGCAAAGGAACGAAAGGGGCGTCAATCTCGAAGGGTGTTGATGTCCCTGTTCCGTTTTGCCTGATACGGAACAAGGTGGGGGTGTTGCACACGGAGCATAGGGGAATACGTAAATACCACTTGACCATGCCCGTAAGTTGATGTATATTAAATGCGGTTAGGCAAGGCTAACTTCGATGGGGCGAAGCTTCCCGAGGAGGAAAGAGGATGAAAGGTGAAGTGGTTTTAGGACTTATGATCCCGTTTGCCGGAACGGCGCTTGGCGCGGCCGGCGTCTTTCTGATGAAGAAGGAGCTTGGCCCGTTGCTGCAGAAGGCACTGACCGGATTCGCCAGCGGCGTTATGGTTGCGGCTTCTATCTGGAGTCTTCTGATCCCTGCCATGGATCAGACGGAGGATATGGGGAGGCTTGGATTTCTTCCGGCATTTGTGGGCTTCTGGCTGGGAATCCTGTTCCTCCTGCTTCTGGATTCGGTCATCCCCCACCTTCATATGAATGCGGAGAAGGCGGAGGGGCCGAAGGCGAAGCTTCGGAAATCCACCATGATGGTGCTTGCCGTTACCCTTCATAACATCCCGGAGGGGATGGCGGTTGGTGTGGTTTATGCAGGACTTATTTCCGGGAATTCGACCATAACCTCCGGAGGAGCGCTGGCTCTGGCGATCGGAATTGCAATCCAGAATTTCCCGGAGGGTGCCATCATATCCATGCCGCTATGTGCTGCAGGACGGAGCAAGGGGAAAGCCTTTCTGGACGGGGTGCTTTCCGGAGCGGTTGAGCCCGTCGGTGCACTTCTGACGATCATCGCAGCAGGCCTGATCGTCCCGGCCATGCCGTACCTGCTCAGCTTTGCAGCCGGGGCCATGATGTATGTGGTGGTGGAAGAGCTGATCCCGGAGATGTCCACCGGAGAGCACTCGAATATCGGTGTGGTCATGTTTGCGGTAGGCTTTACCGTGATGATGGCCCTGGATGTTACACTTGGATAGTAAGCCCCCGGGGTACCGGGGTGGAGCTATAAATATTACTACGGAAAAATGCCGCGAATGGCGGTATTTTTTTCGGACAGACGGTTAGCATATGCTAACCGCCAGGCTATAGGAGGAAGCTTGAAATGAAAAAGAGAGGATTGTTATCCTGGGTGCTTGAGTTTGCGGGGAGAAAGCGAAAATACTTCGCCGGAAGCGTGATCCTTGCCATCTGCGGTGTGGCAGCATCCTTTGTTCCCTACCTGTTGATTGCAAACATCGTGAAGAAGCTTCCATGGATGACGTGATCGAAGCCGCTAAGAAGGCTGCATGTCACGATTTCATCATGGCACTGCCGGAGGGGTATGACACGGTGATCGGAGAGGGAGGAGCCACCCTGTCCGGCGGAGAGAGGCAGCGTATAGCCATCGCCCGTGCCATCATGAAGGATGCACCGATCATCATTCTGGATGAGGCAACTGCAAATGTGGATCCGGAGAACGAGAAGGAGCTTACGGAAGCCATCGGGAATCTTACGAAGCAAAAGACCATCATAATGATCGCCCATAGACTGAAGACCGTAAGAAATGCGGATCAGATCCTGGTGGTGGATAAGGGTCGGATCGTGCAGAAGGGAAGACACGAGGAACTTATGGAGGAAGATGGAATCTACAGGAGCTTTATCCGGGGAAGAAAACAGGCGGTAAGCTGGAAGCTGGCCTGAAAATAAAAAGCATCGCGTTCTGCGGTGCTTTTTTTGTTTTGCTGCGGGCGTTTTTTTGGTATAATGGAGAGCGGAAAAACGATAGAGGTTTGGGATGGGAAAAAACAAGATGAAAGGCATATATCGCTACACAAATCCACACCTGCAGGAGTTTATCCGAAAAAAAAGGAAGGAATTCTGGTGGTTCTTCTCTCTGGTCATCATTCCGCTGGGACTGACGCTGTACAGCTTCCTGGCGACCTTTATCGACCGCATGGATGGGGTGAGCAAGGCCGTGGGAATCGGCTTCTGGGATGACTTAAAGGAGCATCATCTGATATCACTGATCTTCGGACTGACATTTCTGATCGTCTTTGATATAGGCTTCTTCTCGGTGGAGCGTTATGAGATCGCTGACTGGTATAAGGTTTATACTGCAGGAAGGAAGAAAGCCTTTTCTCCCGAGGAGGTGGATGCCGAGGCAAATGCGCCGGAATCCGAATGGCTGCCGGCACTTGGGATCATACTGGCGCCTGCCATCATCATCGGCTTTCATAATGGGGTCATGGTGGCAAGATATGAGGATATCGAGTTGCTGAAAACCAGGATCCGGAATAAAAGAATTCATGTGAGCCTGTTCAAATGGCAGGATGCGGATGCCTTGTGTCTTCATCCCTCCGGCAACGGGATCAATGAACTGATCCTCTCGGAGACCATCGAAGATCCGGAACTGGTGCAGATGGAACTGGATATCCTCCGGGAGAGGTGCCAGCAGTTTCATCCGGACAAAAAGATCAGGATTGAGAAGGATCCGTCACGGAAGAAGCGGACAGGTTGATTTGGGGATAGTCATCTATATGGTCGTGGTTGGGATCATGTTCAGCAGGAAGCGTTGATCTTAAAGCACGGGAGATTTTGATAAGGATACGGAGGAAGAAAAAACATGAAGAAGAGAATCAGGCTGGTGGCACTGGCGCTTTCTCTGGCCATGATGGCTCCGGCAACGACATATGCGGCAGAAGAGAAGGATGTATCCTATTCGGAAGAGTATAAGGGATCCAAGTATTACAGTCAGCTGCAAACCGCCCTTTCGGAGAGCAAGGATCAGGATATTATGACCCGGGTGCTTAAAATTGCGCAGTCCCAGGAGGGCTACAAGGATTATTGTATGGGAGGCACCACGCCGGCTGCAGCACGGGATGCGGGATATCTCTGGACCGGGGAAGAAGGAGAGAATGATAATGTCTCCGGCTCCGGGAATACGGAGTACACCCGTTGGGCACAGGAATACGTGATGGGACGTTCGGGAGACGAGATCTATCTGGACTGTGACTGGTGTGCGATCTTTGCCAGCTGGTGCATGTATCAGGCAGGCTACTACAGTGAGGCAGATCTGAAGAAGTATTTTTATTCCTACTACGCGGATCCGAGAGAGGAGCGTACGGCAGGAAGCTGGATCGAGTCCTTCAACTTCGATCATGATAAGGTATGGTATACCCCCACGGCGGCAGGTAAGGTGGATGCTTACTACTGGAGCCGTTACAGCCATACGGAAGTGGATCCCTTCGAGATCCCCTACAAGCCGGGAGGAATGATCTTCTTCTCCTGGGATGCTTCCGGGAAGTACTTCAGTCATGTGGGTATCGTGGTAAGCTACGATCCCGAGACCTGCGAACTTACCTACATCAACGGAAATGTGGACTACGCCGTTACCACACGTGTGATCGATCTGGATAAGACAGAAGCCTTCCACGGACAGGTTGAAACCATGAATGCCTACCGCATCATGGCCTATGCGGAGTACGGCGCTTACACCACCCCGGCAGAGAAGGAGATCACTGCAGAGGAGACATCCTTCGCATGGACAAGGGGAAGCACAGACGGAATCGTGGTGAAGACGGATTCGGAATCGAAGCAGGTGCTTCTTACGGCTGACAGCGGTTTCTTTGATTCAAACAAGACCTGGCCGGCTCAGCTGATCCTTCGATACGGTGATGTCATCATCGGAGCCCAGCTTCTGGATTATCTTCCGGACGGAGAGAATATCGTAACGCTGAAGTTTGATGACGGAACCCTGATCATCCATATCACCATCACATCCCCTCTGATCGAGGCAGAGCAGACATCCTTTACCTGGAAGAGAGATTCTGAGGAGGGGATCACGGTTAAGACGAATTCAATCTCCTCAACTGTTACGATCTACGGAGAGGGACTCACGGCAAAATCGAAAACCGGCGAAGTTTCTATGAAGGATGGAGAGGTTACACTCTCCCCCAGACTTCTGAATCGTTTAAAGAACGGTGAAAATGCCCTGTCTCTGGTGCTTGAAGATGGCGGCGTTGTCCTTCGCATCAATGTATATGTGACCGGCTGGCAGAAACTGGATGGAAACTGGTATTATTACGCAGAGGACGGAGCGAAGAAAACCGGATGGTTCGCGGATGGCGGGAAATGGTATTATCTGGGCAGTTCCGGAGCCATGCAGACCGGATGGCTGCAGTGGAAGGGAAGCTGGTATTATCTGAACCCAAGCGGAGCCATGGCTACCGGCTGGAAAAAGATCGATGGTAACTGGTATTTCTTCAAGAAGGACGGAACCGCTGCCCAAAATGAATGGGTAAACGGTTATTGGATCGGGAAGAACTCGATCCAGAGCTATGCCCCCGTCGGAAGCTGGCATAAGGCAAAGAAGGGCTGGTGGTTCGGTGATACCTCCGGCTGGTACGCAAAGGGAGCGTCTTATATCATCAACGGCGTAAGCTATACATTTGATCGGGACGGGTATCTTATCGAACAGTAACACGGTGTAGATCGAAACGGAGATAGTATATGTTTCATATTCTGGTAGTGGATGATGAAAAGAATACGCGTCTTTACATCAAGACGGTGCTGGAGGCAGACGGATATCTGGTGAGCACGGCTGAGGACGGAGAGAAGGCTCTCTCCGTCCTCGAAAAGGAGAAGATCGATCTGGTGGTCCTGGACGTCATGATGCCCGTGATGGACGGCTATGAATTCACACGGATCCTTCGGGAGGGAAACAGTACTCTGCCGATCCTCATGGTGTCTGCAAAGCAGCTCCCGGCGGATAAGCATAAAGGCTTTCTGGTTGGAACGGATGATTATATCACGAAGCCCATCGATGAAACGGAGATGATCCTCCGCATCAAGGCGCTCCTGCGACGGGCCAAGATCGCGAATGAACGTCGGATCGAGGTGGGGGATGTTGTTCTGGACTATGACAGTCTGTCCGTTACCAGAGGGGAGGAGGTTCAGACACTTCCGCAGAAGGAGTTCCAATTGCTCTTTCTCCTTCTTTCCTATCCCGGAAGGATCTTTACCAGGATCCAGCTGATGGATGAAATCTGGGGAACGGAGAGCGAGACGGGCTGGGAGACGGTAACGGTCCATATCGGCAGACTCAGAAAGCGGTTTGAGAACTGGGATGATTTTTCCATCGAGTCCGTACGGGGACTCGGGTATAAGGCGGTGAAGCGGGTATGAATAACAAACTGAAAAATTCGAAGGAGAATCTTTCCCTGATCATCACCCTTTCCATGGCGGTCATGGGATTGCTTCTCGTGACCATCATCATAGTAGGCGTGATCGTGTTCTTCTTTATCTACCGGGGTATGCTGAAGCTGGAGTATACGGGGATCAGTGCGACCTCGCTTTTTTTTATCTTTATCGGACTCGGACTTTTCTTCGGAACGATCCTTTCCTTCCTGACGGTACATTTTCCGCTGAAGCCGGTAACGAAGATCATGGATGCCACCAACCGGCTGGCCTCCGGAGATTACTCCGTCCGGCTTTCCTTCCGGGGACACTTCGCAAAGCTTCCGCCGGTTAAGAAGCTGACGGACAGCTTTAACACCATGGCGGAGGAGCTGGGACAGATCGAAATGCTGAGAACGGACTTCATCAACAACTTCTCCCACGAGTTCAAGACTCCCATCGTTTCCATCGCGGGCTTCACGAAGCTTCTGAAGAAGGGAAACCTCCCCGAGGAAACGAAGAATGAATATCTGGACATCATAGAAGCGGAGTCCCTCCGGCTTTCCGCGCTGGCTACCAACGTTCTGAACATGGCCAAGGTGGAGAACCAGAGTATTCTTTCGGATACGGCGGATTTCAACCTGTCCGAGCAGCTTCGCAACTGTGTCCTTTTGCTGGAGACCAAGTGGAGCAGGAAGAATATCGAACCGGTGCTTCCGGAGGAGGAGTATCAGATCCACGGAAATGAAGAGCTGCTGAAGCAGGTGTGGATCAATCTGGTGGACAACGCCATCAAGTTCTCCGAGGAGAACAGTACGGTGGAGATCGGAGTCGAGGATGCGGGTGACTTCCTTCGGGTTAAGGTTTCCAATTACGGAGCGCTCATCCCGGAGGAGAAGCGGGAGCGGATCTTCGGGAAGTTCTACCAGGCGGATGAATCCCACGCGACGGAGGGAAACGGCGTCGGACTTGCCATCGTAAAGAAGATCACCGAGCTGCATAAGGGAAGCGTAGCCGTGGAATGTGCGGACGGGAAGAATACCTTTATTGTGACACTGCCGAAAAAAATGTAATTATGAAACAATTTGTTTCGTTTCAGTTTAGATTTGAATGATAACATCCTTATTTGGGGGAGTGGATTCTTCCGAAAACCCAAGGAAAGGATTATGAAAAAATGCGAAAGGTACAGATCATTACGGACACCTGCAGTGATCTTACGCCGGAGCTTATGGAGCGCTACGGCATCGATTATGCAAGGATGAACACCGTATTTGAGGGAAAGGAATCACCGGCGGAGCTTTCCTGGACTGCATCCGAGATCCATGAGTTTTATGAAACCATACGTAAGGGAGGGCGTTATACAACAACCCAGGTCCCTGTAGAGGAGTACGACAGAGTATTCCGGAAATATCTGGAGCAGGGCTTAGATATCGTATACATAGCATGCTCCACGAAGCAGTCCGGATCGGTGAATACCGCAAAGGTACTTGCAAAAAAGCTGGAAGCGGAATATGAGGGCGCAAAGGTGCTCTGCATGGACTCCAACCGGTCTGCGGTGGGAGAAGGACTTCTGGCCATGGAGGCGGCGAAGCTTGCTGCAGCCGGACAGGGCGCAGAGGAAGTATATGACGCCATCTGGAAGATAAGAAATACGGCACTGGAGTTCTGCGCGGTTCATACGCTGGAATACCTTCACCGTGCCGGAAGAGTTAAGGGCTCTGCCGCATTTTTCGGAAACCTCTTCGGCGTAAAGCCGATCATTATCGCCGATGCGGAGGGCAATCAGGCAGCCTATAAGAAAGTAAAGGGAAGAAAAGCTTCCATCGATGAGATTGTGAATCTTCTGAAGGAGAAGATCCGGAAGCCGGAGGAACAGACCGTGTTCCTGGCGCATGCGGACTGCGCACCGGAAGAGGTAAGTGCGTTGAAGGAGAAGATTCAACAGGAGATCCCCTGCAAAGACATCTATGTATGTTCCATCGGACCGATCATCGGAGCATCGGTAGGTCCGGATGCGATCTCGGTATTCGCCTTAGGCGAGGAAGTAACCTTTGTAGGTGGGGAGAAGTAAGATGGAAAAGAATGCGATAAACAGCCGGATGCTTGCAGAGCTGATCAACGGCGGGATTCAGAATCTCGTGATCCACAGAGACGAGGTCAATGATCTGAATGTATTTCCGATCCCTGACGGGGATACCGGAAACAACATGCTTATGACCATACAGGGCAGCGAAAGCGTCACTCCCTATGAGGATGAGGCGATCGGGTCCTATGCCCGTCGTGCTGCGGACAGCATGCTCTTTTCAGCCCGGGGAAACTCCGGGGTAATCCTGTCACAGATCGCAGACGGATTTGCAGCAGGACTTGACGGCGTGGAATATGCCAATGTAGAGGATACGGCCCGGGCCTTCCGGTGTGGAGTTGAACATGCGTATTCTGCAGTGGCAGAGCCGGTGGAAGGAACGATCCTGACCGTGGTCCGGGAAGCCGCAGAGTATGCTTCGTCTCTTCATTGCAAAGACGTTCAGGAATATTTGGATGCATTTCTTGCCCAGGCACAGGAATCCCTTCGTCATACACCGGATCTTCTGGATATCCTTAAGAAGGCCGGCGTGGTGGATTCCGGTGGAGCAGGGCTGATCTATATCATTGAGGGTGCGCTTTCCGTGTTGAAGGGAGAGCCCGTGGAGGCGTCCGAAGCCTTTTCGGGACATACATCCGCACCGGCACCGGGAGCAGGCCTCAACTTTGATCTTTTTGATGAAGACAGTGAACTGGTTTACGGCTATTGTACCGAGCTTCTTCTCCGGCTGCAGCGGAAGAAGACGGATATCGAGAATTTTGATCTTGCAGCCTTCCGTGAGTATCTGTGTAGCATCGGAGATTCCGTTGTCTGCCTGAAGACCGGAAGCGTTGTCAAGCTTCATGTACATACCAAGGAACCCTATCAGGTTCTGAAATACGGGCAGCAGTTCGGAGAGTACCTGACGGTAAAGATCGAGAACATGTCTCTGCAGCACAACAATCTTCCGGCGGACAGCAAGCTTTCCCATCCGGAAGAGCATAAGCAGTTCGGCTTTGTTGCTGTTGCCAGCGGTGAAGGGATCAAGAAGAACTTCCGTGAGATGGGGACGGATCAGATCGTCCAGGGCGGTCAGACCATGAATCCTTCGGCAGACGACTTTATCGATGCTTTCCGCAGGATCAATGCGGACACGATCTTTGTCATGCCGAACAACGGAAATGTGATCCTTGCCGCACAGCAGGCTGCAAAGCTGTATAAGGAAGCGGATGTCCGGGTAATTCCCAGCCGTACCATCGGTGACTGCTATGCCATCCTTTCCATGCTGGATCTGGATTCGGAAGATCCGGATGAACTGGAGCGTGACATGAAGCAGGCCATGGAGGGCGTGGTTACCGGCAGTGTAACCTGCTGTATCCGTGATACGGAGATGAACGGCTTTAGCCTGAAGAAGGGCCAGTATCTCGGGATCGTCGGAAAGGAGATCGTATCGTCGGATAATGACCGGAGAGATACGGCCTGCATGCTGACGGCCCGCATGGATTTCACGGATCATCAGATCTGCATCATCATTCGTGGAAAGGATTCCACGGCGGAAGAAGCAGAGGAGATCGCATCCATGCTTCGGAAGGAGCATCGTGACTATGAGGTCTATGTTCTGGATGGAGGTCAGGAGCTCTACAGCTACTATATCGTTCTGGAATAAGGTTCCGGAAGCAAAGAAGAACAACCCCGGCCATATCGGCACGGGGTTGTTCTTCTTTGCTTTGGAAAGGAAACCCGGTTTAAAGGAAGCCCTCCAGCTGCTCCTTCTTATCCTCAAGGGTGGTGTAGGAGAGCGGGATATGATACTCCTCTTCGTAGATCTCTTTCCAGTATTCATAATTCTTGTACATCATCAGCTCTGCCTGCTTACGGAGCGGAAGGTCCGTCTCCGGATAGATCGGCGGAGAGACATGGATCGTATATTCCTGTACGTAGAAGCCGTCTTCGCCCATCACGTCAGAATCCTTCATGGTGATAAAGCAGGGGAGAACCGGGGCACCGCTTCTTGCAGCACACTGGAAGGCGCCTCTCTTCAGCGGCTTCGGCTTGCGGTAATTCCACCACATGCTCTGCTCCGGATAGAAGAGAACGTAATCACCGGTATCCACCAGCTCGGTCACGGCCTTGTAAAACTTCTTCATAGTTGCGGGGTTGGAGGATAGCGGCAGGGTGTTGCAGTGACGCATCAGGAAGCCGTAGAAGCCGGGGAAGGAGGTGTAGTTTCCTTCACGGATCACGCGCCAGAAGTTGCGGTCGGGCTGCTCTGCTGCTTCATATGCCAGCTGAATGGCGAAGCTGTCAAAGGCGTTGAAGTGGTTACAGGTAATCACCGCACCCCGCTCCAGCGTCTTGAAATTCTCGATGCCCTTGATCTCCTTGATGATAAGCTTCTTATCCTCCACAAGCTCGTCGATAAACTTGTGTGCCATCTTGAAGGCCATCTTGGTCTTCAGCTTTTCGGCTCTGGTCTTCCGGACATATTCGATCTCATCCGGCATGAGCATCCGTCCCGGAGGATCGTTCTCAACGTCCTCGTCAAAACGGCCTTCCAGCTCGTACTGCTCGATCTTGTGCAGGATCTCCACGCGGCCCTTGTCGCGCTTATCCTGATTGATCCGGTTCATAAAGTTATCCTCCCTCTGGACCTCCTTGATCGCCAGCCTGATCAGGTTCTCGGATGATTTCGCATCCCGTGCCTTTTCCTCGCTGCTGTAGGACTGCTGCAGTGCCTTCAGCTCGTCATAGAAGACGGTCTCCTTTGCGTACTTCCAGAAGTAATCACCGCACATGCAGTACTCATAGTGCCACGGCTTATTGACCATGATGTAATGGATCATTTCCGCCTGTTCGATGGGATAGGCGATCTCTCCGAAGGTCTCCGTATTCCAGCGCTGATCCAGCCAGTACACATGATCCTTACAGATCAGGTTCAGATAATCCTCATCCTGTGTGACTACAAAGTTGTAGTAGTGCAGGTAGTCGATGAACTTGTCCAGTACGAAATGCAGCCGGAACTGCTCGCAGTTGATCAGCATGAGTCCTGCATTGAAGAAGTTGTAGCGGGATACGCCCACCACCTTCTCCACGTAGGTTCCGAACTCCCGGGTCTGCACCATGACCTGCTCGTGGCAGGCACCCAGATAAGCGTCCCGGATATCGGTAAGATACAGCTGACTCACATCTCCCAGGACCACGGTGTCGCTGTCCAGGTAGAGTGCCTTGTTGTACTGCGGGAACATTTCCGCGATAAACAACCGGTAATAGGTGGTCTTGGAATAGTAGTCCCGTAGCGGCAGCTTGTCACGGATGGATGTAAGATAATCCGTTACGTCCACAAAACGGATCTCGAAGTTCTCGTTCGCCAGCCGGTAGACGATCTCCTTCATCGGATCCGAGATCTCGGTGTGGAGGATGTGAACCACATAGCGATAGTCCTTCGAGGCATTCTGTATCATCGAGGTCATGGAGACAACGGTGAACTTGATAAATGCATCGTCGCAGGCGTAAAAGATTGGGATAATAGGTTCCTTCATAGTGAATGATTTTTACTCCTTCGGGGGTAAGTTGATTATACGCAGGTACTCCTCATAGATGTCATCAAACTGTCTGTACTTGAAAACGGAATGGACCTTCTCGATATGCCACTGCTTGATGTTGTCCGTATGCGGGTAGGGCAGCCAGAAGAGTCTCTTCGAAAAATGTCGCACCACCGTGTGCTTATGCAGGAACTTCTGGTCGTTAAACCGCTGGGGAAGTACCTTCCGTTTGGTTGTGGCGCGGATCAGTGCACTCTGATCGGCAAAGGTCAGCTTCTTCCGCTTGATCCACCAGCGTGCTCTCTTGAAGAGGCCGGTCTCCCTGGACAGCTTCATATTGAAGAGCAGAACCCCTGCATTTATGTAGTTCGGATAGAGCAGATACTTTCCGTAATGGTCACGGGCAGCTGCATATTCATAGCCGGAGAGGTCGGTGTCCCAGAGAAGACGGACGTCCCGGTTGAACATAATGTCCGCATCCAGGTAGAGGAGCTTGTCCGGGATCCCCTTCACCACGTCCGCAAAAAGCCGGATCAGTGTGTAGGGAGAGCAGTAGGCTCCCTCATTGGGACAGCCGGAGAAGGCCTTCATGTAGTACCGGGTCACGTCATAGAGCCGTACGGTGTTCTCCTCGTTGTACTTCTTTACTGCCGTTTCCAGGGAACGGACGTGGCCCTCGGTGATGCAGGTGTACTTTTCATCCAGATGGGAAACGTCCATGGTGAAGAGGTGGAAGCAGAATGGCTCCCTCGTCTTTGTACGCATAAGGATGGACAGCGCCGAGGTGAGAACTCCGTCATAAACTCCGTCATTTCCGCAGTAAAGAATGTCGATCATTGGCTATTCTCCTGTTTTATGTATCTGATCTGTACATGGTCGGACGTTGCTGCCCGCCTGCACATGCTGTCATATACCCTGTCACGCAGCTCCTTCTTCCGCTCCCGGATCGGCAGGTCCATGTTCGGATAGAAGGGACCGTCGATATAGGTTATGATCCTCGGATGTTTGAAGAATTTACGCTTATGATAGGTATTCGTAAAGCAATACACCGGGGTTCCCTGCTTGGCCGGATAGGCGAAGGAGGTGTCCGGGAAATTGCGGATCTTCGTATAATAGGGCCAGATATGCGCCTCGGGATAGATGGTCACGCAGTGACCCTGCCCGATCCTGGTTTCGATGGCCGACAGGAAGTTCTTGTATGCCTGCATACCCTCCGGAACCGGAAGAGCCCCCAGGGACGGTGTGATCTTTCCCAGCACGGGCATGGACACGTTGTTGGCGTGAACCACGATATAGACGGTCTTGGCGAAGACGATCACATTCGGGATAAAGGGATCACCGATATCCTGCGTATGATTCCCGTACATAAAATATCCGTCGTGCCGATGCTTTTTCAGCTTCTCCCTGCCTCTGGTCCGCTGGCCGAAGGTCAGCTTCACATACAGAAATGCGATGGGCGTCGCAACGATCCGGTACCAGAAGAAATGGGTAAACCGCTTGAAGAGAGAGGTGTGGATATAGACGTAGGATTCATCGATCTTCCGCGGCGTGATCTCGGCCGTGGAGAACTCATCATTCATCTCATCGGTATAGTAGATTACCTTTCGCTTGTCCATGTTTCACACCCGTCGGAATGAACGGATCATTCAGTCCTGTCTGTTCTATTAAAGCATACCTCGGAGATTATACCATGTTATGATTAAAATGTCTTTAATTTCGAATAAAAAAATATTAATATTCTGTCAGAAAATGTGTATAATAGGGGAGAGGAACATTTAATCTTGTTTTTATTATGGCAGGAGGAACAGGATGGAGCTTACGAAACTGAAAGAAGGAACAACCCTTACCATTGCACTGGAGGGACGCCTGGATACGGTGACCGCAGAGGATCTGGATAAGGAGCTGAAGGAATCTCTGGACGGGATCAAGGAGCTGATCTTTGATTTTGAGAAGCTTGACTATATCACGTCCGCAGGTCTTCGCGTGATCACGAACGCGCTGAAGGTAATGAACCGTCAGGGTCGGATGGTCATCCGGAATATGCAGCCGGATGTGAAGGAAGTATTCTTTGTGACGGGGTTCCTGGAGATCATTGACGTCGAATGATATAAGGGTCGGAAGACAGGATGAAGGATAAGGCAGCAAGACGGATAACTGCATGGTTCATGGCTTTCGTAGTGCTTTTTCTTTGCATGCCTTCCTTTGATGCTCTGGCAGATGAACGGTGCTACTGGGTCCGGAGGATTGAAGGAGATGTAACCATCGGGGACTATCTTACGAAGAATCTCGGGATGGACCGTGTTACACGCCAGAGAGTGATCCTGACCATCCGGAACAATTGGACAAAAGGACTGGAATACAACCGGTCGGCATATGCCATCACGCATGAGGACGCTGCCTCCTGCGTGAATTACGGAACGGAGCAATACACGGGCCGCGTGCGGAAGGGTTATGGCTATAACTGCACGGGCTTTGTTGCCTCCGTTCTTTATTATGCAAACGGAGGAACGAAGGATGGGGCGCTAGCAAATATGAATCAGCTCTATGACCCGCTGAAGCCCCGCAGCGGTTCCTTTACCGACGGTACCGGCTGGTATTACTTCCTGGAGGGAAATGAGGCGGAGGGCATCCCGAAGACCCTGCTCTTTGATCTTGGGGAGGTGAAGGACCCGGATGCCATCCGGACGGCACTTGCAAAGGCGGACCGGGAAGGGAAGCTTCGGGAAGGGTATATCCTTTTCTTCTGGCCATCCACCGGCTGGGACTGCCATTTCGGGATCTACGCCGGGAAGGGCGGTGACGGTAGCTACGAGATGTATCACGCGGCCGGACGGGGAAACCATAACGGGGTCCGGCTGGAATCCTCCATAGACCGTTCCGCGGTTACCTGTGAGGGAGCTTCTTATATGTATGTGCTTCCCCTTCCGGAGCAAAAGCCCGGGCTGCAGGAGATAGACGGGAAGACGTATTTCTTCTGCCGGGACGGAAGGATGGCCCGGTATGTCCTGTTTGGGATGTACTACTTCGACGGAGACGGGGCTATGATCGACATCCGGAGGATCGGTCAGGAAACGCATTAAATAAGAAGAGTTTTCTTTCTGCATCAAGTAATGAAAACAATAAAAATGAAATAAAAACAATATATTTCCCATTCCTGATATACTATAATCATCGTAAATTACCGGCCGGTAATAGAAAATAGGGGTGTTTTCTATACGAAGAAAGGATGGGAATAATGAAGAAAAAGGGGTTATTTTCTGCGTTATGCGCACTTTCCCTGATCGGCGGGTTGATCACGGCTCAGCCGGTTGCAGAGGTAGAGGCAGCATCTGCGTGGAACGGCACACATTTTGGGATGGATTTTGATTACGATGATTCCGGCAAGTTTGAGAAGTCAAGCTGGTCCAACGGTGACATGTTCGACTGTACATGGAAACCGGAGAACGTAAAGTTTAACAACGGACAGATGGCTATCACCATCGACAGGGACTGGAGCGGTTATACCGCGGGCGAGTACCGTACCAAGGATTATTTCGGCTACGGCCTGTTCCAGGTCAGCATGAAGCCGATCAAGAATCCGGGCGTGGTATCCTCCTTCTTTACCTACACGGGTCCGTCGGACGGAACCCAGTGGGATGAGATCGATATCGAGTTCCTGGGCTATGACACAACGAAGGTGCAGTTCAACTACTACACCAACGGCGTGGCAAACCATGAGTATCTGTACAATCTGGGCTTTGATGCATCACAGTCCTTCCATACCTACGGATTTAACTGGTCTCAGAATGCGATCACATGGTATGTGGACGGCAAGGCTGTTTATACCGCAACCCGTGATATCCCGAAGACACCGGGCAAGATCATGATGAACGCATGGAACGGCAAGGGTGTGGATGACTGGTTACGTGCATTTAACGGCAGAACCGGCATCACGGCTTACTATGACTGGGCATCCTATGATTCCCCGTCTGCAACCTCCGGGTCCTCAAACAACAACCAGAACAATAACAACAATAACAGCTGGAACAACAATCAGAACAACAATAACAGCTGGAACAACAATCAGAACAACAATAATAACAGCTGGAACAACAACCAGAACAACAATAACAGCTGGAACAACAATCAGAACAATAATAACAACAACTCAAACCAGTCCTCCGGCATCTATTTCGATTCCAACAAGGACTATAAGATCATCAATAAGAACAGCGGTAAGGCAGTGGATGTTGAGGGCAACCGTCAGAGTAACGGTACCAACGTTCTGCAGTATCAGTACGGAAGCAGGAACAACCAGAGATGGTATATCCAGCAGCAGAGTAATGGCTACTTTATCATCAAGAACCGTTCCACCGGCAAGGTGCTCACGGTTCAGGACGGTGCAACCTGGGATGGCGCCAATGTATACCAGTGGGATTACTACGGTGATTCGAGCCAGGAGTGGAGCTTCAAAACCGGACGCGACAACACCTACAAGATCATTAACCGTAAGAGCGGCAAGTGCCTCAACATTTCCTGGGGAAGCGGCGACAACGGTGCAAACATCGAGCAGTACAAGGATGCCGAGAGCGATGCGGAATTGTTCTGGATCGACGCTGCAAACTAAATATCGTGTTTTTAATGCCACGGGGAGTGTTCTCCGTGGCATTTTCGTTGTTTTCGAAAAAACTAAACTAACTTGCTATTCAAAAAGCGGGAAGAATATGTTACAATAGGCACTCAGAGAAAATGTAAGGAGTAATCATGCCATGGGCGTATATGAAGAACTGATCGAGCGCGGACTGATCGCGCAGACCACAGATGAGGAAGAGATCCGCGAGCTGGTGAACAGCGGGAAGGCGGTATTCTATATCGGATTTGATCCGACGGCAGATTCCCTGCACGTGGGACATTTTATGGCGCTCTGCCTGATGAAGCGCCTGCAGCTGGCGGGCAACCGGCCGATCGCGCTGGTGGGCGGCGGAACCGGAATGATCGGGGACCCCACGGGCCGGACCGACATGCGTCTTATGATGACGAAGGAGACCATCGACCATAACTGCGAGTGCTTTAAGAAGCAGATGAGCCGGTTCATCGATTTCGGTGAGGGTAAGGCCATGATGGTGAACAACGCGGACTGGCTGCTGGATCTGAACTATATCGAGTTCCTCCGGGACATCGGTTCCCAGTTCAGCGTGAACAAGATGCTGGCGGCTGAGTGCTACAAGCAGCGTCTGGAGCGGGGGCTGAACTTCCTGGAGTTTAACTACATGCTGATGCAGAGCTACGATTTCTACATGCTGTACCAGAAGTACGGCTGCAATATGCAGTTCGGCGGGGACGACCAGTGGTCCAACATGCTGGGTGGTACCGAGCTGATAAGAAAGAAGCTGGGCAAGGATGCCTACGCCATGACCATCACCCTGCTTCTCAACTCCGAGGGGAAGAAGATGGGCAAGACCGCAAAGGGTGCTGTATGGCTGGACGCGGAGAAGACCTCTCCCTTCGAGTTCTATCAGTACTGGAGAAATGTGTCCGACGCGGATGTGATCAAGTGTATCAAGATGCTGACCTTCCTTCCCATGGAGCAGATCCGTGAGATGGAGAACTGGAAGGATGCGGAGCTGAACCGGGCAAAGGAGATCCTGGCCATGGAGCTTACTACCATGGTGCACGGCGAGGAAGAGGCAAAGAAGGCGGAGGCCGGTGCGAAGGCGTTCTTCGGCGGCGGAAGCGTAGAGGATATGCCGGAGGCGGAAGTGACCGAGGCAGACTTTAAGGACGGCCAGATTGACGCAATCCAGATCATGGTGGCAACCGGACTGGTAAAGACCCGCAGCGACGGACGGAGAGCCATCGAGCAGGGCGGTGTCATCATCAACGGCGAGAAGGTTACGGACGTAAGACAGAGCTTTACGAAGGACGTATTCTCGGAAGAGTTCATCATCCAGAGAGGAAAGAAGAACTTCCGGAAGGTGGTCTTCAAGGGATAACGGGAACTCCCGAAACCTGTGGTTTAGAAAGATTGGGGGAAGGTATAAGGTATGCTTGAGAATCTGAAGGAAAGCGCGCTGAAGAAACTGAATCAGATCCGCGGGATCGAGGAGGAGCCGGAGGAGGAGCCGATTCCGGAGTTTAAGCTGGACCAGAATATGGGAAAGTGCTACGTGCTTCTGATCGATAAGAAGGGGGATGACCTGATCGAGCTGAAGCAGCTGTCGGACCGGGTAGGCTGTATCACCACGGTGTCCCATACCGGTATGGCCTGCATGGAGCGCGTACTGAAGGATAAGTATGATATCATCCTTCTGGCAAAGGATCTGCCGCTGATGGACGGTGCGCAGACCATGCGGAATATCCGCGCCACGAAGGAGAGTAAGTGCAGGGATGCCAAGATCTATGCACTGGTGGCGCCGGAGGATAAGACCTCGGAGGAGAGCCTGATCCAGGAGGGCTTCAAAGGGGTCCTTCGTATGCCGGTGGATGAGTCGCTGTTCTGCAAGATCCTGATGGAGAATGTGTCTCCGAAGATGCTCCCCACGGATCCACGCCTGATCCAGCAGATCGAGGAGCGTGCAAAGGCAGCAAAGGCTCTGCAGCCCTGCGGAGTTTCTCTTTCCGAGGGACTGAAGGCAAATGGCGGCGACATGAACGAGCTTCGGGTTCAGATGGAGAAGTTTTGCGATATGTACGAGGAGTACAAGGGCAAGCTTTCGATCTACGTCTTCGGAAATGACGTGGATTCCTACATGAACGGAGCACGCGAGGTGCGGGAGGCTGCGAAGCTGATCGGTGCCAGACATCTGGCGGATATTTTTGACGACCACGTAAATATGAGTAAGGATGACAGCCTGGATGTTGCGGCAGCCACCTGGGGCAGAACTCTGCTTGCCTGGGAGCGCGTGGTATCCGGTGTTGCGATCTACCTCGGACGCAGTATCGAGCTGGTGGCTACCCTGACCGAGCGGATGCCCACCAACGGAATCCGGCTTCACTGGGCGGATGTCCGTGCCATGGCAGAGGATGTACTGGATCTTCTGAATGAGTCGGAGCTGGAGGATGCCGTTGCAAGTATGGACCGGATCTTAACCTACGATATGTCCAGTACCTCGAGACTGAAGCTGATCAAGGCCAGTCGTGCTCTGAACCGGGGAGATGTGGAGGGTGCAAGGGAAGCACTGACACTTATATTATCAACCTGACAGGAAGCAAGGTCTTCGCTATGCGGAGACCTTGCTTTGTTACGCCTTGGGCGGCTGCACCGGGGCCTACTTCTTTTTCTTTTTCCCGTATTCGGGACCCGGCTCGGCCACCATGTCCAACGTGCTGTCCAGAAGAAGCTCCAGCGGATCCTGGTTCAGGTTCGGCCGGATCAGGGTCGGGGGCCTTCGGATCTTTCGCTTCTTCGGCTCGATCACTTTCCCGGATTCGGATTCCTTACTGCTGAGACTTTCCTTCAGCCGTCTTCGACGCTGCTCGGATCGAAAGGCCTTCAGCTCAGCCTGGAATTCCGTGGGGAGAGACTTGAAGACGTAGTCGATGAGATCGATATCGAAGACGTAGGAAAGAACTGCCAGATATTCCGGCTTCGGGTGTGCACGGCCTGTCTCCAGGTTACTGTAACTCTGGCGGCTGGTGTGCAGGAGGATTGCAACCTCCTTTTGCAGCAGGGAGCGTGATTTCCGGAGACTCCGGAAGAGACCGCCCCAGAAAATAACAGGATACATGGGATTACCTCCTTTTCGTGAATGGGTTTGAATGGTTACGCGGATTATGATACGATACGTAGCAGAAAAATGACCGGATATCCGCCGAAGGGAGGAAATATGTCGCTTTCGCTGTTTTTCCGGGAAAAGCAGCGGTTCGGAGAAGAAAATGCCCCGTTGGGAGAACCCCGGGGGAAGACATACAGGAAAGAGGAGGGTGTTATGAGCAAGGCAGATACACTGTTCATCAATATGTGCCGGGATATCATCGATCACGGCTTCAGTACGGAGGGAGAGAAGGTCCGCCCCAAATGGGAGGACGGAAGCTATGCTTATACGATCAAACGGTTCGGCGTGGTCAGCCGCTATGATCTCTCGGAGGAATTCCCGGCCATCACGCTCAGGAAGACCTACATTAAGTCCGCCATCGACGAGGTGCTCTGGATCTGGCAGAAGAAGTCCAACAACGTGCATGACTTAAAGAGCCATATCTGGGATGAGTGGGCGGACGAGACCGGTTCCATCGGCAAGGCCTACGGCTATCAGATGGGCGTAAAGCATCACTACAAGGAAGGGGATTTCGATCAGGTGGACCGGGTGCTCTTTGACTTAAAGGAGAATCCCTACAGCCGCCGGATCATGACGAATATGTATGTGCATCAGGATCTTTCGGAGATGCACCTCTACCCCTGTGCCTACAGCATGACCTTTAATGTGACCGGAGACCGGCTGAATGCGGTGCTGAACCAGAGGTCCCAGGATGTGCTGGCGGCCAACAACTGGAATGTGGTCCAGTACAGTGCGCTGCTCATGATGATCGCACAGGTTACCGGCTTTAAGCCGGGAGAGCTGGTGCATGTGATCGCGGATGCACATATCTACGACCGCCATATCCCCATCGTGGAGGAATTGATCAGGAGACCTACATTTCCGGCGCCGAAGGTAACGCTCAACCCGGATATCAGGGACTTTTATCAGTTCACACCGGATGACTTCACGGTGGAGGACTATGAGACGGGTCCCCAGGTGAAGAATATCCCCATCGCAGTGTAGTGACGCAGGGTCAGTAAGGAGGAGGCGCCATGATCGCAATCGCAGCAGTAGATCAGAATTGGGGGATCGGTCTTAAGGATCAGCTTCTGGTCCGGATTCCCAGTGATATGAAGAATTTCAGGAACCATACCCTGAACCATGTGGTGGTTCTCGGGCGGAAGACCCTGGCAGGCTTCCCCAACGGGATGCCGCTGGCGGGGCGGACCAACGTGATCCTCAGCCGGAAGAAGGACTTCTCCGTGCGGGGAGGGATCGTCGTGCATAACAAGGAAGAGCTCTTCCGGGAGCTTTCGAAGTATGACAGCGATGAGATCTACGTGATCGGCGGGGGGAGCATCTATCAGATGCTGATTCCCTACTGCGACCGGGCCATCATCACGAAGATCGATTATGCCTATGAGGCGGATACCTTCTTTCCGAATCTGGAAGAGCTTGCCGACTGGGAGCTTACGGAAGAGGGGGAGGAGGAGACCTGTTTTTCCATCGAGTACAGGTATCAGACTTATGTAAACCAAAATCCGCTTCCCTTTCCCGAAATTCAGTAAGAAAAAGGTTTATCTTGACCGTGGAATATGATATAATTTGTGAGTGTACGTTTAGTGCACAGGAGAAGATCAAAGACAGGGGCAGGAACGGGTTACGGACGGTCGATTGTCTTTGAAAATGGGAGGAGCAGGAAATGTCAGAAATGATGCTTACAACGGGGACCGGATTTGAGGGCTACGAGGTCGTTGAGTATCTGGGGATCGTATCCGGGGAAGCTATTCTCGGATCGAACTTCATCAAAGGAATCGCAGCAAGTGTGACCAACGCATCCGAGCAGGATATGGCGAAGGTCGAGAAGGCCAGAGAGGATGCGGAGAGTCAGCTGTTCAAGGCTGCAAAGAAGAGGAAAGCAAATGCAATCCTCGGTGTTCATGCCATCTACACCACACTGGAGGGTGGTTCCTTCGGAGCGGTGATCTACGGAACGGCGGTTAAGATCCGCGAGCTTCCGAAGGTGGAAGAGAAGGTCGAGAAGGAACTGGTAGTCATGAACTACTACGCAAGACTGGTTCCGCGACCGGTTAAGGTGGTACTTGAAGGCGAGAAGGACAACATCAACATGAAGGTGGTGTTCGTTAACTATAACAAGGACGATATCCTTGCCATCCGCGTAAATGTGGAGCTGACCAACCTCTATGACGAGCGTCTGGTCATCAAGGATGTGGACCTGGTGTTTGACAAGGGAAATGTTTCGCAGATCGAGTCCGGCTATGTTCCCGCACAGATCTCCGCAAACGACGTCATGCTGCTGAAGGAGGCCAAGGTCATCATCAGCAAGTACGCGACACCGCGTTCGATCTACGCATGCAATGATGCGCCGATCCCGGTAACCATGTCCGCACGGCGTCTGGAATCCCTGAAGCAGAAGAGAGGTATCGATGCGGTTGAGAAGTATCAGACCGACGGTATGATCTGGACCTGCAACTGCGGTCATGTAAACGAGGCCGGAACGGACGAGTGTATGATCTGCGGCAGAAAGCAGGATGATATCAAGACTACGGCAACCTTCAACTACGAAGAGATGATCGAGAAGATGCGTGAGAAGGAGTACGTCATGGAGATCAAGGACGTGCTTATGGATTACATCAAGTCCATCGATACCAAGTATCGTCTTCAGCTGCTTGAGATCATGGAGTCCGGTCTTCAGTATGAGAAGACCCGCGGTGACATGAAGGATACCGTGATCGAGAAGGTTGAGAAGGTCTTCGAAGAGGAAGACCACTAAAGATTTGATTTGAGGTGAACAAACTTGAGCTCCGGACTTAGTATGACAAGTGTAAATAAAATCAAGGAGCTTGCTGAGGCAAGGGAATACAGCCTGGCAGTAGATATACTGGATTCGCAGGATCTTGAAAAATCACTGAATCCGCAGTTCCTCAGGGTTTGCGGAGAGGTGTATGAGAATGTGGGACGCCTGAAGGACGCGCGGAACATGTATGTGAAGGCGCATATCATGGGACCGCAGTCGAACCGGATCCTCTTCTCACTCATTACATTTTACCTGAAACAGGGGTATTTTGGTCTGGCCGAGCAGTATAAGGATCAGTACAACGCCACCGCAAAGGGACAGGAACAAAAGAACATCGAGTACGTGATGCAGAAGGCGAAACGGGCAAAGCCGGAGGAGCTCCGGGACTACCTGGATCCCTACTACACACACTCACTGGATGAAGAGTGGAGCTTCGAGCTCTTCCTGGTCCTTACCCTGATGGGAGCGGACACGGAGATGCTGGCAGCGGATTATCAGGCGACCTTCCGCAGGAGCACACGCAGTGAGACGGTACAGGAGATCCTGGCCGGGAAGGTATCTGCGGAAGAGCTTCTATATGTGTTTGCGGACATGGAGCGACCGGATCAGGATCCGGAGCAAAGTGAGATCCGCGAACTGGAGAAGGAGCAGCTGAGGAAGGATTACCGGAGGCTGCACCCCGAAAGTGTTTCGGAAGAACAACCGGTGGAAACGGACGAAGAGATCGAGGACGAGAATGCCGAGATCCTGGAAGAGCCGGACACCGAAAAGAAGTTTAAATCCTTCCTGAAAAAGAAGTTCCGAAAGAAGAAGGAAGAAGCAGAGGATGAGGCCGGAACCCCGGAGAAACCGGAGGGAGAGGAAACGTCATCTGCAGAGGAAGGGGACACAGCTGCCGGGTCGGAGGAATCCGGAGAGGCGGCTTCGAAGGAAGTGGCAGAGAACGCACCGGCAGAGGATACGGTGGAGATCGAAGAACAGGAGCCTGCGGCGGAGGCTGAGGAGTCTCCGAAGGAGGAACCGGAGACGTCCGCACCGACGGAAGCCCCGGCGAAGCAGGAAGAGGATCCCGACCGGAATCCGTATGAGGATGTGATCAGCATTGACTTTGATGACGGTTTTGCCGCGGAATCCGAGCTGATCGCTGATCTGGATGAGACGGAGGAGGCAGCCTACCAGAATCCGCTGGATCTGATCAACCTCGGAGCAGTCTACAGAGAAGAAACGGCCAGAGTGGAAGCAGAGCTTGCCGGAGAACCGGAGCCTGAGCCGGAACCGATCGTAGAGGAGAAACCGGAGCCTGTTGAGGAACCGGAGCCTGTCGCAGAAGAACCTGTGGCGGAGGCAGAGCCGGAGCCTGTTGAGGATTCGGAGCCTGAACCGGAGAGCATCGAAGAAGAACCGGCAGAGGAGCCGGAGGTAGAGGCGGTTGCAGAAGAGGCACCGACCATCGAGCCGGAATACGAGCCGGAACCGATCATCGATGAGGAAACAGAAAGCTTCGAGGACGAAGAACCGATCAACTGGGATGAACCGGAGGAGATCGCAGTTCCTGAACCGTCTTTTGAATCGGCAGAGCCGGAGTTTGAGGCGGAACCGATCATAGAAGCTAAGACAGAGGCTGAACCGGTGGAAGAGGAGATGCCGGTGGTGGAAGAGACACCGATCATCGAGCCGGAGTACGAGCCGGGGCCGATTCTGGAAGAGGAATCGGAGACCTTCGAAAACGAAGAGCCTGTTACCTGGGACGAGCCGGAACCGGTCGTAGAGGAGGAACCGGAGCCCGAGCCGATCGTAGAGCCGGAGCCGGAACCGGTTGTAGAGGAAGAACCGGAACCGGTTGTAGAGGAGGAACCGGAACCCATCGCGGAACCGGAGCCCGAGCCGATCGTAGAACCGGAACCCGAACCGGTCGTAGAGGCGAAACCGGAGCCCGAACCGGTCGTAGAGGAGACATCCGAACCGGTTGCGGAGGAAGAATCGGAAGCAGAGAAGGAATGGCGTGCCGCAAGGTCTGCGCTTGACGCTCTGGCTGAGAATGAGAAACTTGACGAAGGCCTGGCAGAGGAGGAACGCTTACAGAGAGAGGCGGAAGCTCTGCTGGCATCCTTGGGGATAAAACTATAATGTGGGATCAGTCTGAAGCTTCAGACATGAGAAGGAGGTAACATCAGTGGCGATTGACCAAAGAGAAGCCCTCATCGCTGCGGTTCGTGCGCAGGTTGAGAAGGAGAAGGCAGAGAAGGCTGCAAAGCTGAAGAAGGAACAGGAAGCGCGTGCACTTCAGAGAGGTGCGGCAGCAAAGAAGGAAGAAGCGGGCGGAAAGCCGAAATACAAGACGCTGACTCCGGAAGAGCTGGCAAAGATCGAAGAGCGTAAGCGCAGAAAGAGAGCAGAAGAGCTGGGTATCCCGTACGAAGAGGAGGGCGCTGAGAAGTCCGAACCGGAGACGGATGCTGCGGATGACGGCGTTGATGACGAAGTCGGTGAGACCGAAGTTCTGACCAGCAATGGTCTGGGTGGTCTCGGCGGTGGCCTTGGCGGCGGTCTGGGCGGTGGCCTTGGCGGCGCTAAGGGCAAGGATGACAAGAAGTCCGGTGGCCTGGGTGCGATCCCGACCGGTGGTCTGGGATTGAATCTTCAGCCTGAAAAGATGGATGGCAAGGAAGATAAGGTTAAGGTTGTCAGCGGAAAGTCGGATGTCAAGGGTAAGGAGAAGGCCAAGTTCTCGGCAGACGGAACCAAGGTTGTCAGCGGAAGTGATGCCAAGTGGGAGAAGGGTGCCTCCAAGTCCGGTAAGCCGGAGGAGATGGACAGCATCCTCCCGACCAATCGTAAGACCCCGACCAATGACGTTAAGAGCATGTACGACATCGATGATGACGATGATGCTTTCGATGCTCAGCTGAAGGATGTTGCAGAGCACGCACCTGCTGAGGAAGAGAAGAAGGCAGAGGAGGCTCCGAAGCCGGAGGTTGAGGCAGAGCAGGGCGAGAAGAAGGATAAGCAAAAGAAGAAGGCTACCAGCGATATCGACGAGCAGCAGAGACGTCTTGCGGAAGCGCGTGAGAAGGCAGCTGCCAAGAAGAAGGCTGAGGAAAGCGCAAAGAAGGCAGAGGAAGAAGCTAAGCGTAAGGCGGAAGAAGAAGTAAGACGCAAGGCGGAAGAGGATGCCAAGAAGAAGGCGGAAGAAGAGCAGAAGCGCTTAGAGGAATCCAGACTTCGTGCAGAGGAGGCTAAGAAGAAGAAAGCCGAGGAAGCTGCAAAGAAGAAGGCTGAGGAAGAGGCTAAGAGAAAGGCTCTTGAGGAAGAACGTAAGAAGGCTGCCGAGGAGGCCAGAAAGAAGAAGGCTGAGGAAGCAAGGATCGCTGCACGTGAGAAGGCTCTGAAGGATGCGGAAGAGGCCAGAAGACAGCAGGAGGAAGCTACCCGGATCATCGCTGCGGCAACAGAGGCAGAGGAAGAGGTTCAGCGCCTGACAGAGGAGAAGGTTGCTGCAAAGCAGAAGGATGAGGAGATCCTGAAGGGCTTCGAGGCTGAACTCCAGAAGGCGATCGAGGCTGCAAAGGCAGAGGAAGAAGCTGCCAAGAAGAAGATCGAAGAAGACGAGAAGAAGTTCCGGGAAGAGGAAGCTAAGCGTCTCGCAGCTGAGGAAGAGAAGGAGAAGGCAGAGGCACTTGCCGCTGAGAAGGAAGCAGAGGAAGCTGCTAAGAAGGCCGAGGAAGAGGCTAAGAAGAAGGAAGCAGAAGAGGCTGCAAAGCAGGCGGAAGAGGCTAAGAAGAAGGAAGAAGCAGCAGCACAGCGTAAGCTCGAGGATGAGAAGCGTGCACAGGCTGTAAAGGAAGCAGAAGATAAGGCAGCTGAGGAGCATACCAAGGTTGTTGCCGCAGAGGCTAAGGTTTCTGAAGCGAAGGCCAAGGTTGACGAGGCGAAGGCCAAGGTCGAGGAAGCGAAGAAGCAGGTTGTTGAGGCCGAGAAGAATGTTGCGGAGGTCAGCAAAGGACTGGATGCGGCAAAGAAGGCTGAGGAAGCTGCAAAGCGCGTGATCGACGAGAAGAAGAAGGCCATCGAGGATGCTGCAAAGCAGCTGGCTGAGGAAGAGAAGAAGCAGGCGGCTGAGGTTGCCAAGAAGGCGGCAGAGGAAGAGGCAAGAAAGAAGTCTCTGGAAGCTGCGGTAAAGAAGGCGGCTGACGAGAAGAAGCGCCGTGAGGGCGAGGCGGCAGCCAAGAAGGCAGCTGCAGAGCAAAAGAGAAAGGCAGAGGCCGAGGCTCATAAGAAGTCCGTAGAGGCTCTGATCGCTGCAGCAGTTAAGGCTACGGCAGATAAGATCAAGGCAGCGGAGCAGAAGAAGGCAGACGACGAGGCTAAACAGAAGGCTGCAAAGGCTGACCGGAAGAAGCTCTGGGAGCAGGCGGTTCAGAAGGCAGCTGAGGCTACCAAGAAGGCTGATGAGGCTCGTAAGATCCTTGAAAGCGCAAAGGCAGCAGAGGAAGAGGCAAAGAAGAGAGCAGAGGAAGCGGATCAGGTTGATATCGATCTGACCCGGCCCACAGAGGAAGGAACCCTTCCGCTGGCTGCATACTACCTGGAGAAGTATCTGGGTATCGACAACGCTTCCGAGACCATCGTTGAATCCTTCAATGCCATTGCAGAAAATCCGGATAACTCCAGAAATATCGTGATTCTCGGAAAGTACGGCTTCGGTTCCGTATGTGTCGGTGAGGATTATGCGCGAAGCTATCATGATATGGGACTTAGCTCCTCCAAGGTTATCGCGAAGATCGGTGCCAAGGGCCTGAACAAGTGGGCAGATGATAAACTGGAAGCAAATATGGCAAAGCTTGCAGGCGGAAGTATGGTAGTTGAGAATGCCGGACTTCTGACGCCGGAGCGCCTGAAGAAGATTGTTGAACTCGGTAAGAAGGACAAGTATGACTATGCACTTGCTCTGACCGGTGAGATCGATTCGATCTCCAAGCTCTTCGCAGACTGCAAGTCAGTTGTATCGGAGTTCAGTTATCTGGTAGATCTTTCTGAGATCACAAATGACGAGATGTTTACGGTTGCATTCGGATACATCCTTCAGAGAGGTTACACGGGAATCGAGAATATCGAG
>CACWHK010000012.1 GCA_902760755.1 uncultured Lachnospiraceae bacterium | reverse complement strand
GCTGACACCCTTCTCATCCCCAAGTCAGACAGGATTGGCTAATAATTCATTGGCAATCTTTGATTCATTAGCTGCGCTTGCTCTTGTCATCGCCTATTCAGGCACAATTGACTAATACTATCTTGAAAACCTCCAATCTATTAGCCACTGACACCCTTCTCATCCCCTGATCAGGCAGGATTGGCTAATAATTCATTGGCAATCTTTGATTCATTAGCTGCGCTTGCTCTTGTCATCGCCTATTCAGGCACAATTGACTAATAATATCTTGATATTCTCGCTGACACCCTTCTCATCCCCAAGTCAGACAGGATTGGCTAATAATTCATTGGCAATCTTTGATTCATTAGCTGCGCTTGCTCTTGTCATCGCCTATTCGGGCGCAATTGACTAATAATATCATGAAAATCTCCAAACTATTAGCCGCTGATGCCCTTCTCATCCCCAAGTCAGACAGGATTGGCTAATATGTTATTTCGGTTGCGTCAGGATTATTGGAAGATAATGCGACTGTAGAGGTCGAAATCCACGGAATCCTCGTAGTGGTAGTTGGGGTCCACCTGCTTCAGCCACTCGGTGAAGTGGGTTGTGAAGAAGGCGTTTTTCTCTTCCCGCTCGATCTTCGCCTTCCGCTTGTCCGTGGCTTCCCGGTCCGTCTGGGCCTTCATGTAGAAGATGTGATACCCATACTCCGTCTCGGTCACCAGGCTGCAGGAGCCGTCCTCCAGGGTGTAGAGCATGTCCGTGATCTCCTTACCATAGGTGGCAACGATCTCCTCCGGAGTCATGGTGTAGTACTTCGCATCCTTCAGACCGTAGTAGGTAGCCACCAGGGCCGGATCCCGGTCGGTGCTGTCGTCCAGCGGAGAGATCATGGTGTTGTAGGCCTGCACCGCCTTGTCGTACTGCTCCTTCTTCTCCTTCTCGTCCATGGGGTCCGCCACGCCGTTGACGTTCTCCTTATAACTCGGGAAGTACATATCGAAAAATGTGGTCTCTCTCGCCCTTTCATCGGACACCTCGATGCCCGCTTCCGCCATCATGGCGTCGTAGACCTTGTCTGCCAGCAGGTTCTCCTCCATGCAGGTGCGGACCATATCCCGGGTCAGCTCCATATTCTTGATCTGCTCGTCCGTCAGGTTCTTCCAAAAGGCCTCGGTGTCATCCTCTGCCCGCTCCTTCTCCAGTTCGCTGAGGGACACGTGGTAGTCCTCCGCCTTGGTGAGAAGCACCTTCACCTTCACGATGTTCTCGATGATGTCCTTCCGGGTGACGGTCTGCATGTTCTTCTTCTCTTCTCCTGCAGACACCTCCATGGCCCAGATGGTTGCACCATACTTCTTATCGTAGTCCTCGATCACGGGATTTGCGTAGAGGTACACCTCCCCGAGAGTGATGGCCTTGCCCTGAAAATGGAACACCGCGGGCACGGATTCCTCTTCCGTTGTGGTCTCGGTCTTCCGGTCCCCACACGCTGTGAGCACGAATACCAGAGCCAGCAGAAGGGCGAATATGCGTAATCGTTTTTTTATCGTTCCTATCATAATCACCTACCAGTTTATATTGTATGAGATCCTTCCCGCTTGGTCGATTCGGAGACAGGGGACGGTTCTCTATCTCCTTGAGCCTGTCATTCTGAGGAGCCTAGTGCGACGAAGAATCTCTTGGTTCGAGTGAGGGATCCTTCGTTCGCTCCGCTCTCTCAGGATGACATCCGCATGTCATTCTGAGCCCTTGAAGGGCGAAGAATCCCCTGACTCAGTGATGGGATCCTTCGTTCGCTCCGCTCTCTCAGGATGACATCGTTTCTTTCTTGGGGATCAGCATCTCATGGATCGTTCGGATATCCTCGGTGACGGCGTCTAAGAGCTCCTCCTGGATCAGCTTGGAGCGTCGGATGGCGAAGCCGGATTTCTTTGCGACTACCAGCCGCATACCCTTCCGCTTCTTCAGGAAGGCCGGGATCTGCTCCGCTTCCACTCTGGTCCCGTTCTTGATGAGGTAGAACACCTCCCCATCCTGATACTTCACCTCGGTCATGCTGCAGGCATGGGCCAGATTCTTCATCTCAGCTACCCTGAGAAGCCGTTCCACCTGCTTCGGCAGCTCTCCGAACCGGTCCGTCATCTCCATCCGGATCGCATCCGCGTCCTCGGAGTTCCGGATCCGATAGATCCTCTTATACATATCCAGCTTCAGATACTCGCTCCGGACATACGCATCCGGAATGTACGCGTCGATCGGAAGCTCGATCACCGTATCGAAATCCTCCTCTTCCTCCTCCCCCCGCTTCCTGCGGATGGCTGAGGAAAGCATCTTCACGTAGAGGTCGTACCCGACCTCCTCCATGTGGCCCGACTGATCGCTGCCAAGTACATTTCCGGCACCGCGAATCTCCAGGTCCTTCAGAGATATTTTATATCCGGAACCCAGTTCTGTAAACTCCCGAATTGCAGAAAGTCGCTTCTCCGCCTCCTCCTTGATCAGCTTGTTCTGCTGATACATGAGGAACGCAAATGCATTGCGGCCCGACCGTCCCACGCGCCCCCGCAGCTGATAGAGCTGGGCGAGACCGAAGCGGTCCGCGTTGTGGATGATGATGGTGTTCACGTTGGGGATGTCCAGCCCCGTCTCGATGATGGTGGTGGTGACTAAAATGTCGATCTTTTGCTCCACGAAATCCCGCATGAGACTCTCCAGCTCCCGGGAGGTCATCTTCCCGTGGGCGAAGGCGATCTCCGCGGAGGGGAGCATTTCCATAAGCTCCGAGGCCACCCGGGCGATATCATCCACCCGGTTGTAGACGTAGTAGACCTGCCCCTTCCGGGCCAGCTCCCGCCTGCAGGCTTCCTTCACCAGCTCCCGGTCGTACTCCATGACGTAGGTCTGGATGGGCCGGCGGTCCACCGGCGGTTCCTGCAGCAGGCTCATGTCCCGGATGCCCACCATGCTCATATGCAGGGTCCGGGGGATAGGCGTTGCGGTAAGCGTCAGCACGTCCACGGTCTTCCGGAGCTGCTTGATCTTCTCCTTATGACGCACGCCGAAGCGCTGCTCCTCGTCGATCACCAGAAGCCCCAGCTTCGCAAAGCCCACGTCCTGGGACAGCAGGCGGTGGGTACCGATCACGATATCCACGGTGCCGTTCTTCAGGCCCTCCAGGGTTTCCCTGGTCTCCTTCGGGGTGCAGAACCGGGACAGCATGCGGATATTCACCGGGTAGGCTGCCAGTCGTTTGATGAAGGTATCAAAATGCTGCTGCGCCAGGATCGTGGTGGGCACGAGGTACGCCACCTGACGGTTGTCCTGCACACATTTGAAGGCAGCACGGATGGCCACCTCCGTTTTGCCAAAACCCACGTCGCCGCAAATGAGCCGGTCCATGATCTTGCCGGACTCCATGTCCCGCTTGGTATCCGCGATGGCCTGCAGCTGATCCTCGGTTTCCTCGTAGGGAAATGTCTCCTCAAACTCCTTCTGCCACACCGTATCCGGCGGGTACACATGGCCCTGCTTGGTCTGCCGGTCCGCGTAGAGGCTGATCAGCTCCTCCGCCATGTGGTCCACGTGGGTGCGAACGCGCCTGCGGGTCTTCTCCCACTCCGCGCCTCCAAGCTTGTTCAGCTTCGGCTTGGCCGCGTTCTGGTCCGCGTATTTTCCGATGACGGACAGACGGTCCACGGGGATAAAGAGCTTCCCGCCGTCTGCGTAGTCGATATTGATATAGTCCCGCATGCGCCCGTCGGTCTCCACCTGCTCGATACCCCGGTAGATGCCGATGCCGTGGCGTTCATGCACCACGTAGTCTCCCACGTGCAGGTCCCGAAGGTCCGAGATCTGCTCGCCGGAGTAGCGGGACCGCTGCCGGCGGGTCTTCTCCTTATCCTTGCGGAGCATTTCCGACTCCGTGAGGACAACAAGCTTCGCCTCCGGAAGGAGGAAGCCGCTTTCCAGGGAGCCTGTGGTGACCATGACTTCCCGCGGCTGCAGGACTCTGGTCTTACTTGTTGAGAAAAATGCAGGGATCTCCCGTTCCTGCAGGGCATCCGCGAAGCGTCCGGCCCTGGTTTTGGACATGGAGATGAGGAGGATGCTGTAGCCGTCCTCCCTGTATTTTATAAGCTCTGCGGCCATCTCGTCGAGACGTCCGCCGTAGGGTGTCATGCGTTTTGCCGTAAATTCCAGCTGGTCCTTCGGAGGCATCACCCGTTGCTGCTCCTGAAAGTCCGTGAAGAGCACCGTAGCCGTGTCCGCCAGGCGGTTTACGATCTCCGCGTCGCTGAAGAGGACGTCTGCCTGTCCGGGGAGGATATACCCTCCTGCAAGCCGGGATTCCATGGCCATGCGGAACTCTTCGAAGTAGACGCGGGCCTGTTCGGATACCCGCATGGGGTCGTCCACGAAGATCCGGGTGGATTTCGGAAGATAGTCCAGGAAGGAGACGGAATCCGGGAAGAAGTAGGATACCAGGGTGTCGATCTTGGAGGCTCCGGCGAAGTTCTGAATGCCTTCCTTCAGGTCGCGCACCGCCTTGTTCAGGCGGGCGTACTGCTCCGTGTGGAAGCTTTCCTTGAAGGCCTTTGCTGCTTTCTCATGCTCCTCTTCGATCTTCTTCATGCCCCGGGCCATGCGCTCGGGCTCGAGAACGAATTCGGTAGCGGGGAGGATCTCCACCTCCGGAAGCTCCTCTATGGAGCGCTGGGTGGAGGCGTCAAAGGCGCGGATGGACTCGATCTCATCCCCCCAGAGCTCAACACGGACGGGGCACTCTTCTGTGAGGGGGAAGATATCAAGAATCCCGCCCCGAACAGAAAACTGCCCTGCGATCTCGACAAGGGGTACCGACTCGTAGCCCATTTCCGTGAGGAGGCGCTGCATGGCGCCAAGCTGTATCTCTTCGCCCTTCTTCAGGGTGAGGGAGCTGTTTCGCACGGCTTCCGGCGCGGGGATCCGGTCCATCAGACCTTCGACGGTCAGGATGATCACGGATCGTTCCTTGTCCTGTATGCGTTTGATGATCTCCAGTCTTTTCCTGGCTGCCAGGTTTCCGTGTACGTCTGCATAGTAGAAGAGGACGTCCTTGGCCGGGTAAATGTAGACGTTCCGGTCGTAGAAGCGGTAGTCCTGATACAGCTGATCCGCCCGGGCTTCGTCGTAGGTGACCAGGAGCACCTGCTCCGCGTCGCCGCGGAGGGCTTCCATCACCAGAGGGCGGACGTTCCGCGAGGCGCCCCAGATCGTGAAGGGGGTTTGGGCCTTCGTCAGGAGGCGGGTTGCCTTCTCTATGCATGTTGTATTGGAAACCGGCACACGAATCGCGTCCATCAGGTTTCCTTTCTAGTTATATTGATTCTGAGCTGCTTGAACGCCACTGGTTATTATGATGCGTACGGCGTCGGCTGCGTTCTCGCAGGCTTCGCGGAAGACGGGGAATTCCTCCTTCGGGATGCGGGAGAGGACGTGATCCGCCAGGTCCCAGCCCTCGGGCTTCTTTCCGACGCCCACGCGCACGCGGGCGAACTCCTCCGTTCCGATATGCTCGATGATGCTCTTCATTCCGTTATGTCCGCCGGCACTTCCCTGCCCCCGGATACGGAGTCGTCCCACGTCCAGATCCACGTCGTCATAGAGGACGATGAGATCCTCCGGGGTACACTTATAGAAGGCAAGCAATGGCTGCACCGCCTCGCCCGAGAGGTTCATGTAGGTCTGTGGCATGGCCAGGACCACCTTCTCTCCCTCGATCACGCCGTGACCGGTGATGCTCTTCGCTTCCTTCTTGTTCAGTGCTATGTTGTAGCGGTCCGCCAGCTGCGTCAACGCGGCGGCCTTGATCAGCTCGATGGTATCCGTCAGGTAATACTCGCCCTGTGCGTTGTCATTTGTCAGCTTTCCGAGGCTCTCCTGCAGCATGGCAGTATCGAAGATATACATGCCCGCGTTGATCTCCTTCGTGGCACGCTCCTCTTCGGTGCAGTCCTTATGCTCCGTGATCTTCACAAAGGCTCCGTCTGCGTCACGGATGATCCTGCCGTAGCCTGTCGGATCCTCCAGGATTGCGGAAAGCACGGTTACGCCGTTGCCCGCGTTACGGTGCATCTCGCAAAGTGTCTTCAGGGTATCAGCGGTTACCAGCGGCGTATCTCCGCAGAGGATCAGGGTCTCGCCCTCGTTCCCCAGCTGATCCGCTGCACACATCACGGCATGTCCGGTTCCCAGCTGCTCGGTCTGCTCTGCATAAAGCACGGTATCCTGCAGCTCTGCATGGACCATCTCACTCTTATATCCGGCGATCACCACCACCCGATCAGCTCCGGCCCCGCGGGCCGCTTCGATCACATGGCTCACCATAGGCTTTCCGCAGCAGGTGTGCAGCACCTTCGGCAGCTCTGACTCCATTCTTGTTCCCTTGCCCGCAGCAAGGATCAGTGCGGTCAACTGACTCATTTATCTGTCTCCTTTTCTATTTTCCTCGATTGTTCCACGAACGAATTATCACTCATGTAGTTTACACGTTTCCAAAGGAAAGTCAAGGCTGACCCATCAATTCCCATACTCGATCCGTTCTATTTCTCCATTCACTGCATTTATATATACAACTGCTACGCCGCCTTTTTCATACCACACGGGCATCTCCCAAACCGGAGCAAATACCGTACCCGCTTCCCCTTCTTCGGACTTAATGGGCATATACAGCAACCTCATTGATGTTATAGAAACCTTATTCCCATTCACACGCGAAGTATCAAATTCGTTCTGAAAATGTTTTTCAAATGCTTTCATCAATTGTTCAAATGCAGGAACGGTTGTTTCCTTTTCTTCAACCAATTCATAACAAAGCGATAACCTTGCCGCTACGATTCCCTTGTCATTCACGTATACAACCCCACGATTATCCGGTTTTTCTCCCCACGAAGATATCCAGTCATGCGTCCAGCACATTTCAAATCCGTATCCGTCGATCAGGCCCTCTCCCTGCTCGGCAGTTCCATCCATATCACAAAGATAGTATAGAATCTGGCTTTTATCATACCCGGAAAATGCATTATCTCTTTTATAAGCACCATATGGCACCGACACACAGAGCGTATTCTCACAGAAATAAGACACCTTACTGACCAAATCGTTTTCATTTGTAACCGTTTGGTTCTTCGAGGTATCGCCTGCCACTTCATGGATTGTAAGTTCGTTCATTATCTCCGTGTCCGAGTGAAATGGGAACCATGCATTATAGCCTGTCTCCCCCGTCAGATCAGTGATATTCTTCGGATAAAGAAGGATCTGCTTATTGTTCTCGTCCTTTGAATAACTGATGGTAAGATAATAGTCAATCCCCTGATATGTCCCTTCATATGTATGCAGATAACCGGACGCCTCATCGAACCATGTGCAGCACACATCCCGATCAACTGCCTCATTTGTGTATTGCCTCATCCAGGAATCACAATACACAATCACCTCTTCAGAGAGACCTTCCCCGTATAGTCTTTCCCCGTTCAATTTTGGAAGATGCTTCACTTCTTTTCCTGTAGTACCGAATGTATTCCTGAGCACTTCTTCCTCATGGATTCTATTTTCATCTATCTCATTTGCATAGATAAGACTCATATGATCGTCGTCATATACAATCGAATTAAGCTTTAGACTGACCAGGGTTTGATCTATAGAGAAAGATTCTTCCAGAAATGTTTCACCATCGTACTGAACCGCCGGATAATTCGTTATATCTCCCGCCGGCAGAGTCCCATCCTCCGTCGGTGAATTCTCTTTTACGGAATACTCAACCTGTATATCCGATTCATGTTCACACCCGGTTAGCGAGATAACCAGGGCGAACACCACGCCTGACAGCAGTATTCTTCTTGCTCGATTCTTCATACTTCACCTTAAAAGGTGTATATGCCGACAGCATATACACCTTTCTCTACTCAAAGTACATATATATGGACTCTGGATTATACCTCATCCGGCTCCTCAAAGGATGTCTGCTCGTATTTCTCGAGGATCAGAGACTGGATCATCTCTCTGGTTCCGGAATTGATCGGATGTGCGATATCCCGATACTCTCCGTCGGAGGACTTCCGACTGGGCATCGCGATGAAGAGGCCCTTCTCGCCCTCGATCACCTTGATGTCATGGATCACGAACTCGTTGTCGATGGTGATCGAAACAACCGCGCGCATCTTCCCCTCTTTTGCTACCTTTCTCACTCTTACATCCGTAATCTGCATATTGTGTAACCTCCCTAAAACTTATGCCGATTGTAATGTCAGTTTTTCTGCCTTACAAAACCCCTAATTGTGTACCGAAAGCTATTTTCGTTATCTGAAGATGCCTTACTAAATCGTATAACGGAAGCTCTTCTCCACGATGATCTTCGGCTTGCCTGCCTCTCCCGTATGCACGGTGTTCGCACGGATCGTGTCTCTGGACTCGATGATGCAGTTCTCCAGATAGCAGTTGTCTCCGATGTGAACGTCGTTCAGGATGATCGAATTCTTGATCACGCAGTTGTTGCCGACATAAACCTTCTTGAAGAGAACGGAGTTCTCCACGGTACCGTTGATGATACAACCGGAAGCAATCAGGCTGTTGCTTGCCACTGCTTCGCCGTTGTACTTTGCCGGAGGCAGATCCTCTACCTTGGTATAAACACCCGGCTGCTGACGGAAGAAATAATCACGCACGTCCTGCTTCAGGAAGTCCATATTCGTCCGATAGTAGGAATCCACGGAGCCTACATTTCTCCAGTAGCTCTCAAGACGATATGCGTTGATCTTCTTGATGTTCTTGTAACGAACCAGGATATCCTTTACGAAGTCGGTCCGTCCCTCAGCTGCGCAGGCTTCCAGAAGCTCGATCAGCTGACGTCTGCGGATCACATAGACACCGATGGAAGCGGTGTGGGTCTCAGCCACCAGTGGCTTCTCCTCGAAGTCCTCCACCCGGTTGTTGTCACCCAGACGCACCACACCGAAGCGGCTGATATCGTCGTCCTCCGGGGAAATGTCCTTGGTCACGATGGTGATATCCGCACCCTTTGCGATATGGTCCTCCAGAACCTTGTTGTAATCCAGCTTGTAGATACCGTCACCGGATGCGATCACTACGTAGGGCTCATGCGCATCCTTCAGGAAATTGATATTCTGATACAGCGCATCTGCGGTACCCTTATACCAATAGCTGTTGGTCGTGGTGATGGTCGGTGTGAAGATATACAGACCTCCCTGCTTACGGCCGAAATCCCACCATTTGGAGGAGTTCAGATGCTCGTTCAGAGATCTGGAATTATACTGTGTATATACGGCAACCCGCTGTATATGGGAGTTGGACATATTAGACAGTGCAAAGTCGATCGCTCTGTAGCAGCCTGCCACCGGCATGGCCGCAACCGCACGCTTTGCAGAAAGCTCTTCCATCCTGCTGCTGTTACCGCCTGCTAAAATGATTCCTATTGCTCTCATACTACTCACCTGCCTTTATGATACTGGATCCACTGGCGAGGATTCCGTCCGGATACTCGTCCTTTGTGGTTGCTCCGATGATCGCGGTATTCTTTCCGATGGTAACACCGTCCGGAATCACGGATTTCTCACCGATGGTTGCAAGTCCGAATGCATAGATGTGCGGTGCGAAGTCATTCGGAGCCTCTTCGCCGACACCGATCTTAACGTCCGTGCCGACTTCCACGCCCTCAGCCAGGATGGCCTTGTCCAGGACGCAGTTCTCCCCGATGGTTACGCTGTTCATGATGATGGAGTTCTTTACGATGGTTCCCTTGCCGATCACAACGCCGGAACCGATGACGGAATTCTCCACGTCACCGTGGATCTCCGTACCCTCACCGATGATACTCTTAACCACCTTGCTGCCGTCCGCAACGTACTGCGGCGGAAGATTGTCGCTCTTGGTATAAATGCGCCAGAACTCTTCATAGAGGTTGAACTCGGGGATGATGTCCACAAGCTCCATATTTGCCTCCCAGTAAGAACCGAGGGTTCCGACGTCCTTCCAGTAGCCCTTGAAATCATAAGCACAGATCTTCTTGCCCTGCTCATGGATGTGCGGGATGATGTGCTTACCGAAGTCGCAGGACGGTACGTCCTTCATCTCGATCAGCGCGTCACGCAGCACGGGCCAGCTGAAAATGTAAATACCCATGGAAGCCTTGTTGCTTCTGGGCTTCGCGGGCTTCTCCTCGAATTCATGGATCACGCCCTGATCATCCGTGATCACGACGCCGAAGCGGCTTGCTTCCTCCATCGGAACCTGATAGGTCGCGATGGTTGCATCCGCATGCGAAGATTTATGATAGTCAAGCATGACCTCATAATCCATCTTGTAGATATGATCTCCGGACAGGATCAGAACATAGTCCGGATTATAATATTCCATATATTCCAGATTCTGGAAGATCGCATTCGCTGTTCCGGTATACCACTGGCTGCTTCCGCTCTTTTCATACGGCGGAAGGACCGTTACACCACCGAAGTTACGATCCAGATCCCACGGCATACCGATCCCGATATGCTGATTCAGCCGAAGCGGCCGGTACTGGGTCAGAACGCCGACGGTGTCGACTCCGGAATTGATACAGTTACTGAGCGGGAAATCGATGATCTTGTACTTTCCGCCGAAAGCAACTGCAGGCTTCGCAAGCTTTGAAGTAAGGACACCGAGACGACTGCCCTGGCCCCCTGCAAGAAGCATTGCTATCATTTCCTTCTTAACCATAAAGTCACCCCTTTTCGCAAGTTTATCCATCTCTGTCGGCACAGCCGACAAAAACACCTCTCTCATTATACCATGCTATTTACAAAAATAAAACTGTTTTTTCGGCACTATACCCAAAACGGTATGGGAAAACGAAATCCAGTTATGCAGTTTTCATGCAAGAAGCCCTGTTCATGAAAATGCGGCGCGGAAATCTGTCCAAAACATGGAGTATATTATGTGCAATCTGCCGATAAATGTGTCGTCAGGCGGGGATTCGCCCGTGGATTCCGTACAATATGCCCAAAGATGGAAGAGACTCCCATCACTCAGCCAGAGGGATCCTTCGCTTTGCTCAGGATGACAGGCAACAATAAACCCCGGGGAATCGATCGGTGGAACATTTCCATGTTCCCGCCGGTGATTCCCCGGGGTTTTATCCGAGGAGACAGAGAACCGTCCCCTGTCTCCTTATTCTTTCGATGTTTTCACGGTCTCGGTGATGGCACTGGCAAGTCCGGTGACACCCGCAAGCTCCGTCGGGATGATCAGCTTGGTTGCCTTGCCGTCCGCTGCCTTCTTGAAGGCCTCCAGACTGCGGATGGTAAGAACCTCCTTGCTGGGTGCGGATTCGTTCAGCATCCGGATACCGTCTGCCTCTGCCTGCTGTACCTTCAGGATGGCTTCCGCATCACCCTCGGCCCTCTTGATACGAGCCTCACGGTCTGCCTCAGCCCGAAGGATCTGCGCCTGCTTCTCTGCCTCTGCAGCAAGGATCGCAGACTGCTTCTCTGCCTCTGCCTTCAGGATCTTCGCTTCCTTCTCACCTTCGGAAATCAGGACTGCGGACCGCTTCTCACCCTCTGCACGAAGGATCTGCTCACGGCGCTCACGCTCTGCCTTCATCTGCTTCTCCATGGCTTCCTGAATGGCTGCCGGAGGAATGATGTTCTTTAACTCCACACGATTGACCTTGATGCCCCAGGGATCCGTTGCCTCGTCCAGGGTTGCACGCATTTTGACGTTGATGGTCTCACGGGAGGTCAGTGTCTGGTCCAGCTCCAGGTCACCGATGATGTTACGAAGGGTGGTAGCCGTCAGATTCTCGATGGCTGCGATGGGATTCTCCACGCCGTAGCAGTAGAGCTTCGGGTCCGTGATCTGGAAGAACAGGACCGTGTCGATCCGCATCGTTACATTATCCTTGGTGATCACCGGCTGGGGCGGGAAGTCTGCTACCTGCTCCTTCAGGGACACCTGACGTGCGATCTTGTCGATGACGGGCCATTTCATATGGAAGCCCACGGACCAGGTGGTCTGATAGGTTCCGAAGCGCTCGATGACGCAGGCGGTTGCCTGGGGATTCTTCGCTTCGTGTTGCCACTTGGTCGATTCAGCGCATGACGTAGCACACCGTGCTGCTGCGCCCGCTCAGAATAACATGCTAGTAAACAATCAGCTTGGTTCCTTCGATCCGACGGATCACAACCTCCGATCCCGCCGGGATCTCGCGTCCGTCCTCGGATACCGCTCTCCACTCCACATCTCCGATGCGGATCTGTCCGGCCTCATGTCCCGGTCCGATCTTCGAGAGAACCGGATACACCTGACCGATCAGGCTTTCCGCGTTGGTGGGTGTGACGGATTTCAGCATTTTCTTCTTTGCCAGCGGTCGGAGTACGATAAGAAGCACCAGCGAAACCACCATGAAAATGATGATCTGCCATACCACATCCGCTCCGAGAAAGCCTGCGACGGATGCCACCACGGCTCCGCCTGCAAACCAGATGGCAGTGAGCCCCACGGATGCGATCTCTGCCACGATCATAAAAGCAAAGATGCCAAGCCAGATCAGGCCCGCTGTTGCTGCGTTGCTGAGTCCGGAGGACTCCTCTACAGCCTCTGTAACCACTGTAGGATCTATCATGTCCTTCACCTCCTTGCATGTTTCAAGATCCTTCGCTTTGCTCAGGATGACATCCGCTTTGCTCGGGATGACATCCGCTTTGCTCCGGATGACATCCGCTTTGCTCCGGATGACAAGCAGGGGACGGGTCCCACGCACATTCCCTATGAAATGCGGCACGAGAACCGTCCCCATGACACATTGTGGTTATCCCTATCGTATCACCCGGGCCACAATCTATTGTATCAATCTATGCACGATAGTAATTGATGAGGCATCCCTTTTCGATAATATCCCGCTCGTCGTCAGTGAGATCTCCCAGGGTCAGGGTCAGCTCCTGCATGCCCTTATTTACCACGTAAGCCTTGATCTCATCCCGCTTCTCGCGGATGGCCTGCAGCACATCCGGAACGAAGATATAGTCATCGTTGTCGAAGGCGAAATCCTCTGCCAGTACGAAGGGAAGCATACCCCAGTTGATGAGGTTGGAGCGGTACCGCTTGGTTGCGTACTCTTTGGCGATGTTTGCCCAGCCACCCAGTACCTTCTGGCAGGAAGCTGCCTGCTCACGGGCAGAGCCGTCACCCGGCTTGATGGCGTAAATGGTGCTGCCGAAGCCCGTATTGCTTCCGTTTACCTCCGGGAACTTATCCTTAATGGTCTCCATCACGGGCTTTAAGGCCTCGTCTGCCTTGCAGAGGCATCCGATCTCCTCACGCTTCCGCTCGATGGCCTGCACTGCCTTTGCACGTCCCACGTACTCCGGATCCTTCCGGGACAGGGTGAACTCTGCCAGTCCGATGGGGTTGGAACGGTAGGATGAGGTCTCTCCGGACGGGATCAGCTCGTCGGTGGTGGTCACCGGATCCATGATCACGGAAGCCACCTTCAGGAGCAGATTGTCCGTCAGGGCCACCATTTCCGGCCAGTCCTTGATGTTCGGACCGAACTTGATCTCCTCCTCCGGCTGCGGCTTGCCCCAGCCGTTGTAAACGCGGTTGTCGTAGATCTTCTTATCGAAGAAGTAAGCCGGTCCCGTGAACTCCACGTCCAGATCGGTGGCCGGAGTAAGGTAACCCTGGTTTACTGCGGTTGCTGCGATGGAGCGCGCGTCCATCAGCGCTACGGAAGAGATCTGTCCGCTCTGGATCTTGGAACCCTCGCGGTTCGGGAAGTTTCTCGTAGAGTGGCGGATGGAGAATGCGTTGTTGGCCGGTGTATCGCCCGCACCGAAGCACGGTCCGCAGAATGCGGTCTTCACGATGGTTCCGGTCTCCAGCAGGTCTGCCACCATGCCGTTCTTTGCCAGCTGCATGAAGATCGGGGTACTTGCCGGATATACGGAGAGCGTGAACTCGTCGCTTCCGATGAAATGTCCCCGCAGGATGTCGGTTGCGTCGCAGATATTCTCATATCCGCCGCCGGCACAGCCTGCGATGATTCCCTGATCCACATAGAGCCGTCCGTTGCGGACCTTATCCGAAAGCTTGAACTCTACATTTCCGGTGAGCTGCTTCTTGCCCTTCTCCTCCACGTCGTGCAGGATGTCGGTCAGGTTCGCGTTCAGCTCTTCAATGGTATAAACGTTGCTCGGATGGAAGGGCATGGCGATCATGGGGCGGATCTTGGAGAGGTCCACGTAAACCACGCCGTCATAGTAAGCCACTGCACCGGGCTTTAACTCCTTATATGCCTCGGGACGGTAATGTACCTCGTACCAGCGACGGGTCTCCTCGTCGGTCTGCCAGATGGAGCTAAGGCAGGTGGTCTCGGTGGTCATTACGTCGATACCGATCCTGTAGTCGCTGGAGAGCTTGGCTACGCCCGGTCCAACGAACTCCATAACCTTATTCTTAACGTATCCATTTGCAAATGTGGCACCGATCAGGGCCAGAGCCACGTCCTGCGGGCCTACGCCCTTTGCCGGCTCGCCGTCCAGATAGATGGCAACCACGCCGGGGCGCTTCACGTCATAGGTCTTGCCCAGCAGCTGCTTCGCCAGCTCTCCGCCACCCTCGCCGATGGCCATGGTTCCGAGGGCACCGTAACGGGTGTGGCTGTCGGAGCCGAGGATCATGGCACCACACTCTGCCAGCTCCTCGCGGGCAAACTGGTGGATGACTGCCTGATGAGGCGGAACATAGATGCCGCCGTATTTCTTTGCGCAGGAAAGGCCAAACATGTGGTCATCCTCGTTGATGGTACCACCTACAGCGCAAAGCGAATTGTGACAGTTGGTGAGTACATAGGGGATCGGGAACTCCTTCAGGCCCGATGCCCGCGCGGTCTGAATGATCCCCACGAAGGTTATATCATGGGAGGTCAGCTTGTCGAACTTGACCTTCAGATTCTCCATATCCGCTGCCGTGTTGTGCTTCTCCAGGATGCCGTAGGCCATGGTTGCCTTTGCAGCCTCCTCCGGAGCCGTCGTGATGCCTGCCGCTGCAGCCTCTGCTGCGGGGATGAGCTTCGCGCCGTCCACCAGGTAAGCACCTGATTCATATAACTTCACCATACTGTAGTCCTCCTAAAAAAGATATCAGTTATTTTATCATATAATACGCGCCTCTACAATAAGAAAAGCGGATGCGCACATCCGCTTTTCTTATTGATGTAATAAACCTCTAGTCTTCCTTCCAGGAGTAGATGTACTTCTCGTAGTCGGAGACATTCGCTCCTCCGGAGAGGGATGTGGTCTTAACCTGTGCAAGGATCTCTTCCGTGGCTGCGTTGTAGGCATCCTTCTCTACCTGCTCCAGGTTATCGCCGGTGGTTGCAACGGCATATACTTCCTGTCCGTCGGAGGTTGCGTAGGCTGTCATCTTCTCCGGTGCCAGCTCGCCCTTCTCATACTTCACAAGCAGGGTGACGTTGATATCTGCCACTTCCGCCTGTACCACTGCGGAGGAAACGATGTACGGCTTATCGCCGAGACCTCTCCACTGAAGTCCTCCGGCAAGGCGTACGGAACCGTTGTAGTATGCGTAAATGAACATGTACGTGGAGTTCGCAAGCAGGATCTCGGGAACCTTGTCGTTGTCAAAGTCGTACATGAACATTTTCGTCGGAAGATCCTTGTCCATATCCATGTGCTTCAGTCCGTAGAAATCGTCCTCCGGATCGATATAGTCGATCTCGGTCTGGATGTCGGACTTCCAGTCACCTGCGAAGTACTCAACGTAGGCCTTCTGCCACTCCGTGTGCAGGTTCTGCTCGATGGCGGATACGTCAAAGTCCTCTCCGAAGCGATCCTTCAGCTGGGAAATGATGGACTCAACCTCATAGGTATCGCCTTCCTTGGCTGCCTCGATGGCCTTATCCACATAGTAGGTCTTGGCCTTGGTCTCAGCCTCTTCCTTCATGGTGTCAAAGCGGGATGCCCACTTGGAGTAGGCAGCTTCCTCACCGTACCATTCCTTTGCATTGTCGATGATCCGGAGTGCTGACCAGTAGTCTTCCTTATCGTAATACTCCTTAGCCTCCTCCAGCTCCTGCTTCAGCACCTTGTCGTAGTACATCTCGGAGCTCATGGTGTAAGCATCCTCGGAGTACCAGAAGTTCTCTGCCACTTCGATATAGGCTGCCATGGTGTCATAGTCCACGGTTCCTGCCTGGTAGCTGGAATACTGGGCCTTCAGATCTGCCTCCAGCGGATCCTGCAGCTTGTCACGGAAGTCATCATAGTCATCCCAGTTGTAAAGGAGGGCTGAATATCCGTTCCACTCTGCATCCCGAAGAAGCCGGAACTCGTCGCGCTTTGCGGTAAATGCAGAGCTGCTGCCGTTCTTCTTATACTCTTCCACTGCCTCCTGATAGAGGTTCTTCATCCGCGGGCCGTTTACCGCTACGAAGGCTGCCTCCGTCATTCCGCGGAAGCCACGGACATCCTCGATGGTGTCCATAACCTTGAAGAACTCGTCGTAGCTGATCTCACCCTTCAGGCACTGGTTGGCCTTGTAAACCACCAGGTCCTTTACGTCATCCTTAAAATCTTCCTGCTTCTCCCGCTCCATCTCACCGAAGTACTTGGAAGCCTCTGCCTTATTGCCTTCCTCCAGTGCCTTCATGCCGTTCACACGGTTGATGCCCGGAAGCACCAGCACGAAGAGAAGTACAACCGATGCGATAAGAACCGCCAGAGAGATAAGGCCGATCGTGATCCATTTTTTAGTCTTCATGGCTTATTCCTCCGTCTTCTCTTCCTCGGTCAACTGTTCCGAAGAGTTCTGGTCATCACCGCCCGGTGTAACACTGCCTGCTGTTTCAAAGCCCTTCTCGGCTGCACCCTTGTATTCTCCCTTCGGAAGGATTACAAGGAATACGTAAAGAAGCACCACGGTTATGAGTGCCACCAGTCCTACGATCAGGGTGATAAGGCCAAATGTTTTCGCGGTCTTCTCTGTCTTTGCCGGATCCTTCGGCGGACGCGGTGCTGCTCCCGGTGCCATGATCGGACGTCCGTCCGGTCCGATAGGCGGCTGCATGGCCGGATTCTGGCCAAACATAGGTGCCATCTGCTGTCCCGGCTGCATACCCTGATTCATGGGGCGCTGCGGCATACCCTGCTGAGGCATACCCTGCTGCGGCATACTCTGCTGAGGCATAAAGCCCTGCTGGCCCATGGGACGCTGCTGGGGCTGTCCCTGCTGATTCATGCCCTGAGGCATAAATCCTTGAGGCATCTGTCCCGGCTGGGGCATCTTCGGCATCTGCCCGGTCTGACCCTGCGGTGCGAATCCCTGAGGCATCTGTCCCGGCTGGGGCATCTTCGGCATCTGCCCGGTCTGACCCTGCGGTGCGAATCCCTGGGGTGCGCCTGTCGGTGCCTGTGGCATTCCCTGCGGAGGTACAAATCCCTGCGGCATCTGTCCCGGCTTGCCCTGAGGCATAAATCCCTGGGGCATCCCCTGCGCAGCACCTGCCGGCGCTGCTTGCGGTGTGCCCTGCGTAGCACCTGCCGGCGCTGCTTGCGGTGTGCCCTGCGTAGCACCTGCCGGCGCTGCTTGCGGTGTGCCCTGCGGTGCCTTCGGTGCCTCTGCCTTCGCCTCAGACTTGCTATCTACGGTCTTAAAACCATCATCAGCTGTCGGTGCCCCAACCCCCGCCAGCGGTCCGGACATGCCGTCCGTCAACACGGTGGTGGCTGCTTCCGACGCCATCACATCCGGTGCTTCCTGCATAACATCCGAAAGCGAAAGACTCTCTGACGTTCCCGTCACGGTCTCTGACTGAAGGATATCATTCTCCGGAGTTCCTTCGATTTTCTCTTGATCACCCATAGTCTTCTCCAATCTGTTTTATGGTAATCTGGTATCGTTTCAAGTATACATGATACCTTTTTAATATTCAAGTACATCCGCCCTTCGGCGCAGGCGAAATTTTTACGTCCGAACCCCCATCCGGGGAAAAGTTTTCCGCAGAAGCAAGATTCGCCAAAAATATAGTTTACATTTGTCCACCATAGTGATATAGTATGAGATACTGTTGTCCCGGGACGGGGTTCCGGGCAGGAAAAACCATAGAAAAAGGGTGATCGAAATGAAGCATATCGAGATCAGATGGCACGGCCGTGGCGGCCAGGGTGCCAAGACCGCTGCGCTGCTGCTGGCAGATGTGGCATTTAACAAGGGACTGTATGTGCAGGGCTTCCCGGAGTACGGACCGGAGCGGATGGGTGCGCCCATCACCGCTTACAACCGGCTGGGCGAGACCGAGATCCGCGCACATTCCAATATCTATGAGCCCGATTACGTGGTGGTTGTGGACGAGACACTGCTCCACACCGTGGATGTGACCAAGGGCCTTTCCACCGAGGGCGGGATCATTATCAACACCTCCAAGTCCAAGGAAGAGATCGTTTCCTTATTAAATGGATACACCGGGCCGGTATATACCATCGACGCGCGGACCATTTCCGTAGACTGTCTCGGTAAGTACTTCCCCAACTCTCCCATGCTGGCTGCTGTCGTGAAGGTGGCAGGCATTATGGATAAGGAAGAGTTCCTCTCTCAGATGCAGGCTTCCTATGAGCATAAGTTTGCGAAGAAGCCGGAGGTGATCGAAGGAAATATGCGCGCTCTGGAGCGCGGCTTCACGGAGGTGCAGTAATGGCGAACAAGGAAAGAACCGATATCAGTAAGGTAAATGAGACCGCTCCCTATACCGACATGACTCTGGGCAACCAGATCTACGGCGGTGGCGGATCCAAGGAGTTTAAGACCGGTGAGTGGAGAACCCAGACGCCGGTGATGAACTGGGAGAAATGTGCCCAGTGTCTTCTCTGCGCTCCCATGTGCCCGGACAGCTGTATTCCAGTGGTGGACGGGAAGCGTCAGGATTTTGACTATGACCACTGCAAGGGCTGCGGTATCTGCGCAAAGATCTGCAGCTTCAAGGCGATCAATATGAAGGAGGGACTGTAATATGGCTGGCAAAAGAGACCGTATGTCCGGAAATGAAGCCGTTGCCCTCGCGATCAAGCAGGTAAATCCGGACGTTATGCCTGCATTTCCGATCACACCGTCCACGGAGATCCCGCAGATGGTGTCTACCTTCATCGCCAACGGTGAGATCGATACCGAGTTTATTCCGGTGGAGTCGGAGCATAGCTCCATGTCCGCTGCCATCGGTGCATCCGCAGCAGGTGCAAGAGCCCTGACGGCTACCTCGTCCTGCGGTCTGGCCTTCATGTGGGAGGAGCTTTACATCGCAGCCTCTGACCGGCTGCCTCTGGTGCTCTGCGCGGTAAACCGTGCGCTGACGGGCCCCATCAACATCAACTGCGACCACTCCGACACCATGGGTGCCCGGGATTCCGGATGGATCCAGATCTACGCCGAGACCAACCAGGAGGCCTATGATAACTTCATCATGGCTTATCCCGTCACCGAGCATCCGGATGTCATGCTTCCGATGATGGTGTGCCAGGACGGCTTTATCACAAGTCACGCGGTTATGAATATCGAAACCATGGATACCGAGACGGTCCGGGATTTTGTCGGCATTTACGAGCCGGAGAACTTCCTTCTCAACGCTGACATGCCCATGGCCATCGGTCCTTATGCAAATTCTCCCTTCTATATGGAGACGAAAATGAACCAGCGTCTCGCCATGAAGAAGGCGAAGGAAGTGATCCTGGAGGTGTGCGAGCGCTTCGAGAAGATCTCCGGCCGGAAGTACGGCCTCTTCGAGGAGTATCGCATGGAGGATGCGGAGGTAGCCATCGTCATCATGGGTTCCGCTTCCGGAAATACCAAGAATGCCGTGGATATCCTGCGTGAGAAGGGTGTGAAGGCCGGTATGATCAAGGTTCGTGTCTTCCGTCCGTTCCCGGGAGAGGAGCTGGCTGCTGCACTTTCCAAGTGCTCTGCCGTTGCGATCCTGGACCGTGCCGAGAGCTTCAGCGGCTGCGGCGGGCCTCTTGGCTCCGAGCTGAAGGCTGCCATGCTGGATGCCGGTGTTACCATCCCTGCAATCAACTACTTCTACGGTCTGGCAGGCCGGGACTTTACCGACCAGTCAGCCATCGACGTCTACGAGGATCTGCTTGGTATCGTGAAGGACGGCAAGTCCGTAGAGCAGTTCCAGTATATCGGACTCAGAAAGTAAGGGAGGAGAAACGCCATGCCATTCAAGTTTAAAGAAGTTATGAATAAGCCCGAGCGTCTTGCTCCCGGCCACCGGCTCTGTGCCGGCTGCGGCGCAGGAATTGCGGTTCGTACCGTACTCCGTGCCTTAAAGCCCGAGGATCATGCCGTGATCGGAAATGCCACGGGATGTCTGGAGGTTTCCTCCTTCATGTATCCCTATACATCCTATGAGGACAGTTACATCCACAATGCATTTGCCTGCGCCGGCGCTACTCTTTCCGGCGTGGAAACAGCCTATAATGCCTTAAAGAAGCGGGGACGCATCGATGATACCTACAAGTTCATCACCTTCGGTGGTGACGGCGGCACTTATGATATCGGTATCCAGTCCCTCTCCGGTGCCATGGAGCGTGGCCACGATATGGTCTATGTCTGCTACGACAACGGAGCTTACATGAACACGGGTATCCAGCGTTCCTCCGCAACACCCATGTATGCAGATACCACCACAACTCCGGTGGGCAGTGCTTCCGACGGAAAGCTGCAGAGCCGGAAGGATCTGGCGAAGATTATCGCAGCCCACAACGTGCCTTATGTGGCTCAGTCCACCTTCACTCCCATGATGAAGGACCTGTATGAGAAGGCGGAGAAGGCCATCTACACGCCGGGTGCTGCATTCCTGAACGTGATGGCTCCGTGCCCCCGTGGCTGGCGCTATGACGCAGCGGACATCGCAGAGATCTGCAAGCTGGCCATCGACACCTGCTACTGGCCGCTCTTCGAAGTGGTCGAGGGTAAGTGGATCTTAAACTACGAGCCGAAGAAGAAGCTTCCGATCGAGGACTTCCTGCGTGCACAGGGACGGTTCAAGCACCTGTTCAAGCCCGGCAACGAGCACCTGATCGAGCAGTTCCAGGCTGAAGTCGACAAACGCTGGGAAGACCTGCTGTATATGACCGCGATGTGATCGAGTGACGAGCCAGATCGGCGTAGAATAATAAAAGGGTATGACGTCATGCTTGCATGAAACGTCATACCCTTTTATTATTCGGAAGCGATTCGGCGACAGACGAATCGCGTGTGCGCGAAGCGCACGACGCCGAGCGAGAGGTGGCGCGCAACCGCGACAGACGAATCGCGTGTGCGCGTAGCGCACGACGCCGAGCGTCAAACGGCTAATAAATCCGGACTTTTCTGCTATTGATTAGCTGATTCTCTCCGTTCAGCCGGTGAGCGGTTCATTCACTTATTTTTTTTCATGAGCCGGGAAAAGGTTCATTTTTTTTGCAGCAACCACTTCCATGCAGGAATGGCACTTACACGAAAGTCATCATACAAAACGATTTGCTACCATTTCTGTTCTGCTCGCAAGACGAATATATATCAATTCCATTCTGCGTGCAAGACAAAAGTAAAAACACATGCCGTATGGCGTGACATTTCACTGGCACACCATACGGCATGTGTTTTATTCGGTCAGATCTTCCTTCGTAAATGTGGTGATCAGCTTCATATCGATATCTCCTGCGGTTACGAGGCGGTTGGCCTGGCGCTCGATGCAGCGTTCGAAGAAGTTGCGGACCTCACGCGCATTGGCGAAGTGCTCCTCCTTCTCGCACACCAGCTTGGAGAAGTACTCCTTCACGTAGGCGTCTGCATCCTCCGTCAGGTGGAAATCCTGCCGGTGGCACATGGAGATGAAGATATCATAGAGCTCCTCGGACGAGTAGTCCGCGAAGTCGATAAACTTGTTGAAACGGGAACGAAGCCCCGGGTTCGACTGGAGGAATTCCTCCATGGGCTCGGTATAGCCTGCAACGATGACGATAAAGTCCTTCCGGTCATCCTCCATCCGCTTCAGGAGGGTATCCACCGCCTCCTGTCCGAAATCCCCGGACTCCTTCTTGTTGGTGAGGGTGTAGGCCTCATCGATAAAGAGCACTCCGCCCAGAGCACTGTCGATCACTTCGTTGGTCTTCTGCGCAGTCTGACCAACATATCCTTCCACCAGACCTGCACGGTCCACCTCGATCAGCTGTCCCTTGCTCACAACACCGAGAGACTTGTAGATCTTGGCCAGAAGTCGCGCCACGGTGGTCTTACCGGTTCCGGGATTCCCCGAGAATACAAGGTGCAGCGACATATCCGGCTGCTTCAAGCCCATCTTCTCCCGCATCTTCCGGACGCGGATCACGTTGATCAGGTTGTTCAGGCTCTTCTTTACGCCTTCCAGACCGATCAGCTCATCCAGCTCCTCCAGAAGCTGCTCCACGGAGGTCTGTACCGGCTCCGGCGCTTCCTCTTCGGTCTTCTCAACACGCCTTTGTTCGGCGATGGCCTTCTTCGAGGTCCTCTCCTCCGCCTGCACCCCGCCGTAGCTTTGCCGCGGGTCAGCCTTCTTCGGAACGGGATCATCCGTGAAGTAGGAGGCTGCAACGGTCATATCCACATTTGCGTCCGGCCTCGGCTTCGGAGGCGTGAACCGCTTCGGCATGCCGTAATCCGCCTGGCCCTTCAGCCCCATGCGGAGCGGATCCTTGGTATCGTAGAGGGCGTAGGCCTTCAGATAGTCGTTCAGTACGTTGATATAGGTGGTGATCTTCCGCGACTCCTCTTCGCTTACTCCCGCAAATGCAATGAATGCCAGTCCCAGATCCCGGTAACTGTTCACGATGAATCTGGAGATGGAGACCCCCGTGTCCGAGCGACGGGAGGAGGGCATCAGATCATCCTTTACAAAATATTTCAGAGAATCCGGCACCTTCGACAACAGCGCCGGGTCCAGACTGTTCTCCTTCCGGAACTGCAGAAACTGCTCCGGCGTCAGGCGAAGCTGCAGGATCTCGTTGATAAATGCCACCTGCCGTACCGGCTCCGCACTTTTCTCATCATAGAGATACCCGAGAAAGACAAGCATATCATACTTCAGCAGCTCGCGAAGTGTGATGGCCGCATCCTCGGGATAGGTTCCGTTCTTTTTATGAGCGATCTCATCGGCATACGAAAAACAGCAGCTGATCATGTACCCCGGGCCGAAATCAGTCGGCGGTATGGGGGCTGCGTAACGCGTAGGGGGCATATTCTCTCTCTGCCATGACGGACCGATAAGCAGGTCGTATAATCTTGTCCACATTGATGAGTTCCTCGATTCTATGTGCCGACCAGCCTACGATACGCGCGATCGCAAAGATCGGGGTGTAAAGCTCGATCGGGATTCCAAGCATACTATACACGAAACCGCTGAAAAAGTCCACATTTGCGCTGACACCTTTGTAGATTTTTCGCTTTTCGGCGATGATCTCCGGTGCCATGGTTTCGATGGCCGCATAGAGTCCGAATTCCTTCTCCAGATGCTTCTCCGCAGCCAGCTTCTCCACGAAGCCGCGGAAGACTCTGGCCCGGGGATCCGATACGGAATAGATGGCGTGGCCCATACCGTAGATCAGACCCGCGCGGTCGAAGGCCTGACGGTCCACGATCTTCGCCAGGTAGTCCCTGAGACGGTCCTTATCGTTGTAATCCGGCACGTGCGCCCGGATATCCTCCATCATCTGCATCACCTTCAGGTTGGCCCCGCCGTGCTTCGGTCCCTTCAGGGAGGAAAGCGCCGCTGCCATAACCGAGTAGGTGTCCGATCCCGCCGAGGAAACCACGCGGGTGGTGAAGGTGGAGTTGTTGCCTCCGCCGTGCTCCGCATGCAGCACCAGTGCCGCATCCAGCACCTGGGCCTCCAGCTGCGTATACTCCTTATTGGGACGCAGCAGTCGCAGGATATTCTCTGCGGTGGAAATGTTGGGATCCGGGAAATGGATGAACATACTCTCATCCCGCTCATAGTGATTGTATGCGTTGTATCCATACACCGCCAGCATGGGGAACTCGCTGATCAGCCTGAGGCACTGCTCCAGCACGTTGGGTATGGACAGGTCCGAAACGTTGTCGTCATAGGCGGACAGCGTCAGGACCGATTTCGTCATGGAATTCATGATGTCATGGCTGGGAGCCTTCATGATGACATCTCTGGTGAAGTTGGTGGGCAGGGTCCGAAGGGAGCCCAGCACCTGCTTAAAGTCGATCAGCTCGTCATCCGTCGGAAGCTCTCCGAACAGCAGCAGGTATGCCACCTCCTCAAAGCCGAAGCGCTTGAAGCCGAAGTCGTTCACCATGTCGATCACGTTGTAGCCGCGATACCAGAGCTGGCCGTCGCACTGCACCTCCCGGTCTCCCTCCATGCGGGAGGAGACGATCTTGGAGATGTTCGTCACTCCGGTGAGCACGCCCTTGCCGTTCTTGTCGCGAAGCCCCCGCTTCACGCCGTACTGCTCATAGAGATTCTCGTCCACCTCATCTGCCGCATAGCAGACGGGCTCATACAGCTTCGAAAATTCCTTCACATTCATGTTACTTCCCCCTGTATAGCTCTATTCGAGTGATGGGATCCTTCACCACCTGCGGTGGTTCAGGATGGCATGTCACTCCGTCTGTCCTCCAAGCAGTGTATTCTCCGACGAGTTCAGGATCTCCATAAACTCCTCGCCGGTAATGGTCTCATTTTCGTAGAGATGCTTTGCGATCTCATGCAGCTTCTGCACATTCTGCTGCAGGATCTCTCTTGCCTTCGCATGCTGCTCCTTCACGATCTCCACCACCATGTGGTCGATCTTCGTCTGGGTCTCCGGGGAGCATGCCAGGCTGGTATCTCCGCCGAGATACTGGTTGGTCACAACCTCCATGGCCACCATATCGAACTCGTCGGTCATACCGAAGCGGGTAACCATGGCACGGGCCAGCTTCGTTGCCTGCTCTATATCATTGGAGGCTCCGGTGGAGATCTCGTTGAAGATCAGCTCCTCTGCCGCACGTCCGCCGGTCAGGGTAGCCACCTTGTTCAGGATCTCCGTCTTGTTCATCAGATTATGCTCATCCTCATCCACCTGCATGGTGTAGCCGAGAGCCCCGCTGGTACGCGGGATGATGGTGATCTTGGTCACCGGCGCGGAGTGGGTCTGCATGGCTGCAACCAGGGCATGTCCCACCTCGTGGTAGCTGACCACCAGCTTCTCCTTGTTGGAGAGGATCTTGTTCTTCTTCTGATAGCCTGCGATGACAACCTCAACGGATTCCATCAGGTCGTCCTGCTGAACCACCTTCCGTCCCTCACGGACAGCCTTCAGTGCGGCTTCATTTACGATATTTGCAAGCTGCGCACCGGAAGCACCGGCTGCAGTCTTGGCGATGGTATCAAAGTCCACATTCTCGGAGATACGGATCTTCTTCGCGTGTACCCGGAGGATATCCACACGACCCTTAAGGTCCGGAAGCTCCACGGGAATCCGGCGGTCAAACCGTCCCGGACGCAGCAGCGCCGGGTCCAGAGACTCCGGACGGTTGGTGGCTGCAAGGATCACAACGCCTGTATTTCCTTCGAAGCCGTCCATCTCGGAAAGCAGCTGGTTCAAGGTCTGCTCCCGCTCATCATTGGTGGAAAGGCTTGCGTCTCGCTTCTTACCGATGGCATCGATCTCATCGATGAAAATGATACAGGGAGCCTTCTCCTTTGCCTGCTTGAACAGGTCACGGACCTTGGCTGCACCCATACCTACGAACATCTGCACGAACTCGGAGCCGGAAATGGAGAAGAAGGGAACATCCGCCTCTCCTGCCACGGCCTTGGCCAGCATGGTCTTACCGGTACCCGGAGGGCCCACAAGCAGTGCACCCTTCGGAAGGGTTGCACCGATCTCGGTATACTTCTCCGGATTATGAAGGTAGCCCACGATCTCGGACAGCAGGTCCTTCGCCTCCTCTTCGCCCGCAACATCCTTGAAACGGACGTCATTCTTGGACTTCACATAGATCCGGCCGGTTCCCTTGCCCCGTCCTCCCATGGAGAAGGACAGCATGTCCGGGTCGTCCCCCATTTTCTTGGTGATCCGCCGCATGACGAAGCGCCATACGATGATGATGAGAAGGATCTGGATACCGAAGGTGATGCCGTAGTAAAGGATCGGGTTCATGGGCTCCACGATCTCTGCCCCGAAGGTTGCGCCCGACTGATACAGGCGCTCGTAGAGATCCGAATCCTCCATGAGTCCGGTCTTGAACATCTCTCCGCTTTCGTCCTTGAAGACGATCTGGCTGGAGGTGATGGACGCCTCCTTGATCTTCTTCTCGTCGATCATTTTCATGAAGACGTTGTATCCGACCTCCGTCACCTGCTGCTTCATGAACCGGTTATAAACCATGATGTTCATGATGCCGAAGACAACCAGAAAGATCAGTATAAATGGTATCGATTTCTTACGATCAGGTCGCATTTCCTGCATGTTTATGCCTCCTGCTGCCAGTATTAGCACTCTAACCCTTAAAGTGCTAATCGAGATGGTACCACACCCACCTCCCCCTTGCAAGGGATTGCAGCGATTATCAATTATATTTAACGAAAGCCCGGATTAAAGGAGGGGCGCGATGACCCGAAGCAGGGAATCCAGGATCTGTCCTCCGAGCCCCTTCTTCATATCCTCCGCGGTCACTTCGTGACACAGCGGAAATGTGGATTTAAAGTCGCGGTACAGCGCGCTGGCTGCGTGTGCATCCGAGAAGAAGACTGCATCCTCGAAGTGGAGGAACAGGCTCCGGTAATCCAGGTTGACGGTTCCGACCACGCCCTTATCCGCGTCGCAGAGCATGCACTTGGAGTGCAGGAAGCCCGGGGTGTAGGTGTAGATCCGGATGCCGTGCTCCTTCAGATGCGGGAAGGAGGCTTTGGTCAGACGGTACACCATCTTCTTATCCGGGATGCCCGGCACCACGACCCGCACATCCACGCCGCGCTTGGCTGCGATACAGAGGGCCCGGGTCAGCTCATCACTCATGATGAGATATGGTGTGAAGATATAAAGCCGCCGCTTTGCCTGGTTGATCAGCTCGATATATACATTCTCCGAAAGGAGGACGTCGTCAAAGGGTTCGTCGCCGTAGGGCTGCACGAAGGCTTCGCCCTCCACGATCTCGTGGTAACGGTGGGGCATGTAATCCTTCAGCTCGTTGATCATGCCCATGAAGGCTTCCTGCTCCGTCTCGTCCATCTCCGCCAGCTTCTCCTCCGTCCGGGCAGTGTTCCGGTTATGCTCCACCTTCCGGTCCAGTCGCTTCAGCAGCTTGGCACGCTTCTGATTCCGACGGTAGGCCTCCACATCCACGGCCTCCCACATTTCCAGGAACATGAGGGTAAGATTCCAGACGGCATCTCCCACCATGCGAAGACCCGCGTCCTTCCAGCGTCCGTAGGGGCAGTTAATGTTCACGTACCGGTCTGACAGGTTCATACCGCCGGTGAAGCCGATATATCCGTCCACGACCAGCATCTTCCGGTGATCCCGGTTATTCATGAACACCGAGAACACGGGAACCATGCGGTTGTACTTAAGACATTTGAAGTTGGGGCTGATCTTGTTCAGCTCCTTATGATAGTTCCGCGGCAGGTACTGGGAGCAGCCGAAGTCGTCGTAGAGGAGGTTTACCTCCACCCCCTGCTCTGCCTTCTCGATCAGCAGGTTCAGCATGGGCTCCCACACGTCTCCCACCTCGATGGTGAAGTACTCAAGGAAGATAAAATGCTCCGCGGACCGGATGGCCTCCATCATGCTTTCCAACAGGGTCTCGCCGCTGCTGTAGTAGGTGAGCTTCGTGTTCTGATGCACCGGGAAGAACTGGGCATTGAAGATGTAATCCGCAGTTCCTGCTCCGCGCACATCCTTCTGCAGAAAGGCCTCCTGGGTCCGGCGGTCCTGGAAGTAGGACAGGTGGTACTTTACGTCCGAGGCATCCAGCCGGCGCTTGAAGTTCCGACCGGGCTTCCGGTTTCCGAAGAGGTAGTAGAAGGGGGCTCCGAAGATGGGGAACAGCAGGACCACGATGATCCAGATCAGCTTATACTCAGTCTGCTCGCCGCGGTCGTTCAGCAGGATCACCACGAATACCACGGAAAGGGCTCGCATGATCTCGTTGAGCACCGGGAAGTAGATAACGAACTGGGTAACCGCCGCAACGATCCAGAACACCTGCAGGCCAATCAAAAGCCCGGCCGGGAGAGCCCGGCCGAACAGAAGGTTCTTATATCGTTTAGTTGTAGGTCTTTTTTTCTCGCTCATGGTAATCTTTCTACATATATGCCACGCGCCTCTCCGGGCGCTTTGCGCCCGTCGATGTCGCGCATGTGCGTGGCTCATCACTGCGCGCACATGATTTCATCCACTGACTCTATGCATGCACTTCGGAAGCCACATGCCTCAAGGGCTGCTACGCCGCGGATGGTTGTCCCTCCGGGGGAGCAAACCTGATCCTTCAGGACGCCCGGATGCTCGCCGGTCGCGATCTGCAGACCGGAGGAGCCGTGAACCATGCCGCTTACCAGGCGGTATGCTGTAGCACGGGGGATTCCGTACTTTACTGCCGCATCTGCATAAGCCTCAATAAAGAGGTCCACAAATGCAGGGCCGCAGCCGGTGATGGACATGCCGATCTTCATCAGATTCGAGGGAAGTACCTCTACGGCACCAACAGCGGAAAGCAGGTCCTTCGCATAGGCGTTGTCTTCCTCTGTCATGTTGTTTTCCTGCTCGAAGAGGGTTACGCCGTCGCGGATCCGGGCCGGTGTATTCGGCATGATGCACTGTACGGCCAGATCTCCCAGGCCGTTCTCCTGAAACTTCTTTAAGGAGAAGCCTGCAGCGATACAGATGACGGGCATCTTCGGTGTCTTCTCCAGGATCACCTTTGCATTCTCCAGAACCTGTCCGGGCTTGCAGGCGATGACGATCATTTCTGCCTGCTGCAGCATGGCTTCCAGGGTGTCACACCCACTTAGCTTCAGCTTCTCTACCTTCGCTGCCAGCTCTTCCCTGTTGGGCGTATAGGCGTAAGCCAGCTCCGGCGTCAGCTTTCCTGCTGCAACGAAGCCCGAAAATAAGGCTTCGCCCATGTTTCCGATCCCGATAAATCCGATGCGTTTCATTTGTTATATCCTCCTTTATCAGATTCTACGCTTCGCTCCGAATGCCAGTGAAATGTCATTCTGAGCGAAGCGAAGAATCTAAAAAATATGTTTATTTACTACCCTTCGATTTTCTCGAAGTCGATGGCTCCGTGCTTGCAGAGCGGGCAGATGAAATCCTCCGGGAGCTCCTCGCCCTCGTAGATGTAGCCGCAGATCTTGCAGCGCCAGCCCTTTACTGCCTTCTTCTCCGGCTTCGGCTTGATGTTCGCCTGATAATAGCTGTAGGTTGCGGATTCATCCTGCGTCAACACTTCGCCGCCGGTCACATCTGCGATGAACATGGTATGGGTGCCCAGATCCACGGACTGAACCACCTTCCCGGAGATATAGGCATTTACGCCCTGTGTGATCACCATAAGGCCGTTGTCTCCCCGTGTCACGTCCGCAAAGTCCGCAAACTTATCCACGTCCCGTCCGGACTGGAAGCCGAAATGCTTGAAGAGATCAAAGCTTGCCTTCTCGGAGATGACGGATACGGTGAACTCTCCTGTCTCCATCACCAGATCGTGGGTGTAATTCGCCTTATTCACGCAAATGCTGATGCGGTTCGGCGAGGTTGTTACCTGCATGGCTGTATTGATGATGCAGCCGTTGTCCTTTCCTTCCTTAGATTTTGCCGTAAGGACATAGAGTCCGTACCCCAGCTTGTACATAGCTTCCTTATTCATCCTGCTACCCCCTTGTTTACCTTAGTATCTTCTTCATCTCCCGCACTGCCGTTTTCATCCGGCGGTGAAACTGTTCGAAGAAATCCTCCTCGGGATCGTACTCCGTCACGTAGAAGAGTTCCAGCAAAAACAGCATGAAGTTCCGGATCTGGTGCGGATCCTCTGCTTCCCGGACCTTTCTCCGGGCAAGAAGCAGGTAGTTATGCCATTTCCGGACAAAGGCCGTATGTTCCTCGATGGGCTCGATATCGATCCATTTTTGAACTTTAACCTTGCTCCGATTCTGTTTCGTGCACTCATTCACCTGAAGGAAATACTTAAAATCCCCATTTTCATAGTACCGTCCCAGCGGAAACAGCCTGCAGATAGAGGGCCGGTAGGGATGGATGCTGCAGCGTCCGTCGGCATCCAGAAAGAGGCACCCGTGGTCCATGTTCATATGCGGCAGGATCAGCCCGTCCAGCATGGAAAGACGGATCTCCCTTTCCACCATGTCCTGAAAGCTTCGTCCCGTGCCCTTACAGAGCATCCACACGTCATAGGGGTCCAGCGTGATGGAGGTCCCCATATCGCTCTTACAGCATTTGCTGCAGCCGGCACACCCCGCGCAGTCTGCGCGCACCATATCATTTAAGTCATACAGCCTTCCGTCGGAAATCTCCGACAGTGTGCCTTCCCGAAGCATATGCTGCCCCTTCCCTTCTTATTCTTCTGCATGGCAAACCGGCCAAAAGGACGGACTACCCCGCTTATATTCTACTGTAAAACGCGCAGATTGTAAACGAAAGATGTGAACTTTTGGGAAAAGCATTGTTTTTTTTCGCTTTTTATGTTAATTTAGTACTGTTATACTGGTTTATGACTATAAACCAGGCAAGCGGCACTCCGACGGGGAGTGTCAAAGCCATAGAAAAAAGAAAGGATGGTTGATTATGGCAGATTATTTTGATCCCAATAACAACGGATCCTACAACCAGCAGAATTCGCAGTATCCGCAGTACCCGCAGTATCAGTCGAATCCGCAGGGACAGTACGATCCACAGCAGATGTATCAGCAGCAAATGTACCAGCAGTCGATGAACCGCGGTGCTTTCCAGTTTGCACCCGGCCAGCAGCAGGCATACGGCGGGGCTGTTGCAGCAGACGTAAATGACGTCCTGACAAAGTCCTTCCTGTTCATGTTCCTGGCACTGCTCGTAACCGGCATCACATCCCTGATTGTTGCAAGAAGCACCTTCTGGCTCAGTGTTGTTGTGAATCCGGCTCCGCTGATTATTTTCGCAATCCTTGAGATTGCGTGCGTGATCGGTGCAAATGTTGCCATGAAGAAGAACAACCTGCCGCTTTCCGCAGTTCTGTTCGGCGCTTATTCGATCCTGAACGGCGTGACCCTGTCCATCATCTTCCTTGCTTACGAGCTTGGTTCGATCGTGCAGGTATTCTTCGTAGCAGCAGCAATCTTCGGTGCTATGGCACTGATCGGTGCAACCACAAAGAAAGATCTTACCAATCTGGGTATGATCTGCATCATCGGACTCTTCGGAATCATCATCGCTTCCGTAGTGAACCTGTTCCTGAAGTCCTCCGGTATGGATTATGTGATCAGCATCATCGGTGTTGTGATCTTCACAGGTCTTACCGCTTATGATGTTCAGAAGATCAAGAAGCTGGCTGCAACAAATGTCGGCTATTCCCCGATGGTTCTCGGACTGTACGGTGCAATGGAGCTTTACCTTGATTTCATCAACCTGTTCCTGTACCTGCTCCGTCTTATGGGTAGGGCAAAAAGCTAAACTCCCATCCAACATAAAAATCAGCCGGATTTCGTATCCGGCTGATTTTTTGTTGCCTGAAATATAGATTAGTGATGGAACAGACGGATGCCTGTGAAGCACATGGCGATTCCGTACTTGTTGCAGGTTTCGATCACATTGTCGTCACGGATGGATCCGCCCGGCTGTGCGATATAGCGGACACCGCTGCGGTTCGCACGCTCAACATTGTCTCCGAAGGGGAAGAATGCATCTGAGCCGAGGGCAACATCCGTATTCTTCTTCAGCCACTCCTTCCGCTCCTCGCGGGTGAAGACTGCCGGCTGCTCGGTGAAGTACTTCTGCCACTCACCGTCTCCGATCACATCCTCATAGTCATCGCTAATGTAAACATCGATGGTATTGTCGCGGTCCGCACGACGGATATCTGCCTTGAAGGGCAGGTTCAGAACCTGGGGAGACTGACGCAGGAACCACTTGTCTGCCTTATCCCCTGCCAGTCTGGTGCAGTGGATGCGGGACTGCTGTCCTGCTCCGATACCGATGGCAGCTCCGCCCTTTACGTAGCATACGGAGTTGGACTGGGTATACTTCAGGGTGATCATGGCGATGGCCAGGTCGATCTTCGCCTGCTCCGGGAATTCCTTCGCATCGGTCACTACATTTGCAAAGAGCTCATCGTCGATCTTCAGCTCATTTCTTCCCTGCTCAAATGTAACACCGTACACATCCTTGGTCTCGATGGGTGCCGGTACGTAATCCGGATCGATCTGAATCACGCAGTAGTTGCCGTTCTTCTTCTGACGGAGCAGCTCCATGGCTTCGTCGGTATATCCGGGAGCTACCACACCGTCGCTGACCTCACGCTTGATAAGCCGTGCCGTATCCTTGTCGCAGACATCGGAAAGGGCGATAAAGTCACCGAAGGAGGACATGCGGTCTGCACCGCGGGCACGTGCGTAAGCGGATGCCAGAGGAGACAGGTCTCCCAGATCCTCTACCCAGTAGATCTTCTTCTCGATCTCGGTAAGCGGAAGTCCTACCGCTGCACCGGCCGGAGATACATGCTTGAAGCTGGTGGCTGCCGGAAGCCCGGTTGCCTTCTTCAGTTCCTTTACCAGCTGCCAGCCGTTCAGGGCATCCAGCAGGTTGATATAGCCGGGGCGTCCGTTCACGACGGTGATGGGCAGGTCACTTCCGTCCTTCATAAATACGCGGGACGGCTTCTGATTCGGGTTACAGCCGTATTTCAATTCGAATTCGTTCATTTTGTTCCTCACTTTCCTGTCTTACTGATTCTTGTTGACGATCCGTGTCTCCACTGCTCCGCTTTCGATATCCACGAAGCGTGTGAAAAGCGACACCTTGTTGTCCGGATCGATGGCATTCCATACCAGCTCCGTGAAGGCGGCGATATCAGCCTCCGGAATCTCCACCGGTGTGGGCTCACCCTCATAGCTGGGAAGCGGATTTCCGTCACCCATGTAGGTGTGGATGAAATGTCCCTCTCCCGCCTTCGGATTGTCATAGCTGAAGGTGTAGCGGTTGCACTGGGAGGGATCCCCGTTGTTGGACTTCAGGATGGACATATCATAGCTGTAGGCGGATGCTTCTCCGGTTGCGGAGACACCTGCTGCAGCCTGACCGAACTTCATCCATCCGGAGATCCGCGGTGTGTAATTCGGTCCGTCCGGCTCAAACTCCCGGGTGCGAAGGGATTCCTCGAAGGTCTTCCCTGCTGCAAGTCCGTCGTAGATAGTATCCGTCTGGTCACCGTTGGTTACGATGATATTTCCGTCCAGAACCCGTACCGGTGCGTAAATGATCAGGCTCGGATCCTCCAGCTTGGCAGGATCAAAGGCTTCCGTCCGGATGCCCTCTCCCTCCGTTACAAAGACACGGTTCCGGCTGTTCTCGGACCGGCCCATGATAAAGTAAGCACACACTGCCTTCTTCCCGTCCGGTGTCCGTCCGATGACGATCCCCCGTCCCGGGTAGGTGGTTGCGCCAAGTTCTGCCGTAAGATTCTTCTTTTCCATGTGATGCCTCCTGGTATATAGATTATTGTATCTTTTCAGATTCTTCGCTGCGTTCAGAATGACAGGGCTACTCTTCGTCTTTTTGCAGCGCAGGGCTTATATAGCTTCCGCCGTACATCCGGTCCATCAGCTTGGAGCGGCACTCCAGCTCCGTCTGCAGCTTCACCAGACCGTACTGCTCCAGCAGGGTCTCCCGCTTTCCGAAGAGATTGGTTCCCAGTCCCAGCCGGTCTCCCTCGATGGTCGCTCCAAGAGCTGCCAGGGTGGTGGGGAAGATATCGAAGGTGGAATAGTTTCTCCGCTCCGCGCCCTCCTCCACGGAAACCGCCGGATTGATGATGGTGAAGTAGGTCTTCCGTGTATAGCCATCCGATACATTTTCGCAGAAATTCTTATCCATGGTGGGATGATCCCCTGCGATGATGATGGTGGTATTCTCGTAGAAATCCTGATTCTTCACCCAGTTCACGAACCCATCCACCATGCGGGAGGAACAGTTCATGACGTTCGCGTACTTATCCCCCAGGAAGGTGTTCCTGCACAGACGGCAGGTGTGTCCGTCCTCGAAATGGGTGTCCATGGTCTGAAGCGCCAGCTGGAAGGGCTGTCCGCTGGCAGCCATCTCCGTCAGCTCCTCCTTTGCGTAATCGAAGACCTTCTCATCCTCGTAGCCCCACCAGACCTTATAGTCCTCGGGGATCCGTCCCACGTCCTTGGCGTAGACATAGTCATGGATGGTGAAGTCCCCGTGGGTCTCATAGTAGAGCCTGCAGCCTCCGAAGGTTGCGTCCGAGCCGATAATGAGACGGTTCTGATAGCCTTCATTCTTTAAGAGATCTCCCATGGTGATCAGCCCCGGGAAGAAGTCGTCATTGGCGGACATTCCGTTCTGTCCGAGAGGCGTCTTCAGTGGCAAACCCGAGGTGGTTCCGAAGACCGCGCCCATGGTCCAGACCGCACCCGGAAGGGCGATCCCGCCGTTCACATAGCTGTCCGTACCGGAGAAGTCCTCCCCCTCCTTTGCCAGATTCGTAAGCTCGGGGATCACATTTTGGGGAAATGCACCGCCATTTGCCTCATCCATGAAGGTAACCTCCATGGATTCCAGATAGATGAAGATGAGATTCCGCTTCTTCTCCGGGAAGGTTACCGAAACGGCACCCGGATCCACGTATTCTTCATCGATAAATGCAGATACATGCATGTAATTCTTCAGGAAGGTTCCGATACCGAAGCCGAACCAGGCGGATACCAGGCCTACGATCAGCACGAATACCGTAACGCACTGCACGATCCGGTAGGTTCTTCTTGCGATCCTTTTGCTGCGACGCTTCCGCGTCCAGAGGATGAAGAAGCAGGCCAGGCCCGTTATCACGATTCCGCTTCCCACGGTCCACAGCACGAACTCCCATACCATGTCGGTATTTGCCCCCTTCAGGGACATCTTCAGGTGCCAGAGCAGCTCATCCGTGGTGATGACACTCCAGGACGCCAGGGCCCAGATCACACCTGCGGTAAGGAAGGTGAAGGTAAAGAGCAGCACCAGCACTACCACGATCTTCCAGACGGGAACCTTGCGGTTCCGCTTTTCCTTCTTCTTCTCCTTCTTCTTCTCCTTCTTCCCGTCCGTGGCTTCCTCGTCCGGTTCTTCTGACTCCTCTGCTGCTTCCACCGGTTCCTCTTCCGGTTCCGCGTTCTCCTGTTTACGCTCTTCAGTTGTCTCCCCGGTCATACTCTCGTCTTCGACTTCCGTCGTTACGATTTCCTTCTCGTCTGACATACTATCTACTTCCTACTACTTGTCCGTATTGTACGGGGAACTCCTCACCGCGTCTGGATGCGTCCAGGATCTCCTCGCTGATCTTCACCCGTCCGGGTTCAACCAGAACAATGATGGTGGATCCGCCGTAGAGGAAGGTTCCCTTCTCCATGCCCCGGACCACGTCTGCACGCTCCCGGATATGGTTGGAGATCTTTCCTACCAGCATGGCTCCCACCTCCATCTGGGTCAGAACGCCGAACTGTTTTGTTTTGATGCAGGTATAATCTCTGCAGTTTTCCGTAAATACCGGTCTTGCTTCCAGTGCCACCGGACGAACCGTGTGCAGCACCCCGGGGATAAAGCGGTTCACGGATTTAAGACCGCTCTCCACATAGCCGTATCGGTGATAATGGGTTACGCAAAGCCGGTACACCAGGGCAAGGCCCCCTTCATACCGGGCTGCCAGCTTCCTATCCCGGAGCAGCCGGCTGACGGAATACTCGCTCTGCTTCACCGGAAGCACCGTATCCTCGCCGATGGCCCAGACAGACAGCAGTCCGTCGCAGGGTGCGATCATCTTCGCAGGGTCCTGCTCCACCGGACGACGTCCCTCCCGGATCTCCCGTGAGAAGCAGTCATTGAAGCAGGTGAAGCCCTCCATCACGTACTCCTCGGGATCGATCTTCGCCTTCTTTATGAAGCCTTTGATCAGGAATTTCGACAGTCCGGAATCTAAAAACGCCCCGCAGATTTTGGACAGAGTCCGACTGCTGAGCGGTTTTAGCAGCGCCCTTCCGGGCGCTGTATGATACAAGAAATCAAGCATTTCCATGGTTTTACCTCTTAGGTTCTTCTTACCGCCTGCCCCTGCAGCTACGGCTGGATGGGAATGGCCCCTCTGGTCAGAATAAAGTACAGCATGATACCAAACTCGATCACACCGATCGCGATCATGATTATGATGCCCCGGGTTCCGGCCTTCGCGATCCGGATCCTGGATACGAACAGGAAGGCGGTGATGACCATAACCGCAAAGTAGATCGGGGTAAAGTCCGCATTTGTGATGAAACGGATCAGCAGCACCGTCGGGAAGATCAGAGACGAGGAGGTTACGGGCAGACCCACGTAGGTCTTTCGAACTCCGCCCTCGGAGCGGGAACGCTCCTCCTCGGTCACATTAAAGTACGCAAGACGGACCAGTGCCGCGATGGCATAGACCACAATGATCACGATAAAGAGCACCGGATAGAGGATCGCGCGGTCACTGTCGGTGGGATGGAAGTTCGGAAGATCCGCATACTTATCGCTGGCACGCACCAACCCGAAGCCGATACAGCCCGGAAGTACACCAAAGGAGATCAGGTCCGCCAGGGAATCGATCTGGATACCGAAGCTCTTCTCAAAATCCGTACGATTTTTCTTCTTCCGTGCCACCTTGCCGTCGAAGGCATCGCAAAGTCCGCAGACAAGCAGGAAGAAGGCTCCCATGTAGGGATGTCCGCTTCCGTACAGGGATACGATGATGCCCATAACGCCGCAGGCTGCCGATAGGTAGGTCAGGATGACCGTGTAGTCAAATACTCCAATCATTTCTTCTTATTTCTCCCCAACAGTAATAATCCGATCACAAGCGTGATTCCGCTGAATATAACGCAAGCATAGAAGGATATGCCCCGGCTCAGCATCTGCACCTGGAAGGCAAAATCCTTCGGCATCAGGTTCGTGTAGCCCTCGAGCATCAGATAATCTGAGATGCCCATGGCTCCCGGGATCGGAACACAGGTAGCTCCGATGGTGGCCAGGGCCTGAGTCGAGAATAAATCCAACACCGGACCCTCTCCGCCGAGTGCGCGGAACGAGAACACCGTAACTGCGATCTGTACGAAACGCTGCAGGACATTCATGAGGCAGGCGCTGAACCACATGCCCTTATGTCCTCCCACCACATCCACGGTGGTCTTATACTCCTCCATGACCTTCTCCAGTCTCCGGTGCAGACGCTCCGGATTCTTGATGAGCTTGATCTTATGGAGGAAGGACACCAGCTTCATGGCTACCCGGAAGATCATTTCCCGCTTCCGGAGCATCAGGATGCCGAGGACAAAGCCCAGGATGAAGACGCCGAAGCCCACCAGGATGAACACCTTGCATACGGTGGAGTACGAGGCGAACACACCCGGGGAGACGATCAGTCCGAAGGCAGCCCAGGACAGCAGTCCCACGTTAAATGCCACGAAGTTGATCACCAGTGCAGCCGTGATCACCGCTCCCGGAATCCCGTCCTTCATCATGAAGAAGATGATTCCCGGCTGTCCGCCGCTTCCGGAGGGTGTGATGGCTGCGAGATAAATGTCTGTTGCCGAATAAAGGAACCCGCGTCCCATATGCCGCGGATGTCCGCAGGTGCGGATGATCTGCAGCAGGGCAACGCCTTCAAAGAAGATAAAGCTGAACATGGCGATAAAGGAAGTCAGTATCCAGCTGAAGTCCGCATGTGTCAGCGAGTTCCAGAAATCCGAGAGAGACATACCGCTCCGGTAGATCACAAACCAGATTGTAAATACGGCGAGAGCCAGTGACAGCACCGACCAGAACGCCTTTTTCTTAAAATCCAACTCTCTATTCCTTCACTATTATTATGCTACGTTTCTGAAAACATTCAGAGTGAGTTTATCACAAAACGTTCCTAAACACAAATAGTTTCTTTTCAATCTGTTTTGGGCGAATCCGTGAGTTTACAAAACGCGTGTTTTCTATTAGAATGAGAAAGAATGAGAAGGAATACCAGTAGGGGGTGCTTTCGATGATCGATCATTATAATGCATTTATATCCTATCGTCATGCAGAGAAGGATATTCAGGTCGCAAAGGCTGTGCAGCACGACCTGGAGCATTTTCATATTCCTGCCAAGATACGGAAGGAAACAGGGACGAAGAGGATCAACCGGATCTTCCTGGATAAGGACGAGCTGGGGGCTGCCAGCGACCTTTCGTCGGAGATCTCCTTTGCTCTGGAGCATGCGGATCACCTGATCGTGATCTGCTCCACCGCCACCAGGGAGTCCCGCTGGGTTCCCCGGGAGATCGAGTATTTCCTGCGGAATCACACCCGTCGTCAGATCACCACGGTGCTTGTGGACGGAGAGCCCGAGGACGTGATCCCGGACATCCTGAAGTATGAAGACCGCACCTTCGTGAACGAAAACGGAATGTCCTACACGGTCCGCGTTCCTCTGGAGCCCCTCTCCTGCGATTACCGTCTGCCCCGTCGGCAGGCAAAGAAGACGGAGCTTCCGCGTCTTGCATCCAAGCTGCTCTCCTGCTCCTATGATGAGCTGATGAACCGCCGCCGTGCCTACAAGATCCGCAGGCTCACGGCGATCTTTGCCGTGATCATGGCCCTAGCCATCGGCTTCGGCGCCTATCTTCTTTACAGCCGCAACGAGATCCATCAGAATCTGCAGAATTCCAAACGGAATCAATCCATATATCTTGCAAATGAAGCCCTCCATGCCCTGGAGGATGAACACCGGATCCTGAGCATGCAGCTGGCACTGGAAGCACTCCCCAAGGACGCGGAGGATGATCGTCCTGTCACACCGGAGGCAATCCGTGCCATCACGGATTCGACGCTCTCCTACACCACGCGCTCGGGCTACAACATCGAAGATGTCTGCAACTACCGGATGCGTGACAAGATCCGGGATGACGGATATGCCCTGTCCCCTTCCGGCCACAATCTGGTAGTCTGGGATATGATGGGGAACCTCTCGCTGTGGGACACTGTCTCCCATAACCAGCTTCTGTCCATCACCGTAGAGAATCTCTGCAGTGCCGTTTTCCTTTCGGATACAAAGCTGCTCGTCGTATCCAATAAGAAGATCTATGTTTACAACACGGACAACGGCAGCCTCGTATGGGATCGGGACTCCGGCGAAACCTCCTTCCCCACTTCCAATACCAACTGCCCTGTCTTCGCGGACGGCTCCTTCCTTGTTTTGACCGGCAAAGGGGAGATCCTCCGTATGGCTTCGTCGGACGGAACTCTGGTTGCTACCTATCAGCTGCCGGTTTCGTATGAGGATACGTCCCTGTCCTACTCCAGGCTGCAGCTTTCCCCGGATGAAACGAGGATCGCGGGAATCTCCACTCTGGATGCCACAAGTAGTGTCCTTTCCATCTATAACATCTCCACCGGACAGATTCAGCATAAGGCGGACATCGGCTTCGTCTCCAGGTTCCTCTGGACAGATGACACCCATATCGTTACAGCGTCTCCGGCGAATCCGTACGCCTCCAGTACATCCTTCGGCTACTATTCCTACGTTCAGACGGATCATGTAACCATTCAGTGCTTTGAGACGAATCAGCTAACCGAGCGCTGGAACCGGGACTTCACAAGCACAAATGTCATGATCGAGAGCAATTTCCTTCTGCTCCCGAAGAACAACGCCGTGCTGTTCTATCACGGAAATATCGCCCAGATCTTCCGTGTTGATGACGGAAATATCCTTGCAACACACAACACGAACGAATCCATCGTTTATGCGATCGATCCGGACGGAGACGGTTGGCCCTTCTACATCACATCCGGAGGCGGTCTGGCATTTCCGAAAACCACCGAAAGCCTGGGGGCCTACTACTTCTTTGAGGACCACCTTTCCAACATGCTCTACAGTCCGAACATCGGATTCTTCTCCCTGACGACGGGATCATCCGAGGTCCTGCAGTACGGCCTCTACCAGCGGGACGAAGACTTTCATGAGCTCGGGGCAGGCAAGGATCTCGGCACCCTGCCGGATAACATGTATTTTGATTCGAGCGTACTGGCGATCATCACCCAGGAGTCTGCAGAGAAATTCCCCGAACTGGCCGAAGCCGGCGAAGAGAAGCTGATGATCCTGACCATCATCGATTCATCCGCCGGAGAACTCCGCTTTCAGATGCCCATCCGGGAAGAGGAAATCCTGTATGCCAGCTCCATAGAGTTCCTCGGGACCCGGTATCAGCACCTTTATCTTGGCTATACGGTCGGCAACCAGGGCTATCGGGTGATGGATGTGGATCTGGACACCGGAGAACAGACCTATATCAATCTTATTCAGGACGGGTTTGCCTCCAGAAGGTGCTGCGCGCTGGCAGACGGAAAATTCTATTATTACAACAACAACGGTGACTCCAGGAATCAGCTCTATGCCTATGATATCGACAGCAAGACAACCGAATCCTTCAAAATCACGGATTCTGACGATTATATCTACGTAAAAAATTCACCGATCATCATCCCGCTGCAGCAGGTGGCCTTCCTCACCTTTGAGCATGACAAGGTACAGGAGTCCGTTCTCGTTCATCTGGACGGATCGGGTGCCGAATATCTGACAGTGCCGGAGGGATGGGAAACCTCTGTCTTTGCCGCAGATCCGGCCCACGGACGGTATGCACTTTCGGACAATAACAACATCCGGATCCTCTCCCCGGGCGAAGACGATCCCGTAATGATCCACTGCCCGGCAACCCCTTACGGAATGTCCTTCTATTCCACCGGGAAGAAGGGGGAGCCGACCTACCTTCTGGTTGCCTACAACAACGGTGAGCTGTTCCGTTACAATTCAGAGGACGGAACGCTTCTCAGTAAATCCAATCTCCTTGCGCCGAACAGAGGCGTGGATTTCCTTGTGGATTTCCACTTCGAGCCCGAGAAAAACCTTCTGTTCCTGACGCTGGATCAGTCCATGACTGTCTACGAAACTGACAGCTGGTATCCCATCGCGGAGCTTGACCGCGGTCTCGGCTATAACCGCATCTCCGACCGCTTCTATTCTGTCACCAACACGGAGGACTCCGAATTTGCGATCGGATACTTCAAGCGTTACACGGTAGAAGATCTGGTCGAGAAGGCCAGGAAGCATCTGCAGGGCGCGGAGATGTCCGAGGATGAGCGGGCCGAATACGGACTGGAGCCGTAGGTCAGGATTCAATAAGATATCAAATAAGACCGGGGCTGCGCGGCGGTACATTTCAAATGCACTGCTGCGCAGCTCCGGTCTTTTAAAAATGTCTTATTGAACTATTTTACTTTACTTCTTTATAGAGCTGGTCGAAGAGGCGGTTCCGGATGATGTAGATATCATGGGGATCATCCTCCCGGCAGGCGATAAAGTCTCCGGGATTTCCGGAATAGTACTTCTCCTCGTCCCAGGCGGTAAAGAGCTTTACATAGCGGTTCAGGGGCTTCGCCAGAATTCTGGAGCCGCCGGAGCTGATGACGCCCATGGCAACCTCCATCACATTCTTCCGGTCCCCGGTCACGGTATCCGTAAGACTCGGGTCATAGTCAAAGACACGACTGTAGGGCTTTCCCGTCCGGGTATAGCTCCTACTTAGCTTCTCCTCCGTGATGGGATAGACCTCTCCCTCGAGTCCGATCATCAAATAAAGCCCTTCCTTTACGATCACGTCCACATCTCCCTCCAGGGTCCGGACTGCCACCCGGGTTCCTGCGGGGAAGAGATCCGTCATCTTCGCACAGCCCAGCTCCTGGGACTGCTTCTCGTAAAGCTTAAGACCCTCCGGTGAAAGGGTGGTATCCTTGGCGTAAAGAACCTCGTAGAGGGAGAAGTACTGCTCCATCCGCTCCAGCAGGATCCGGTCAGCCAGGGTGTAGGGATCCTCTCCCGGCAGGGCATATTCCTCCAGCCGTTCCGGCCGGATGGTTCCGCCTGCCTTCAGGATATGGCCTCCGCCTCCTCCGATGCCGTCGGTCAGAAAGGCTGCCAGTTCATCCGCATGGATCTCCTTCACGCAGCTACGTACGGAAAGCTTTACCTCAAAGGGGCTGATATAGTAGGCAAGGCTGGCATCGATCCCCTCGGTCTCCATGACGAAATCACTGATGACCCCCAGGATGTTGGGGTCGCAGGGCTCCGTCCGAAGAACCACGTAGCGGTTATCCTCATGGTATTCATAGCCCGTAATGGCATGCCCCGTGATGGTCAGCTCCTCCAGGGAAATGTTGGAGTTGCTCATCTCGGTGATCACGCTTCGGTTCACCAGGAGGCTGTCCCGCATATCCCGGTCCAGGGGATGGGACACTTCGGAAAGCCGGTTGGTATCCGTAAAGAGGCCATAGTAAAGGGCGGTGGAAAGGCTCTTCTCCTCATCCACGGAAAAGCCCTCCTCCCGGAGCATATCCCAGAGGATGGTGGCGCAGCTTCCCATGCCGCTTCGCACCTCGGAAAGGGCCGGGAGCTCTCCCGTCACCTGATGGTGATCGATCACCGCAACGGTTTCCGCCTCGGTACGCGTTGCATTTTTCTGGCCGTACTGACAGTCCACCATGACCAGAAGCTCCGGCACCATCATGTAATCCGGCTCGTAGGAAACCGGTACGTTCAGCCGGTCGATCATGATCTTCAGGTTGCTCTTTCGTACATCATTTCTGCCCCGGAAGATGAAGTTCGCCATCTTTCCGTTCTGCTTAAAGTACCACCAGAGTGCGTACCCGGATGCCAGGGCATCCGCGTCCGGATTGTCATGGCACTGGATCACGATATCATTATAGCCAAGTAGCTCGTGTAGCTTCACTGCTCCACCTCCTGTTTATTCCCATACCTTCTCTTTATTTCGGCACGCTTACGAAGATCCGGAAGCCGCTTTCCTCCGAGATGCTTACGGTTCCGCCCATGGCGCGGACGCGGTTTTCGATATTCGTAAGGCCGATGCCCGGGGTTCCGGAGTCCCGCCCGGTAACGGGCTGCTTCTTCCTGTCCGCTTCCTCCGCCAGGTAGTCATGGACCACCATCTGATAGAAGCCGGGGTGCTCCAGGATACTGATCAGCACCGTATCATTCCGGCTGTGCCGGAGGATATTCGAGATGGCTTCCCGAAGGATTCCGATCAGTCCGTACTTTACTTCTCTCGGCATATCTGCCGATGCATCCACCTCCAGGGTGACGTGAAAGCTTTCCTGCAGGGGCTCTGCCATTTGGCGGACAGTTCCCGCCAGGTCTATGGAGGAATCATGGAGATCATGGACGCTGGCCCGGATACTGTTCATGGCATTGTCCAGAGTCTCACGGACCCCCGCCAGCTCGCTGTGTACCGGCTCCTCCTTATGGATGGCCAGCAGCGCACCCACCTGAAGCAGGGCCCGGGACAGGGTGTGTCCCACATTGTCATGGATCTCTCTTGCGATCCGGTTTCGCTCTGCCAGCTGGGCGGTGATGACCTCCGCATCCTTTGCCTCGATCAGCTGGGAGTTCTGCAGGGACAGGGTCTGCCGCTGCTCCTCGTCGTCATCCCGGAGCTTCTTGATCTTCTTTTCATCCTGCAGGATCCGGACGGTCTTCCTGCAGAGCCAGAGGGCCAGCAGGATCCCCGCGGTTACCACCGCGAACATCCACACCGGAAGCACATCCTTTGCTGCCATGCGGTTCAGGGCATTCAGATAGGCGATGGCCGAAACCGCAAGGCCGGGCCAGTGCTTTGAGTAAAGCAGATCATAGACCAGAAGCGGAAATGCGCCGATCATCCAGGGGAAAAAGATGGCGGTTGCTGCCACCGCATCCAGAAGCACCAGGACGATGATCTTCCGGATCTTCATCTCCCGCTCCGACCGGTTGGTCTTCCAGCCCGGGATCAGCCAGAGCTCTGCCGCGGCGATGGCCACGGAGATGTAGAGGGGCAGCAGGATGTCCGTTCCCTCAAGATACAGACTGAATGCATAGGCCACGAAGCCGAACAGTATGAATTTGTCTATGGCTCGTTCCATGGCGCTGTCCTATTTCATGCTTCGATAGTAGAATATGGCAAGATTCGTCCGGTCCCGAAGGTCCAGCTTGCTGAGGATGGTGCTGATATAGTTCCGGACGGTTCCCTCCGAGAGGTACAGCTTCTCCGCGATCTCCTTGTTGGAGAGGCCGTCAGCCACGCAGGTGACGATCTCCGCCTCCTGATCCGTAAGTCCGTAGTCCTCATGGGAGAAGGCCTGCTTCTTCGGTGACAGCATGTCCGGAAGCCGGTCCATCACCTGATCTCCGAACACGGTCTGTCCCTCGTAAACCGCACGAAGTGCCGGCAGGATCCCGTCGAAATCCTGCTTTATGATATAGCCCTTGGCTCCGATGGCCAGGGCGGTTCGAATATATTCATCATCATTAAATGTGGTAAGGAACAGGATCCTTGCCTGGGGATCCTCCTCCAGGATCTTCTTCCCTGCTTCCAGGCCGGTCATTCCTTCCATCCGGATATCCATCAGCAGAATGTCCGGATGGTGCTCCCGGTAGAGCTCCACGGCCTCTGCCCCGTTCTTCCCGGTGGCCAGCACCGTAGCGTCCTCTCCTGCCTCGATTATGGTTTTCAGCGATACAGCCACCAGGCTGTCATCATCCACGATCACAAGTCTCATCCATCCGTCTCCCGTATGTCACATTTTCGTACAGCCAAAGATAGGATTATTGTACCAAAAACCACGGGGGATGGAAAGAAAAACGGCAGAAATGCCGTGAAAAAAAGTTAAGAAGCCTGCAAAACGATAAGGACGGTCCCGTGACGGAACCGTCCTTTCACTTTATATGCCTCTAAGGTCGAATTCGGGGATAAAGCTTTCGTTTGCTGCCTCTCCCTCCTGCATGAAGCCTCTTGTCACTCCCAGCTTTGCTGCGTAGTCGATGAGACTCCGATACTCCCGCTCCGTCACCTTCCGGTTGATCTTTGGGTAGCTTTCCTTCAGAACCTCCGGGTCCGGCGTATACTGGTTAAGAAGGCTGATGAAGATCCGGTCCCCGTAGGTTTCGTAGAGGTACCGGACGATCAGCTTCCCCTGGATCAGCATACCGGGGAGCAGCAGGTGTCGCACCACCACGCCTCTGGAAAGGATGCGTGTCTCTTTGCCCGCCTCATCACCGAAGGAATCTGCGGGCACTTCCCTTCGGTCCTTCTCCGTTACGAAGGCGCACTCCGGCTGCTGGCGTACCATTTCCGCGATAGCGGCCTTCGCTGCTTCCGGGTATCCCGGGGCATGGCTATAGCGGATGGCATCCTCGTCCCGGATATATTTCAGATCCGGAAGGTAGATGTCGATCAGCCCCTCCATCCGTTTTAAGGTATCCGCCTTCAGATAGGAGGAGGTGTTAAGCAGGAAGGGAATCCGTAGTCCCTGCTTCTTCGCGGCTTCAATGGTCGTAGCGATGGTGGGCAGGAAATGGTCTCCCGTCACCAGATTGATGTTATTGGCACCCTGTTCCTCCAGCTCGAAGTAGATCTCAGTCAGGCGTTCCGGCGGGATCTCCTTCCCTGCCCTTCCACGACTGATGGCCTGATTCTGGCAGTAAACGCACCCCAGGTTACACCCGGCGAAGAACACTGTGCCGGATCCGCGATTTCCTGAGATACAGGGTTCCTCCCAAAAATGCAGTGCAGCACGAGAAGCCTGCAGCGTACTTCCTACGTTGCAGGCTCCTCTTTGCTTTGTTCGGTTGATGCCGCAGTCCCTCGGGCATAAGCGGCATGCCTCATAGCTTTGTTCCATAACTGCCTTTCCGGATTACTGTCCCAGGTACTCCTCCAGGGTCAGGTAATCTGTATCTCTTTTAACTGTGGTGGCTTCCTCATTCTCCAGGGCCACCGGGTAATAGCCTTGCGTGGCGGGCTCGCTGAGGTCCACCCTGGATGCGGACCGTTCGTCCGACATTTTCATGCTGCCGCTATTTCCGCATCCCACCAGGAGCAGAGCTCCAAGCAGCAGGCCGGCAGCGGTCAGTTTCTTTTTGTTCTTTCTCAATAGTCTTCTCCCTCATTTCACTCTGTCTTATCCGCATGCAGTTATAGCATCCCAAAGTGACAGGAAAATGACTACTTCACTTTTTTTCAGCGAAAATGTGTCACATTGCGTGACTCTTAAGCCTCTGCCTCCAGCTCTTCGTTGATCTCCCGGATGTTCTTTTTCAGTTCCTTATACTCCACGGTAAACATGATGAAGTAGGTCACGGCGTAGCCTGCGATGGTGGGAACCAGGGCCTGGGGATGCTTATGCAGCTGCCAGAGCAGGATGGTGATCCCCACCAGAACGATGCTGGTGAGAAGGAAGTAGAGGATGCTCTGGATTACAAAGCCGAGACGGTCGATCTCGAAGAGGAAGGTCATCATGGCAAATGTGGCTCCGATGGCGCCATACAGCAGGACGTTTACGTAGGCTGCGATGACGGGAGTCGGGAACAGGGCTCTTGCTTCCGGGGACATGGACACGAAGCCGTCGTTTCCTGCTGCATTTACGCAGATGTCGACGATCAGATTGATCAGAAGGCCGATGATGGCGGAGATGGAGAAGCTGATGGCTCCGCGTTTCAGAGTGGTTTTCAGCAGTTCTTTGGTGGTGTCTTTCACTTCTTCTCTCCTCCTTTCCTCAGCAGTTCTTTCAGCTTGGCTACGTTTCGTCTGGATGTATAGGTTTCGTAGCCGTTTTTCATGATCACGCGGATGGTTCCGGTGAAGCTCATGTCCAGGCTTTTGATCTTCCGCAGGTTTACGATCTCGGATTTGGAGATGCGGACAAAGCCGTAGGTTTCCAGGTCTTTCTCCAGATCGGACAGGGTGCGGGGGATGGTATAGGTCTTCGCGGTGTCCCTGGCGAAGACTTTCTGGTTTTCCGCGTAGAAGGTGATGATGTCCGCGGGCTGGATCATGCAGTGGTTGCCGAGGTCGTCGGTGCCTGCAAGGGATGGGTCGTACATGGCGTGAAGCTCGCCTACGATCCGGCGGACCTCGTCGTCGAGAGTGTCCTTACAAACATGCAGTTCCGTTTCTGTATAACGTTCGTTAATGTTCGTTTTGATCAGCATAGTGTGAAACCCCTTGTCACATGTCATTCTGAAACCACGAAGTGGTTGAAGAATCCAATATCTCACTACAGTATAGGAGTTTCACATACAGTTTTCAACAATTTATGAAAGATCGGCTTTCATTTTTCTTTTAAATAGGGTTACGGCTAAAATCATCATAAGTGCTGCCGAGGGAACAACGATGATCAGGGGCAGGAAGAACGCGTCCCAGGTGAAGTCGAGGGTCAGGGTGGCGCGGGCTACTTTGGTGCAGTAGAGGAACGGGGTGCATTTGCAGATGGTTCCGAGGGCGCCGCCGACGTGTTCTGCGTCGAACCAGATGCCTCCGATGAAGGAGCCGAGGGAGATGATCACGGAGCAGATGCCGGGTGCGGACTTCTCGTTGAACAGGGTTCCGAAGATGAATCCGATGGCGGTGAACATCACGGCTGACGGAAGGCAGGTTACGATCATGAGCAGCATTCCGGGTACACTTAGGGTGTTTCCTACGATGATGGAGATCACCAGGGCTGCGATCATGGTGCTTACGATCTGTACTTCTGCGACCAGCAGCATGGGCAGGATATAGCCGTTGGTAAAGTTGCTGCTCTTCATCGGGGATGCGAAGAGGCGGGTCAGGAAGGAGCCTCCGCGATCGGTGGCTACATTCAGGGCCGTGAACAGCATCACAAAGGTCTGTCCGAAGACCACTACGCCGCCTGCCAGGTTGTCGATCCGGAAGATGGTCACGCTTTCCTTTGGTACGCTTTCATTTACCAGGGTCATGATCACCAGCATCACCAGCGGAAATGCCACACAGAAGATGTAGCTTAGGGGATCGCGGCTCATTTCCAGAAAGTTTCTTTTTGCAAATGTTATTGTCTTATTCATGATATGCACCTTCCTTTTCAGCCACATGGACGAAGACTTCTTCCAAACCTTTTTTGCCGGTCAGGGTTTCCAGTTCTTCCAGGGTTCCGAGATGGACCAGTCGACCGCTGATCATGATGCCGATGCGGTCGGACAGGGCCTCTGCTTCTTCCATGTAATGGGTCGTTAGAATAATGGTTGTGTGTTCCTTCAGTTTCTCGATGATCTTCCAGAGTTCTCTTCTTGCCAGGACGTCCAGCCCCAGGGTGGGCTCATCCAGGAAGAGGACCTTCGGATTGCCGATCACTGCCATGGCTATGGAGAGTTTTCTCTTCCACCCTCCGGAGAGGGTCTTTGCTTTCTTCTTTCTTACTTCTTCCAGGCCAAATGTGGTGATGACCCGGTCTGCATCGTCTTTATTCTTTCCGTAGATCTCAGCCATGAAGCGAAGGTTTTCTTCCACGGTCAGCTTCTCGGCCACGGCCGTATCCTGGGTGGAGATTCCCACCATGTTCTTTACGACATCCGAATCCTTTACCACGTCGTATCCGAAGATTTCGGCCACTCCGGAGGTGGGTGTGGAAAGACAACTAAGCATGCGAATGGTGGTGGTCTTTCCGGCTCCGTTCACACCCAGCAGAGAGAACATTTCTCCTTCCCGTACTTCCAGATTCAGATGGTCGACGGCTGTTTTTTCTCCGTACATTTTTGTAAGATCCGTAACCCGGATCGCTGCGATATTCTTCATAAAAAACCTCCCTTCGGTGACTCACTCACTTGTTGATGCGAGTCTACCAAAGGGAGGTTCCCGTGTATATAGTTTTGACACGAACGGTCGAAAACCGTCAATGAACGGTTTACGCCAGCTGCTTTTGGTCTGCAGTAACTCTTGCCACGGCAAGTCCGATAAAGAGGCACGCAAGTCCGAATCCCAGCTGGATGGCGAAGCAGTCCCACACGTCCGCGAAGGTTCCTCCGTCAAAGATGCGGGTTACCGCCGTGGAGTACCAGTAGTTCGGAAGGAACTGTCCCACCTTCTTCACACCGTCCCCGAGAATGCTTAAGGGGACGAAGGTTCCGCCCAGGAAGCAGAAGCCAAGGCCGATGATGTTGGAAAATGCCGCTGCCGGTGCATTTGCAAAGAAGGGGACATTTGCCAGCATGGAGATCATCATGGCTACCACCAGGGTGAAGACTGCTGCATTTGCAACGGCCAGCCACCAGGTTTCCGTGAAGAGGATGGACTTAGCTGCTGTGGATGTAACTTCCCCGTCCACATTTCCGGGAACGCTTCCACCGCTGCCGCCCATGACGCTTGCAACCGTAACCAGGATCACAAGGACCACCAGGGAGAAGGTTGCTGCAGCCGCCAGGATCCAGCCGCTCCGCTTGCCGGAGCTCATGGAGGATACCTGCAGGCGGTTCTTCTTTTCACCCTTGTTGAAGGCCACAACCGCCGGGAACACGCCCATGATCAGGACGGTCAGGATTCCGTAGGGCAGGTAGTTGAAGTTGCCCTTCAGGGTTCCGTTTGCCTGCTTTTCCTCTGCTTCTATGGATACATACTTTGTGATATCCAGGGATTCTTCCGTCTTCGCGGAGGCTTCCGATACGCTGAGCCCCTGCTCCACGTATCCCCGAAGCGCATTCAGATAGTTATCCAGCTGCAGGGAGATATAGATTCCCACCGGCATGGAATCGTCATACATGTTCACGATCTTATTCTCGCCGGTTGCCGCAAATGTCTCGCCGAAGCCCTTAGGGATCCGGATATAGGCTACGATCTGCTCGTAGTAAAGCAGGTCCTTCACCTGATCCTCCGTCAGCTCCTTATCCTTAACGTTGTGGGCCTTCTTCAGATATTCAGCCACTGCGGTGGCATATTCGGAATCATCCTGATTCTCCACATAGATATTGTACTTATCCAGCTTTGCCTTCTTGCTTTCGTTGTCGGCATAGATCCCGTTCAGGAGCATCACCACGCCGACGGCGATTCCTAAGTAGAGAAGGACGCTGAAGAGGTTTTTCTTTATGATCTTGAAAAATGCCTTATAAAGACTCATACTGATTCCTCCTTGAAAGGACCGCTCCCAGCAGGAACAGCCCTGCAGTCAGTGCCAGCATCGTGATGATGGCGCGGAAGTATCTCTCTCCGACGCCGAACATATTCAGTGAGTAAAATGCATCCGTAATGACGGACATGGGGTTGATCCGGTTTACGATGGGCGCGGCTTCTTCCACCACTGCCTTCAGCTGTACGGCGTACAGACCGGAGATGGCTCCGCCTCCCATGGTGATCAGGGTCAGGATCGTATTCTTCACGCCGTAGGTGAAGCGTCCGATATGAGATACCAGATATCCCAGGCCGCAGCCCATCAGAACGCCCAGCACTGCGGTAAGACAGATCATGGGGATCTCTCCGCCGAAGTTGATCCTCAGGATTCCCAGCAGGTAGATCAGGGCCGTAGCCATGCAGATCAGCTGGAAGGTAAGTACCGCCAGGATCACACCGACTTCATACTTCAGCTTGCTGACGCCGGAGGCTCCCACCCGGAGTCCGGTGCTTGAGCAGTTGGGCTGCAGGCTGACCACCGCGTCCAGCACGGTGGTGGAGGCCAGCATGCACATCATGGCGATCAGGTTGTAGAAGTAGGGAACATACGGGTCCTTGTTCTCCCCCTGGGCTCCCTGGCTTACCACATATTCCATATCCTTTGCAACGGACTCCGCTGCCTTTGCGTAGGCTTCCTCTCCTCTTTTGGCGCTATCTGCCAGAAGGTCTGCCTTTGCCCGGTAGGAGCTGACAATGCCCGCCAGGATACTCTGATACATATCATTCTCGGCGATGGTGAGGGTTACATTTCCGTCAGCTTCGAGCTTAATGATCCCGATCACCTTCTTCGTTTCGCCGTCCTTATCCGGCGTCTGACCCAGGATGGCCTTCGCCTGCTTATCGTCATTTGCACTCTTCTTCAGCATCACATCGGCTTCTTCCTTCGTTGCAAATGTGATGTCCATCATTTTGCTTCCGTTCTCGTAAGTAAGCTCTTCGAGAACCTTTACGAAGGGGTGGGACTCTGCAGCCTCTCCCACAATGGCGATCTTCATGGCCTTGGAGGACTGCTGTCCGTAGATGGATCCGAAGGCGAAGTAAAAGAGGCTTCCCAGGATCAGCGGAAATGCCAGCCCCCAGAAGACCACGGTCTTCGTCCGGAAGATCTTTTTCAAATAATAGGTGTAGATTCTAAGCATTTTTATTCTCCTTGAATCCGATCAGTCCTTATCTCTCAGTTCCTTACCGGTGATCTCCAGGAAGACGTCGTTCAGGGTCGGCATCTCGGAGAAGATCCGGTCGTAGCTAAGCTCGTGCTCTGCCATATATTCAACCACATGGGAGATGTTGTGACGTCCTCCGCTGCATTTAATGGTAAGGCGCTGATCCACGTAAGTTACTTCGTATACATGGTTCAGGGCGCGGATGCCGTCGATATCCTCCTGGGAGATCTTCTTAATGTCCACGATCACGCTTTCGGTGTTCTTGATCTTCCTCTTCAGCTCTTCGGAGGTGCCGGAAGCCACTTCCTTACCCTTATCCATGATGAGGATCCGGGAGCAGATCTGCTCAACCTCTTCCATGTAATGGGAGGTGTAAATGATGGTGGCTCCCTGCCTGTTCAGCTCGGTGATGCCCTCCAGGATCTTGTTTCGGGACTGGGGATCCACAGCTACGGTGGGTTCGTCGAAAATGATGAGCTCGGGCTTATGTGCGATGCCGCAGGCGATGTTCAGTCTCCGGAGCAGACCGCCGGACAGCTTCTTCGGATAGAACTTCCGGAAGTCGCCGATATCCACGAAGGCGATGGCTTCTTCCACCAGCTTTCTTCGCTCTTCCTTATCCTGTACGTAGAGACCGCAGAAGAGGTCCACGTTCTCGTAGACGGTCAGTTCATCGAAGACTGCCACGTTCTGACTGACCAGGCCGATACGTCGCTTCAGATCGCGGCGGTTGGCGGTCATCTTCTCACCGAAGATGCGGACCTCGCCTTTGTCGTAGGTCAGGAGGGAGAGGATGCAGTTGATCGTAGTGGACTTGCCCGAACCATTCGGACCCAGCAGACCGAAGACTTCGCCCTTTTCGATCTCCAGGCTGAAGTTGTCCAGAGCTATCAACTCTTTGTACCTCTTTACTAAATTCGTAACCTTTACTACTGTCTCGCTCATGATTCGTTCCTTTCGTTCTTCTACCAAAGTGACGCTGCACTGTTTGGACGCTCATGCAGTTCCCTTCCGCGACAGCCGTTCGCACTCCGGTTTCGCGGAAGGAAACTCATTCGCATCCGGCACGCGTGCAGCTGTCATTGACGTTCTGGATATAATATAACACCCGGTGACATGTCACGTAAGTGAGGTATGTCATCGGGTGTAGTAATAATCATATGACATTTGTCATATTATTGGTCAAAAGGATTATTTGATTTCGTTGGTTGATGTGGCCGGGATACTTCCGGAGCCTGTGGTGACGGAGTGGGCTCCGTCGGCTGTTGGGGAGTTTCTTCGTTTTTCTCTTCTTCCCGCTCGGCCATGCCTTCGCGGAGGGCGAAGCAGAAGTAGGAAAGGAAGAAGCAGCAGCTGATCAGGGTGCTTGCGATCTGGATGGTGATGGTAAGGCCGGTACGGGCGTACTGCATTTCCGTATATTCTTTGATCTCGTCCGCACCCTGGATGAGGCGGATGACGCACATGATGATGGAAAGGGCTCCGAGAATCACGTACCCGCGGAGGTGTACCTGCTTCGGCAGGGCTTTCTGGGACTGCATGAGCATGATGAAGAAGGCGATAAGGCAGAGCCCTTCGGTGACGATGTAGCCTCCGTAGCATTCCCATGCGTAGCTGAAGCCGGTGTACTTTCCGCCCCGTTCTGCCATATGTCCGAGGTCGATCATGTGGCTGACCAGAACCAGCAGCAGGGGGATCATTCCAAGGGCCAGAGCCTTATTACTTTCCACGCATTTCAGGCCTGCGATGAACAGGATGATCAGTGCCGAGAAGCTGAATACAAGATGCATGGCTTCTCCTTCCACCTCCGAGGTGAAGATGGAGAGGATCAGGGTAAGGATCCGGAGCAGGATGGCGATCCCGGCCAGCTCGGCTCCGATCTGCATGATCTTTGTTACATTTCTTTTATAGCCGTTCCGATAGGTGATCTTCCGGTCCGAATTCGAGACCATGGAAGGGATCATGGCTCCGGTCCTTGGATCCCGCATCAGCATGGGGCCCTGCTCCACCGGATTTCGGACATCGATATACTCCACCTGTCCTTCCGGATCCGGCCGGGTAAGCAGGATCAGGATCGCAACCGGTCCCAGAAGCAGTCCTATATAGAACCAGGACCTGGCGTAGCCCTTGCACTCCGAGAGTGCGTCCGCCAGCAGTCCGAAGATGACCTGAATAAATACGATCCAGATCATCCATACCATCCACATTTGCATGGTATATCCTCCATTCGTTCCTCGTCAAAAATGTCGGTCCGGAGAGACCCCGAAGCGACAGAAGTTCCTCTTCGCGTATTGTATCACAGACTTAAGTATGATACAATAATCTGTACCTTTGATGCAAAGGAGGGTTATTCTATGAGCATAAAAGCTGAAGTTACAAAGTGGAAAGGAAAGGATGTCATCTCTCTGGCTGCCGGGACCTATACGGCCACCGTTGCACCCTTCCTCGGAAGCAATGTGATCCGCATGCAGGAGGAGACCACCGGCGCGGATATCTTCCGAAATGATGACAGCCGTACGATAGAGGAGATCGAGGCGGACCGGGTTACCTGGGGTCTTCCCACGTTGTATCTTCCGAACCGTCTCTCCGGCGGTGTCTTAAAGTGCAGTGACTATACCTACCGGTTCCCGCTCAATGAGCCGGATTACGGAAATTATATCCATGGCTTCCTGCACCTTCGGGAGCATGAGATCGTATCCGCAGAGACCACAGCCACCGCAGCCATCGCAAAGACCAGCTACACCTATGACGAGAAGGATCCCATGTTTACAACCTTCCCGGTCAGCTTCCGCGCGGACTTTACATTTACGCTGGATGAGGCAGGCCTTCGCTATGAGTTCACCATGACGAACCTCTCCGAGGACCGTCAGCTGCCCTTCGGCATGTGCAACCACACCGCCATCCAGGATCCTTTCATCAAGGGTTCCGACGGTATGGATTCCCGTCTCTACGTTCCCATCGGAGAGAAATGGGAGCTGGGCAAGGATTTCTGCCCCACACTGGACATGCTGCCCCACGGCAATCATGACCGTCAGTATCTTACGGGATCACAGATTCCGGTAAAGCACGTGATCGATAACGACGTTTATACCACTGCCATCGGTGATCTGGACGGACGGGAGTTCCGGGGTGCCGTGGTAACGGATCTCACCTCCAAGGTGGAGATCGTCTATGAGATCAGCGATGATTTCAAGTTCTGGATCCTCTGGAACGAGTGGGGTCGGAAGGATTACTTCTGTCCGGAGCCCTGCACCTGGATCATCAACGCTCCGAACCTTCCGATCCCGGCAGAGGAATCCGGGTATCTGGAGCTGGCTCCGGGCCAGTCCAAGACCGTCGTGGAGCGGATCTATGTGCGTCAGGGAAAGTAAAGGAATAATTCTTGTTTTTTAAGCATGAATCCTTTATAATTGTTATTAACTCTGCGGTGGTTTTTACATCCCCCGCGGAAGACCTAAAATACTAAAGAAGGGAAGGTCAACTCAATGAAATTTGGTTACTTTGATGATGCAGCAAAGGAATATGTCATCACATCCCCGAAGACTCCGTATCCGTGGATCAACTATCTGGGAACAGAGAGCTTCTTCTCGCTGATCTCCAACACAGCGGGCGGCTATCATTTCTACAAGGACGCACGTATGCGTCGTATTACCCGTTATCGTTACAACAACGTTCCGGTGGATGTGGGAGGACGTTACTTCTACATCAACGATGAGGGCGAGATCTGGAATCCGGGCTGGTCTCCGGTGAAGACC
>CACWHK010000011.1 GCA_902760755.1 uncultured Lachnospiraceae bacterium | reverse complement strand
CAAGAGGTGACTGGAAATGATGATGGTCTTCCCTCCCTTCTCACAGAGGTCCTTTAAAATGTGCCGCACCTCTACGATTCCTTCCGGATCCAGTCCGTTCACCGGCTCGTCCAGTACCAGTACCTCCGGGTCCGGAAGCAGGGCCATGCCGATCCCGAGACGCTGCTTCATTCCCAGGGAAAAATGCTTCGCCGTCTTCTTTCCCGTATCCGCAAGCCCTACATATTTCAGCAGGATTTCACACCGGGACCGATCCGCCACGCCCCGTACCAGCCTGACATATTCCATATTCTCTCTTGCGGTAAGTGACCCGTCGATGATCGGATTCTCGATCATGAAGCTGATGCGGTCACGGTACTTATCCAGCTGTTCCTCGTGTTCAAACAGCCGGACCGTTCCGGAGGTCGGGTGCGTCAGCCCGCCGATGATCCGCATGATCGTGGTCTTACCTGCCCCGTTGGGACCGATCAGTCCGACGATATGCCCCTTCTCCACCGAGAAGGTGACGCGTTCCAGCACATGACTCCTGCCGTAATCTTTATTGATATTGGATAGCTCAATTACCTTCATACGCTGCTCCTTATCTCTTTGATGCTTCTACTCTATCAGAGGGGGGTTAAGAAAAGGTAAAGAATTGTAAATTCTATCGAAATCAAATTTTTTTCGACAATATGTAATATATACTTGACATTTTGTAAAACAGGTGATAGGATGCGATCAAAGTGATATGAAAATAACGAGAAGGAATTTTATAAAAGGAGAACCGCCATGAACAAAAACACATTCAGTATCACAGCATTTCTTTTGGGAATCGTCCTTTTAATAACCGGCTTTGTTCTTATGGGTTCCGGCAGTTCGGGAGGACTGGAGTGGAAGTCCAACTGGTCCTGGGACATTTCCGTGCAAAACGGTGTTGCAAATAAGGATGCAACCTACGGGAATTTCACCGTGGAGAAAGCCGGAACGTACACCCTTCACCTTTCCTGGAATCCCTCCGGAAAGGATACGAAGGACGTGACCGAAGGCGATGTGGGCTTTGTCACTTGCTGCGTCCTGACAGATGAGCAGGGGAAGCTGATCTACTCCTCCGGCGGCCTCGCAGGAGATGTCAGTCCTGAGCTGGAGCTTACGGCAGGAAACTATCATCTGGATTACTGGTACATGACCACGAGAAAGGATTTCCAAAGCTTTGCAGCCACATGGCTCTGTGCCAAGAATATGGTGGAACCGCTGACGGAGCAGTATCAATTCGAGAAGCTTCCGAAGGACGGAACCTGGACCATGGAATACTTCCTGCACGCCGACAGTATGACCCCTGCCAGTGCCACAAACATGCTTGGCCTTTGCGGGATCGTTCTCGGAGCTTGTCTCATCCTGCTCAGCCTCCTGACCATCGTAAAGAAAAAGGGGCTTGCGCTTCCCCGCTATGATGAACGGCAGGAACTGGAGCAGGGACGTGGCTACAGATACGCGTTCTTTACCACTCTGGTTGCAGTCGGAGCAACCCTGTTTATCGATCTTCTCGAGGATCTGCCTGCGAGAAATGTAACGATTTTTTACACCGGAAGTATCCTGCTCGGCATCATCGTCTATGTGATTTACAGTCTCTGGCACGACTGCTATATCGCCCTCAATGAGAAACGGGGTGCGGAAATGGCGATCATCGGTGCCATCGGTGTCATCAATCTGATCCTCGGGCTTCCGAGAGTCCTGTCCGAAGGCCTCTATGATTCGACCGGACGGGTGTCGAATGGCATGCTCAACCTGATGTGCGCTGTCATGGCCTTCGTGATCCTTGTGGCCGGCCTGATCCAGAGCATCGTATCACGCCATAACGCAAAAGCGGACGAGGAGGATGCAGCATGAAGAATCTGAAACTGAAATCCGCCCGCGCCGCACTGGATCTCTCGCAGGAGGATCTGGCGAAGAAGGTGGGCGTCTCGAGACAGACCATCAACGCCATCGAGAAGGGAGACTACAACCCCACCATCAACCTCTGCCGCGCCATCTGCAAGGTGCTGGGGAAAACACTGGATGAGCTGTTCTGGGAAGAATAACGCTCCGGGCAGGGGAGACAGGGGACGGTTCTCTGTCTCCCTGCCTTTCGGGTCAAACAAAAGGAGACAGAGAACCGTCCCCTGTCTCCTCTCAGTCTTTCGAAATGACGATCTTCCCGTCCACGACCTCCAGCTTTACGCGGTTGCCGTCGATGCCTACCTGCTCTCTTAAATCCTTGGAGAGCTGCAGCCGGCCTGCACGGTCCATGATCACATATTCCTCGTGGGTCTCGTCGGTGCCCTGCTCGGCAAGCTCCTTTGCTTCCTCTGCACTCACTTCCTGTCCGTCCGCAAAGAGGGCACCCTCAGCGATCTCCTTCACGCTTCGCTTGGAGAGGGCGTCGATCTGCTCCTTGTAGGAATCCTTGATGACACGCTCGCTGCTGATCTTGCCGTCGGAGATCATGACTCGCTGCTGATCTTGCCGTCGGAGATCATGACTACGCGGTCTACCTTGTTTGCCAGACTGATATCATGGGTTACGATGATGACCGTAACGCCCTTCTCCCTGTTCAGCTTCCGGAACAGATCCTGGATCATGGCAGAGGTCTTGGAATCTACCGCACCGGTGGGCTCATCCGCCAGGATGAGATCCGGGTCCTGCATCAGAGAAAGCGCGATGGCAACTCTCTGCTGCTCACCACCGGAGAGCATCCGCGGAAAGCTGTCTGCCCGGTGATCCATACCCACCTGCCGAAGCATCTCCATGGCCTTCTCCCGCTTCTGCTTCTTTGAAAGACGCGAGAACATGAGAGGCATTTCCACATTCTGAACCGCCGTAAGGTACGGCAGCAGATTCTCGGCACTCTTCTGCCATACGAAGCCTACCCGCTTCTCACGATATTCCATCATCTGTTTCTCCGAAAGCTCGGACAGACTGATCCCGTCAAATGTGATCTTTCCCGCGCTGGGGCGCTCCAGTCCTCCGATGATATTCAGAAGGGTGGACTTACCGCTGCCGGACTTTCCGATGATTGCAAGCAGCTCGCCGCGCTCGATAGTAAGATCCAGTCCCTGCAGCGCCATGACCTCCAGATCGTCGGTCTTGTAGATCTTCACCAGGCCGTCGCAGTCAATGAGGACGTTGGAGTTCTCCTCCGGCTGCCCGGAATCCGGCACCGGTTCCGTCAGCAAAACAGCTTCTGCAGTCGATTCGTTTTGCAGGGCAACAGCCTTCTCTTCTTCAATTGTAAAGTCATGTTTTTCCATGAGGTACTCCCTGTATCTTAGCCAATCTGGCCGTCCTCTATCTCATATACCACATCCCCCAGTTCCATCAACCCCGGGTCGTGGGTCGTCATAACAATGGTAATTCCTTCCCGCTCCGCCATATCCTTAAAGAGCTGGGTGACAGCCAGTCCTGCTGCCGTGTCCAGTGCGCCCGTGGGCTCATCTGCGAAAATGATCTCCGGCCGGTGCGCCATGGCCCGTGCGATGGCAACTCTCTGCTGCTCACCACCGGACAGCTGGGAGGGCATATGCTTCATACGCTCTGCCAGACCCACGGATGCGAGAGATTCCCTGATCCGCTCATCCCGGTCTCCCTGAAAGCCTGCAGTCCGAAGACCGAAATCCACATTTTCGTAGGCCGTCATGATGGGGATCAGTGCCACCGACTGGAACACAAAGCCCATATGGAAGCGACGCAGGCGATCCCGTTCCGCATCCGAAAGCTTCGAATACGCAATGGTCTCATACTCCTCTTCCTCGGGAACCGTGTCTACGGAAGCGTCGTCGGAAGTCTCTTCCTGCTTCGCGGCTGCCCGGGCCTTCCTGCCCTTCTTAGCCTTACGCGCACGGAAGTAAACCTCCCCGGAGGATGCGGGATCCAGCGCACTGAGGATGTTCAGCAGCGTGGTCTTGCCGGAACCGGACCGTCCCTTGATGATGATGAGCTTCCCCTTCGGCATCTCGATATTGATGTCCGTAAGCACGGTCAGCTCGCCTCCGCCCACGGGGAAGGAACGATATATGCTGTTGGTTGTGAGGATGCTTTCCATACGAAACCTCTTTTCATTCGAGTGATGGGATCCTTCGGTCGCTCCGCTTCCTCAGGATGACAAGCTAGTCTTCCCCTAGTTTTAACGCCTCTGTGATCTTCATCCTCCGGATGATCTGGCGAATGATGATAAAGCAGAGTATGATCGACGTTCCGATGATCACTCCGAGTCGCAGCAGATCCATGCCCGATACGTAGGTCGAAAGGGATACTGCATGCTTCTCCGGCAGGTAAACCACTGCGAAAAGCTTCGAGAACAGCAGGGTTGCCAGAGATCCTGCACCCACACCGGCCAGAACCGGTCCGAGGGACAGGAAGAGCTGTTCCAGTGACAGCATCCGGTTCACCTCGCGCATGGAGATACCCATGGCACGGTAGATACCAAACAGCAGCCCGCGGTCACGGATGGACGTGATCCAGTGGATCAGATATCCGATCACACAGAGCAGCAGTGCCACCAGAAAGTCCAGTGTAAACAGGCCGTTGGTGATCTTGATCATGGAGGTTGCCTGCATCTCATTTATGAGCTCCTCCGTGCTGACCACGCTCTTCAGCGTACGTCCGCCGGGCTCCAGCTTCTGCTCCAGCGCCGTGCGGATCTCTTCGCCCGTATGGGAAGTGCGGATCCAGACACTGTAAGGCGTCTTCTCAAAGGCAACCACTTCATTTGCATAATTGGCAACGATCAGGAAGTTCTCCTTCTCAGTCAGCTCGCCCTGTTCGTTGTACTCGTAGGTTACGGTCTTGTATCCCGGAAATGCATCAACAATTCCCGTGATCTTCCCTGCGGTTGCAGCGTAAATGTAGGTCGCATCCAGCGGGGAATATCTGGAGTAGGTGATGGTATCACCCACGGACAGATCATACTTCTTCGCCAGGTTCCGCGAGATCAGCACACCGTTGGTGGTCTGGGAGAGCTCGTTCAGGTAGTTGAACCAGTGCTCCTCCGTAAGGCCGTCATCCAGGCGGGCCGTCTCACCGAACTGCTTCGTATTGATGGCCATCATGGTACCGATCTCCTGACCGGTGCGTCCGATGTTGATCAGCGTCTTATCATCCGTGATCACTCTGGTCACGGATTCTGCCAGGCCCTCATCCACAAGGCTCTCAAAGGGGCTGTAGTCCGGCTCGCGGTACATCCACTTCTGGGGAGATTCCTGGGTCAGCACACGGATCTGCCAGTTCTCGGCCACAGTCACATCCGCGCCGGTGTTGTACCGGATCCTTGCCTCCTGATTTGCACTGACCGTCCGTGCCATATTTGCATTGAAGATACTCATGGCGATGGTCAGTACCAGGAATACGGAGATCACGCCCGCGCCGCGACGGGTGCGGATGATCTGCAGCAGCGACGCGTAGGTCGCAGGCTTGAAGCGCTTACGTCCGATCCGGAAGATCAGCCGTACCAGGTACGACATGAGTCGGAGGATCAGGAGTCCGCAGGAAATAAGGAAGAGTGTGGAATCCAGGAAGATCATGGGATCGATCCCCTCTCCCGAAAGCACCGACAGCTTCAGGCTGTCCAGCTGTTTGGTATAATCATACAGAAGATAGACGGAGATGCCCAGCAGGATGATGTCCACGAAGAACTTCTCCCAGAGGGGACTGCCGCTTCGCACCTTCTGTTTCTTGGTCTCCACCACGGTACTCTTCGACTGCGGGATCACCGGAAGCAGCATGATGATGGCTGCCAGAAATGCGGCAACTGCAGACATCAGTACCATGCCCGAGTCCATGCCGTAGCCACGCACCGGTTCCCCGGAGAATTCCAGGAAGCCCGTTACGGAAGCCGTGAGCTTCCCTGCACCATAGCCAAGAAGCAGGCCCGGCAGGTATGCTACCGCTGCGATCAGCAGTGACTGCACCAAATAGAGAAGCAGGATACGTGACCTTTTCATTCCTCGGCTATGAAGCATGGCGATCTCTGTCCGCTCACTGGTTACAATCCGTACGGAGATCATGCCGATGAAAAGTACCACCAGCAGAAGAAGCGGGATCGAGATGGCATAAAGGGCTGCCTTCACAGAGGTTCCCTTCTGCCGTGCCTGGATCAGGGAGGATGAAAGATTCTCCGTCAGTGCCGGATCCTTCTCCACGAACTGTGCCAGATAGTTCTCTACGGCATCTGCATTTTCGATGGTCAGCTTCCGATAATCGTAGAACCGGGTCATCTCATAGAGGAGCTTATCCACCCCGTTCTTTTCTACGATGGTGCTGAAATCCGACGGCTCCACGTAGAGCATGAGACCGTTCTGCTTTAAGCCCTTATGCCAGCAATAATCATCATAACCGCTTTCTTCCACGATCCCGACGATATGGAAGACGATATCCGGGCTGTCCTTCCCTCCCAGCTCGTGCATGGTCAGGGTCTCACCCACAACCAGGTGATCCACGTCCATGTCATACTGACTGATGAGACAGGGATAATGATTCTCCTCCATCTTACCCGCTGCCGAAGGATACACTCCGTCCAGCAGATTGAAATGTCCGTTCTCATATCCACCCTCATAGAAGCCGATATCCAAATAGCCGTCGATGCCGCGGTAGGAAAACTCCGCTCTCCGGCCCTTCATCCATGCGATCCGCTGGGTGGAAAGCACCGGAATCCCCAGATACTTATCCCAGGTGGATTCGTAGCTGCCCATTTCCTGAGCCACGCCCTCCGCTGCCGGTGTACCGGCCTCCGGAAGATAGTCGCCGGAGCGGTTTAAGGCTGCGGGGAACTCCCCGGTCTCGGCATTTGCGCTGACGAACTCGCTCTGGATCACCCGGTCGAGAGATCCCTTGCGAAGCATCAGAACCACACCGAAAACTGCGATCATGGAGATGACTCCGACCAGAAGTGCCAGGTACAGACGATATTTATTTTTGATCTTCGTAAGTATAAACCGCATTTTATCACCTGTTCACGGCATCCCGGAACGCTCCCGCCCGGCCACACCGTATCTGTCCTTGTGGCTACTCCACAACCACCTTGTCCCCGATCTCCACACCCGAGAGGATCATCTTCTCATCTCCCGGGAGATTGCTCTCATAGACTGTTACGGTCTGCTTCACCAGACCGCCCTCTGTTACCTTCCAGACGAAGTTGATCATTTCATCCGTCTTCGTATCCTTCTCGCTGTACACTGCCCGCGAGGGAACGGTGATACCGCTGCGGATAAAGCGTCCCTGGAAGCTTGCCACGGCCGACGGCATGCCGTCCGTGTAGTAGGAATCATCATCCATCCGCACAAAGAACTGCTCGGTCTGCCCTGCGGTGTACGGCTGGGAATGGGTCAGATGCTCCTTCCCGTCTCTGGTAAAGAGATAGTTTTTATCCTGATTTCCGTTGACCGCGATACAGGTTCCCGTATAAACCTTATCATCCGTCCGAAGCTCGATCTTCTGACCCGGCTTGGCTGCCGTCTGGCTCACCTGTCCGCGGGCCTTCGGCATGCTGATCCGAAGAAGCTTCTCTCCCTCCCGGTTCACGGTGAAGAGGTACTCTCCCTTATAAAGGGATGTGTTCTCCTGCAGACCGATCTGGCCCAGGGTTCCCTCTGCCCGTGCGGTCACGGTTACCTTGCCGTTGGTCGATGCTCCTACATTCATCTCTGCCAGCTGATCCTTCAGCTGCCGGATGGTATAATTGTAGCTGTACTCCTCCAGCTTCTTTTGCTGTGCAAGGATCTCCAGCTCCGCGGAGCAGATTTCCTTTACATAGAGGCTGGCCCGAAGTGCTTCCCGTTCCTCATCCGAGGGCGTGTCGTCTTCCTCATCCTGCACATCATTTTCCGTATCATCTTCGCCCGGTACATCCGTATCAACTCCGCCCGGTGCGTCGGTCTCGACTCTGCCCGGTGTGTTGTCCGGCGTGTTGTCCGGTGCATCAGTATCCTTCTCACCTGGTTCGTTGGTTTCGTCCTCACCCGGAGCTTCCGAATCCTGATTCTGCGATGCATTCGAAGTGCCCGCTTCCGGCGCATTCGTGGTTCCTGCTTCCGGCTCCTTTGTGGTTTCTTCGTTCGTTTCCTTCTTCCTGGTCGTGGGAGCCGGCTGGTTGGCTGCAGCTTCCATCCTTGCCTTCGTGTCGGCGATCTGCTGATCCAGCTGCTTCATACGGTTCGAATGGCTCTGCTCCGTATCCGTGATCCGGTTCTTTTGCTCTGCCAGCTCGCCCTTCCCTCTCGGAATCTCGATCTCCAGCAGCTCCTGTCCCTTCTCCACCTGATCCCCCATGGACACCTTTGAGGATGTAAGGGATCCGCTGTAATCCGAAAGATACAGGTCATGCTCGGTCAGCAGCATGGAGATTGCCTCAGCATAGAACTCTTCGATATAATCCTTGGCCTTCACCTCGTACTCGGTGTACTTCACCGGAAGCACGGACTTGTTATCATAGAAGACCAGGTCTCCCTCCTCCAGACCGGAGATCACCTCGGTGTAGAGAGAATCCACGGCACCGACCTCCAGGTTCCGACGCTCCTGCTCTCCGTCCTGATTCTTTACGTAACAGTAATAGATCTCACCTTCACGGTAGATCGAGTCGTTCTCGACAGAGATCACATCCGTGCTGCTCTTCTTTGCGAAGTAGATCGGCATGGTCGCACCGATCTCCATGGGTACGCCCTCCACGCGGAAACGGACGTAAGGGTACGCGGACATGGTCTCTGCGTAGCTCATTTCCTTTGTGGTATATTCATACTCCTGTACGGTGTGCTTCTTTCCTTCCACCAGGATATACTTTTCCTGATAGTTTGCGAATTTATAGGCGTTCGTCGGCTTTGCCACCTCGATATAGAGGTCGTTGTAGTCCGAGATCACCGCGATGTTCTCGCTCTGCTGAACGGAATTGGTTGCAGAAATATCCTTCAGAAATGTCACATATCCGCTGTGGGGTGCACGGTAGACCCGCTTCCCCTTATCCTCCTGCAGCTTGGAAAGCTCCTTCTTCACGGCTCGGATCGAAGCATCGATCGACTCCTGCTCATACCGAAGATTCTCCTTCTCGATCCGGATCTCCGTGTCGTAGGCATCTCCGGAGAAGCCTGCTTCCTCTGCAGCCTTCTTCTGCCAGGTCAGCATCTCCACGGTCTTCGCAGAGATCGTCTGTCCTGCGGAGCGCTCCAGGGAAAGGGATTCGAGCTCCCGATTGAGATTCGATATACCGGTATCCAGATCCCTCGTGTCTCCGGTGGCGATCACATCCCCGGCCTCCACATAATCGCCGGGCGTTACATTTAACTGATAGATCTCGAAGGGCTTCTCCGCGAAGACCGGATAGGACTCCGCAACCACGATGCCCTCCAGCATGCTGGTGTCACCGATATCTCTCCGCTTCACGGGGCGATAGGATTCCGTGATGCCCGCAGGCTCCAGAAGCTCCGGTGCCGCAGCCTTCTTTGCTTCCCCGCAGGCGGTAAGGGTTCCGCCAAGCAAACCAACGCAAAGCAGCATCGCGATGGATCTTCTTATTCTGTTTTGCGTTTTTGCTTTCAGCATTTGGGGTTCCTTTCTATATCTACGCTATTCGCTGCCACGGCGGCCGCAGTCCGTCTGCTTCGCATCCGTCGCCGCTGCGCGGCTTATGACTGCGGCGCTCGTGGCATTCCTGCTTCGCAGGGCATGTACGAACATATGCGATTTTGCGTGCAAGCACGCAATCGCATGTTCGCCCAGGCTGCGAATAGCTCTGCGTTACGGCAATTCCACCTTTTCTCCGCCGTTTAAACCTTCCTTTACGATCAGGTAGTTTCCGAACTGCTCTCCTGCGGTGATATAAACTGCATCCCGCATGCCGTTCTCCTTTACAACGTAGACGAAGTATTTTCCGTCCTTTTCATATACCGCCTGCCGGTTTACATAACACACATCCTTCAGGACCGGAAGCTCCATTTGCAGCATCAGATTCTTTTCCAGGATGTCTCCCTCCCGTCCGACGGGTCGGAAGTAAACCATGGAAGCACCGGCTCCCTCCGGAGGATCGATCACCTCCACCTGGCACTCGCTGTACCGTGTGGTGGCTGTGTACTGCTCTCCTGTCTTAAAGCTTGCCTCTCCCGTGATCTCCGCGCGGTAGATTCCATCATCCACGTCCACCAGGATCAGGTCTGTCTCCGGAACCACGTATCCGTCCTGCAGCATGGAGTTCACCATGCTGACGTGGCCGTCCTCCTTCGCGAAGATGTTCAGCTTATTATAGGTATCATGTACATCGGAAATGTACAGCCTCGCCACACTGATCTCCCGCTCCAGCCGTTTAATCTCCTCCGCATAATCCTGCGTCGGATCTATGGAACTCAGCTTCTTCAGGTGATCTATGGAAAGCTGCGCATCTGTAATGGTCTTTTCATTTTCGGTTATCTTATCGTCCAGCACCTTGGAGTGGAAGGACACCATCAAGTCCCCGGGATGCACCGCGTCACCTACATTTACGTGGACCTCGTCCACCTCCAGCTGGTAGGTTCCGTAGAGCTCCATGTACTCCGCCTGGGTGAAGCGATAGCGCATCCGGTCATAGCCCACAAGGTCCAGGCGCTTCTCAAACTTCCGCTCCAGATCTCCGCGGATCACATCCGCCTGGCTCGGAACGTATGCGTTGTACGAGGGGGTTTCCGGCGGGACAAGGCTGTCTTCCACAGCCTCGCCACAGCCGGTAAGGGACAGAAGCAGAAGCCCTGAAAGCACGATATTCAGTTTTTTAAGGGATTTCTTCATATGATCTGTCCTTGATAGAGATGATACTGTATTATATCAAAAAGGCACATGTCCTGTATAGAACACGAATAGAACTATACAGGGGAAATGTATCTGAAATGTATCATTTCGAAACATTTTTGATGCTTTTTTATTCTATCCTTTTTCTATACCTACACGAACGAAATGAAATGTGATAAACTGGGTAGAAGGAGGGGCCCGCACGCGCAGCGTGTGGGAAGATCCCTTGTATCCGAACGGAGTGAGGACACATCGCGCCAAGGGCGCGATACCTCGGCAAAGCCGAGGGAAGACTGCGAAGCAGGCTTCGTGCCATGGGTAGAAGGAGGGGCCCGCACGCGCAGCGTGTGGGAAGATCCCTTGTATCCGAACGGAGTGAGGACACATCGCTCCAAGGGCGCGATACCTCGGCAAAGCCGAGGGAAGACTGCGAAGCAGGCTTCGTGCCATGGGTAGAAGGAGGGGCCCGCAATGTTGAAGATACTGATCGTAGAGGATGAAAAACCGATCTCGGATCTGATCCGGCTGAACCTGACGAAGGCCGGCTACAACTGCACTGCACTGTATGACGGGAAAGCCGCTGCGGATATTCTGGAGGACCATACATTTGACCTGATCCTGCTGGATATCATGCTGCCGGAGATCAACGGCTATGAGCTGATGGAGTACATCCGCCCCATGGGGATCCCCGTCATCTTTATCACCGCCAAAGCATCCCTGGACGACCGCATGAAGGGACTCACCTCCGGTGCGGAGGACTATCTGGTGAAGCCCTTCGAGATCGTGGAGCTGCTGGCGCGGATCAATATCGTGCTGCGTCGGTATCATAAGACGGAAGACATCCTGCAGTTCAGAAACCTGGTGATCGATGCAACCAACCGCACCGTCACAAAGGACGGCGAGGATGTGACACTGACACCGAAGGAGTTCGAGCTGCTTCTTATGTTCGTCCGGAACGTAAATATCACCCTCTATCGCGACCGGATCTACGAGACGGTCTGGGAGACGGACTGGATGGGGGATACGCGGACGCTGGACCTGCATGTGCAGCGCCTCCGCAGAAAGCTGGATCTGAAGGGGAATCTGAAATCCGTATATAATACCGGCTACAGACTGACCGAATAACCACCCGGCCGAATACCACTTACGAAACAAAAAGATTCTTCCTCGCTGCGCTCGTCAGAATGACATTTTCCTGTCATTCTGAACACACGGTGCGAAGAATCCGGTCTACACAGGTGTAATCATGAAATTCCGACACAAAGTATTGTTCTTAAATCTGCTTCTTCTCTCGCTCACAACCGGTGTTGTGGGTTTTCTTCTGATGAAGCGGAGCTACCGGCTCACCATGGACACCGCGATCAAGTCCGCAGTGACCGAGAACAATCTGGTGCAGTCCTCTGTGGAATATGAGCTTCTGAACATCATCAATTCCGGGCGTTATGATCTGAACGGCTCCCTTCCTTCCATTGGAAATCAGGTCTTCAGCGGCATGATCTCCGGAGAAGAGGCCCTGGCCATCCGCTACGGAACCTCCTATGTATATACCAGTGAAGAAGACTTCCCGGATCTGTCAGATCTGCCTCCGGACAGGATATCCGGAACAGATTCTTCCGGAGCTGAACAAAGCGCCGCCACCGTCAATCTCTTTGAATTCGGCGATAACGCGAAAAAGAACTATCTCCTCACGGAGGAAGGCGAACGGTATTACCTCTATGTTACTTCGAACTCCACGCTGGACGAGAAGCCTCTGAATATCATCACCCGCAGGGATATCTCCGATGTTCATGCCATGCTGGATCAGAGCGTCCGCGAGTACCGGGAGATCACTCTGCTGATCCTGGGGCTTTCCGCCCTTCTGCTCTACATTTTGAGTCGTCTTCTGACGCGCCCGCTGGAGTCCCTGCGGGACACCACGGATTCCTTTGCTGAGGGAGATTACTCCGTCCGCTCCAGGATCCGGACCGCTGACGAGGTTGGTATGCTCTCTGACCGGTTTAACTCCATGGCGGACTCGGTGGAGAATCACGTGGAGGAGCTGAATGACATGATCCACCGCAGGGAGCAGTTCGTGGCGGATTTCACCCATGAGATCAAAACCCCCATGACCAGTATCATCGGGTACGCGGACACCATGCGTTCCCTGGACCTGTCCAGAGACGAGCAGCAACAGGCGCTGGGGTATATCTTCTCCGAAGGAAAGCGTCTGGAGGCTATGTCCATGAAGCTTTTCGACCTGCTCTACTTAAAGGACCATCCGATCGAAAAGAAAAAGCTCTCCGCGGAAGCACTCGCAGAGAGCGTAAAAACCAGTATGACACCTCTTCTTACCGCATCCGGACAGACCCTGTCCCTGGATGTGGCACCGGGCTTTCTGGAGGGTGACTCCGAGCTTCTGAAAACCGTCTTCATCAACCTGATCGACAACGCAAGGAAGGCGTCGAAGGAGGGGGATACCGTGGAGTTTTCCGGACATCCGGTTTCAGACTTCTCCGATAACCCGAACGAAAAACCGACTGCCGCATATTGCTTCACGGTCCGTGACCACGGCATCGGAATCTCCGAGGAGGATCAGAAAAAAATCTTTGATGAGTTCTTCATGGTCGACAAGTCCAGAACCCGTGCTGCCGGTGGTGCCGGCCTCGGCATGTCCCTGGTTGCGGTGATCCTGGAGCGACATGATGCGAAGATCCGCCTGGAGAGTACCCCCGGGGAGGGGACGACCTTTACGGTGACATTTACTGCCGTGGAATAACCTATCGGACTTCCGCCCTCAGTATGACAGAAGCAGTTCACCATTTGGAACTGCACGAAGGAACCCGATCATGGAAGGAGCAGATCATGACACATACACGGACAAAACGATATATCCTCTTTATCTTTGCTCTTCTTCTCACAGCCGGAGCGATCGTTGCTGCGCTCTTTCTGCCCGGACAGCTGATCCGCAGGGAAGCCTCTGCCGAGACCGGTCAGGTTACAACCGTGCCGACTGCGTACTATGCAGGTCCTTCGGAGGCTGTTGTCAAGAACGCCTCCCGACAGTTGACCGAAGAGCAGCGCGTCAGCCTGATCTACGGTGAGTGGGAGAGCACCATTTCCCCTGCCACCGAAAGCGAGCGCACTCTGTCGGAGTATGAGGCGGTCCACCTCGACTTCCCCATCGAATCCGAATACCAGCACTGGTACACCTGGAGCGCAGTCTCCTACAAGGCCGTTGATACTACATTTGAAACCTATGCCGCCATCTTCTGGAAGTGCACCTTCACCAAGTACGACGGCTCCGAAACTCTGGTCTACTATATCACCGAGGGCGGCACCCTCCTCGACCCGGACAAACTCCCGGAGGATGCGGGATTATAATAACCCCCGAAGCTTTTTCAATATTTCCGTATATAAACAAATGCTCCGGACCTGACGTCCGAAGCATTTGTTTTTTATTATCTAAATGTTCCGTCACTGCGATTTATCATCCGCATAACAGTGGATTCGAATCTGATTTCCATCGATGACATTCAGGAAAGCCTCTCCATTCATCAGTGGACATACTCGATATGAATAAGGCTCCCGTCCATGGCATTCAGGATGATTACCCCGACACCTCCGTTGCTTCCCGCCCAGAAACACCAGACAGGAACAAAGGTCGCTTCTCCGGGTTTATCCGGCGATTCCACCGGATAGAAAGCCAGTGTCGCACTACCGATCACAAGATTTGTTCCATTGATCTTTGCCGGATCAAATCTCTCCGGAAGCTGTTCCCGAAGCGCTGTCATCACCTTTTCAAACGGCAGGATTTCAACCTGTTCGGAGAGCTCCTCCTGCAACTCATAGGAATAGACAAGGGATGCACCGATCACACCGTGATCCGTAACGAACAGCTGACCGCTGTTATTTCCTGCATCCTTATTTCCGTCCTTAAAGTCCAGAGTTCCCGTATGGGTCCAGTTACACTTCAGCTCGTACCCATCCACACGTCCCCGCGGACTTTCCTCTCCGAAAAGATCCGTGGAAAAAAGCAGCTGGCATGGACGCTCCTCAGTGCCGTCCTCCGTTGCATAGTTCACCGTTCCCAGGGAAAGGTCCTCCATCGGAAGTCTTCCGCACAGCTTTTCCGTCGTGAACTCCTCCGCCATCCTGCGAAGCTCCTCTTCACTTTTTTCCGACTGATTCGGCTGGTCCCACACCTGTCGCAAGGTCTCGTTGGTTGCGGTATCCGTGTAGATTGCGCCCGTAAATGACATCAACTGTGTCAGCTCCGGGTCATTCACCACATCTCCGGGATTTTTCGGAAAGAAGGTGATATATTTTATGTTCTCATCCTTTCGATAGGCAATCGTAAGCTGATAGGCGGTGCCCTCATAGATGCCCTCGTAGGTATGCCAGAAGAGGTTTTCCCCGTCTCCCCGGGCCGGTGCCGGGCCCACATTCCATTTTCCTGTTATCTCACTCAATTCCGCTTGCACTTCATCCGATTCGATTCCCTGCACTTCATTATCATATTTACGGCAGGCAGCAACAATCCGTTCTGCATCTCCCGCATCCGAGCTGATCTCATCATACAGCTCCTTCGCGGTATCCCCGAACAGGTTGCTTACGATCTCCTCCTCATGGATCTTATCCTCCGTGATCTTTGCCACACGGAAAGACCGAAGCTGCTCCGTGTCATATCTGACGTCGGTGATGCTTACCTCCACCGGTTTGGATCCGATGGTGAAGGAATCCTCATAGACCGGATCCCCGTCATCCTGTATAGGCGGAAGCTTCCCGGAATAATTCACTCCGCTCTTCCCGCCTCCCGCTTCCGTAGTTCCTCCGCTTTCCGTGGCTGTAACGCCCGGCGCTTCCGACGAACCCCGCTCGGCGGTTCCGCCGTAATCCGTCACGGCTTCCGGTTGATTCCCGCAGGCGGTAAAGCATAGCATGGCACATATAACAGCGCCCGTGATACGATTCTTTTTTCTCAAATGTACCACCTCCAAAAGACATTCTATGAGTCCGACATCGATTCTTCCGAAATCTTCCGTCCCCATGATATCAGGATACTCCCGGAATGTATCCGAAATGTTTCATAATTCAAAAAAACCTGTGCCGGGAGCATATCGCATGCCGCAGCACAGGTCTCTCTGTCAATCTGTCATGATCTCAGCCACAGAACAGGGCGGAAGCGTTACACATATTCTGCCTTCCGCCAGTTCCACGGGCAGTGTCCGGATCACAACATCCTCTGCATGATCAAAGTCGTTATGCGCATGCACCTCTCCTGTAAGGATCCGTGCCGACGCAGCCTTCACCGGCCGATCCGCCACCGACAGCAGGAGCTTCGCTTCCTCCTTCAGAGAGCAGTTCGCCACCGTCGTCAGGATCCGCCCGTCCTTCTCGGAGGTGGAATAGGACAGCATGGGAAGAGCACTCTCCTCCATCATCACATTCTCCAGATGACTGTAGATCAGCTCCGCACCCTGATGCTCCTTGAAGAGATCGAAGACATGGAAGGTTGGAGTCTTCACCAGCTTCTCCCCGTCAGTCAGGATCACGGCCTGCAAAACATTTACCACCTGCGCTATATTTGCCATCCGCACACGGTCCGAATGCATGTTAAAGATATTCAGGTAGAGGGCAGCCACGATCGCGTCACGCATGGTGTTCTGCTGATAGAGGAAGCCGGGATTCGTACCCTCCTCCACATCATACCAGCAGCCCCATTCATCCACAAAGAGAGCGATCTGCTTCTCCGGATCCTGTCGGTTCATGATCTCACAGTGCCGTGTGATCACTTCATCAATGGGAAGTGTCTTGGCCAGCGTCTCGTAATAATCCTCTTCCGTAAAATGTACCGCACTTCCCTTATGCTCCCAGTCATGGGGGATCGTATAGTAATGCAGCGAGATTGCCTGTACATGCTGGGGCTTCAGACTGTTCATCAGTGTCTCAGTCCAGTTATAATCACCGCCGCTGGGGCCGCAGGCCACCTTGAACAGCTCATTTCCGCTGAAGTTGTGACAGAAGGATTGATACCGCTTATATTCATTGGCATAAAACTGCGGACACATATTTCCTCCGCAGCCCCAGTTCTCATTCCCGACACCCAGATATTTTACCCGCCAGGGCTTGTCCCGTCCGTTCTCTCTCCGAAGATCCGCCATGGGGGACACCCCGTCGAAGGTCATATATTCCACCCACTGGGACAGCTCTTCCACCGTACCACTGCCGAGATTCCCGGCAATATAGGGCTCGCAGCCCACCTGCTCACAAAGGTCCAGAAACTCGTGGGTACCAAAGGAATTATCCTCCGTCACTCCGCCCCAATTGGTATTCACCAGCTTCTTCCGGTCCTTCTTCGGACCGATGCCATCCTTCCAGTGATACTCATCCGCAAAACAACCTCCCGGCCAGCGCAGCACCGGAACACGGATCTCCCGGAATGCTTCCACGATATCCGACCGGATCCCCCGAACGTTCGGGATATCGGAATCCTCTCCTACATAGATTCCTCCATAGATGCACCGTCCCAGATGCTCCGAGAAATGCCCGTAGATCTCAGGACTGATCCGGCTTCGACGATCCGCCGGGTTGATGAACATTTTAAATTCCTTCATGTGGTACTCCTTCTCAGTAAATCCATATCATTATCGTCTTACTGCAGTTCCCTGCAAATTTAGCCTAAACGTTCACCCGATGATAGTCAAGAAAAAAAGCTTCCCGCAACCAAAAGATGCGGGAAGCTACAATCCTGAAATAATCAACCTTACGGCTCCCAATGGTTATATAGCGCAGTAACCCAGCTTCCGTCGATGGCATTGATGTAAGCCTGACCTATGGCTCCGTTACTGGATATCACGAAACGCCATACGGGAACAAGCGTACACTCCCCCGGCTTATCCAGGGAATCCGACGGATAATAGACCAGTTTCGTGGATTCGACTGTGATCTTGGAGCCGTTTACGTATTGCATGTCAAAATTCTCCTTCATGCCCTGCCGGAAGGAATCCATGATCTTATCAAAGGCCAGCAGCTGCACATCCTCGGACAGCACCTGCTCAACCTCATAAAGAATATCCACGGTGAATCCGACCACGCCCTTGTCTGTCACTCCGAAGGCTCCCGCATTCGTCAGAGAGAATTCCAGTCCGGTATGGCTCATGTCATACATCACTTCATAGCCTTCCAGCACCGCTCCATCCAGAGTTTTTGAGCTTTCTTCCTCCTTCGGATAAAACAGCAGCTCCCTCTTGCAGGGATTTCCGACCTGTTCTCCCATCGTCAGCTTCAGGTCATCCCGGTTCACCTCAACCTGAAGTATCTCCTTCATAAAATCCTCCACGGCAGAGATCATGGTTTCCTCACCGGCCTTGGTCCGGTTCGGCCGGTCACTCATAGCCTTCATGATAACCGCTCTGTCCAGCATCTCATAGTTCTCTCCGGAGAGATAGTTCTGTGTAACATAGAGGGTATCACATTCCGGAACACCGATCACATCCCCGGGGTGCTTCGGATAAAGGCTGATCCTTCTTCCGTAATCCCCGGCAACAGTGATCAGGAGCTGACAGTCGATATCCCTGTAGATTCCCTCGTAGGTATGGTAGGGATACGCCGCCTCATCATCCCAGCCGGGAACGGTTGTCTTGTTCCAGATACTTGTATCTCCCGAAATACTGAACATACCGGACTTAATGGTATCCATGATCAGCTCGGAGTCTCCTTCCTCAAGGGACAGGTCTCTTTTTACTTCCTTTGCCGTATCCCCGAAGACCCTCTGCACGAGATTCTTCTCATACTCCGAATCCGTCTTCACTTCCTTCATCTGACAGGAATGGAAATGATCCGCGTCCCGTTCCAATGTTTTAATGCTGATCTCCACCGGTTTTCCGTTCAGGTCAAAGGACTCCTCATAGATCGGCTCCCCGTCCACCTGCGGTGCAGGGAGGGCTGCAACCTTGCTGCCGGAGGAGCCTTCCGTACTATCTGAAGATGTGGCATTCTCTTCGGAACCGTTTTCCCCTGATGTACTGCCCGCGGTTGTCTTCCTGGTGTCTTCTCCGCCGTAATCCGTAACCGTCTCCGCTTCCTTTCCGCATGCCGTAAGACAAAGTGCAAGACACAGTGCCGCTGCGATCAATTTCTTCTTCATAATCCTATCTCCTTAGATATGAGGTGTATTAAATCATGGGATTCTTCGCTGTGCTCAGAATGACATGTTGTAGTCATACACATCCTTATCCCTCATCCGCTCTGTACTGCATGCCGACTACGCTTCCGTCCATGGCATTCACAAGCGCATATGCAAACTCATAGTTGTTACTCTTCATCGGTATCACCCATACCGGTACATAGGTTGCCTCCCCTTTTTTCTCAGGGGACGTAACCGCATAGTATGCAAGATCCGCGTAATCCACGGTGATGGAGGAACCGGTTACCTTGGACATATCCAGCTCTTCCGCGACCTCGTTCCGGAAGGATGCCATGGCATTCTCGAAGGAAAGGAGCGGAACATTTTCAGACAGCTTCTCTTCAAAATTGTAAGTCAGATAGAGTGTCATCCCGATCACTCCGCCGTCTGCGAGCCAGAAGGAACCTGTATTCTGGTCGCCCGATTCGAAGACTGACGCGTATCCGAGGCCGGACAGGGTGTAGTTGGTATGCGCCATATATCCGTTTATTACCGCATTTCCGAGGGAACCCCGGGATAGATCCTCCGGATTCGCATATACGATTCCCTGCAACTTTCCGTCTCCGTCACTCATCGTGACGCCTCCGCTTATGTCCCCTTCAAAGGTTGCAAAGGAGGTCAGTACGATCGCATCCTCCGGGAGACTCACAAGCATCTTTCCCTTCAGGAAATCCCCGGCAGAGGCCAGCAGCGTGCTCGGCTCTCCCGTAGTCTGATTCGTTGCATCTCCAAGCTGGTCCAGGGAAAGCTCATAATCCTTTGATCGGTCCAGAGGATCCGCATAATGAACGGTTCCCTCCTGTTCAAGAAGCACTCTCGAAAGCTCCGGCCGGCCGATCAGTGCTCCCGGATTCTTCGGATAGAACGACAGGATCTGGTCGTCCCCAACCTTCCCGATCAGGAGCTGATAATCCGTTCCCTGCCAGCTTCCCTCATAGGTATGATAGAAGCTGTCCCTGTCATCCTCCCATGCGGAGCAGTCCGGTGTACCGGCGTTCCATGCTTCGGGGTCATACTTATCCGGGAAGAGCTCATAGTAACAGGTGGCCGCATCCCCGAGCACCCGTTCCGAATCACCCTTGGTGAGACTGAGAGCTCTTTTTACCTCTGTCGCAGAGTCACCGAAGAGGTTCTTCACGATCTCCTCCTCCGGCAGCAGCTTCCCTGAGGGTGTGGTAACACGGTAGGATGGCAACGCCGTGATGTCCGGCACCTCGTATCTTAGATCCATGCTGACGGGAATCTGCCCGATCGAAAAGCTTTCCTGATAGGATACCTCTTCTCCGCCCAGCTTCTCCTGCAGCGTCTGGTTGCTCTTTGCCTCCGCTGCCGCAAGAGCCGCGTCACGGTCCAGTGGTTCGCCGGAGGTTCCTTCCGTGCTTCCCTGCTCTTCCGTACCGGTTCCGACCTCCGTTGTTACCGTAGCCCTGCCGTCTCCGCCGTAATCCGTTACTGTCTCTGCTTCCCTGGATCCACATCCCGAAAGCATAAGTCCCATACAAAGCATCGTTGCTATGATTCCGGAACGTGTTCCTGTTTTTCCTGTTGTATCATTTGTTCTTCGTTTCATATTCAACAAACCTCGCAGTTTTTTGATGTTGCACTCACTATAAAATGTGATTGTATACGAAATGTATCAAAATCCGATTTTTTTTACATAAATTATAAAAATCTGTCATCCCGGGCAGAGAAGAATTCCAAAGATTCTTCGATTCGCTCAGAATGACAGACTTCCCTTTCGTTTATTCACTCTGCTTTCTGTAGTACGCCTCCAGACGCGGCCTTGCAGCTACGTAGTAAGGCTCCAGTCTCTGATCAAAATGCTTTCCCATACCGTCCAGAATGATCTTATCCGCCTCTTCGAAGGACATGCTCTCCTTATAGACACGCTTGCTGACCAGTGCATCATAAACATCGGCAATCGCCATGATCCGCGCCTCCAGCGGGATCTCCAGACCCTTCAGGCCCTTGGGATACCCGGAACCGTCCCAGCGTTCGTGGTGATAGGTAGCCACATTTTCGGCGATCTTCCGGAAGTATTCATCATCCGTACTCTCCAGCACCTGATGGACGATCCTCCCTCCCTCTGCCGCATGGGCCTTCATCTTCTCGTACTCCTCCGGCGTAAAACGCCCGGGCTTCTGCAGGATCGCGTCCGGTACGGCGATCTTCCCCAGGTCATGCATGGGGGCTGCCTTGATGATGGCACGTCGGAACTCCTTCGATACATGCAGCCGGTTGTTCTTCATGATCTCATCCATCAGGATCCGAACGCAGTCACTGGTCCGCCGGATATGTCCGCCGGTAGAATTGTCGCGACTTTCAACCATGGTCGCAAGACTTAGGATCAGGTTATCATGCATTTCCGCGATATGCACGGTCTTCTCCTCCACCTCTTCCTGCAGCGTGGAATTGAACCGGTTGATCAGAGCGATATACTCCTGATTCTTCGTATCATCCGTTATGATGATCCGGTAGCCCCGCTTCCTTTTTTCATCATACAGATAATCCACATCAAAGATGAAGGTGTGCCCCTCTCTGGAATAGAAGGAGGTATCATTGTTATTATCCTCGATAAAGCCGCGCAGACGGTTCAGGGCCTGATCCTTCAGAAACGGTACGGTTTCCGCTTTGGAATCCACCTTCACGGCCTTAAGCTCCGGGAAGAACACCCGTGCCGTATCATTGGCTCCCAGGAAGTTGAAACGAAAGTCAAATGCCATAAAGCCCGTCTCTCCGCTCTCATTGACGGAATCGATATGTGTCTCCGATACATCATACATGCAGATCTTCCGTACGATCAGCAGGAAGAAGCCCTGTGCGAGGCAGTAGCAGGCCGGAAGCAGATTAAACTTCAGCGGGAAAAAGATCTGTATGATATAGGTAAAGATCGCGATGCCCTCCGGAATCGCCATCATACCTATGGTCTTATTGGATACTTCATTTTTCTTAACCAGACTGTAGAACAACGCCCAGATGGAGATCGCAAAATACACACCCACCATGACGTAGAACATGGTATGCATGAAGCCGTATTCCTTCACCAGTAACGTAGCCCCATCCACCTTCGTGATGGAAAGGCTCTTGTAGAAGTAGGGCATCCAGCCCGCCGACAGCACGGAGCCGTAGATCAGGAAGGTGATGCTGAAGAAGCTGACACGCAGTACCTTCGGCAGCTTCATATCGCACCGGTCCAGGATACACATCATGATGAACAGCATGAGGAAGCAGGCTCCGAGATAAAGGATATCATTGGATACAACCGCACCCTCCAGTGTGGTCGCGATGGAAAGCAGCAGAAATCCCAGGTTGGAGATGGGAATAAAGATGAACATCAGGGTAAAATGCACATCAAAATGCTTATGCCATATAAATACGTACATAAGTGTAAGTGCCAGTGATATGCCCAGTGTTGTCGCATAGTATCCGATGATCATTTCCGTTAGCTCCTGCTGTTTACTGTCCTTCCTTCTTCTCGTCCTTTACGGCTTCCTTCTCAAACCTCTTGTGGATGTTATCGATATCCTCCGTGGTTCCACCGCCCTGATCATCCGCAGCCTTGAACTCACCCTTCTCCACCAGACGCAGGAAGGCATCCACAACGTCCGCCGTCAGCTGGGTTCCGGCCACCTCCTTGATGATGGAAACAGCCTTCTCAAAGTTCATACGCTTCCGGTACGGACGATCGGAATACATGGCGTCAAAGGTATCTGCCACGGCAATGATCTGTGCCACACGCGGAATGTCATCACCCTTCAGACCCTTGGGATAGCCCTTTCCGTCCGGACGTTCGTGGTGGTAGCCCGCACCGATGGAAAGCTCCGGCATGATACTGATATCCTTCAGTACACGGTAGCCCTGAGACGAATGGGACTTAATGATCTTGAACTCGTCATCCGTCAGCTTGCCGGGCTTATTCAGTACCTCCGGCGGGATCGCGATCTTACCGATATCATGCAGCAGCGCGATATTGTAATACTTCTCCACGGTCTCCTCGTCATAGCCGAGCTCCTTCGTCAGCATGGCGGTGTATTCAGCCACACGTGTGGAGTGACCGTTGGTGTACTTATCCTTCATATCGATGGTCTTTGCAAAGGCTTCGATCATCTCACGGATAAAGATCCGGTTCTCCTCCGCCTTCTTCCGAAGCTTCTTCAGACGGCGATTGATGTATACGAAAATGATGAGTCCCAGGATCAGCAAACCCAATATCACTGCCAGTACCCGGAACCAGGTCTTCTCATAGATGGACTTGGTCTTGGTGATCTTAACGGTCAGCTCGTTGTTACCATGTCCCATGGCGTCACTGATCTGCATCACAAACTGATACTCGCCACCGGACAGGTTCGTATAATCGATGGGTTCCAGATCCGTCCGGCTTACCGTTACGGAGTTCTGGTCAAAGCCCTCCAGATGATAGGTCACCTGAGGATTCATCAGAGAATAGGTATAAATGAAGCTGTAGATGGTTACTCTCTTGGTATCTGCCGGCACCGTGATGGAACCGTCATCCGCCGCGTAGATCATTTCCCCGTCCGCTTCCACGTAGGGAACCGACATCTTGATATCCTGCACGTCAAGCGCAGGCTCTTCGATATTTACACGTGCAACGCCCGTGCTTCCGGAGATATACAGGACTCCCCCCGAGGTAAGCTCACTGTAGGAATTCGCGGTGGTAAGCACCGGAAGTCCGTTATCACGGTTATAGAATACCGGGGAGATCTCCTCATTCTTCATCAGCTCCTCAGCCTTTGCAACGTAGACTCCGTTGCTGCTGAGAACCCAGATCTCGCCCTTGCTGTTCCAGTAAAGATCAAAGTTGTTGGAGTACGGGAACCTCTGAACGGTGGTGATCTTATAGTCCGATGTCATGTAGGCCAGGGAGTTGCTGGTTACGATCCAAAAGACTCCCCGCTCCGTATCCTTCTTAACCCGCATGACAACGCCGGAACCAAGGCCCGTTTCCTTGCCGTACTTGGAAACCTTTTTACCACTGATCACGTAGATTCCGTCACCGTCAGAGCCGATGATCATATCGCCGTTGTCATTCTCACTGATGGTGAGCACCTCGGTGTTGCTGAGTCCCGAGGTATCATCGTACACCTCTTCCACCGCACCGTCACGGATGATGGCAAGACCGCCGCTGCAGGCTACCATGATGGAGCCGTCCTTCCTCTCATACACCGTTCTTGCACGGTTGGATGGCAGGCCGGATTCCATGGTGTAGCAGGTAACCGCACCATGGTCATACAGAACCAGACCACAGTCACTGTAGGTTCCGAACCACAGACGATCCTTGCTGTCACGGATGATGGAACGGATCCTGCAGCCGGACAGAAGATCGATCAGGTCCGTCTTTGCAGCAAGCTCCGTGGATGCCGCAGTCACGCTCTGCACCGGATAGGACTTGATGGCCCGCACGCCGCCGAGGATCGTAAGTCCCGTATCCGTACCGATAAAGAGCTGATCCTTCAGCATACAGGTGGAGTTTACAACCGCCGCATCCAGACCGAACCACTCGTAGAGATCCGTAAACTGATTCCGGACGATCTTCATCACCCCCTGGCGACGGGAGGTAAACCAGAGATTCCCCTCATAATCCGTCAGCATGTGGTCGATAGAGTTGTTCATCGGTATATTTTTTATCTGTGTAAAAACGCCCTTATCCAGGTAGCCCACACCGTTGCTGGTGCAGATCCAGATCTGATCCTTGAAATGCTCGATGGAGTTTACATAAGTAAAAGGAGCGATATTTATATCTGTTCTATCCTCGATCCCGTTGGCCAGCTTGCAGTGAACCACCAGCTGTTCCTCGGTTCCGAGATAGACGTAGCCTTCCTTCTCCGGATCCGGAAGCACCGTGATGATTGGGCCGGTCCCCAGCTTATTCCCATCATAAAAGCCGGTCACCTTGCCGTCCTGCATGGTGAAAACCGCACCGTTCATGGTCTCGCCGTAGATCACGCCGCTGTTCGACATACGAAGCTCGCAGATATATTCATCATTGATCTGGGACTCATTCATTTCGTGAAGGGTTCCGTCGGTTTCGATGATCCCCATTCCGTGGGTAGTAGCCACGTAGATCCGCCCCTCTGAATCCTCCGTAAAGGAACGGATGGAGGATGAGGTCAGCTGATCACTGCTCTCCAGTCTCCGGATCTGCCCCTTCTCGAGAACCGCCACTCCGTTATCGTTGGTACCGATCCACAGACGGTCCTTGCTGTCCGTGTAAAGACTTACCACGGAGGTAACACCGGTAGTGGAGTCGATACGCTCGAACTTGCTGCCGTCATAACGGATCAGACCACTGTAGCTTCCGATCCAGAGGAAGCCCTCCCGGGTCTCGGCGATGGTATTTGCCTCTGAGGTAGGAAGACCGTTGGTATTGTCATACAGCACTGCGGAGAAGCCGGCTCCCTTGCCGGTGGGATCCACCTTGATGTCCTCGTTCTCATCACCGGAGATGGTCTCCGCATGGACCTCATCTGATACCCCGGGCAGGATGCCTGCCGGAGCTGCCGCAGCCCCTAAAAAAAGCGCAAGAGATAAGCATATCGCGGATATGCCATGCTTCTTACGCCCTGTTTCACATTTATTTTTCAATTCATTTTTCCTCATATTCTCACGCCCCCGAATCAGAGTTAAAAGGATAGAATCATACAGAGTATATTTTACCACAAGCGCCCTCAATACTCAATCATAATAAGAGAACCGGAGCCCTCTGTCAGAGGGTTCCGGTTCGAAAATAGGGGTGGTGTTACAGAATCCGCAATTAAGAACGGATCAGTCGCTGTTCTGCTCACCGATGGGGGTAATCTTAGCATCATAGAAGCCAAGCTTTCTTGCGAAAAGTGAAGCGGTCTCTTCATCCTTGGAGTGTCCGCCGGATCTTTGTTCGTTGGATGCGCTGGCTCCCATGTAAATATCTCCGTGATCATCCTGATATACGTCCAGCTGGTAGGTGTTCCAGGTGTTTCTTGCCTTAACGACCAGATTATTTCGGAAGCAGTATTCATCAATGGCGGATCTACGGAAATAATCGCCATCCGGTCCGCTCGGGAACCATCTGACCGGACTGTCCTCATTCTCAAGGAGCCTGCGATACGTGTAATCACTTACATTGACAAGACCCATCTCGATCATGGCGATTGCCGTACTCTGGTCGGAACAACGGATCTCTTCCTTATCAACGTAAACCCAGCCTCTTCTGTAGGTTTCCTTCTCTCCCGTTTCCGGATCCACGTATTCCACGTCCCTGCCCTGGAAATCACTGGGGAATTCATGCGCGGCAAGGGCATCCTTGATCAGACTGGCATGGTAGATATCCTTTGCCTGTCTGCCCTTCTCGATATAGCGGATAAGCGCCACACCGATCACCGAGGCAAGAATTGCTATGATCGCGATCACGATAATAAGCTCCGTAAGGGTAAAACCTTTATTCCTGCGTTTTTCTTCTCTTCTGATCATCTTTTTGCTCCCTCCAGATAAGCAGCCGTCCATTTTGAACACAAATGTTTCACATAAAGTTTTTATTTCGTTATTATTTTATCTTTATTTCGTTCATGTTTACGTAAGCTTGTTAACATTTATTTATAAAACACAGGTTTCGTTCATATCTTGTTTACAGTTCGTTCAAATTATAACCACAAACCTTTCATAATTCAAGAGCAAATTTCGAAGGATACAACAAAAAAATGCACAATCTTTCTTGTGCATGTTTCGCAAATCCTCATATTCTGTCCCTTTTTATGAACTGTGGTTTAAAAAAGAAGAAACTGAACATAAAAAAACCGGAAATCCGAAATAATCGGATTTCCGATCCCTGATTTTTAAGAGCGGAGACGGAGGGATTCGAACCCTCGTGCCGGTTGCCCGGCAAACTGATTTCGAGTCAGCCCCGTTATGACCACTTCGATACGTCTCCAGTATAGACGCCGGAGTTCTTCCGGCGCTGAATTAGTGTAACAGATTTCAGAGAATACTTCAAGGGTTTTATCAGCCTTTTCTTCCCAGCTTCCAGTCATCCGCCGGGTGCTCCGTCAGAAAATCTCCCATAATACGGAAGGCGCGGTCAGAAAGCTCTTTGGTCTTCTCGGCCTTTACCACCTCCGCAGGGATGCTGTCCAGGATATCCATGTGGATATGGATCGGACGGAAGGTGAAGGCCCGCCGGAAGATATGATCCGAATTCCGGATGGCGGAAATAACCACCCGACAGCCTGCAGTCTTTGCGATCTTAAAGGCCCCGTCCCGGAAGGGAAGCAGGGGGTCATGGGTCTTGTTCTCCCAGCCCTCGGGATAGATCCCGTAATTGGCATATCCGGTCTTTATATTCTCCGCTGCCTGTTTGATAGAGCGGACCGCGTTCTTGGCATTCTCCCGGTCCAGGGGAATACATCCGATGGCTACGATATACCGTCCCACAAACGGGATCTTATAATTCTCCTGCTTGGAGACATAGGCCAGATCATACTCCTTCAGCCAGATCAGTCCCACGATGGGATCAAAGATGCTCCGGTGATTGCATACCATAAGATACGGTTCATCCGCCGGCATCCTTTCCCGGCCATGAATATGGACCCGAATATGCAGGATCTGTGTGAAAAGCCGGGTGGTCTCAAAGCCCATCCACCGATAAAAGTTGTGAATCGTGGCCGGAGGCCGGTCCGCATTGAATGTCAGACTGACGATCGCGAAGGCGATCACCTGCAGCACGAAGAATGCCAGGAAAAGGAGCAGGGTGTAGAGCAAAAAGAGCCCCGCACCGGCAAAGAATCCCGTCACATCCGAGCAATATACGATCCAGCCGCTTCCGGCCAGACTTAAGGTAAGATAGATCCAAAACAACATGAAAAACCACCATTATTTTCAAAGAAAAATGTTCATAAACCCCGAACCGTATTGTACCGCACATTCCAAAGCCGCACAATGCTTTTTGTAAATAATTCGTTAACGTAGGAAGAAAAGTGTGGATTTTATTTCTTTTTATGTTATAATAGGTCGCGAGGTCTGACGTGGAGGCTTATATAAAACCTTCCACACCCTAACATCCTGCGAATATGGTGTAATGGTAACACGTCTGCTTCCCAAGCAGGCACTGCGGGTTCGATTCCCGTTATTCGCTCTAGTATTTGCCGGAATGTTTCACTCTTGACGCATTCCGGTATTCTTATATCAGAGATAAGAATCAGGAACATTTTATGATAGATACACTGAAATCAATTGCATTTATCTTCATCTTCGGATCCATGGGCGGCTGGGTGATCGAGTTCATCTACCGGCACTTTGTTCCGTCCATCGGGCAGACAAAGAAATGGGTGAATCCGGGATTTCTGACCGGCCCCTGTCTTCCGATCTACGGAACAGGACTTTCCATCCTCTATGTCATGTCCTTTATCGAACTGCCCGGTTTGGATCCGGACGGATGGGTGAATAAGATCCTGGTGCTTTTACTCATGATCTTAGTCATGACCGTGGTTGAGCTGATCACCGGATATATCTTCATCCTCCGACTGAACATGCGCCTTTGGGACTACACGGACAATAAGTATAATTACAAGGGGATCATCTGTCCTCTGTATACCTTCTTCTGGGGTATCATCTGTGCGATCTACTATTTTATCGTACATAAACCCATGCTGAAGCTTCTGGATATCCTGATCTATCAGCCCTGGTACATGTTCGCGATCGTGGCGTGGTACGTGGTCTTTGTTCTGGATTTTCTGCACGCCGTCAAGTTCCTGCGCCTGGTCATCCGACTTGCCAAGGAATACAATATCGTGGTGCTGTTCACGGCCTTCCGCGGGAAGATCAACGAGGTTCGGAATTCCTCCAAGGAGAAAAGCCACTTCTTCCGCCCCTTCGAGCTGAAGTCCCTCTCCATGCGGTCCTTCTTCGCAAAGTACAAGGACACCTTCACCTTCTCGAAGTTTCGCGGCAAGCTTCTGGAAATGAAGGAGCGAAGGAATTCCCCTGACCGCACGGCATAAAACCACATACCGATCCATATAAAAATCCGCCACCTGCCGATTCCTGCAGATGGCGGATTTTTGTATTCTTATTTCTTATTGCGTCTGTCTGTCTATACACTCCTGCAGCCCTTTGCAGATGCTTTCCACCTCTTCATTGGTGGCTCCCTGGAAGCTGCGCAGGGTCCGAAGCGGCAGGAAACGTACAATGGCTTCGATCATCTCATCCGTCTCACTGTCACTCTGGGTGAACTTCATCATGTATTCCTTCAGGCGTTCCTGAATATACTCCCGGGTGTAGGGACTCTGCATCAGCTCTCCCAGCTGCACATCCGGGGTGATCACCGGTGGCTTCTCCGGTGTTCCGATGATATGCACCTCTGCCGTATATTCGATCTGTCTCGAGGAGCGTCCCACCTCGATCACATAGCTGCCATTGGCTGCATACCAGTCCTTCGACTCCACGTCATACCATGCAAAGGAGCGCTTATCCAGCGTAAATGTAGCAGTCTTCGTCTCCCCCGGCTCCAGGGCCAGCTTACAGAAGCCCTTCAGCTCATGTACCGGACGGACCGCACTGCCGGTCTGATCTGCCACGTAGAGCTGCACGGTTTCCTTCCCTGCCCGGTCTCCTACATTTGTTACATCCACGGAAACCGTAACGCCCTCTGCTGCCGTGAAGCTGTCGCGGCTCACCCGAAGGTTGCTGTACCGGAAGTCCGTGTAGGAAAGTCCGTAGCCAAATGGGAAGCGAACCGCCATCTGCTTGGTATCATAATACCGGTAGCCCACAAAAACGCCCTCGGCGTAGGTTACCTTATGTCCGGTTCCCGGGAAGTTCAGGAAGCTGGGATTATCGGATAATTTGATGGGGAAGCTTTCAGCCAGACGTCCGGAAGGATTGGTCCCGCCATACAGAACATCCATCACGGCCTCTCCGACGCCCTCACCGCCAAGATATGCTTCGACGATACCGGACACCTCATCTGCCCAGGGAAGCTCCACCGGAGAACCGTTGTGAAGCACAACGATCACGGGCTTGCCCAGCTTCGTCAGCTGATCGATCAGACGATTCTGGCAGGCCGGAAGCTGCATATGTGCACGGTCATATGCCTCGGACTCAAAAACGTCCGGAAGCCCTGCAAAGACCACGATCTTATCTGCCTCTGTCGCAGCCTCCACCGCTGCCTTCTGAAGCGCCTCATCCGTCACATCCTCTGTAGCAGAGAAGCCCCTGCTGTAAGTGCAGCTTCCGTACGCCTCCGCAAGCTCCAGCGCCGATACCACACGGAAGCTGTTGATATGGGAGCTTCCTCCGCCCTGATACCGGGGAGCCTCTGCGAAGCCTCCGATCAGGGCCACCTTCTCTTCCTTCGAAAGGGGAAGCACCTTCTCCTCATTCTTCAGAAGGACGATACACTCCTTTGCGGCCTTCACCGCCAGTGCATGATCTGCCTCGCGGTCGAAGGTTTCTTTCCTTCGCTTCGATACGAACTTCTCCACCAGACGGAGGATGTTCGCCACTGCCTTATCCACGTCCTCCTCGGAAAGGCGTCCCTCCTGCACAGCCTTCACGATAGACTCATTGTTCACGCCTCTGGAGCCCGGCATATCCAGGTCAAGACCCGCCGCGATACCGGCGATCCGGTCGGAGACAGCGCCCCAGTCGGACATTACAAGCCCGTCGAAGCCCCACTCATCCCGGAGCACCTCATTTAACAGCCAGGGATTCTCGGAGGAGTAGGTTCCGTTGATCCGGTTGTAGGAGCACATCACCGTCCAGGGCTTTGCTTCCTTTACCGCCATCTCAAAGGCCGGGAAGTAGATCTCCCGAAGCGTTCTCTCATCCACCTCCGAGCTTCCGTACATCCGTTCAAACTCCTGATTGTTTGCAGCAAAATGCTTGATGGAGGTTCCCACATCCTCTGCCTGAACCCCCTTGATCAGCGCGGAGGAAAGCTTTCCTGCCACATACGGGTCTTCCGATATATACTCAAAGTTCCGTCCGCAAAGCGGAGAACGCTTGATATTCACTGCCGGTCCCAGGATCACGGCCACATCCTCTGCCTGGCATTCCTTTCCGATTGCGGACCCGATGGTCTCCATCAGCTCCGTATCAAAGCTGCAGGCAGTTGCGCAGGCTGCAGGGAGGCAGACGGAGGTAATGGTCTTTCCGTCGCGGTACATTTTCCGAAGGCCGTGAGGGCCGTCGCTTACCTGAATCTTCGGCACTCCCAGCTCCGGATAGTCCTGTGTATACCAGGTAGCCTCACCCTCCAGGGCCCGTGCCTTCTCTTCGAGTGTCATTTTCTTTACGATCGCATCGATATCCATAGGTTAACCTCCTCTTACTACTACCTCCGACTATACCTTCCGATCCTCTCCCCGGTCTATCAGAATCATGCGTTTTTTTATAGCTTTCCCAGCAAAAGCTTCATGTAGGCGCTTTCCTCCGTCATCCCGCTGATGGGGATCGCACCGTGCGCCAGTAGCTCCGCCGTGGTTTCGTAATGACAGTTCTCCGGTTCGCAGGGACGGATATAACACTTCACGCCAGCCTCCCTGCAGCGGTCCAGAAAGTCCGCCAGCTCCTTCGGAGCCGTGGAGGAGTGATACAGCGTATGTACTGCGGCGCGGATCCCGGTAAGGGAGATACAGTCATAGCGGATCCCCACGTAGGGGTGCAGCAGCAGAACATCCGGACGAAGGCGGGTCTCCGGGAGTTCCCAGGACGATTCTCCCTTCGGGAACTCACCCTCCGGCCACTGACAGCTTCCGTCCCTCTCGGGAACCGGCTGCATGGATTTACTGAAGAAGTCATCCGTTCCGGGCTGACACTGCTTTAATTCCTCTGCCCGGTGCAGATACATGATGTTGTCCGAATTCCGGTAGGTTACATACACTCCTGTCCTCCCCCGGCTGCTACCAAGAAGCTGCAGCGCTGCCAGGGTATTCTCCACTCCGTTGCTCCCCGGGTCCCCGATGGGCCGCTGGGTTGCCAGCAGGAATACCGGCACCGGACATCCCCGAAGAAGCTCTCCCAGAAATGCAGCCGTAAAGGCCAGGGTATCGGAGCCGTGGGTGATAAAGACTCCGTCATACTCCGTAAGCGTCTCCGCCCGAAGGCAGTTCGCGAGACGCTCCAGATATTCGAGTGTCATATGCTCGCTCAGCACCTGATACGGAACCCGCACCGTCACCTCCGGAGCAGCCTCCGGAGCCCGTTCCCTAAGGGCTCTGATCAGCATGGGCTCTGCCTCTCCGTCTTCCGTGGCAAGCCGTCTGGTCCCCTCCGCATCCGACAGGGTCCCGATGGTTCCGCCGGTCAGGACCAGCAGGATGTGCGGTCTTTGATTCTCTCCTGATCTTTCCATAGTTTCTCTCCTGATCTGTTCCACAGCCCCACGCTCCACAGGGTTACCCCCTGCGCCGGATATAGAGGATGCTGCTGAACAGGAAATTATCATACTTTTTTACATGGTCCATATATTCATCGAAGCGGATATAAAACTCCTCTCCCCAGGAGGAGATCCGAAGGAGTACCTCTCCCGCTTCGATGCCCTGCACACTCTCTGCCCGGAGTTGTCCGGTGACGGTAACGTAGTGATCCCGCATGGAGTTCACACGCTCATATCTTCCATCTTCCTTCCTACGGTACAGTGCGAGGCTCTGGCCCTTATGGAAGAACCCGGGGCCTACCGAAAGAAGCACGGGGATATCCGCCTCCAGCATTTCCGGAAGACGCTTCTCCAGACGCCTTCTTCCGATGGACCATTTGGCCCGGTACGGAAGCCTCTCCCGCCGGAAGACCCGGTTCATGCGCCGGGCCAGGCCGAAGCCCGTGATCCCCAGCTTCCCGCGGATCCGAAACTCCTTCCCCAGAGTCTCGACCTCCTCCAGATACTCCTGCTTCCCGACAGCCGTTCCTGCAAAGGCCGCAACGGATTGCAGGGCTTCCGTAAGAAATCCGGTACCCTTCGCCGGCTTCTCCAGCTCCTGCTTTCCCCGAAGATATCGAAGGATATCCGCTGCCCCGATGAGCCCGCACCCAAAGGAACGCTCCTCCGCCGTGGAAAGCCATGACTGATCCCCCCCGTAGGAAATCCTACCGGAGTCGGTCCTGACTGCAATATACGGCCGGTGCAGCATCTGCTTCTTCATGCTCTCTCCTTTGGATAACGGCGACATTTCCTGCCCTTATCCCGTCATAATTTGCTGGATTTTCTCGCGCATTTGTATTAAAATGGAGCGCGACGCATCACATTTCCATTATACAGTTTGGAGGCAACAAATGGTAGAACAGATTTCAATTTTTGCGGAAAACAAGAAGGGTTCCATGCGGGAGATCACGCAGCTCCTCACGGACAACAACCTGAATATCTACTGCGCGATCACCAACGACAGTGCGGAGTACGGAATCGTCCGCCTGCTGGTTGATGAGATAGAGAGAGCGTTTAAGCTTCTGAAGGAGAACGGCTTTACCTGCAAGATCTCCCGCGTGATCGGCGTGAAGATCCCGGATGCCGTGGGCAGTCTCAATCAGCTGCTGATCGATATCGAGGACAGCAACATCAATCTGGATTACCTCTATGTATCCTACAGCCGTGAGGACGCAACACCGGTGGCCATCCTGCATGCGCAGGGCTACGCCGAGGTGGAGGCATGCCTTAAGAGTCGCGGATATGCAATGATCTAGATTTTAAAAGAGAGAGGGCCGGATCGTACGGCATTTAAATGTCGTACGATCCGGCCCTCTCTCTATTATTATCTTACAGCTCATCTGCCAGTCCTAAGATCAGCTGTTCTGTCTTTTCCCATCCGAGGCACGGATCGGTGATGGACTTTCCGTAGATACCCTCTCCGATCTTCTGTGCTCCATCCTCGATGTAGCTCTCGATCATAAGTCCCTTCACCAGCTTCCGGATATCATCGGAGGCTCTGCGGCTGTGCAGCACATCCTTGGCGATACGGATCTGCTCCAGGTACTTCTTACCGGAGTTTGAGTGGTTCGTATCCACGATGCAGGCCGGGTTTACGATCTCCGGCTTTGCTGCGTAGGCATCCAGAAGTGCCCGAAGGTCTTCGTAATGGTAGTTGGGGATGTTTCGTCCGAACTTATCGACGTAACCACGCATGATGGCATGGGCCAGCGGGTTGCCCGGAGTTTCTACCTCCCAGCCTCTGTACAGGAACCGCTGGGTGCTCTGGGCTGCAATAATGGAGTTCATCATTACGGACATATCACCGCCGGTGGGGTTCTTCATACCTACCGGGATTCCAATACCGCTGGCTACCAGACGGTGCTGCTGATCCTCTACGGACCGTGCTCCGATGGCTACATAGGAAAGCAGATCGGACAGGTACCGGTGGTTCTCCGGGTAGAGCATTTCCTCTGCGCAGGTGAAGCCGGTCTCACGAACGACTCTTGCATGCATCTCACGGATGGCAATGATACCGCCCAGCAGGTCTTCCTTTCCCTCCGGATTCGGCTGGTGCAGCATGCCCTTGTAGCCGATGCCTGTGGTACGGGGCTTGTTGGTGTACACACGGGGGATGATAAAGATCTTATCCTCCACCTTCTCAGCCACACGGGCCAGACGGTGCATATAATCAAGAACCGCCTCCTCATTGTCTGCGGAGCAGGGGCCGATGATCAGAAGGAACTTGTCGCTCTCTCCGGTAAAGATCTTCCGGATCTCCGCGTCACGCTTCTCCTTTGCAGCCACGATCTCCGGGCTGATGGGAAACTCCTCCTTCAGCTCCTGGGGCGTCGGCAGTTTACGAATAAATTTCATGTCCATGTTGTAAGTCCTCTTTCTTTATAATGATTTTAACTATTCACGCGCACCTCACGGCAGCAGTTCATCCACGCCTGCGGCGTGACTGTCGCCGTTTCACGGCTCACAACTGCTGCGCTCGGTGCTTCGCTGCTTCGCAGCCCCCGGATGCATGCTCGCATCCCTGCGTGCAAGCACGCGGATGCATCACGCATTCGGGTGTGTGAATAGCTCTGTTAACGTACCACGGCAAACACCATACTTCCCACATACATCAGCACCATCACGATGCCTTCTCCCCGGCTGATCCGCTTCTTGTTGATGCAGAACATCAGCGTTACGATGCTGACCGCGATCAGAATGATCAGATCCCAGATATTTGCGACGTTGACTCCGATGGGATGGATCGTTGTGGAAACACCCAGGATCAGCAGGATATTGAAAATGTTGGAACCGATACAGTTGCCCACCGCCATATCCACCTGGCCCTTATGGGCCGCAACGATGGAGGTTACCAGCTCAGGAAGACTGGTTCCGAGAGCCACGATGGTAAGACCTACCAGCGTCTCCGACATACCGGCTGCCAGTGCGATCTCCTTCGCGCCGTAGACCACTGCTTCTCCACCGCCTACGATAAGGCCGATTCCGATCAGGATGAGAAGCACACATTTCCAGGGAGCCATGGGCTCCGCTTCCTCCTCCTCTTCCTCAAGCTTGTTCTTCTTTGCGTCCCGGATCAGGAAAAAGATATAGGCTGCAAAGATCAGGAGGAAGGTGATTCCGCAGACACGGCTGACATTTCCCACATCCTCGGTCATCTCGTGACTGAAAAGGTCTCCGTTTAACAGTGCCGGAAGTCCCGCAAACAGGAACAGTACGATCGTGATCCCCAGATTCACGGGATAATCCCGCTTCAGGATCACCTTATCCACCGGTACCGAATGAATGATGGCACAGATGCCGAGCACCATCAGAAGGTTAAAGAGGTTCGATCCGATCACGTTACTGATGGCGATCTCGTTGGACCCCTGAATGGCTGCCGAGGTACTGACTGCCAGCTCCGGTGCCGAGGTTCCCATGGCCACGATGGTAAGACCGATGATCACCCCCGGAACATGGAACCGTTTTGCCACGGCTGCACTGCCGTCCACAAACCAGTCCGCGCCCTTGATCAGTCCCACAAAGCCCGCAAGAAGGATTAGTATATCCAATAGTATCTTCATCCTGCTCCTCCGATTTCTTCCAAAAAGAAAAATGTGTGAGTTCGCACACGGATATAGACTATTCCATTTTCCTGCCTGCGTCAAGGGGCATTCCCTGCACGAAGCCGCGATTTTCGTGCAAATATCGAACGTTTCCACTGCTCTTTACGCTTCCGGAATAACTCACTTACCCTTCCGCGCTCAACGCTTTATCACTTTACCGCATTAAATCGTAAAAGTCAAGCTTTTTTTCAGCCGGTTTTTCATTCCATTTTATTTTTGACAAATGTACCGCCATAGGCTACATTGGTTAGGACACATTTCCTTACGGAAGGAGCCTTTCTGATGAAGCTATACTTTGCCCCCATGGAGGGGATCACCGGATACGTATTCCGAAATGCATACGCGGCCTGCTACGGCGGGATCGACACCTACTTCACGCCCTTCCTGTCGAATTCGTCCCTGAACCATATCGAGCACGCCGATGTCCTGCCCGAGCATAACGAAGGACTGCAAGTGGTGCCGCAGATCCTCACCAACCGCTCGAAGATCTTCGTCATGATTGCAAATACCATGAAGGACTTCGGCTACCGGGAGGTAAACCTGAATCTGGGCTGTCCCTCCGGCACGGTGGTTGCCAAGAAGCGCGGGGCCGGAGCCCTGCGGGAGCCGAAGGAGCTGGACCGTCTTTTAGGCGAGATCTATGACCAGTCTCCCCTTCCCGTCTCGGTGAAGTGCAGGATCGGCATCTCCTCCGAGAACGAGTGGGAGGATATCCGGGAGGTACTTCTGAAGTATCCCATGACGGAGCTTATCATCCACCCCCGCCTGCAGAAGGAGTTCTATAAGGGGAAGGTGCATATGGACGCCTTCCGAACGGCCTACCAAAGGATAACGGAAATTATAGACGCGAAGGGGCATGGCGAGCCCTCCTTACGGCTTTGCTACAACGGTGATATCCGCACGTTGGAGGATGCAAAACGGCTGGCAAAGGAATTCCCGAAGCTCTCCGCCCTCATGCTGGGGCGTGGCCTTCTCTGGAATCCGGGATTGATCCGTCCGCTCTCCGCGTACTTCGCCGAGGAAGACACCATCGCCCGGGAGGAGATTACCGAAGAGCCCTACGACCGCGAAACCTTCCGACATTTCCTGGACCTTCTTTATGAGGGCTATCGCGCGGAAATGGACCGCGAGGGCCCGGCTCTGATGAAGTTAAAGGAGCTTTGGGCCTACATGAAGGTCTATGCAGGGCTTTCCGATGCTGCCATGCGTCCCCTCTGGAAGACAAAGACTCTGGCAGAGTACCGGGACGTGGTGAATATGCTTCTACGCTAGGCAAACCTGCAGGAAAACTGCCTGCAACAAACATCGTATTTTTGAAAGAAAACGCCGGAATCGAATATCAAACGATCCGCAGCGTACTATAATCAAACCAGAACAAAGCTTAAGGCAGGAGACAACACGTGGCTAAGACCGTTGACATGACCACGGGCTCCCCGGCGAAGCACATCCTGCGGTTCGCAGTTCCGCTGCTTCTGGGGAATCTGTTTCAACAATTCTATAACATGGTTGACACCGTGATCATCGGGCAGTATCTTGGGAAAACTGCCCTTGCTTCCGTGGGCGCGACCGGCTCCATCTGCTTTATGATCATCGGTCTCTGCCTCGGTCTTTGTGCCGGCTTCGGCATCCCCATAGCCCAGCGCTTCGGTGCCAGGGATTACAGTGAAATGCGCCGCTACGTGGCAAACGCCGCCTGGACCTCCATAGGCCTCTCGGTCATCATTACCACCACGGTGCTGATCCTCTGCGATAACATCCTGCAGGCCATGAACACGCCGTCTGACATTTATGACGGATCCTATACCTACGTCTCCATCCTCTTCATGGGAATCCCCCTCACCATCATGTACAACCTCTGTGCCAGCGTGGTGCGGGCCATGGGAGACAGCAAGACACCGCTTTACTTCCTGATCATTTCCTCCCTGCTGAATATCCTTCTGGACCTTGCCTTCGTCCGCCCCTTCGGGATTGCCGGACCGGCCTGGGCCACCGTGATCTCTCAGGGAGTGTCCGGCTTCCTCTGCCTCTTTTACATGAGGAAGCGCTTCCGGATCCTCCGGATGGAGCCCGGCGAAAGCCGTCTCTCCTTCCCTCACGTGGGACGCCTGCTGCTGCAGGGACTCCCCATGGGACTGCAGTACTCCATCACCGCCATCGGAAGCGTCATTCTGCAGACCGCCGTGAACGGACTGGGCTCTGCGTATGTCGCAGCCATGACCGCCGGACAGAAGATCTCCATCTTCTTCTGCTGCCCCTACGAGGCTCTGGGCAATACCGCAGCGACCTACGGCGGACAGAATATCGGTGCCGGAAGGCCCGACCGGATCAACAAGGGTCTTTTCGCACTGCTCTTCTACGGCTTCGTCTATGCCGTGGTGGCATGCGGGATCCTCTTCCTCTTCGGAGGAGCCCTGTCACGGCTCTTCATGGATCAGCCGGACCAGTTTACCGAAGAAAATGCGCATCTTCTGCTGAAGTATAATTCCATCTTCTACTTCCTGCTGGCTATCGTAAATATCGTCCGGTTCATGATCCAGGGCATGGGCTACTCCCTGCTGGCCATCACCGCCGGATTCTTTGAAATGGTTGCCCGCGCGCTGGTGGGCTTCGTCTTCGTTCCGCTTTACGGTTATCCCGCAGCCTGTCTGGCAAACCCGGCTGCCTGGATCGCAGCGGACCTCTTCCTGATCACGGCCTATATCCTGATCGTCCGACGTGAGAAACGAAAGGTACTTCTCACATGAGCATAAAAAAACCGCGAACCCTTTAGTTCGCGGATTTTTTACTCGGAGTCTTTCTCCGTCGTCTGGCCCTTCTGGCCTTCGCTCTTCTCTTTTCAGACTCATGTCTCTTCAGTCTTTTCTTTTCCCGAAGCTCCTCCTGCCTCTGCTGCAGGCTCTGGAACCCGGCCTTGTTGGTTCTTGTGATCTTCTTGATGGCGTAGACCGTATCGTCGCTTCCCTCGGTAGAGCGGAACCGGATGCGACCCTGAACATATCCGTGAAGGATACAGCGGCCGACGGCCATTTCCGTGTTCTGTGCATTTGAGAACCACTGTACCCGGAGGGATAATCTGCGTCCGCATTTCGGACACCGAAGCTCTGAAACGCCCTCATCTGCCATGGCCTCTGCCCGGCTCGAGTACTCCGTGGAGATATAATCGATCACATTGTCATGCCGTTCGTTGATGATATCCTCCGGCCGCTTCGGGCGCTGATAGATATCCACCGTGAACTTGTCCCGGATATTTCCGAGCTTCGCCATCTGCAGCACCTTCGCAGTGTAGCGGGCATCGCTGATGGCTGCGTGGAAGGGCTCCGTCACAGGGATGTGCATGGCCTCCACTGCCTTCTCCAGCTTGCAGATGGTCCGGTCCGGATCGTACTTATCCGCGTAGATCTGCTGGATATTATAGTACTTCACCGGATAGGGCAGCTTCTCCATGTGGTAGAAATCCATGTTGTTCTGCAGATAGAAGAGATCTGACATCCCCCAGGTGCAGAACATGGGATCGTCTCCGCACCAGGCCAGGAAGCGGGAACAGACATCCTTGAATTCCTTGCCCTCACGCTGGAGATCCTGCTCATCGTAGTTCAGCATGTTTCGGATCGTATGATGAAGTTTTCTGTAGACCCTTGGTGTGATCAGCTCGCGGAATTCCGACTCCAGCCGGTACTTGTTATCCAGCTTCACCGCACCGATCTCGATGATCTCGAAGGGAAGCCGCGGGTGCTCTCCGGCCCGACCGTAAGCACTCTGATTCCACTCCAGATCCATGACGATATACTTCATAGATTCCAGTCCTTTAGGTTCCGAATGTAGGTAAACAATCCTTCGTATTTTATCATTTTTTCAGGTGGTATGCAAGCATCGTTTGCACCCGTTACAGGTGCAGATACAGCATGATCTGCGACACATCCGCCGGCGAAACCCCGGAGATCCGGGACGCCTGTCCGATCGACCGCGGGCGCACCGCCTCCAGCTTCTGCCGCGCTTCCTTTCGAAGATTCTTCACCTGACTGTAATCCATGTTCTCGGGGATCCGCTTCTCTTCCATCTTCAGGAAATGCTCCACCTGCTGCTTCTGTCTTCGGATATACCCCTCATATTTTATGGAAATGTTGATCTGCTCGGCCACCTCTTCCGATACTCCATCCACCGGTCGCGCAAGATCCAGGGGAGCCAGGGTCTCATACGTGAATTCCGGCCTGCGGATCAGATCCGCGATAGTAGCTGCGGTCCGAAGCGGCGCGGAGTTATGGGCTTCCAGAAACTCCTGTGTCTCCTTTGCAGCACCGATGGGCGTCGATTCAAGACGCGCGATCTCGGACTCGATCATATCCTTCTTTGCAAGGAACCTTTGGTACCGCTCCTCGGGGATCAGCCCGATCTCATATCCGATGGGAGTCAGCCGAAGGTCTGCGTTGTCCTGCCGGAGCAGCAGACGATACTCCGCCCGGCTGGTCATCATCCGGTAGGGTTCCTTCGTCTCCTTGGTTACCAGGTCATCGATCAGCACGCCGATATAGCCGTCGGACCGGGAGAGAACCACGGGTTCCTTCCCCTGCAGCTTCCGTGCCGCATTGATCCCGGCGATCAGTCCCTGTGCGCCGGCTTCCTCATAGCCGGAGCTTCCGTTGATCTGCCCCGCCGCAAAGAGCCCCTCCACCTTCTTGAATTCCAGGGAGGGACGAAGCTCCGTCGCGGAGATACAGTCATACTCGATGGCATAGGCATTCCGCACGATCTTCGCATTCTCCAGGCCCGGTACGGAATGCACCATGCGGTACTGCACATCCTCCGGCAGGGAGGAAGGCATGCCGTCGAGGTACATTTCATCCGTGAACTCGCCCTCCGGCTCGATAAAGAGCTGGTGCCGGTCCTTATCCGGGAACTTCATGATCTTATCCTCGATGGACGGGCAGTAACGCGGGCCCGTGCCCTGGATCACGCCGGAATAAAGGGGTGAACGGTGGATATTCTCGCGAATGATCTCATGAGTCTCCTCGTTCGTATAGGTAAGCCAGCAGGAGATCTGCTCCCGGGCAATATCCTCCGCCCGGTTTTCAAAGGAGAAGGGAACGATTCTTTCATCCCCCTTCTGCTCAACAGTCTTGGAAAAGTCAATGGACTTCCGGTCGATCCTGGGCGGGGTTCCGGTCTTGAACCGGCGGATCCCGATGCCCGCATCCGCCATGGAGTCCGACAAATGATTCGCTGCGGATAATCCGTTCGGCCCGGTGTAGCTGATGGTCTCGCCATAGATACAGCGTGCCTTCAGATAGACGCCGGTGCAGAGCACCACTGCCTTTGCATGGTAGACCGCACCGGAGCAGGTGCGAACACCGACGACCTTCTTCATGTCATTCTGAGCCGCCTTCATGTCATTCTGAGCCGCAGGCAAAGAATCCTGTTGTCCCTCGGAGAGATCCTTCGCTTTGCTCAGGATGACAGGCTCCACCAGCAGCTCCGTCACCTCCTGCTGACGCAGGGTCAGCTTCGGCTCCCGCTGCAGGGTACGGCGCATTTCCTTGGTGTATTCGCCCTTGTCTGCCTGGGCCCGGAGGGAGTGTACCGCCGGTCCCTTGGAGACATTCAGCATCTTCGACTGGATATAGGTCTTGTCAATATTCTTCCCCATCTCACCGCCCAGCGCGTCGATCTCCCGCACCAGATGGCCCTTGGAGCTTCCGCCGATGTTTGGATTGCAGGGCATCAGAGCCACGCTGTCCATGCTGACGGTAAAGAGGATCGTCTCAAAACCGAGGCGCGCCGCTGCCAGTGCTGCCTCACAGCCCGCATGTCCCGCGCCGACGATCACGATATCGTATGTTTCTTCTACGTGTGTCATAGTTATACTCCAACAATTAATTCAAGCCGCAGCTGCCGACCACAGCCCGTTACTTCCCCATGCAAAACTCTTTAAATATCTTATCCGCCAGATCATCCTCCAGGGTCTCGCCGGTGATCCTTCCCAGCGCCTCATACGCTGCAAGAAGATCGATGGTATAGAAATCCTCACCGACTCCCGCATCCACGCTGTCGGATACCCGGGACAGCGCCGAAAGTGCGTCCTGCAAAGCTTCCTTATGCCGTGCATTTAAAATGTACTGCTCCTGGCTGTCCGTAAGCTTCCCGGAGAAGAAGAGTTCCTGCACAGCCTCTGCCAGGCGATCCTTTCCATCTCCTGTAGCCGCAGAAATCTCCAGCACTCTTCCGGTTCGCTTCGAAGCATCCGTATCGCCGAAAAGACCGATTCCATTCTCTTTCAGTATCTGCTCCAGATCCTTTGCGGAAACCACCGTATCCAGATCATTTTTATTGAGAAGCACCAGGATCGGCGCATGATTCTGTCCGGAACCCTGCTTTTCATCTGCAGCATTTCCCGGCTCAGCGGAAGCAGTATCCTCGGAAATGCTCCGCAGAAGCTCCTTATCCTCCCCGGAAAGAGGCTCCGCCGCATCGATCACCAGCAGGATCAGGTCTGCGGTCTCCACAGCCGCCTTAGCCCGCTGCACACCGATCTTCTCCACCGTATCCGAGGTTTCACGGATACCTGCGGTGTCGACCAGAACCAGCTGAACACCGCCGAGGATTGCCTTCTCCTCCAGTATGTCTCTGGTGGTTCCCGCAATCTCCGTAACTATGGCCCGTTCTTCGCCCAGCAACAGATTCAGGATGGAAGACTTCCCCGCATTCGGCCGTCCGACAATAGCCGTGCGGATTCCCTGCCGTAACATCCTGCCTTCCTCAGCTCCCGCGATCAGACTTCTTATCCTCTTTTTACTCTCAGCAAGAACCGTGCCGATCCGATCCGCATAATCCTCAAGACTGTAATTCTCCGGATCATCCAACGCGGACTCGATATACGCCGTCTCATAAAGGATCTTCTCCCGCAGATCCGACACCTCATCCCGAAGTCCGCCCCGCAATTGCTGAAGAGATGCCGTAAGGGCGCGTTCATTTTCCGCAGCGATCACATCCATCACCGCTTCTGCCTCGGTAAGGTCGATCCGTCCTCCGAGGTAGGCGCGCTTTGTGAACTCTCCCGGCTCCGCCAGCCGTGCGCCGGCACACACCAGCACATCCAGCACCCGCCGCATTACCAGCGGTCCGCCGTGACAGGATAATTCCACCACATCCTCTGTGGTGTACGTATGGGGCGCCCGCATGACAAGAGCGATCACCTCGTCCAGGATTTCCTCATTTTCTTCTCTCCCGGTCCCTGCCGGTCTCACCAGATGTCCGTAAGCCGCCGTATATGATTTTAACTCCGATAATCTGCGCTTTCCGCGGAACAGTTTCCCGGCAATCCCGATAGCCTCCGGCCCGCTGAGCCGAACTATCCCGATTCCGGCACTGCCCGTTCCTGTGGCGATGGCGCAAATCGTATCCTTTTCTGAAATCATTTCCACTTCGAGATTCCGGAGATTCCCGAAATCCGCTCCTTTTCTTTCGAATTTATCCCTTCGGGTGTAGCGATTCGTGCTCCGCCTTAATGTGAATATACGCATACGCCGCAGCCCAGTTCTGACTGGTCTCTGTCATCACTGCCTTTAAGGGGAACTTACATTTATCATAAGTTTTTAATGCATCAATGATCCGTCCCAGCTTTTTGTCCTCAAATCCGGCGAAGATCAAAAGCGGCTCCTCGAACTCCGGCCCGTCGTAGGGAAGCGGCAGATCCTTCATGGGCTGCAGTCCTGCCAGCGAAGCAAGCGTACGGTTGTACTGCGGCCGCTCAACATATTTCACCTGCACCTTAAGGGAAGCAAAAATGTTCCGGACATCATTTCGCACACCCTTGTCAGGGATTGCAAACATCAGCACTGTTTCTTTCATTTCTTCGAACCTTTCAAATTAAATAAGATCATGCACCAGGTGCTTCGTGCTGTATACATTAAGCTTAAAGCAGCCCTTCCCACTCCGCTTCTTTAAACCCGGTCAGCACCGTTTTTCCATTCACCAGAAGCGGCCTCTTCACCAGCATTCCGTCCGATGCCAGGAGCTTAAACTGCTCATCCTCGCTCATATCCGGCAGTTTCTTCGACAGCTCCAGCTCCCGGTACAGCATCCCGCTGGTGTTGAAGAACCGCTTAAGCGGAAGCCCGCTGTTCTTATGATATTTCCGGAGTGTTTCCTCATCCGGATGCTGCTCCTTGATGTCCAGAAGCTTATATTTTACTCCGTGGTCATCCAGCCACTTCAGCGCCTTTTTACATGTAGTACATTTGCTGTAACAATATACCTGAATCATATGAAACCTCCCTTTTATATATCAATTATACTATCGCCGGCCTGAAATCAGCCGGAATACTTCCTCCGCCGCTGCTGCCAGATTCTTCTTCGCATGTTCCGGCTCCATGGCCTCCTCCAGCGTAACCGCCCCCCGCACGATGGGGAAAAATGCATCGATCCCCTCGGAATGCAGAGCCGCCGCCTCTTCGGTCACACTTCCCGCAAATGCGATCACCGGTTTCTCATACTTTTTCGCGATCCGCGCTACCCCGAGGGGTGCTTTCCCGCTTCCTGTCTGGCCATCCAGCCTGCCCTCTCCGGTTACCACATAATCCGCCTCACGGATATAGGCTTCCAGCCGCGTTTCCTCTGTCACGATCTTCACGCCGGGCGTAAGCTCTGCCTGCAGAAATGTACGAAATGCGAAGCCCATACCTCCCGCTGCCCCGGCACCGGGATAGTCCGCATCCGCCTCCGGATACTTCCTCTTTGCCAGCTCCGCATATGCCTTAAGCGTTCCATCCATCTCCGGGATCATTTCCGGTGTCGCACCCTTCTGCGGTCCGTAAACTGCGCTGCAGCCATTCGGCCCGCAAAGAGGATTTGTCACATCACAAGCAATTCGAAATGAACAGTCCCTCAGCTCCGGCAGTGCATTTTCATCACGAATCTGAGAAAGATATTTCAACCCTTCGGCTCCGCCGGGTATTGCTTTTCCTTCTGTATCCAGAAGCTCAAATCCCAGCGCCTGCAGCATTCCCGCGCCGCCGTCATTGGTAGCACTTCCGCCGATCCCGATCAGATATTTTCTGCAGCCCAGTCTTATCGCATCCCGGATCACCTCTCCGACACCGAAGGTTGTGGTGTATCTCGGGTCTCTTCGATTCTCAGGCACAAGGGTAAGCCCCGCCGCGCTGCACATTTCAACCACTGCCGTATGTTCATCCGGAAGGACACCATATTCACAGTTCACCGGATCTCCCAGAGGTCCGGTCACGAAAATCCGATGTATCTCGCCGCCCATGCAGGAAACCAGAGCGTCTACGGTCCCTTCCCCACCATCCGCCAAGGGCAGCACATCTACCTCAGCCGCAGGATCCGCTCTTCTGATCCCCTCCCGGACGGCCTCCCCGGCCTGCGGCGAAGAAAGACTCCCCTTGAACGAGTCCATTGCCACAACTATCCTCATCGCACGATCCCCCCGCTAATTTATGATTCTCTGAATCTTCTTTCCCATCCAGGCCACCACGGGTCCGATGGAGAACGCCATGATCACCGTAACCACACCGATCGTTCCGCCCAGCATATATCCGATTGCTGTAAAACTCAGATCCCAGAAAATCCGGACAATCCGGAAGGAAAACTTCTTCTGTGAATCCGCGATGATCTTCGACAATGCATCATACGGTGCTGTGCCGAGATCCACAGACATATAAATGCTGACAAAGAAGACAAAGAAGATCAGAATCCCCACGCATGCTCCCAAATTCAACATGAAATCCGAGAACACAAAGGAATCCCCAAAAGTCACTGTCGGGAAATGATAATCCACGCCCAGTTTATCCATGAGAAATCCCATAAAATTATAGGAATATCCCACCAGGAACATATTGAGCACCGTGCCGAATCCGATCTGCTTCTTATCCCGCCAGAAGACAATGATAAACATCAGCGTATTCACGATGGCCTGCATATTTCCGAGGGAAAGACCGAATTTCGAAGCAAGAGCCAGATTCGTCACCGTGCAGGGATCCGTTCCCCAGGCCAGACGATCCAGCCAGTAGACGCCGAATCCCATCATGCAAACCGAAATGAAACAGAGAACAAACCGCCGGACGATGTGCGGCTTCTGATACATATTCCTGAAAAAATCCTTCATCATTGTATCTTTCCAAAAAACCGGTACCTTTATTACCAAAAAGAGATTAACACGGAATCCTCCGATAGTAAAGAAAAAGGGAGTCTTTCGACTCCCAATTTCTGATTGTACCATAATTTTGCTTCGCACATGCCCTCGCTAAAGCGAGGCCATAGCTTACTCACCATACATTTTGATCCTTCAGATACTCCAGCAGCCCTCTGCAGCCTTCTTCCACATCTCTCCAGGTCGCGTTGAAATCCCCCGTATACCATGGATCCGCCACACTTCCGGGCCGCTTCGTGTAACCCATCAGCATGGAAACCTTATGCTCCGGATCCCCGCCGCAGATCCTCTCGATCCACCGCATATTCTCCCGGTCCATCCCGATGATATAGTCATAATCTCTGTAATCCTGTTTTGTAAGCAGCTGCGCCGTCTTCCCCTTGCAGGAAATCCCGTGCTCCGCAAGTTTCTCCCTGGCCGGCGGATAAACCGGGTTCCCCTTTCCGCCCCAGATCTCATCCGTGTGCGTCGCCCGGGACTCGATGTGGAACCGATCCCTTTCCGCCCCAGATCTCATCCGTGTGCGTCGCCCGGGACTCGATGTGGAACCGATCCTCGCGCCTTTCCCGCCGCACCATATCCTTCATCACAAACTCTGCCATCGGAGAACGGCAGATGTTGCCGTGGCAGACGAACAGTACTTTTATCATCCTTTGTTTTCCTCAATTTCCTTGTGTTTACAGGGGTTCCAAAACCTCTAACGTGGCACCCTCTTCCGGTCGCCAAAAAAGCGACAAATTCAACCCAACAATGTTTGCCCATATTCATAAAGCGCATAATTGATCGTATCAATATCATAGATTTCATGCTCTATGAAATACCGAACGATCAGATCCCCCTTGTTCCCCGGAGAAAGAGCATATTCAGCTCTTGAGAGAAGATCAACCGTCTCATCCAGGCTCAGCTTCAGCGCAACAGCCAGAGCTAAAACAGTATGCTTCCTCGGATGATATGCCGGATTACTCCGGATCTTGGAAAAGAGCTTGCGATCAATATTAGCCCTCTTATAAACTTCCACATCCGTCATGCCGCTTGTGTCGATCCGAAAGAACAGCATCTCATGAAAGGACTCCCCTACTTCTTCCATAAGCTGATCCAGCGTAAAGGTCTCCTTCTTTGAAAATGTCTTTCCGGAATCCTTCGTGGCATTTTCATTTTTCGAATAGTCCGGCGCACCAACCTCCGGCTCAACATAGTTTTCAGCTATGTATCTATCCAGCTCTTTTCGTAGTTCTTCTGTAACATAGTACTCTGACAAAGCTTTTGGGCATGTTTCTGTAATCTTCCTTTTTTCTTCCATCTGCAGCCTCCTGTTCTATCTTTCGATAATACATCTCATTATCAGAGTACCGCTTTTGAAGCCGGATATGGTCGCTTATTTGGCGACATCTTGTATGTTATCATCCCATCGGAATCAACGCCTCTACAGATCAAATATACCCTGTATAATCTCTTCAACCATCTGATCATCTCACGTTCCATGCATTAATCCCACATTTTATTACAGTTTTCGCACTTGTAACGATCTGTGAGCTTTTTTGACATATAAGGTCCCCAAAACGCCACCGAAACTTTTTTATCATCCCAATTTGCAGGTCTTACTTTATAGTGATTGCAATATGGACACGGAAACGTATAATACCGCCTGCTCCACGGAGCCCCTTCTGCTTGCATCAGTTCGGCATACTCTTTTTCGCCTTCAATAATGCTTCTTTCATGATCTTCCTTTTCTTTTGTACGTTGGAATTCCGCTCTTCGCATTTCCTCATATGCATCAGCATCATTTTTAGAGAGGAAATAACGGTACAATTGATAGCATAACCAAATAAGTGTTGCTACAAGAGCAATCGATCCGACAACCAATGATATCTTCCCTTGAAAATGCGGATTTCCCTTACCGATAATTACCTCATCTGGTTTTTCTATGTCAATTAATCCTCCAATTAAACACAGTATTGACATTACAAAACAAATCGTAGTCGCCCTCAAATGCAATTCTTCACTGTTCCCTTTTTTCTTTTGCTTTGTTTTGTTATTATCTGAAACTGTTCTGGTTTCAGACATATTTAACTCTGATATGTCTGAAAACTCGGCATTGCAGTGTGTACACCAAAGGTGTTTAATCTCCCTTTCACTCATCACATGGCCACATTGGGGACATCTCATCAAAACACCTCCTTACATCAGATATGGGATTCGGACACATGATTGCATCTGTTCCATCTTTCAATAATACATCTCATTACCAGAGTACCGCTTTTGTAGCCGGATATGGTCGCTTATTTGGCGACATCTTCACACTTCCTCCTCTGCATTACTCTATACGCCTCGCCTGGATTCGTCATATCTTCGCCATAGCATTCTCATATCCCAGCTACGATAAATCAACATATTTCCCCGAATCCTGCGGCGCCTCTTCTTTAAAGAATAGATAATGCCCTTTCTTTCCTCTGCAATCACGTATTTCTTTTTCAAAGGACGGAAGTCCTCCATCAATATCTAAATGTATATAATGAACACCCGATTCACAACAACGTTGAATCAAATCACTTGCTTCATCACGTGATGATTTCTCGAAATCCTTAAAGTATAAGCAAAAATGTTCAATCAGAATATCACGTTTCTCCATTTCCTGCCACGCGATGTGTTGCGGACAAATAAACAATAACCCAGATCTTTTGAACATCATCGGGAAGACAATCAACGGACGCTGCATATCTGAATATGTATTATTCGACATATAGTGGATCTGAATCCCCCTTTTCGAATACCAATTCATTATCACAGCAGATGTCGCCCGCAAATAATCCGCCACATCATCAGAATAATAATATAGCAGATTTGCTGAGCGATAAATGTCATCTACAATTGTTCCCGCTATCATCCTCAAGAGATCTGGTTGCCGCATAGACTCTATATAATCAAGATATCCTTGAATATTATCACGAAGCAAGGCATCAACCTTAGGTTTCTCTTCCATGCTCAGCTTTGCATATTCCTGAGAGTATTCCCATATATTGTTTTGATTTCGATTATCAAAATAGTCTGTTATTTTTCCAACATTCCAATTCATATATATTCTCCACACCTACTATGTTTACGCTTTGCTCATATTATCTTTTCCTCGAACATTGGAAAGAAGAATCGCTTTCACAACAATATACATACAATGGCAGTCCTTACAACACTTTCCATCCAATTTCACTAAACACAACCGGCTTAGCCTTGCAAGACTTGTCATATAGATTTGCATGAACGCAATCCTTACAACTCAACTTGCCGCTCTCCTTTGGCGCATATTCAATTACAAATCCCTTTTCCCAGCCATAAGCCATTATCAATCCCCCATGGAATCATATCATCGGAATTCGATTACCCTTGTGCAGTTCATTTCCAACAGTGCACGATCCAAATAACAAATGCCCTATATCAGTCTTGCTTCCAACAGAAACCGACTCTCCAACTTATCACTTGAATTCACAAAGCAAAGATACTTCCGCGCCCTTGATAACGCCACATAAAACAGTCTACGTTCTTCCTCGATATCGTCGGCCAAATGAATCGGCCATTCACCATCATCGACGTCAAGTACAATCACCGCATCATATTCATGGCCTTTTGATCTGGTTGCGGTCATCAGATGAATCTTGGTATCCACGATATCCTTGTAACCATCTTCAGAATCATTTTTCCCTTTTTCTCTGCTCCGCTCCCCTGCCTTACGTGCCCTATCTATATCACGATAAAACGCCCGAAAATCATCTGCATACTTCTTTGAGATTTCCTTCAGCCTGAAAAACTGAGGTTCTTTATAATGGACATCAATCTCTTTCTTTCGATAATCCTTATCCAGCCCTCGAAGATTCTTTTCAGTGAGTTCCATGAATTGATATACCGTTTTGGCCTGTACCAGCTTTCTGATGATCATACAGACATTAGTTACACTCATATTCTTTATAGGTTCCGGATATTTCTCAAGAAAATCCAATGCCTCTGCTATGGTCTCCGGCCTTTTCCTATCCAAATACTCGTAAAGGCTCTGTCTTTCCTGCTTTTGAATTCCGAAGCTGTCAATCTTATCACATATTGCCAAAACTGCTTCAGCCGGATCATCCAGATCATCATTTATCGCGCGATACTTGATCTGTAACAGATTTTGAAGAGCCTGCATAGCCTCCCCATCATAAATATCGATATCCGCATCAACATAATAAGGCATTTCCTCCGCACTCATAAGAACCTGATACGGGAAAAGAGATACATGCCTCCTACCGATCAAAGCAATACTCTGGTAACGTTCATCCTTGATCAGTGTCCGAACCAGTTTCATAGTTGCCTCAATTGTTGACCCCGGCCCCTTACTGTTGATCACCTTTATTGTCGCTCTTCCTTTTGCAACAGAACGCATTTCCTTAGGCTCTCTTTCACGATTATACGAGAGCAACTTATTTGAGATTTCCACAATGTTTTTAGGTGAACGATAATTCGTGTCCAATACACAAGTTGTAAAAGGCGCTCCCATGTGTTTATCCGGTTGCAAAATAAACCTTGGAGTTGTTCCTCTCCATCCAAAAATGGCCTGATCATCGTCACCGATAATCGTCAATGAAACAGGCTTCCCTTTTTGACTGTGATACTTCGCAGCAACCTTCAACAGTTCCAGGTCCAAAGGATTGATGTCCTGAAACTCGTCAACCATGATATGTGAGTAGCGAGTAACGCCTTGTGGAACCTTCGATTCATCCATCTGTTTTTGGAAATAGATTCGTGCCCAATACTTCTGGTCCTCCAAGGTGAAACGATTCACCTGCTCCAAGTACACTACCGCCTTTTTCCAAAAATCAAAGAATTCCCATATGCCTTCTTCTTTTGTCTTCTCATCATCATTCGCTATTCCTTGAATCCGCCACAGTGTTTCATAACCTTCCTCAAGATTCGGAAGCAAACCAACTTCATCCAGATATTTGACTTGCGATTTGTACTGCGTTTTTGTCATACTATGTACGAAACCAAGGCTTTTCAACAGATCCATCAAGTCCACTAATAAAACAGAATTATTAGCTCGTCCAAACGGATTCCCGAACCCCTTTGAAATCCGTGGATACTTCTTATAGATCGGAAGAAGGTCATGATTGACAACAGATTGTTTCTGTTTTCGAGTTGCAATCAATTCCTTACCTGGCTTTTTAATCTGCTCCCATCCCCACGCATTTAACGTTCTGACTGTAGCATGAATCCCTTGAAGTCCATCCTCATGCTTCAGACGATATTCCATCTCAAGTTTTGCAGCACGAGAAAATGCAACCAGCAGAAAATACGGTGTCGTTTCACCTTTTTCCTTTGCTTTTTCAGTAATGAACTTACAACGCCATAGCAAGGAAAACGTTTTCCCCGAACCTGCTGGTGCCAGAAGGCGGACATTCTTATTCGGCGGAAGATTACAGAATTTCTTTTGGCTACGGTTTAGATTATATTCCACCACCTCTGTTTCCATATATCATCCCTCTTTCCAATCCAGTTAATACCATTAATAACATGTTCATAATACCGGATTGCACCCATCTCTCTATAGTATGAAGCGATCTACAAGCTAAGCTGATTTAATAAATCCCTCAGTTTTTTAACCTCATCCCTAGAAAGAGTAATGCCCTTTCCCATTTTTTCTTTTTCCGGAGCCCAATCACGGATATCATACTTTGGATTTGCTCCATTCCACGAAATCACATTTAACTCTTTTCTCCATCCCTTTGTTCCTTCGGATAACACCCCAACTTCTTCAATAATCTCATATTTAACATCACCAGCCATCGTATAAATCCTCCCACTATTATTAACGTTATAAACTATTACTCTGCACACACTTTAATCAAGCCCATTGAACGGCACTTTTCTAGATCCAGACTGATTACATTTCCAGATCTCGGCCCTTTTTCAAATACAATTCCAATGTATTTTTCGTTACAGGATTTTACCCTCCCGTACCCAAAGCTTTTGTGGTATACTCTTTTCCCAACATATTCTTTATAAACAGCCGTTCCAGATACAACTCTCTCTTCCTCTTCTTGAGTTTCTGTTTTTATGCTTCCTTTCATTATTGGCTCACTTTTTTCCATGAATGAATCGGCAGCTTTTTTTAACGCCATTAACTCCCTGATTTCTGCTATATGTGTCTGCGTAAACCAGATAGATTCATTACCGAAATCAATTTTCACAGGATCATGAGAGTTGATATCCTGTTCTTCCAGATAGGTAATTTCATCAAGAAACTCCTGCAGACCATACTCATCCGACCGCATTCTCCGATATTCAGATGCACAGTTCGGGCACAGTTCGGGCACATGCACAGATACATAGCATCCAGCTCTTTTTCCATGCCCGTTGACAGCTGACATTTCTCGAATGTGGCCACCGGCTCATGGCACATCTGACAGGCATACTTGTAAGATCCTTCAACTCTGTACATACTCCGGAGATAAGCATCGATCTCACTATCCGGCTTGCTGACACGGATCTTCCTGACCTTGTACTCATACTTTACTGGACTTGCAAATACAAGAACTTCTGCAGCGTGTTTTCTTAAGGAATCCCAGTTCTTAACTTTCACAGACGGAAACTCAAATGTATCCTGCGGAGTATAGACCGGCGTAGTTGAAGTGCCTACAACTCCGGATCCATAGCTCTCTTCCAAATCTGTAATGGATATACCAAATCTGCGGCGGAGCTCTATCTCGAAAAACTGCTCCTTTGTCTCATCATCAAGCTGATCATAATCCTTTGCAGCTTCTTCCAATTGATCCTCTTCGCTCTTTGCAAATCCAAGGATCTCATATAATTCCGATTCAGGTCTGACATCGCCGTATAACTGAGGATGCAAATCCCGTTTCGTTATTTCTTTCTGAGAAACAAGTTCTCCGGACTCTGTGAACAGCCACTTACCGTTCCATTTCATTCCGTAATACTGATGCTTCGGTCCATCCTGTCTTAGCTTAGTGACAATATCAGAGTACGTGTTTGGAATATTCGGTGAGCTTCCACCCACGTACACGGTACCGGTCAGCATATTCTCATGATTCTGAAGGAAACGGAAAATAAAACTGGACTTCGCCATGGAATCTGCTGATTTCGGATGGCTTGATATATATTCCAGAACCGCATCCAGTTTATCCAGGCTGAGTTTCCAGCGGAAGCTCTGATATGTCGTCCACTCAGGCTGTCTTCCAGGATTCCCTGTATAGTACTCACCATTCGTTTTATCAAGACCTACGGCAACTTCTTCCTGGATACCAAGTAATTTCAGCATCTCGGCATCCACATCTTCGATTTTGTAAAAATCGACATCGACATAGGGATAACTGATGATATGCGAATAGTACTGCTCGATACTCATTCCCTGCGAATTGACGGAGAAGAACACTTTTTCCTTACTCGGATTCGCATATACTATCTTTCCATCCTTGGTACATCTGATCTTCAGATATTTTTTCATGAGATTGGTAACTTCTTCACGGTAATCGCTGTTTCCACGATAATGAAGCAGTCTCTTAAGATCGGTAATATGCTGATCATCGGAAACCGCCTTGCCACTCTCATAACGTTTCTTGAAATCCCTTATAAAGAACTCATATTCATTCGGCTTCTGCAGATTCAGAATTTCTACGAAGAAATGCCTGCAATGCTGCAGCATCTTTTCATCAACAAAAGAAATGTCATCCATCCCATCTGTATTTGCACTGGGAAGGAAGATATTCGGCAGATACGAAGCATTCTCATATCCACGATAATAAAATGCATTCTGATCACTTCCATCGCTCTTACGATATGGTGCAACGAATGTCCCCTTGGATGTTTTGATGATCTCAGCTGTCAGCATGTTGGAGCCACCACGTTTTTTCTCAAACGCGCCGCCTACTGAGTCATACATGTTATAGAATTTTACCAGCCACTCATCATCTCGACGCGGCAGAAACGCACGGTTATTATTGAATGCATTCCTCAGATTCTCCGGACGGATTACTTCAATATCCAACACATCTGTCAGGAACTCATACAGCGTTTTATAAGTCTTATTCGTCTCTGTGAGGAATGTCGGAAGCCAATGATAATCTGTACCATCATCCAGCAATTCCGTAAGCAGCTCTTCAGAAAGAACATCAGCGAAATCAGCACCTCTGGCGATCTTTACAGAATCAGCTGAAGCATACGTTCCATCTTTGCACAGAAGCAATTCTTCCTCTGTCATCATGCTTTCGGTCTCATCAAACATGCACTCAAACAGAGGCGCACTATAGAACACCTCATTGTCAACCGGCAGAATATTCAGGAAACTGAAATTGAGCTTTCCGGAATCCCTGAGTTCGATCACACTATCACGCAACAATGCTGCCGTCTGTTCTGCCAGATCAATATTATCTTTATCATCAGCCGGAACACTACTTCTATTCGGTGTAGTACGATAAGGTCCCTGTACTATAAACTTTAATTTGCTCTCTGTCTCTGTCGGAAAATAAACAGAGATATACGGAGACTTTGATGCAGAGAAAGTGTAATCGCCCGACTCCTCAACAGTTACTGCAAAAGCAATATCAATAGTTCTTCCGGCCTGGATACCTGTAACAGGTCGTGAGAACACGAGATAAGAAATCTCTTCATTCTCTTTCTTACTTGCGGTCTCTCCCATTGCAGACACAAGCGAACAATGATCATTGATCGGTGTCTTTTCAAGTAAATAAGTTCCTGATGCTTTCAGCTTTGGCAATTCGATCTTGTAATCAATAGACTGAAGATGCTTCATAAAAAGCAGCGTAGTAATACCAAGGTTCTGTAATCTCTTCGACAGAACCTCATTAAGTTTCTCAATCGTAGTGAATCCTGAAAAGGTAAATCCAACACTATAAGGGAACACAAACTTTGTAGTATAACCGGCATCCACTTCCTGATCATCGATATCAACCGGATGAGTAAAATCTTTAATCTCAACTGCAAATTGATGATACCCTGCGTCCTGATCTGCCTTGCTAGGATGGCTATATAAGCGCACGGTCTCACAAATGCCGAAAACAGATTTGAATCCAACACCGAACTCACCAATCTGGTTAAGGTCATCTGTCTTATCCGACTTACCTATATCGCAGAGTCCCTGCAGGTTATCCATAGAAAAAGGATGACCATCATGCAAAACTACGAGTCTATCCGCATACTGCTCAAATTTTATTCTCGATGCTCCTGCATCCTCCGCATTCTGAAGAAGCTCATATACGAAATGTGATTTATCCGTATAGAGCTGAATAATTCTCTCCAGCGCACGCCGAAGCATACCATCTTTATCCTGGCGCTGTAAAACCTGATCAGCAATCGCCATTTTAGCCATTTACGACACCTCCAAAAAGTGTATCGTTAGTTGACAACATCAAGGATCCCATTCGCAATCAGCGTTGTGTGGATATCCGTCTGTGCAACCTTTTTCCTGATCTCTTCAACCTTCAGTTCATAACTCTCTGTCGCAGATTCCAGTTCACTGGTATACATCCTTCGGATGCTCTCGCTGCTGGTATCCATAATCTTCTGTTCCAGAGAACGCTTTCTGTTTCTGAAGTTATTTGACAAGCTCTCAATCTTGAATGTGGATGTGTTCTCAGCTTCCTTGATTTCAGAAGCCTTCTCATCCATCCACAATTTAACCTGCTTCTTTTCCAGGGCATCCCAATCGGACGGCTGCATTTTAACCGCTGCCGCTCCGCTCTGTGATTCCTGAAGGATATCCGGGAGTTCTGCCGCAATCACATCATCATCGCAGACAACTACCAGCTTAAAGTGCGGGTTGATTCCAACATAGCTCCATGCATATACAGAGAAATGATAACTTCCGCCTGGAAGATCCTCTGTCGCATACTGAAGTCTGATGTATGCCTGCTCATTCGATGCAAAATATGCTGCTGCCTGCTTTGCCAGCGGGTGCATCGCTGTGATGAAGAAAGTATCTCTCTTCTTCTCAGCCGTCTCGGAATCGAAAGTGATTGGATGTATAGGCGCTTTGCCCTTTAGGTATACATCCCAGCTCTGACGCACAGCATTTCTACCGCTTGGAAGCTTTCTGAAATCGTCTCTCAGCTCTGCTCTTGCAGCAGCAGACAATCTCAGCTGTTTCACTTCACTCTCACCCAGAATATAACTACCCTGTCCCAGTCTGCGGAACAGATATTGTTCGATCAATATCTGAAGGCTTTTCTGTGTGAGCCATGGATTTTCAGCATTGTGAATCTCCTGAGATGTCATGTATTCTGACAGGTCAAATCCAAAGAATTCTTTTTCTTCCTCTTCCAGCTTATTCAATTCCTGGAGCCTGCGGACTTCGTTATCCGCCATCTGTTCCAGCTTTATCTTACGTTCTTCATCCGTAAGAGACGTATCCATTCCGATATGATCAAGCTGGGTGGCAATATCTCCAAGGATCTCATCACACTCACCGATACTGCTTTCAAAGATGCCGATTCGCATAAGGCATCTGTAATAAATATCTGCATCCACAGTGCCATTCGTGATCATATTGTAAATTCCAACAGCCTCACTCTGCTGCCCACGACGATCAATACGTCCGATACGCTGTTCAATCCTCATAGGATTCCAAGGCAGATCATAGTTGATCATCATATCGCAAAACTGATAATCCAGACCTTCGGAACCGACTTCTGT
>CACWHK010000010.1 GCA_902760755.1 uncultured Lachnospiraceae bacterium | reverse complement strand
TGATAAACGTAATAATTGAGCCAGTTCGTATAAAGCGTATTCGCATGACACCGCCAGGAACGCATGGGTTTCTTCGTCGGATCATCCTCCGGATAGTAGTTCACCGGAATCTCGGGATTCAGCCCCTTCCCAACATCACGAACGTACTCGGAATCCAGCGTCAGGGTATCGTATTCCGGATGGCCGGTTACGAAGATGTTCTTTCCGCCATCTCCGATGATGATGCAGGGTCCGCATTCATCGGAATCCGCAACAATCTCCAGACGATCATTTGCCATGATATCCTCACGTTTTACGGTGGTATATCTGGACTGGGGGATCAGAAATGTATCATCAAATCCGCGCACCAACTCCGTCCGCTTATGAAATGTGGTCATGCGGTAAACTCCGGAAAGCTTCTTCTCCATCTCATACTTCGGGATTCCGTAGCGGTAGTAAAGCCCGGCCTGCGCTCCCCAGCAGATATGGAAGGTGGATGTTACGGCCTTCTCAGACCAGTCCATGATATCCACCAGCTCCGGCCAGTATTCCACCTCTTCAAAATCCAGCTTCTCCACAGGAGCACCGGTGATGATCAGGCCGTCCCATTTGTGGGAACGCACATCCTTGAACTTCCGGTAGAACTGATGCAGATGCTCTCTTGAGGTATGCTTGGATTCATAGGAGGACGTGCGGATGAAATTGATATTTACCTGCAGCGGTGTGTTCGAAAGACTCCGCAGCAGCTCCAGCTCCGTATTCTCCTTTAAGGGCATGAGGTTTAAGATCAGAATATCAATCGGTCGGATATCCTGACTGTTGGAACGATTCTCGTCCATGACGAAAATGTTCTCATCCTCCAGTATTTTCTTTACAGGCAGGTCGTTGTCGATTCTGATGGGCATGAAAGCTTCCTCCCGTTAATTGCTTATCTTATATCATACTACAAATGTCAAGTGGTGAAAAATCTCAAGATCCTTCGCTTCGCTCAGGATGACAGGTGGCTTAGGACGGCAGATTCCCGTCCACAAAATCCTTCTCAGTAATGATGGGAACTCCAAGCTCCTTCGCCTTCTTGTTCTTTCCTGAGGTGGATGTTATATCGTTATTGATCAGATACGAGGTCTTCGCACTGACAGAGCTTGCCACCTTACCGCCCCGGTCCTCGATCTCCTTCTTTAAGGCATCCCGGTTCGGATAGGATTCCAGGCTTCCGGTGATCACGAAGGTTTTTCCCGCCAGATCCTGCGGCAGGATGCTTTCTTCCTTCACCAGCGTCAGTTCCTGCATCAGGGCATCCAGTTCCGCCCTATGTGTTTCATCTGCGAAGTAAGCCACGTAGCTTTCCGCGATCACGGCACCGATTCCTTCGATCTCACAGAGCTCCTCAAAGGGCGCCTCAAAGCAGGCCTTCGGGTCCTGATCAAAATGCTTCACTATCAGCTTCGCATTCGAAAGCCCCACATTCGGGATTCCCAGTGCGTAGATCAGATTGGCAAGATTCGCTGTTCTGGAGGCTTCCACGCTCTCCATCAGGTTCGTATAGGACTTCTCCCCCAGCTTATCCATCTGTACGATCTCATCCCGGAAGCGATCCAGATGATAAAGATCCGACAGCTGCCTGAGGAATCCTCGATCCAGGAATCTCTCCAGTGTAGCTTCGGAGATACCATCGATATTCATGGCATTTCTGGATACAAAGAGGGAAAACCGCTTCAGATCCTTTGCCGGACACTCCGGATTCGTGCAGATCAGAGTTTCTGTTTCATTTTCGTTTTTGATCGTGGTAGGTCCGCCGCAGGCCGGACAGGTATCCGGTATGCTCAGCGCTCCGGAACGGGTCAGGTTCTCGGAGATCTGCGGGATGATCATGTTGGCCTTGTAGACCTTGATCTGATCCCCCTTGCCGAGGGCAAGCTCCTTCAGAATGCTGATATTATGCACGCTGGCCCGCTGCACTACGGTTCCCTCCAGCTCCACCGGTTCGAAGATGGCTACGGGATTGATGAGTCCTGTACGGGAAGGACTCCACTCCACATCCAGAAGCGTTGTGACTGCCTCTTCGTCCTGCCACTTGAATGCGATGGAATCCCGCGGGAACTTCGCCGTACGCCCGAGAGACCGTCCGTAGGCGATATCATTGTAGGACAGCACCAGGCCGTCTGAGGGAAAGTCATTGGAAGCAATGGCTTCGGAGAACCACTTCACGGTCTCCGGCAGGGTTTCCGCCGTTACCGGCTTATAATCCACGGTATCGAATCCCATGGACCGAAGGAATTCGAAGCGTTCACGGATAGTCCCGCCGATCCGTTCCTTCATTTCCGCTTCCTCCGGATCCACCATGGAGAATGCAAAGAAATGTACCGCTCTCTCTGCGGTCACCTGACTGCTCAGGGCTCTGACAGACCCGCTGCAGAGATTCCGCGGATTTTTATACTTAGCTTCCGCATCCGCAATGGTTGCGTTCAGCTTCTCAAAGTCCGAATAAAAGATGATGGCCTCGCCCCGGACCGTAAAACGGCTCTTCACCGGGATCGTCTTCGGGATGTTCCGGAAGGTCCTGGCGTTGGGTGTGATCACCTCACCGATCTCTCCGTTCCCCCGAGTCACGGCCTTGGCTAAAACGCCGCCCTCATAGGTCAGCACCACCGTAAGACCGTCCAGCTTCCAGGAAAGAATCCCCTCGTGGTCTCCCAGCCAGGCTGCCAGAGCGTCCACGTCCTTGGTCTTATCCAGAGACAGCATGGGGGAGGGATGCGACTCCTTCGGAAGGCTGCTTACCACCTCATAGCCCACCTTCTGGGTGGGACTGTCGGAAAGCACCACACCGGTCTCCTGCTCCAGCTTAAGGAGTTCATCATACAGCTTATCATATTCGAAGTTACTCATGATCTCCCGGTCTTCCATGTAGTAGGCACGGGATGCATCCGAAAGGATCCGGACGAGTTCCTTCATGCGGTTCATATTATCTGTTTCTGTCATTACTATCCCCCAATAAAAATCCTTCGCTTCGCTCGGATAACATACGAATTGAATATGCTCAGTCAGGCATGCCCGCTACCTTACGAAGCGCTCTCAGCTCTTCTCCCTGTATCTCCCGGTATTCCCCGGGCTTTAACTCTCCCAGCAGGATATTGCACTCCCGGATCCGCTTCAGGAACACAACCCGGTAGTCCAGCGCTTCACACATCCGGCGGATCTGCCGGTTCAGTCCCTGGGTCAGAATGATACGGAAGGTATTCTGTCCCTGCTTCACGACCTTGCAGGGTCTTGTCACCGTATCCAGGATCTCCACCCCGGTGGACATCTTATGCAGAAAGTCCTGTGTCAGCGGTTTATCCACCCGTACCACATATTCCTTCTCGTGATGGTTTCTGGCCTTCTGCAGCTGATTGGAAAGATCCCCGTCATTTGTAAGGAGCAGCAGTCCCTGGGAATTCTTATCCAGACGTCCCACATAGGAACAGGGAACCGGAAGCGTTAGTGTCCGAAAGATACTGTCCTTATCTGCGTCCTTTGCCGTACAGACCAGTCCGAGGGGCTTATTGTAGGCAAATACCCGAATCGTTGCTCTCGGCATCACGGGAGTTTCAAGATAAGTCACCTCATCCCCTGCCGAAACTAAGGAACCGAGCGCCGCAACCTCTCCGTTGATCCGCACCTCTCCTGCCACTATGGCCTCATCGGCCTTTCTCCGGGACAGTACGCCGGCTTCACTTAAGTATTTATTTAACCGTATCTTATCTTCCATCCGTATATAATTCTTCCCTAAATCAAAAAAAGAATCTGCAGCATCTCTCGTATAATACTTGCAAATGCCGACCATAGATTATATAATAATTAAAAGTAAACTCACTTATTAAGTTTAGATTTTTAAGTCTGAGGAGATATTATCATGGATCATATCGATATCAAGCTGATCTCTCTTTTACAGCAGAACGCGCGTGCACCGCTGAAATATCTGGCCAGTCAGGTGTACCTATCCTCTCCGGCAGTTTCCGCACGTCTGGAGCGTCTGGAAAAGCAGGGGATCATCAGCGGGTACCATGCAGATGTGAATCCTCTTTCTCTGGGGTTCCACATCACCGCATTTATCAATCTGTCACTGGACCCGAAGCAGAAGCCCGAGTTCTATCCGTTCATCGCAGCCTGCCCGAACGTTCTGGAGTGTGACTGCGTGACCGGTGCTTTCTCCATGCATATCAAGGTCAGCTTCCCAAGTACACAGGAGCTGGACACCTTTATCGGCCATCTGCAGGCCTTCGGAAAGACCGAGACACAGATCGTCTTCTCCACTCCGGTTCCCTATCGCGGGATCAACGTGGAACAGCTCTTCGGTCAGGGTGAGGACGTGGAGGAAGTCTGATCCTTCGTCCCGGACTGGTTCGACTGATTGTTTTTGGTCAGCTTCTCGTAGAACTTCCGGAAGGTTTCGTCATCGGAGGCACATTTTTCCTGATCCTGCTTGACGGTAGTCATCAGATCCACGATATCCGGCTTCTGATTCGTAGAAGCGATATAATTCAGTACATCCTTATTGAGAGCGGTATTATCGATCAGATAACCGCTTTCTTTTTTTACGACATAAAGTGCCGGATTCATGTCCAGAGGAGTGCTGACAACATTTGCGATCGAGATATTCGCAACAGCATAGACGATGGTCGCATCCTCCGTCATGCCCGGAACGGTGTAGCACTTGATATTCTTATATCCCGTTACGACCGCTGCCTTCTTCTGTACGATGGTCATATCATCAAAGCCGGAGGGGTCCACCACCAGCTTCTTTAAAGTCATCTGATCACAGGCTGCATAGGCTGTCAGATAATCACTTACCAGCTTGTTGATCTCCGGGTTCGCATCCACCTGATAGATATGCTCCTCCGTTGTAAAATCATCGATCAGCTCGTCCTTATTCTTAACGATAAACAGAATCGCAACCACAAGAACAGGGATGAAGATCGCCCACATGATCAGCAGCCGCTTCCGCATCCGCACCTGTCGCTGTCTGGATAGCTTCTTATCATTGTCCATCGAATAATCCTCCGATTATCATCATGGCCGGTTCCCCGGCCGATCCTTCCGAAAATGTAAAAAAGTCCCAAGGACATAAGCCTTGAGACTGTTCATGCGCCTGATAGGAATCGAACCTACGCACGTGGCTCCGGAGGCCACTGCTCTATCCACTGAGCTACAGGCGCGTTATGAAATGTTGATGCTTCTTACAGACTCAACGCTATATACTATATCGCTTTTTGGCGTAGATTTCAAGTACAATCTACATCGATTCTCAACTGTTCCTTCAGTTCCTCCACGGAAGCAAACCTCTTCTCCGGTCGAAGGAACCGTTTCAGACGTACGGTGATCTCCTCATCATAGAGATTCCCGTTGAATCCGGGGATATGCGTTTCTATGGTGGGGGTCCCGTTTTCCTCTACCGTGGGCTTCTGTCCGATATTGGTGATCCCGGCATAGGTTCCGAGGGGTGTCAGGACCTCGGTCTGATAGACGCCGTACAACGGAAGCAGCTTCTCCGGATCCGCCTGCAGATTGCAGGTGGGGAATCCGATGGTCCTGCCCAGTTCCCTTCCATGGCAGACTCTTCCCTGATAGGACACCGGCTGTCCGAGAAGCACTCCGGCTTCTTCTACCCTGCCCTCGGAGATAAGGCTTCGGATCCGTGTGGAGCTTACCACCTCACCGTCCTTTCGAAGCTTCTCTACGGCGATCACACGGAAGCCGTACTTCTCACCCAGCTGACGTAGGGTATCCACATTTCCCGTACGGTTATATCCGAAGCAAAAGTCCGATCCCACAACCACGTGGGTCGCTCCAAGCTCACTCACCAGAACTCTCCGGACGAACTCCTCCGGTGTCTGGGAAGCGAAGTATTCGGAAAATGCAAGACGCCGCATGCGGTAGATCTGGTACTGCTCCAGAACCTTGCTTTGTTCCGCTCTGGAAAGCAGGCCCGGACCGGAAAAATCGATCTTGCAGACACAGGTCGGAATCTCATTCTTCTGTTCCCGGGATATCTCACGCAGCTCCTCAAGCAGCAGCCGGTGTCCCAGATGAAACCCGTCAAATTTTCCGATCGTAACCGCAGTCAACTCTCGTTCCCTCTTTCCATCAGCATTTTCTGATTCATAAAAAGATTTCTTCCGGCATCATACCGGTAAAGCGCTGCCAGTGTTCCGTCCAAATAGACACGGTACATGCCGCCATCCTCAAGGGGGAAGTCCCCCTCTGACACAGCTTCCACAGCCTCCAGCCCTTCGGGACGAAGAGGATTTCCGTTCAGTAAGTATTTCCGTGCCGATTCCCTGCAGGTATAGGCCGGAAACTGACGAAGAAGCGCGTCCATGGGGCGAACATACGAGTCCAGAGTCCCCGCAGCCTTTGCAGCCTTCAGCTCCTCCAGCGTAACACTGTCCTCCAGGGTAAACCCGCTGGTGGCATTCCGGGAAAGGGCTGTCATAACAGCACCGACTCCGAGGTCCGCACCCACATCCCTGCATAGGCTCCGGATATAGGTACCCTTGGAGCAGCGTACCAGAAAGCCGGCCTTCGGCAGCCGGATCCATCGGATGCTGATCTCATAGATCGTGACCGGTCGTCCCGGCATATCCACTTCCACACCGGCTCTTGCGTACTCGTAGAGCTTCTTTCCGTCCTTACGGATCGCTGCATATCTCGGCGGAACCTGGAGGGTATCTCCAAGATACCTCCGAAGAGCTTCTTCCATCTGCTCCGGGGTGATGCTGCTTAGCTTTTCCGGATCCGCCGTAGTAAGTACCTGACCGGTACAGTCATCAGTATCCGTGGTGTAGCCAAGCTCCAGCTCCACCTCATATTCCTTCGTGGTCGAAGTAAGAAGGTCACTCAGCTTCGTGGCACGTCCGAGGCAGATCGGTAGCACACCGCGGGCCATGGGATCCAGTGTTCCCGTATGCCCCACTGCTCTTTGTCCGAAGATACCGCGGCAGACCGCAACCACATCAAAGGATGTAAAGCCCGGCTCCTTATTCAGTATTACCACGCCCTGATACATAGCTTCACTCTCTTAAACCAGCTGCTTTTTAATCTCCTCCAGGAGCTTTGGCAGCATTTCTTCGATGGTACCGGTTCCGTCCAGTCCCGCCGCACGTACGTGTCCGCCACCGCCGAACTGCTCCGCAACCTTGCTCACATCCACATAATTCTTGGCCCGAAGACTTACCTTGAAGGTCTTCTTGGTCAGCTGATATGCGAAGATTGCAACCTCCACGCCTTCCGTCAGACGCAGCTGCTCCACGATACCTTCCGTATCCATGTTGTTGGCCTTGAATTCCTTCAGGGTATCCTTGGATACATAACCGAAGATGACCTTGCCGTCCTCGTACAGAACGGACTCCAGAACCGTCTTAGCCATAAGCAGGTTCTGCTTGTAGGTCTTCTTGTAAAATGTCTCATCTATGATGTAATTTCCGTCCACACCCTTGTCCAGCAGAAGTCCTGCCAGCTCCATGGTGAAACGGCGTGTGCAGTTATACTTGAACACCCCGGTGTCATGTACCATACCCAGGTACATGCAGGTGGCCGTATTCTGCGAGATCTGCTCCGGATCGATCAGCTCTGCAAATGCCTCGCAGGCACTGGATGCATTCGCATCCACGAAGCAGAGATCCCCGAAGCCGGGGTTGCTGACATGATGGTCGATACAGATGGTGGAAATGGCTGACTGGAACATGTCCTGAAACTTTCCCAGCCGCTCCACATCCGAAACGTCCATGGATATGGCAAGATCATAATGCTTGCCGGCCGTGTCATGCTTTACCTTCTTCGCACCGTTCAAGAACTTCATCGATGCGGGAAATGCTTCCAGATAAACATCCACGGTCTTCCCCTCATACTGATCCGTAATGTAATTGTAGATGGCAAGGGTCGATCCGACACAGTCACCATCCGGGCGGATATGACCGAGGATACAGATCGTACCGGCTGCATCGATCATCTGACGCAGACGCTTCCCCTTTTCGTGCAATTCCTTCTCCATAGTTTATTCCTCTGTTTTGCTCTGATCCTGTGCGATCACCTCGTCGATCCTGCGGGACATTTCCACGCCGTAGGCGATGGAGGAATCCAATACAAAATCGATCTCCGGTGTATTTCTGAGGTTCAGCGAGGAAGCCAGCTGCTTCCGGATAAATCCTCTTGCGCTGACAAGCCCCTGCATAGTAGCCTCTGCATCTCCGAGTACACTGATATAGCACTTGCACTCCTTCAGATCCTTGGTTACCTCACATCGGGTGACCGAGGTCATAAGACCGATCCTCGGATCCTTCAGCTCGGAAATGATACGACTGAGGGAACGCTGCACATCATGTGACACCCGGGACGGGCCGTGCTGATTCGTTCTCATTCTTATCTCCTTTATATCGCAATGCACCGGGCAGGGCGGGCGAAGCTTCGCCCGTCATGGCCGTACGTTACTGACGCGGAACCTCGACCATCTTGTAGATCTCGATCTGGTCGCCTTCCGCAAGATCATTATGACCGTCGAATACGATACCGCACTCGAAGCCGGTCTTTACTTCCTTCACATCATCCTTGAAACGCTTCAGGGATGAGATCTTACCCTCGAAGATCTGCTCACCGTCACGTGTGATACGTGCGGAGCTGTTACGCTCGATGATACCATCCAGTACGTAGCTTCCGGCGATCGAACCGATACCGGATGCCTTGTATACCTGACGTACCTCTGCATGACCGGTAATCTTCTCCTCGTAAATCGGATCCAGCATACCCTTCATGGCAGCCTCGATATCGTCGATCGCGTTGTAGATGACGTTGTAGAGACGTACATCCACCTTCTCCTCATCGGACAGCTGCTTTGCCTGTGCGTCGAGACGGACATTGAAGCCGATAATGATGGCTCCCGAAGCGGAAGCAAGGGTAACATCGGATTCGTTGATGGCACCGACACCGGAGTGGATGCACTTGATCACGATCTCGTCGTTGGAAAGCTTCAGGAGACTCTGCTTTACAGCCTCCACAGAGCCCTGTACGTCTGCCTTGATGATCAGCTTCAGTTCCTTCAGATTGCCTTCCTGCATCTGATTGAAGAGGTCATCCAGGGACATTCTGGATTTGGTCTCAGCGATCAGGTTCTCCTTACCTCTGGTGATGAAGGCCTCACTGATGGAACGTGCCTCCTTCTCAGTCTCCGTGGATATAAATGTATCACCGGAGTTCGGTACACCGGCCAGACCCGTGATCTCCACCGGAGTGGACGGGGTTGCCAGCTTCAGATTCCTCTGCTTATGGTCGATCATGGCACGTACACGGCCGTTAAACTCACCGATGGCCACGAAGTCACCCACATGCAGGGTACCCTTCTGAACCAGCAGGGTTGCCACCGGACCACGTCCGCGGTCCAGACGGGCCTCGATTACGACACCACGGGCCTTACGGTTAGCATTTGCCTTTAATTCAAGGACCTCAGCGGTAAGAAGGATCATATCCAGCAGGTTGGAGATACCCTCATGGGTATGCGCGGATACCGGACAGAAGATGGTGCTTCCGCCCCAGTCCTCTGCTACCAGGCCGTACTCCATAAGCTCCTGCTTTACGCGGTCCACATTTGCGCTGGGCTTATCGATCTTGTTGATGGCAACGATAATCTCGATGCCTGCTGCCTTGGCATGGTTGATAGCCTCAACCGTCTGCGGCATGACACCGTCATCCGCTGCGACTACCAGGATAGCGATATCCGTTGCCTGGGCACCACGAAGACGCATGGCCGTAAATGCCTCATGTCCCGGAGTATCCAGGAAGGTGATTCTCTGATCGCCTACCTTAACAACGTAAGCACCGATATGCTGGGTGATTCCGCCTGCCTCATCCTGTGTGATGGAGGAGTTACGGATCGCATCCAGAAGAGAGGTCTTACCGTGGTCAACGTGACCCATAACGCAGACAACCGGCGGACGCGGAGTCAGGGACTCCTCAGGATCCTCGATGTCGCGAAGTGCCTCTTCTACAAGGTCGATCTTCTCCTCTTCCTCAGCGATATAGTTGTATTCCAGTGCGATCATAGCCGCATCTTCATAAGAAAGCTCCGTATTCACGGTCACCATCTTACCTGCCATAAAGAGCTTCTTGATCATGGCAGCAACCGGCTGCTTGATCTTATCTGCCAGCTCCTTCAGAGTCAGAGTCTCGGGAAGGGTTACATTGCGGATCACCGGCTCTTCCGGTGCCTTCGGTGCCTGAGGTCTTGCCTGCTTGGTCTGAACCTTCTGGCCCTTCTTACCTCTCAGCTGATCCTTGGAGGTAATATCCGTTCTCTCCCGATCCTTCTTGTTATCGTAACGATCTCTGTCACGGGAGCTCTTCTCATGACGGTCTCTTCTGTCCTGCTTTCCGAACTTCTCTGCAGGTACATCGGATCCTCCGCTGCGCTCCGGACGTTCACTGCGTCCGCGTCCTGCGCCGCCTCTGCCGCGCTCGAACTCCTGATCCTTATCCTTACCCTCAAATCCACGGGGTGAACGATCCCCCGGTCTTGCGGGGCGGTCTCCCGGTCTTGCCGGACGGTCTCCCGGTCTTCCCTGACGATCTCCCGGTCTTGCCGGACGGTCTCCCTGTCTTGCCGGACGATCACCGGTACGCGGTCTTCTGTCGCCCTCCGGACGTTCTCCGCTTGCCTTTCTTGCAGCATCACGCTTGCTCTGGCTTGCAGCCACACGCTCAGCGATGGTCTTTGCATCCAGGATCTTCACAGGTCTTACCTTCTCCTGGATCGGGCTGGAGATCACTCTGGCTTCCTTCTTCGGAGCCTCTTCCTTCTTCTCCTCTTCCTTCGGAGTCGGAGCGGGAGCCTCTTCCTGCGGAGCCGGGGTCTCAGCCTTCTCTTCCGTCACTTCTTCCTTCTTTTCAGGTGCGGGTGCCGGAGTCTTTTCCACCGGTTCTGTTACCGGAGTCTCGATTACGGGGGTCACCTCCTCAACAACGGGTGCTTCCACCACCTGAGGTACCTTTTCTTCTACCGGCTCTGCTACCGGAGTCTTCTTCTCCTGAACCGGTTCTGCCGGAGCAGCCGGACGAACCACGCGGCGCGGTGCTTCAGGCTTTACAAGGCCACCGGTCACGGGACGACGACCCTTGGGTGCCGCACCGGCGGTTCTGCTGACGGGAGCCCCTGCCGGTCTTCCGGTTGCAGGTCTTCCTGCCGCAGCTCTTCCTCCGGTTGCAGATCTTCCTGCACCGGCTCCTGATCCCTGACCCGGTCTTCCTGCCGGTTTCAGATGCTTATTCGGTTCCGGTTTCTTCTCAACCGGCTTGATATATTTCGCACGCACATAGGCCATCAGTTCCTCATCGATGGAACTGGTAGCCTTCAGCCCTTCCTTCTTCTTACTCAGATGGGTCAGTACATTGCTCGGTGAAATCGTCTTCCCCGTTTCTTTCGATAATTCCTTTGCAAACTCATGTACTCTCAAGAATTACACCTCCTAAATCTCTATGCCGAAGCCTTTTGCGACTTGTCTTCCGAAGTTCTCATCCGTTATGGCCAGAGAGCTTCTGGATTCCTTGCCGATCCTATGTCCCAAAATATCCTGTGTCTCACAAACTGCATACGGCACATGATAGTAAGTACATTTATCCTGTATCTTTTTCTTCGTATTTGCCGAGGCATCCTCCGCTATGATCACGAACACGGCCGTGCCCTGTTGGATAGCCTTCTCCGTGAGAAAGCCTCCGCTTTGCACCGCACCTGCTCTTGCAGCAAGCCCCAGCAGGGAAAGTCTTTTATCTGACAAGCGTTACTCCTTACAAAGTTCCTCATAGATCTCCTGTGTGATCAGATGCTTCTTCTTCGCCAGATCAAAGCAGGCCTGCTCTCTGCAAAGGTACGCGCCTCTGCCGTTCTTTCTGCCGGATGCATCCACCTGTGCACTTCCTTCCGTGGTTACGATCCGGATCAGCTCCTGCTTCGGCCTGGATGTTCCGCAGGCCACACACCGTCTCATGGGAATCTTCTTATTCTTCATCCTACGTTCTCCCGGGCTCTTATTCTGCCGTTTCCTCGTCGGCTGCAGCTTCCTCCGTTGCTTCCTCAGCAACCTCCTCTGCAGCTTCCTCCGCAGCAGCCTCAGCCGTCTCTTCCTCGGAGCCTTCTACACCTTCCTCATATCCTTCCGTCTCCTCCGGATACTCGTCCTCATCATAGAACTCATCCTCGTACTGCAGATCACCGTAGTTCTCGGCATAGTATGCATCCATATCCATCTCAGCTGCCTGTGTCTCGCTCTTGATGTCGATCTTGAAGCCGGTCAGTCTTGCTGCCAGACGTGCATTCTGTCCTTCCTTACCGATGGCAAGCGACAGCTGATAATCCGGTACCACGACCAGTGCGGACTTTCCGTCCGGTCCGAGGGTTACGGACACAACCTTGGACGGGGACAGTGCATGCTCGATAAAGATGGCCGGATCCGGATCCCACTCGATGATATCAATCTTCTCTCCGTAGAGGTCATCCACAATAGCATTGACTCTCGCGCCGTTCATACCGACACAGGAACCGACTGCATCCACATTTTCATCATTGGACCAGACAGCGATCTTGGAACGGGAACCCGCTTCGCGGGAAATGCTCTTGATCTCGACAACGCCGTCGGCGATCTCGGTTACCTCACGCTCAAACAGACGCTTTACCAGGTCCGGATGGGTTCTGGAAACAACGATCCGGAAGCCCTTCTGGTTCTTCTTTACTTCAACGATGTAAAGCTTGATCCGGTCCCCTCTCTTATAGTACTCGCCGGGGATCATTTCCTTCTCGTTCAGGATGGTGTCGGTCCGGTCATCCAGGCTGACGCTCAGATTGTTTCCGACCCAGCGCTGTACAACACCGGTGATGATATCATGCTCCTTGTCAGCGAAATGATTGTAAACCGCATCTCTTTCGCCTTCCTTGATGGCCTGTACGATGATACCGCGCGCCTTCTGGGCTGCGATACGGCCGAAATCACGGGTTGTGATCTCAATCGGCACCTCATCATCCAGATTGTAGTTCGGATCGATCTGACGGGCTTCCTCGAGGGTCATCTCGGAACGACTGTCATAGACCTCCTCCACAACCAGCTTCTTGGCGAATACCTTGATCTCACCGGTCTCACGGTCCATATGCACCGAGCATTCGGTATCCTTACCGAAATCCTTCTCGCAAGCGGAATTCAGAGACTTTTCGATTGCCTCCATGATGAGGTCCTTACTGATCCCTTTCTCCTTCTCGAGCTGATCCAGCGCTTCAATGATCTCCTGCATTTGTCTTTCCTCCTTATTATGACAAATCCTTAATGTACTTGTTTGATCTGATGGTGACAGACCGTATTCCGGTCTGCCGTAGCCTTAGTCTTCTTCTGTTTCTTCGATATCTTCTTTTTCAACATAGCAGAGCCTTGCTTTCGCGATATTGCTCCGTTGGATAGTAAGCTCTCCCTGCTCCGTCTGCACCCGGATGGTTTCATCATCTCCGGCCAGAAGCGTAGCCTCCAACTCCTTCCTGCCGTCTACCGGCTGGTAGAGCTTAACCTCGATCAGCTTTCCGATACTCCGTGTAAAGTCCACGGTCTTCTTCAGCGGTCTCGTAAGCCCCGGGGAGCTGACCTCCAGGTTGTACGCCTCCCGGATAAAGTCCTCACGGTCCAGCTCTGCATCCAGTGCGCGGGAAACCGTTACACAGTCATCGATGCTGACACCGTTCTTCTTATCGATGTAGGCGCGAAGGTACATATCCTGCCCTTCCTTTACATATTCCACATCCCAAAGCTCCAGATGATTCTGTTCCAGGATCGGAAGCAGAAGTTCTTTTGTTTTTTCTTCAATCTCTGATTTTTTCAATCTTTCATCCCCCGGTATAAACAAGAGTGGGTTCGGAACCGAACCCACTCTAGTAAGAATGATTTATGCTGGTACTATATTAACATAATACATGGAAAATGCAAGTACAATTTTACACAACAATCCCCGTAAAAACCGTACTATTTCCACAAAATCCTAGGCATTGATGTCCGTAACCTTCAGCTTTCGCACCTTCCGGAAGACATAGAAGTCGATACAGAAGGCGAACACTGCTTCCAGAAGCACTGCGATCACCCAGCTGACGGGCTGGAACCTCCGGTCCATCATGGTGTCCGGCTGCTCTATGATCGTTACCATCATGCGTGACAGCAGTCCTCCCACGATGACTGCGATCACAAAGCCCGCCACAGCCGTGATGATGGTCTCACGGATCAGATACCCGATACACTGCTTCGTACTGAAGCCGTTGACCCGCATGATGATCATTTCCTTCCTTCTGCGGCTGATGAAGATGTTCGTCAGGTTCGCAAGGACAAAGATGCTCATGAAGATGGCCATACCGGTCAGCAGGTATACCACGGAATTGTAGGAATCCCGAAGGGGCTTGAATTCATTCTGAAGCTTCTCCGGTGTTTCATAGGTAATCTCCGGAATGATCTGCGCCAGTTCACCCAGCAGCGCGGTCTGACTTACACCGTTCAGGCGAATTAAGAAGGTATTGTCCGAAGCCGTGGTTCCGAACAGGTTATAGTATCCTTCTCTGGACATGATGACGGTACGTCCCACATGGTTCGAATAGACTCCCCTCACTTCAACCGTATGCTCCTTCAGCTTATGGTCATACAGTGTATAGGTGTCTCCGATCCCCAGATTTCTGGTCTCATACAGGCGGTTCTGGATCAGGACTCCGTCCTCCGGGATCGTCATCTCCTTCCCGGTATCCCAGTCGATCACATGGTAGAAATCTCCCACCACATTCTGGTCCATCACCAGAATATAGGTATATTCCTGCAGCTCCTTGTCACGGTAAATGGTGGGGATTTCCGAGACAGAGGCATAGGATGCACCGGATTCCCGGATCACACGTTCCAGTTCGTACCGGGTCCACTGATCCGAATCCTGGTCGTAGCTGACTTTAAGATCATATCCCCAGACATCCTCTACCTGCAGATCGATCATTCCGCCGAAGGCATTCTTCAGATTGAAGCCCACACCGATCAGACTGCAGCTGATGGCTATGATCAGCGTTGTAATCGCCACACGCTCGATCTCGGTCTTCATATTCCGGAAGATCAGACGCTTGTATAATCCGCCCTTCTTCTCCTGCTCGTCCTTTCCGCGCAGGGTACGTTCCTTCTTCATTCCGCTCATCAACTGGATTGCCGACATCTTCAGCATACCGTTGGTGGATGCATAGATGGCGATGATCACCACCGAGATCAGAAGCACAGCCGCTATGATCAGGGTCAGCACATTAAAGGATATGGAAGGACGCCCGAATACGTACAGAATCGTCACACCGTACCGGAACACCTGCTGTACCCCGAAGGATGCAGCCACACCGGCCAGAACACCAACCACGGCTGCAGAGAGTCCGAACACCAGATACTTGGCACGGATATCCTTGTTGAAGAATCCGAGAGACTTCATGGCTCCCGCCAGGTTTCTTTGCTCATCCACGATGATCGCGATGGTTGAGAAGGTAACCATGGCCGAAACCACAAGGAAAAGAGCGATAAAGGCCAGCGATGCATTGCTGATCATGGAAATGTTTGACTTCAGATTCACAAAGCCTTCGTTGGCTCTCCGGTTCTGAACCGCAAAATACCCATCCAGTCGTTCTCTTACCTTATCTCTTGCTTCTTCGATCTTCTCCTCAAGCTCCCGCTTTCCATCCAGGTATTTTTTCTCACCATCCTGATAGGTTTTCTGTTTTTCCTTAAACTCCTCCAGGCCCTTCTCGTAATCAGCCTTTCCGCTTTCGTACTTCTCAAGTCCCTCCTGATACTTCTCGAGGTTCTGATCATACTCGGCCTGACCGTCTTCCAGCTTCTTCTTCGCTGCATCCAGCTTATCGCGACCTTCCTTCAGCTGCTGCTCCGCCTTGGAAAGCTCCTCGTTCACGGCCTTTTCCTTCTCGGCAAGTACTTCTTTCGCTCCGCCGACTGCCTTCTTTGCAGCAAGGGCCTTGCCGTAGCCGTTGAAGTACTGACGGATCAGGGACCGGAGCTTATCCGGAAGCACGGAGACCTTCTCATCCAGGATCTCCTTCACCTCTTCGGATTTTTCCAGCTCCGTGATCACCCCTGAAAGCTTCAGGCTCGGATCCTTCTGCTCCAGATAGGCGATCAGCTCCTTCATATCCTCATCACTGATATCCAGGATTGCCTTACTTCCCTTCAGAAAATCCAGGACCGTGATGTCTCCGTAATAGGCCTTTGCAAACTCCGTGATCCTGCGGAAGGTAGTGCTGTTTAACGCCTTAACGATCCCCAGCCGGTCCAGTCTTGCGTCAACTGCCGCATTTGTATCCTGCTCCGCCTTCTTCAGAAGCTCCGAGTTATCCTTCTGCTCCACAGCCGCCTGCATGGCAGCCTCGTAGTTCTTCTCCGCCTGCTCCTTTAAGGAATAGTAATTTCCCGAAAGATCGGATTCTCCGAGATCCTGAACGATCCTTCGCAGGGTGGACTCCACGGAATCCAGCTTATTTAAGCCCGACTTTGCTTCGCTTTCGGCAGAGTTCAGCTTGCTCTTTGCATCACTGATCTGCTTCTTCGCCTCCGCGGATTTGGTATCAAACTGCTCCTTCTTTTCGGCATACTGCTTCTCGCCGTCATCCAGGTCCTTCTTACCGTTCTCCAGCTTCTTCTTTCCGTCTTCCAGCTTCTTCTTTCCGTCTGCCAGATCCCGTTCGCCCTGTTCCAGCTCTTCCTTCGCCGAGAGCAGCTTCTCTTCGCCCTCGTCCAGCTTCTTCTTTCCGTCCGCCAGTTCCTTCTCCGCATCCCGAAGCTTCTGTCTCGGGCCTTCGGTCTCATCCATGATCTTTTTATCAGCCACGGCAAAGAGCTCGCTCTTATGGGTTTCGATCATGTCCGGGAACAGGGTCTGGATCCGCTCCTCCACCGGAAGGATGGTCTCATAATACTTATTGGAATAGATATTCAGACTGTCCGGATATTCCACACGTACAAGCGCGCGAAGATGACCTCCGTTCATATCCTCGGTATCAAAGGAGGTGTCTGCTGCAAGAAGAAACTGATTCTTCGTCACCTGCATATACCCCGGATGATTCACAAATCCGGTGATCACAAAATCATGGGTTGCCAGAAGCTTATCCTGTTCCTCATCCGCGGATAGGTGCAGCGTCTCACCGATCTTCAGGTGGTAATCCTCCTGAAGTCCGGTACTGACTGCAAGCTCCCCTTCCTTCTCCGGAAGGCGTCCCTCGATCAGCTCCGGTGTACTGATCCGCTCTGTTTTCAGAATCAGGTTCACCATTTCATTCTTCGTACCGAAGTCCACGGTAACATCCAGCTGATGATACCCTTCCACGTCGATCACGCCCTCCAGGTTCCGGAACTGCTCCAGTTCGGAATCCAGGAAGCCGGTACGGCTGATCACTTCGATATCCTGATAATTGTGATCCGTATAATACTTTTTTCCGTCAATCCCCATGGATGCACTGTAGCTACGGCACCCGAGAAAGACCCCCACGGTCAGCATCGTCACAATGGCGACGGAGATCCAGGAGACCTTCTTTCTCCATATATTTCTGATTGCGTCTTTACGCTGTGTCTTCTTCATCTTAACTCCATATTTTACCCGTATTTTTCTGCGTACAGCCACCTGTTACCGGCTGCGTATGGCGTAAGGAAGCACGCAGGTTACCAAATGATCTCAACTGCCTTCAGCGGCTTCATGTTCACACGGACACTGGATACCAGTCCGCCTCTCAGCTTGATGACACGGTCTGCCATCTTGCCGATCTCGGCGTTGTGCGTGATCATAACTACGGTCTTACCCTGGTTCCGGACAATATCCTCCACGATGACAAGCACCTCCTGACCTGTCTGGAAATCCAGAGCTGCGGTGGGCTCATCTGCCAGGATCATTCGCGGATTCTTTGCCAGGGCACGGGCTATGGAGATACGCTGCTGCTGTCCGCCGGACATCTGTGCAGGGAAATGTCCCGCACGCTGTGACATCCCGACGACGGCAAGTGCGTCCTCGGGCTTCAGCGGATTTTTACAGTTCTCAGCAACAAATTCAATATTCTCGATTGCAGAAAGGTTCGGCATAAGGTTATAGGACTGGAAGATAAAGCCGATGAAATCCCGCCGGTATTCCGTCAGCTCCTTATCCGTGGGGTGAGAGAAATCCTTTCCGTCCACGGTAACGGTTCCTTCCGTCAGGAAATCCATACCGCCGATGATGTTCAGCATGGTGGACTTACCGCAACCACTCTCTCCCAGGATCACGAGGAACTCTCCCTCATAAATATCCAGGTCGATTCCCTTAAGGATCGTAATCTCACTGTCTCCGGAGGGGAATTTCTTCTTAACGCCCTTCAGGGATACCAGTACCTTCTTCTCCTGATGGATATTTGCGGTGGAATAGCCCTTATCCTCGATATCCGAAGCAACAAGGGCTGCGATATTTCCGCAGAGCATGGCATCCTGATCCGTGAAGCCGCCTTCCTTATTGATGAGCTGCAGGCATCCGAATACATTTGCGCGGGTCTTAAGAGGTACGACGATCGTATTCTCTGTCTTGACTCCGGCTTCCTCATCCTCACCGATCTTGAAGAGAGGGTCCTTTGCACAGTCATCGATCTTTACCAGATTCTGTTCGTGGTAGACCATACCGATCAGTCCCTGATCGTCCCTGATACTGATTCCGGTAACATCCGCCTTTCCGTAACAGGTCACGACGTAAAGCCGGTTGTCCTCCTTATCTGCAAGCCATGCAAATCCGTTCTCACAGCCAATGGTCTTGCCGAGAATGGAAAGACACGTGGAAAGCCCGTTCTCCATCTGCTGCTCTTCCTGCAGTGCATCTGTTGCATCCCATATTGCCTGGATATATTTCTTACTCTTCTCCGCCATGCGGTACCTCTCTTCCTGCTTCCCGGAAGCCTCTCTAACCTCCGGTCCGACACCTTCTTTGGCAAAATAGCCAATGTAACGCTCATTTTATCACACATTTGCACAATAACACAAGCAAAAACAAGGAACTGTCGCACGTTTGCACGACAGTTCCCTGATTACTGCTTTCCCATTTACAGTTCGATCAGCATTTTCGGAGAACGGGCAAAGGATCGGTAGCCCTGTTCCGTTACAACTCCCATATCCTCGATCCGGACGCCTCCGAATCCGGGAATATAGATCCCCGGTTCTATGGTTTCGATCATTCCCGGCTGCAGCACCGTCTCATCCCGCGTGTTAAGCGCCGGGCTTTCATGGATATAAAGCCCTACGGAATGGCCGAGACCATGACCGAAATACGTTCCATACCCTGCTTCACTGATAAAGTCTCTGGCGATCCGATCCACTTCCACGCACTTCATGCCGGGGCGAAGTCCCTCCATGGCCTTCAGCTGTGCATGGAGTACGGTTTCGTAGATCCTTCGCTGCTCTTCGCTTGCCCTCCCGATCACCACGGTCCGGGTCATATCCGAGCAATAGCCGTGGTAGATGCAGCCGAAGTCCATGGTGACAAAGTCACCCATCTCCAGCTTCTTATCTGTTGGAACGGCATGGGGCATGGAGCTATGCAGACCGGAGGCAACGATGGTATCAAAGGAAAGCCCTGAGGCTCCGTTTTTCTTCATCACGTATTCCAGCTCCGCAGCCACCTCCAGCTCCGTGATCCCCGGCATTAATACCTTCAGGATGTGGGAAAACGCAAGATCTCCGATCTCCTCTGCCTTACGCAGCAGCGAAAGCTCCAGCTCCGTCTTGATCTGACGTGGATTTAGGAGCGTATCCTCCAGCGGAAGCAGATTTACACCCAGTTCCTTATGATACTTGGTAAATGTACTGCATACCAGGGACCGGTCCTCAAAGCCGACGGCCGTCACACCTGCACTGCCAAGCTGGCTCCGAAGCTGGTCATACAGCGGAGACGCATGATTAAACTCCCGGACCGTAAACCCGGATCCTGCTGCCTTCGTCTCATTGCCTGCTGCCTCGGTATACCGGGAATCCACGTAGAGGATCCCTTCCTGCTTCGTACAGAGGGCCACACCCTCTCCACCGCTGAATCCCGTATAATAACGGAGGCTGTATGCATCCGTGATCAGGATTCCCTGCATGTCTTCCGTCAGAAATGCTTTCAGTTTCTCGATCATTTTCTTAAACCTCTTCATGTGAAAAGAGTGATCCCGAACGCTCGGGATCACTCCGGAAATCTTATTGATTATTCCTGTGCTGCGCCTTCTTCTACGCCGCTTTCAGGTACTTCGCTCTGGTCGGCTCCGCCTTCTTCACCGCCCTGCTGCTGCTCTGCACCTTCGCCGCCCTGCTGCTCTGCGCCTTCGCCGCCCTGCTGCTGCTCTGCGCCTTCGCCGCCCTGCTGCTCGCCACCGTTATCAGCCGGTGCCTGATCCTCATTCATGCTCTTCATCAGTGCATCAAACTCGGACTTGATGGAATCCACATTTGCGGAAACCTCGTTCTTTGCATAAACGATCAGACCTACAACACCACCGGACTTCAGATGATCCACACTCTTGTCCAGGATCGGGAAATGGCTTACGCCATACTTATCCATAGCAGTTCTGAACTTGTTTCCTGCTACCTGCAGACCGATGATCAGTCCGATTGCAAGAACCATACCAACTGCTGCGCAAACAAAACCTGCCTTGCTTGTGGGAACACCCTCTTCCTTTGCCTTCTTGTTCTTCAGGATTGCGAATACGATTGCAAGAACGCCGAATACCATCGGGATTGCAAATCCGATCCAGCCGAACAACAGCGGAAGTAATAAACCGGTGATGATACAAAGTACCCCAAATAAAATTGCCATGTTTCTTCAAACTCCTTTTCTAAACCATCCTTTTAGTTAATTATATAAACATTATATAATTACTTATTCATCTGTGCAGCAACCTCTGCCGCAAAATCCTCATTCTTCTTCTCAAGACCTTCACCTGTCTCAAAACGTACGAACTTCTTGATGGAGAATGCGCATCCGTTGTCCTTTGCAACCTTCTCTACGTACTGCTTTACGGATTCCTTATCCTCAGCCTTTACGTAGGTCTGGTCAACCAGGCAGATCTCCTTCAGATGCTTGGAGAAACGTCCCTCTACAAGACCTGCGAAGATCTTGTTCTCAAGGTACTCAGCCTTGTGGCCTGCTGCAACATCTCTGAAAGACTGGATGCCTGCATCCGTAAGGAAGTTGAAGAGATACTTGTCATTTCTCTTCTCCTCAAGCGTAGCCTTATCCTCAGCACTGAGAAGCTCCTTAGCAAGAGCCTCATCGAAGACTGCAGAGAGGATCGGCTTCGGAAGGGAAGCGGGATCAGCCAGAGAGCTGTCCACGATGATCTCCTTCTCCTTTGCCAGCTCAGCATCAGAGATCTCTTCTCTCTTTACGTAAGAAGGATTCATAGCTGCGATCTGCATAGCAATATTCTTCATAGCTTCCTTGATCGCATCGCTGGGCTGATCACACTCCGCCTCAACAAGAACACCGATCTTACCACCCATGTGGATGTAGGAAACAACAACATCACCTGTAACCTTCTCAAAACGACGAATGGTCAGGTTCTCACCGATCTTTGCAACCATTGCCTTATGATGCTCTGTTACGGTTGCGGACGGATCGATCTCGGACTTGTCTGCAAGGAATGCATCCAGATCAGCATAGCTTCCGTTGTTGATCTGCTTTGCAAGACCTGCAACATAGGTCTGGAATACTTCGTTCTTTGCTACGAAGTCTGTCTCGGAGTTAACCTCGATGATGGTAGCTGTCTTTGCATCATCGGAAATAACAGTGGATACGATACCCTCTGCAGCAATACGTCCTGCCTTCTTCTCAGCGGTAGCAAGACCCTTCTTACGAAGGAACTCAACAGCTGCATCAAAATCGCCATCTGTTTCTGTCAGTGCCTTCTTGCAATCCATCATACCGGCACCGGTCATCTCTCTTAAGTTCTTTACATCTGCTGCTGTAATAGCCATAATCTATCTCCTTTTTCAAATCCTAAGAATCTAACTTATGCCTGCTCTGCCTCAGCCTCTGCAGCCTCTGCCTCAGCTGCTGCAACAGACTCAGCATCTGCGCCCTGGTTTGCCTCGATCACGGCATCAGCCAGCTTGGATACGATCAGCTTTACGGCACGAATTGCATCGTCATTGCCCGGGATCACATAATCCAGCTCTTCCGGATCACAGTTTGTATCAGCGATACCTACAAGCGGAATGCCCAGCGCGTGTGCTTCCTGGATGCAGATATGCTCCTTTCTCGGATCTACTACGAAGATCATATCCGGCAGGCGCTTCATTTCCTTCACACCGCCGATGTTCTTCTGCAGCTTCTCCATCTCCTTCTTGATCTTTACGACTTCCTTCTTCGGGAGTACCTCGAAGGTTCCGTCAGCTTCCATCTTCTCGTACTTCTTCAGAGTCTCTACACGGGACTTGATGGTCTTGAAGTTGGTAAGCATACCACCCAGCCATCTCTGGTTTACGAAGTACATACCGCAACGCTCTGCTTCGGTCTGGATGGAGTCCTGTGCCTGCTTCTTGGTTCCTACAAAGAGGATCTTGCCGCCGTCTGCAACAGCGTCAAATACTGCCTTGTAAGCTTCGTCCATCTTTACAACGGACTTCTGCAGGTCGATGATGTGGATCCCGTTACGCTCTGTGTAGATGTACTCGGACATCTTGGGGTTCCAACGTCTTGTCTGGTGTCCGAAGTGAACACCTGCCTCAAGTAACTGCTTCATAGAAATTACGCTCATCTTTTTTCCTCCTGGTTTTTCTTCTGCATACTCTTATGGGAAAACCGCCCTTCCGCAAATGCGGCACCAGCGTCCACGAGTATTGCATGATTTTTCGCGCAACGGACATTTTATCATAGATGCCGTATCCATGCAAGTTTTTTTTCATTCACTATTCCTAAACCTCAAATATAATTTTCATCATATAGGACCACTTAAAACATAATGATTCCGCCTCCGAGCACGTAGTCATCCAGATAGAGGACGGCAGATTGGCCGGGGGTGGCGGCGCGCTGGGGCAAGTCGAAGATGAGGCGGGCTTCGCCTCCCTCGGGGCCGGGGATCAGGGTGGCGGGTTGTTCTTTCTGGCGGTAGCGGATCTTGGCTTTGCAGCGGATCTCGGCGGCGGGCATTTCTCCCGTGATCCAGTGGAAGTCGCGGATGCGGACTTCTTTATGGAAGAGATCGGCTTCGTCGGATAGGACCACCTGGTTTTTCTCCGGGTCCAGACGGGTGACGTAGATCCTGCGATCGGCGGGAACGCCGAGGCCGCGGCGCTGTCCTATGGTGTAGTGGATCAGTCCCTTATGATGGCCCAGGACATTTCCGTCACGATCCACGATATCGCCTTCCGGATAAGTGCAGTTCCGGTAGCGGCAGATCATGGCCGCGTAGTCTCCGTCCGGCACAAAGCAGATGTCCTGGCTTTCCTTCTTTTCAGCATTTCGAAAGCCCTGCTGCTCTGCGATCTCGCGCACCTCTTCCTTTGTGTATTCGCCAAGGGGAAATGCGGTCCTCGACAGCTGTTCCTCCGTCAGCTGGTACAGCACATAGCTTTGATCCTTTGCGGGATCGACTGCTTTCTTCAGGTAGAAGTGTCCCTCCCGTTCTTCGATCCTTGCGTAGTGCCCGGTGACGATTTTGCCGCAGTCAAGCTGCTGTGCCTTCTCGAAGAGGGCGTCGAACTTCATACACCGGTTGCAGTCGATGCAGGGATTGGGTGTCTCGCAACGTTCATAGGCTTCCACGAAGGGCTCGATCACCTTCTCGCGGAACCTTTCCTCGTAGTGAAAGATATGATAGGGCACTCCCAGGCGTTCGCAGACGCTTCTTGCATCCTCCGTATCCTTCTTGCTGCAGCAGGTATCCAGCAGGTCCAGGCCAACCATATCATTTTCATACAGGCGCATGGTACAGCCGATGATCTTAAATCCCTGTCTTTGCATGAGGCAGGCAGCTACGCTGCTGTCCACGCCCCCACTCATAGCAATCAGCGCCGTCGGAATTCCCGCGGCGCTGTTGCTGATTTCTGTTTCTTTCTTATGGATCAGTCTTTCTTCGTTCATTATCGTCCTTGTGTTGTCAGTTCCTTTGCAAGCTCCTCGTAGGTCATACCCTTCTTTAGCTTCATGGTTCCATAATGAAGCTTGCTGGAATACTTGTTACTCTTCAGCCACTTATCAAAGTCCGTAGCGCTTTCGACAAGTCCGTTATCCTGAAGCAGACGGGCAATCTTTTCAGAGGTCATTCCGCGCTTTACTTCAACCTCTACGGTCTGACTTTGCTTGGCCTCTTCTTCCTGTCTCTTCTGTTCTTCCTCTTCCGCCTTCTTTGCAGCTTCTTCTTCGGCCTTCTTCTTTTCCTCTTCTTCCTGCTTCTTCTTCTCTTCCTCGGCCTTCTTTGCTGCTTCTTCCTCAGCCTTCTTCTTTTCTTCCTCAGCCTTCTTGGCAGCTTCCTCGGCTTCCTTCTTCGCAGCCTCTTCGGATGCCTTCTTTTCCTCGGCCTCCTTCTTCGCAGCCTCCTCGGATGCCTTCTTTGCTTCGGCTTCCTTCTTCGCAGCCTCTTCGGATGCCTTCTTTTCCTCGGCCTCCTTCTTCGCTGCTTCTTCCGATGCCTTCGTATCCTTCTCTACGGTCTGCTCGGTAGATGTGGTGGATTCACTTCCACTCACATAGTTTCCGGTCTTAAATGCCGTATAGCTGACTGCTACTCCGATGCAAAGGCCTATGCCGATTCCGCGTAACAGATATTTTCTCTTCATATCCTGTCCCTCCCCGGCTTACTGATTCTTCGTGTTGCTGTCGATGATGTACTTCACTTCACCGACTCCCATCTTCAGCACCTTCGAGATCTCAATGATACTGAGGCCTGCTCCGTACATGGTCAGGATGTTGATGGTCGGATCTTCCGCGGAAAGGTCGATGCCCTCCCGATCCAGGATCTGATCCAGGTTTGTGATTGCCTGAAGATCATCATCCTCTTCAAACTCATCCAGATCATCATCATAATCATCCGACTCGCCGAGAGATTCATCTTCCTCCACCTGCCGGGAAACGCGTCCCAGGGTTTCCTTGGTGGCTTCCTCGATGGCTTCCTGATCTACCTCCTGCGGAAATGCAACGATGTTGGAGGCGGTTTCCTCCTCTTCATCTTCGTCGTCTTCCTCTTCCTCGTCCTCGTCTTCCTCGTCGGACTCATCCTCTTCTTCGGTGTCCTCTTCCTCAGCCTCGTCTTCTTCCTCATCTTCTACGGAAGAGTAATCGTCATGGGCTACCTCGTCCTCTTCCTCGTCTTCTTCCACGGAAGAGTAATCGTCATTTGCTACCTCGTCCTCTTCCTCATCTTCTTCCACGGAGGAGTAATCGTCATGAGCTACCTCGTCCTCTTCCTCATCTTCTTCTACGGAAGAGTAATCGTCATGAGCCACTTCGCCCTCTTCATCCTCGTCAGATTCCTCAGCAGCTTCTTCCACAGCTTCCTCTGCTTCCTCAGCAGCTTCTTCCACAGCTTCCTCTGCTTCTTCAGCAGCCTCTTCCACAGCTTCCTCTGCAGCCTCAGCATTCTCCTCAACTGCTTCCTCTACAGCCTCAGCAGCGTCTTCCACTACCTCCTCTGCATCCTTTGCAGCCTCTTCTACGGCTTCCTCTGCTGCAGGAACAAAGCGTCCTGCCGATTCCACCTGCTGCAGCTCCTGCAGACGGTTCACCGAAAGATCCGCATCCTCCTTCAGCTTCTCAAGTCCCTTCTTATACTCGTCGATGAGACTCAGCTGGATCTTAACATCCTTCTCCTTTTCGGAGATCTGCTCATAAACGCTCTGAACCTCCTGACGGTTCTGATCCCAGCCGGCAGAGATTGCGGAAGCCTCATCCGCAACAGCCTTCACACCGGCCTCGGAGCGTGCATCGATCTCAGCCAGACGCTCATCTACCGCTGCCATCTTCTGATCGATCACCTTCAGCTTCTCGTCGATGGCCGGCTGCTTCGCATCCGCAGCTTCCTTCACACGATTGTCGATGGTGCTCTGAACAGAATCCTTAACCTGCTTCTTTCCGTACTCACGGATATAATTATCCGTCAGCTTCTTTAACTGCTTCTTATCCGCCTCCGTCAGCTCCTCACGAAGTCCCGGAGTTGTACGCTCCTCTGTCTCTTCCTCACCGCTGTCCTTTCCCGTAAGAAGAAAGCTTACGATGATCAGGATCACTCCAACCGAAAGTACGATAATGGTTGCTAAAGTCATAACTATCCCCCTTAAGCTCTTGCTTTCCTTTTTTTCGTATCCTTGTCCTGCTCGGATGATAGGATTGCCTCATTGATCACACGAATGTGGGTTCCCCGCATTCCCATGGATTTTACTTCCAGAACCCCGGCGCCTTCCAGCTTCTTGATGGCATTTACGATGATGGACCGCGTGATGCCATACTTGGCTGCCACCTGACTGGTGATCAGGTTCCCCTCCGGTCCCGGAAGCTCCTTCATCAGGCACTTCACGGCCTTCTGCTCGGAGGCCGACAGGGATTCCATGGCAGCGCGAAGGATTTCCTTCTTGCGTTTCTCTTCATCATCCTCTTCGTAGATCGCACGCATGATCTCAAGCTCGATCACGGTATTCGCATACTCACTGAGAATGATATCCTCCACCTCATACTCGGCTTTCATCCGGTAGATAAATGTGGTACCCATCCTCTCTCCGGCAAAGAACACCGGAAGCAGGATCGCATATACCCCACGTACCATGGACCGGTCAAATCCGAGGGTCAAAAGATTCACATTTTCCTTCGTGGAAAGAACCGAGAGAAATCTCTCATTGAGACGTGGATCGATCATTTCCCCAACCGAGTCTGCAACCAGCCCCGTAAGCAGAGGGCCCTTCTTCTCCTCATAGAAGCCGAGCACCTTGCCCTTGGCACTGACCACCATACAACTTGCTGACAGGATCTCACCGACCAGTCGACAGATGTCATCGAAGATCACGACGCGGGAAGAATTGTCATGCAGCAGCTTGCTGATCTTCCGGGTCTGATCCAAAAGTGTAACACTCATGTTGAACTCCCATACCTTTACTAAATCACGGTACACCCTTGATAAAACGTAAAAAGTTTGTACCAATTTACCCCACGGATAAATATAGCACAAACTTATTACGTAAACAACATTATTTTGTATTATTTTATGACTTTTTTTTAAATTGTCAGATTACTTATCCTCAGGAGTTGCATCCTCCACATATCCGCAGGCTGCATCCACGCAGGCCAGACGCTTGCCCTTGATGGTCATCAGGGATCCGCACTTCGGACACTTCTTCTCCACCGGACGGCTCCAGGACATGAAGTCACAGGTGGGAATATCGATACAACCGTAGTAGATCCGGCCCTTCTGGGTTCTGCGGATCACGATATCCTTGCCGCACTTCGGGCAGCTGACACCGATCTTCTCAAAGAACGGCTTGGTATTCCGGCAGTTCGGGAAGTTCGGGCATGCCAGGAACTTTCCGTAGGAACCGTACTTGATCACCATACGGGCTCCGCACTTATCGCAGATCTCTTCGGACTCTTCGTCCGCAATCCGGATGCTGGCCAGATTCTCGCCGGCATTCTTGATTGCCTCATCCAGGTCCGGATAGAAGTTCCGCACTACCACCTTCCACTGGATGGCGCCTTCTCCGATCTTATCGAGAAGAGACTCCATATTGGCTGTGAAGCTCTCATCCACGATCACCGGGAAACCGGCTTCCATGATGCTGTTCACCGCACTTCCGAGCTCGGTGATGAAGAGGTCCTTCTTATCCTTGGACACGTATCTTCTCGCCAGAAGCGTGGAAATGGTGGGTGCATAGGTGGAAGGACGTCCGATCCCGTTCTCCTCCAGAGAACGTACCAGGGATGCCTCCGTATAATGTGCAGGGGGCTGTGTAAAATGCTGCTCCGGGAGGATCTCCCCGCATTTTAACTCATCGCCCTTCTTGATGCCGTGCAGATTCACGGCTGACTCCAGCTTCTCCTGGCTCGGATATACCAGCTGGAATCCGGAAAAAGCAACGCTGCTGGTGGATGCGCGGAAGGTATAGCCCGCACTCTCCGCAGTCACTGCAAAGATATCAAACACTGCCGGCTTCATGCGACTGGCAACGAAGCGCTCATAGATCAGCTTGTAAAGCTTATACTGTTCATCCGAAAGCACACCCTTTAAATCTGCCGGCTTCACGGAAAGGTCCGTGGGGCGGATTGCCTCATGTGCATCCTGGATCTTCTTATCCTTCTTCTCCTTCGGCTCTGCCTCAGCCTCATACTCCGGGCCGTAGACGGAACGGATCATTTCACGGACTAAGCGGTCTGCCTCCTCGGAGATTCGCGTGGAATCCGTACGAAGGTAGGTGATCAGACCTACGGTTCCCTGTCCCTTAATCTCAACGCCTTCATAGAGCTGCTGTGCAACCCGCATGGTCTTGGAGGTTGAGAAGTTCAGTCTTCCTGCCGCGGTCTGCTGCAGGGTACTGGTCGTAAATGGAAGGGGTGCCTTGGTGCTCCGCTGGGACTCCTTTAACTGGGTCACAACAAAGCTGTTCTTTCCGGCTGCCTCCGTAATGGTCTTTGCCTCGGCTTCCTCCTTAATGTCACCGACATACTTGAAGGATACCGGCTTCTTCTGTCCCGGTACGGTCAGAGCCGCGCTGATGGTCCAGTATTCCTCCGGGATGAAATCATCAATCTCCTGATCCCGGTCGTGGATCATTTTCAGGGCAACGGACTGTACACGCCCTGCAGACAGGCCTCTCTTATGTACCTTTTCCCAAAGCAGCGGACTGATCCCGTAGCCCACCAGACGGTCCAGAACTCTCCGGGCCTGCTGTGCGTCTACCAGATCCATATCGATATCTCTGGCATTCTTCAGAGATTCCTTCACTGCATTCTTCGTGATCTCGTTAAATGTAATCCGCTTGAACTTACCCTCCGTAAGCTTCAGTGCGATGGCCAGATGATAGGAGATCGCCTCTCCCTCACGGTCCGGGTCAGTTGCTAGATACACAAAATCCGCTTTGGATACTGCCTTCCGAAGTGTCTTCAGAAGATCTCCCTTACCGCGGATCGTGATATAGTGGGGTTCAAAATCATTCTCTATATTTACCCCCATGTCGCTCTTCGGAAGGTCTCTGATATGTCCCTCCGAGGCGATCACCTCATAGTTTTTCCCCAGGTATTTCTTTATGGTCTTTGCTTTTGCAGGTGACTCCACGATCACAAGATTCTTCGCCATGTTGTTCCCCCTGTATCAAATATCTTGAAACGACACACACTATACACCGATTCCGTGTGGCTTGCAAGGTATTTTTTTGAACCTTCACAAAAACATGTCAAATCCTGCTTCCCCGATCACAAAGATAAAGGTCTGCAATTGCAAATGCCGTCATCATTTCAACCACCACGGATGCACGGGGTCCGATCACCGGATCATGCCGTCCGCGAATGGAAAGAACCGTATCCTCACCGGCAGCCGTGACGGTCTCCTGCTCCCGGAAGATGGAAGGTGTCGGCTTGAAGGATGCACGGATCACGATATCGCTTCCGTCACTGATGCCTCCCAGGATTCCGCCTGCGTGATTGGTCTTCTTTGCGACAGCGCCTTCCTTCATATAAAAGCTGTCATTATTCTTCGAGCCTCTGGCACGGACCACATCCGTCCCGTCTCCGATCTGAACCGCCTTTACGGCGCCGATGGAGAAGATAGCATGTCCCAAGACCGCATCCAGCTTATCAAAGACCGGCTCTCCGATCCCTGCCGGAAGTCCCCGCACGATACAGGTCACCTCGCTTCCGGAGGAATCCTGCTCCTCCATCAGCTTCTTAAGATAGTCCGAAGCCTCCGCTGCAGCCACTGCGTCCGGCATGCAGAGTGCATTCTTTGCAGCCTCCTCCGGATCAAACCGCTCAGGATCTATGGTCACCGGTCCGATGGCACTGACGTAAGCCTCCACCGTGACACCAATATTTGCAAGCAGCTTTGCTGCAATGGCTCCGGCTGCAACCCGGCCTGCGGTTTCCCGTCCCGAGGAGCGTCCGCCTCCGCGATAATCCCGAAAACCGTACTTTGCATCAAAGCCGTAATCCGCATGGCCCGGGCGGTAGGTGGTAGCCAGATTCCCGTAATCCCCGGAACGCTGGGAGGTATTCTCGATCATCATGGAGATGGGGGTTCCCGTGGTTTTTCCCTCAAACACTCCGGAGAGGATCCGTACCCTGTCAGCCTCCTGTCTCGGGGTTGCAAAGTCCCTTCCCCCCGGCTTTCTCCGGTCGAGATACACCTGGATCTCCTCCTCGGAGATGGGAAGTCCTGCGGGACAGCCGTCCACGACGACGCCGAGACCCGCACCATGAGACTCTCCCCAGGTAGTCATCACCAACTGTTTTCCAAAACTTGAACCAGCCATATCAAACCTCTTTCTTTCAGGTATTCCGCGGAATAAAGTGAAGAGAACGCAGAACCAAGTCTCAGGCTCTGCGTTCCTCTTTCCTCTTACCAGCACGCGGATGTGCTTTGTCGTATACTTCCTTCAGATGCCCCAGCTTTCCGGGCAGATAGATCTGTGTTGTGGAAATGTCGGAATGTCCGAGCATCTCCTGAACCGCATGGAGATCAGCGCCGTTGTTCACCATGTGTGAAGCAAAGGAATGGCGGATCATGTGCGGTGTGATGTCCTTATCGATGTGCGCCTTCTTTGCGTAGGACTTAAGCAGCTTCCAGAATCCCTGTCTGGACATCTCCTCGCCCTTTACATTTACGAAGAGATACTCGCTGTCGGTCACCATCTTGGATCTTGCACCGTTCAGGTACTCGGTCAGAGCCTGCTTTGCAACATTTTCGATGGGAATGATCCTGGATCTTCCGCCGAAATTACACTCGATGTAATCCATGGAAAGATTCAGATCCGAAACCTTCAGAGAGATCAGCTCCGAAACGCGAAGTCCCGTGCCATACAGAAGCTCCAGCATGGCCTTGTCACGGATCTCCTTCGGACTCTTACCCTTCGGCTGCTGCAGAAGAAGGGAAACCTCTTCCACCGTCAGTGTATCCGGAGCCTTCTTTTCTACCTTCGGCGGCTTGATCTGTTCGGTAGGATTGCCCTTTACCAGACCACGTCCGAGAAGAAACAGAAAGAAGGAACGGATGCTTGCGATATTTCTGGAAACCGTTGCGGAGCTCATCCCCGAATTCTCGAGGTAAAGCACATACGATCCAAGGGATGTAGCTGTAATATCATTTACATCCGTAATCCCGTTCGCACGGTAGTATTCCTGCATCTTGCGAAGATCGCGATTATACGATTGAATTGTGTTCTGACTTGCGTGTTTCACATCACGCAAATAGGCAACATAAGACCCTATCAGTTGTTCCATCTTTTACCCCTAAACAAACCCCTCCGGATGAGGCATTTTTCTTTTTCAGAGCGCCAACTCATACCTCTCCGTTTTATATGTTACAGTATAATTACAAATTTACATAAAATCAATAACTATTTTTTTACGAAAACCCGCATAAACACTGGGGTTTTGAGCATTTTCCGCGAGATAAAGTAGACATAAAAATCGAAAGCACAAAATGTTGTGATTTTGGGGTTCTAAAAAATTTTTCTGGATTTTACATCCTGATAGGCAAGTAATGCGATGATCGTCTTTCCGTCGATGATCTTTCCGTCATAAATGGCCTGAAGTGCCTCTTCGAAGGGAATACGGAGCACCTCGATGGACTCCTCCGGATCCGCATCCAGCTTCTCCTTCGCAAGGTCCTTCCCGAGAAATACGGTGGTATGCTCGTCAAAAAGCCCTGCCGCGTTCAGCACCCGGCTGACACGGAACACCTTCCGCGGGAAGTACCCGGTCTCCTCCTTTGCTTCCCGTACGGCAGTAACCTCCGCCGTTGCGTCCTCCGGATCCGAGGTTCCCGCCGGGATCTCCAGTGTAAAATCATCCTCCACATTCCGGTACTGACGGACCAGAAGCACATTCTCCTCATCATCCACAAGCAGGATGGCTGCCCCATCCCGGTTCTTTACATAATCGTAGTGTTGGATCGTTCCGTCCGGAAGCTCCAGAACATCCTCATACACCTTCACCCGGTGTGCCTCATATTTTAAGATACGATCCAGTCGTACTGTCTTCTTCATAATGCTTATCCCTCCCGTGGTATGGAAATCCCCTAAAGAAATGGAAAAGGGATACCTTTCGGCATCCCTTTTCTCCTACTTTGCGTAATCCGTAACTCTGGATTCCCTGATCAAGCTGACCTTGATCTGACCGGGGTATTCCAGCTCATCTTCGATGCGCTTGGATATATCTCTTGCAAGAATCACCATATCCGCATCTGTGACATGCTCAGGAACTACCATTACCCGAATCTCACGACCTGCCTGAATAGCAAAGGACTTATCAACACCCTTGAACTCATTCGCGATATTCTCAAGCTTTGTGAGTCTGGTGGTGTAGGTTTCAAGTGTCTCACGGCGCGCACCCGGACGTGCTGCAGAGATCGTATCTGCGGCCTGAACGATGCAGGCGATGAGTGTTTCCGCTTCGCAGTCACCATGGTGGGATGCTACGGCATTTGTAACCGTTGCATTCTCTTTGTACTTCCGACAAAGATCAACACCGATGGATACGTGAGAGCCTTCCATCTCATGATCGATGGACTTACCGATATCATGAAGGAGACCTGCACGCTTCGCAAGTTTTACGTCCTCACCGATCTCTCCGGCGATAAGACCGGACAGTTCAGCGACTTCAATGGAATGCTTCAGCGCATTCTGTCCGTAGCTTGTACGGAACTTCATGCGGCCGAGAAGCTTCACCAGCTCGGGATGGATTCCATGCACACCTACCTCCATGGTAGCGGCCTCGCCTTCCTCGCGCATCATGGTTTCGACTTCCTTCTTTGCCTTCTCAACCATCTCCTCGATGCGGGCCGGATGGATCCGTCCGTCAACGATCAGCTTCTCAAGTGCGATCCGCGCAACCTCGCGGCGAACCGGGTCGAAGCTGGAAAGAACAACTGCCTCCGGCGTATCATCGATGATCAGATCAACGCCTGTGAGTGTTTCCAGTGTACGGATATTTCTACCCTCACGACCGATGATACGACCCTTCATATCATCGTTCGGCAGCTGTACCAGTGAAATGGTGGATTCGGAAACAACGTCAGCGGCACACTTCTGGATCGCCGTAACAACGTATTCCCTGGCTTTCTTGTCGGCCTCTTCCTTGGCCCTCGATTCCATTTCCTTGATCATTACCGCGGTTTCATGCTTTACTTCATCTTCCACGGTGCGAAGCAAATATTCCTTTGCCTGTTCAGAGGTGAGTCCGGAGATTCTCTCCAGTTCCTGTTGTCTCTTCTCAGAAAGCTCATCGATCTCAGCCTGTTTCTTTGACAGATTCGATTCTCTGGCCGAAAGGGACTGTTCCCTACGTTCCAGTGTATCGCTCTTCTTGTCAAGATTCTCTTCCCTCGACAGAACTCTCTTCTCCATACGTTGAATCTCGTTGCGGCGTTCTTTGACTTCCTTGTCAAGGTCATTCTTGGTCTTCATGGCCTCTTCCTTGGCAGTCAGCAAGATATCGCGCTTCTTCGATTCCGCATCCTTTAAGGCTTCATCTATAATCTCTCTGGCCTTGTCCTCTGCCTTGCCGATCTTCGCTTCCGCAATATTCTTGCGATAGGCGATCGCTGCAAACCAGGTGATCACTACGGCCACAATTACTATGACAGCGCAGATGATTATGGTAGAAAGCGAATCCACAGGAGCACCTCCTTTATTAAGTTTTTATTGTACCTGCTAGAGTACAACAGAATTATTCTATTATTTTTTGTGCAATATGTCAAGAAGAAATGAGACGACCGCCTTCATCTCTTCGTCGGTTCCGATGGTGATCCGAAGATAATTATCAATCCTCGGCTGCTTAAAGTACCTGAAAAAAATGCCATGATCTCTGGCCTCCCGGAAGATTTCTTCCGCAGGAACGGTACTGTGAGAAGCAAAAACGAAGTTGGCTGCGGAGGGGATCACAAGGAAGCCCAGCTTCTTTAATTCCTCCGAAAACCACTCTCTCGTTGCAACGATCTTCCCCACGGTACTCCGGAAGTATTCATCATCCGCCACGGATGCACAGCCGTACAGAATGGACGGACGGTTCATGGTATAAGAATTGAAGGAATACTTCACTGCCTGCATGCAGGCGATAAGATCCTTCTGTCCGATGGCATAACCGATCCGGAGTCCTGCCATGGAGCGGGACTTCGAGAAGGTGCGTACCACCAGAAGGTTTTCATACTTATCCACCAGAGAAAGGGCAGAGCTTCCTTCCGGTGCAAAATCGATATAGGCTTCATCCACGATCACGACCACATCCGGATTCCCGGCCACGATCTTCTCCACCGCATCCAACGGAAGCAGACGTGCCGTAGGTGCATTCGGATTCGGGAAAACGACACCACCGTTTTCCGCAAGATAATCCGAGGGTTCGATCCGGAAATCCTCCGTAAGTGCCGGCGTTTTAAAAGGAATCTTATAAAGCTCAGCCCATACGGGATAGAAGGAATAGCTGATATCCGGGAACAGGATGGGATGACCGGAATTAAAGAAGGTAAGGAATGCCATGGCCAGCACGTCATCACTTCCCACACCGACGAAAACCTGTGCGGGATCCACATGATGATAGTCTGCCAGCGCATTTACCAGATCCGATGCTGCGGGATCCGGATACTTCCGGAGCAGATCAAAATCCAGTGCATAATTCTTCACCTTATCCGACGGGCCGTAAGGGTTCTCATTCGTGTTCAGCTTGATCACATTCTGATCCTTCGGCTGCTCTCCGGGGGTATAGGGTTCCACCTGTCGTACGTTCTCTTTCCAGCTCATGTTTTAGCTTCCTTTCTGTTCGAAAGACCGTGGTCTTCCCGCTTACTCTCTGTCAAATACGATGTCCACGCCGATATAATAATCATCCTTCGCGGTGATCCGTCCGTTCCTCCTGTCATAGGCACAGGAAAGGACCTTTCCGTTGTAAATGAACTTGACGGTATCGCTGCTGAACTCCACATCGCAGTCCACGGTTCTCGTATCGTCCTTCGAGACCATGGTGATGGTTGCCTTATCTCCGTCGATCTCGATCTTAGCCGTCATATCCGCATTTGAATAATCATCCCAGACATACACGCCGTTCCTTGAATGGAACCAGCCAAGAAGCCAGGCAGTCAGTAACCCTGCGACCACCAGAACGCCTCCGATGATGCCAAGGATCATGCCAAGACGGCTCTTCCCCGGTTCCTCCTCATCCTTCAGGGATACGGGTCTTGGCCCTCCTCCCGAATAACTGCTGTACGGAGAATAGGTTGCCGCACCGAAGGGCGTATCCATCTTCTGCTCCTCCGACTGCTGTACCTCCTCACGATACTGCGGACGGTAGGACCCGTAATCCGACATATCCGGAGCGGAAGGTGCCGTTTGCTGCGGTTCATATGATTGCCGGGGCCGCGTGTATGTCGGCTGCGGTGCATATGGTGACTGCACCGGTTGCTCCGGCGCATCCTGCCCCTGCGGTGCGTAGGGTGACTGCACCGGCTGTTCCGGCGTATACTGCCCCTGCGGTGCGTACGGTGACTGCACCGGCTGCTGCGGCGTATACCGCCCCTCAGGTGCGTACGACGGCTGCGGTGCGTAGGGTGACTGCACCGGCTGCTCCGGCGCATACTGCCCCTGTCCATCGAAACGATCAAATGGATTGTCTGTACGGTTCTCTTCCATGCCTCATCCCTCTTTACTTACAGGATACCTGCTTCTACGAAAGACAGGCGGCCATCCGGCCGCCTGCCATCTACGAGTCCGCTCGTCCGGCGACTCATATCAGATCACTATTTCTTGAATACCATCTTGGCACCACCCTCTTCAACGGTGATGGTACCGGCTCCGGAATCATACGTACCTGTGATTGTTCTGCTGTTTTCCGTAAATGTGATGGTGCTGCCGTCGATCTTGACTTCACAATCTCCGCCGCTGCCCATCAGGTTGATGGTTGCCTTGTCTCCGCTGATCTTGATATAGAAGTCACTTACATCAACGCCAAAGGTCTTCATTGTATCAGCGTCCATGGTCATACCCATAGCCTGAGCACTCTCGAACTTGTAGGTTCCGTCAGCACCCGAGCCGCCGCCGAATACACCAAGGGCCCACATAATGATCACTGCTGCAACCACTGCGACACCACAGCAGATACCGATGATGAGACCGGTGTGGCTCTTCTTCGGAGCTGCTGCCGGATTCGGGGCTACCTGTGCATACGGGTCATAGTTTGCCTGATTCGGATCAAACGGTGCCTGAGCCTGATCATATCCGCCATACGGATTTGCACCCATGGGTGCCTGATTTGCTGCCGGATCCGCCCCAAACGGATTCGTCGGTGCTGCACCGCCATTCATCGGATAGCCGCCCTGAGCCGGGTCTGCCATCGGTGCCGGAGCACCACATACCGGACATGTTGCTGCGCCTGCGGGGATCTCTGCTCCACATACGTTACAAGTCATAAGAAAATTCCTCCATCCTTAATTATGGTTTTCAGTTACTTCTGAAGATTATAACATATACTGTTTACGATTTCATCAATTAAATTTAGAAATTTGTATAGCGTTTACTCCACTCGTTTAAAGACGAGACTGACCCCATCCTGCATCAGGGTAATGGTTCCCTCCGTTACACTGTAGGTTCCGGTAAACTCCTCCCGGGCGTCTTTGATGGTAACCTTTCCGCCGTCTTCAAACTCGATCTTTCCCACTCCGGATCTTCCCATCAGCCGGACGGTTGCATTGTTTCCGTCCACCTCAAGCATGAAATCCGAAACGTCCATGCCGTACTGCTTAAACTGATCTGCAGTGAGGACCTGCTCCCCTGTTACGGCATTACTAAACCGGTAGGTACCGTTCATGCCGTGGTTTCCGCCTCCGATCACTCCGGTCTTCCAGAGTACCAGAAGCACAACAACCGATGCAATCGCTACGGAAAGGATCACGATCAGCGTTGTGTTATTGTTCTTCGGAGGCGATGCCGTCTTAGCTCCGCCCACCATCTGCCGGAATGGGTCATTTGAGGATTCAAATGCCGAGAAGTCCAGCGGACGTTGCTCCGGGCCGTTCCCCGGGCCGTAAGGGCCTGCACCGTAGCCTCCTGCTCCCGCGCCGTAAGCGCCTGCACCATAAGCACCGGCACCGTAGCCACCCGCTCCGCTGCCGGGCTCATCATCCAGGATCCGCGCCTCCATTTCCAATCCTCTCAGCGCCTGCTCCTGGGCCGCACGGGCTTCCTTATTTGAAGGATCCATCCCGAACGGATTTGCCGGAGCTGCATTTCCTCCGGCCATTGTATACTTCGCTTTGGGGGTTTCTGCCCCGCTTCCCGAAGCCGAAGAAACTGCCATACCGCAGATCGGACATACGGAAAGTCCATCCGAAAACTCACCCCCACAGACCGTACATTTCATACTCTTTTCCTTTTCCCCGAGTTATTCGGTCTTATCACCACCACCGAACAGGCCTGTCAGCTTGCTGAGTGCGCCGGATGCGGCATCCCCTGTCATCTTCGCCTTAACGCCTGCGATAGCGCCGTTTACAACATCATCCGGAAGATCCACGCCGGCAACCTTCTCGATCGCCTTGGTCGGGTTCTCGTTGAACTCCTGCTTCAGGCTTTCATCCTTTGTGATCTTCTCCACGATCTCCGTGATTTTTGCTTTGATATCCATAAGTATCCTCCTTCTCCGAGGCTTCTTTCCGAAACCTCTATATCTATATGATCATGCACTGCATTATACCATATCTAGATGAAATTTGCAAAGATCATTGCACCAACCACCGTAAGCAGGCCGGACACAACGATGGACAGGCTGCTCATGGCCCCCTCCACATCTCCGATCTCCATGGCCTTCGCGGTACCGAGGGCATGGGACGAGGATCCGATGGCGATCCCCACTGCGATAGGCTCTTTGATCCGGAAGATCTTGCAGATCAGCTCCGCAAAGATATTTCCGATGATGCCGGTAATGATGATCACAGCCACCGTGATGGCCACATAACCCCCAAGCTCCTCCGAAACTCCCATACCGATGGCCGTAGTGATGGACTTCGGAAGAAATGTCACGTACTCCGCATGGTTCAGGTTAAATACCAGAGCGAACAGCAGCACGCTCACCATGCTTGCGATCACGCCCGAGAAGATACCCGCGAATACCGCCTTCCAGTTCTTCTTCAGAAGCTCGATCTGCTCATAGAGCGGGATTGCCAGACTGACGGTTGCCGGAGTAAGCAAATAGCTTAAGTATTTTGCGCTGCCCTCATAGGTTTCATAATCGATATCCAGCCAGAGCAGGACCCCCATGGTAAGCAGGATCGCGATGAGAAGCGGATTGAACAGCGATAACTTCGTCTTCTTCCGGAGAAATACTCCGATTCCGTAGGAAAAGAGGCTGATAAAGACGCCGAAGAAGACCGTGTGCTGGAAGAATTCCTTCATGAGCGGTCACCCCCTTCCTCAGCGGAGCTCCTGTAAACTTCCGTACCCGGTTCCTCCTGGCTTGTTACTCCGGAAGCCTCCGGAACCACGATATCTTCCTCTGCCCCTTCGCCTTCCTTCTTCTTTCCGTGCCGGATCACTGCCTGTGTGATCCGTCCGGACAGGATCATGACGATAAATGTAGTCGCAAACATGATCACCGTATAGATCAGCCAGTTGGGCTTCAGGATTCCCCAGGCATTGAGCAGTCCCACCGCTGCCGGGATAAACATGACCGGCATGATCTCGATCAGGAACCGCCCGGTCTCGCGCACGGCGGAAAGGGGGATGATATGGAGCTCCAGTGCCAGGAACATCAGAAGGATTCCGTAAATGCTTGCCGGGATCGGCAGCGGGATCAGGTAGTTCAGCACCTCTCCCAGAAAGGAAATGAATAATATGATCAGAAACTGTCGTATATACTTCATGGCACTCTCCTCTTACTCCTTTCTCACGCTTCCCGTGTCAGTTCAGCAGCCCGTGCTTATCCTTCAGGGTAAGGATCCGGAGCACGCTCTCGTTGATCCTTGCCTCGGAGATCTTCCCCGTCTGTACGGCTGCCAGCAGCCCGTTGTAGGCCTCCACATAATCGTCCGGCATAAGCACGATATCATTCCCGGCCTCCACCGCAAGGATTGTAGCTTCCGCCGGTGTATAGTAATCCGCAATGGCTCCCATTTCCATGGAATCCGTGATCACAACCCCTTCAAATCCCAGCTCCTTTCGGAGCTTTCCGGTGATCAGCTGATTGGAAAGGGAGGCGGGAAGTCCGTCCGTCGTTACATTTTCGGCGGAAATATGCGCAACCATGATCATGTCCACATCCGCCTTAATGGCCATCTTAAAGGGTATGATCTCTCCTACCAGAAGCTCCGCCCAGTTCTTTGTCACGTAAACCGTGGAGTGATGTGTATCACCGCTGGTATCCCCGTGTCCCGGGAAATGCTTCGCCGTGGTGATCACTCCCGACCGCCGGAGTCCGTCGATCTCCGATGCCACCAGGCCACCGACGATGGTCGGATCCTTTCCGAAGGCACGGGAACCGATGACACGGTTTGATGGATTGGAGTTTACGTCCGCGACGGGAGCCAGGTTACAGTTAAACCCGTACTGCATCATGTAGGCTCCGATATAGGCCCCGCGATTGAAGGCCTCCGTCTCATCCGCCACCTCATCGGCATCCGGCAGGTCCGGAATTCCGAAGCTTGCCTTACCGCTGATCCGGGATACAAGACCGCCCTCCTCATCCACCGCGATCAGCAGCGGGATCTTACTCTCCCTTTGCAGATCCTTCAGCAACGCAGTTGTCTGGTCCGGATCGATGATGTTATAGGAGAACAGGATGATCCCACCCGGTGCGTAGAACTTCAGCTTATCCCGAAGGGAATCGCTCATGACCACGGTTCCCTGGACTCTTTTTCCGTTATAGGTTGTCCCCCGGTAGTCCCGGTCCAGAGCCTCCGGCGGAACCACGAACATCTGCCCGATCTTCTCCTCCAGACTCATGGACTCCAGCTTCTTCTGGGCCCGTGTCTTTACCACCACACCGGTGGGTGATTCCATATCCATCTCGGCTTTTCTGTATAAAACGGGATTCTCGGAAATCTCCGGGGCTTCCAGCATCATCTCCCCGCCGATCAGGATTGCGGCCAGAAGAAGGATGGGAAGAACAAAGATCTTCAGTTTTTTTAAGAAAGTCCCTCTCCGCTTTTCAGCAGGTTCCGGAACGGCCGGAACGCCGACGGGACTGCCGCCGACTCTTCCAGTTCTTTTCTCAGGAACCATGTGATTCCTCCGATTTCCTTAGATTCGTCTATCATGCATTCGCAGTGAATGAAAAATGCATGCATATGCCATTCCACATGGCTGAAAATGTGTGTATACGGGAGCTCCATCCACGGTGAGGAGGGCGCAAAGCCCCAGGCCTCTGCCCGTTCCAGAGCCTCCCCGACGGAGAGTCTTCCCTCAACGCCCGGAAACTCCCAGAGTCCTGCAAGCAGGCCCTTCTTCGGCCGCTTATGCATGGCAACTCTTCCGTCACAGAGCAGGACGAATACCGTCCGCTCCTCGATCCGTCTTTTTTTCTTCTCTGCACGGACCGGAAAATCGCCCGTTTTCCCTGTCTGATGTGCCCTGCAGGATCCTGCCAGGGGGCACTCCGTGCAAAGGGGTGCTCCGTTGGGGACACAGACCGTTGCTCCCAGCTCCATCCACCCCTGCGTCAGAAGGCTTCTATCCTCAGGCTCTGCCTCTTCATAAAGCCGGGTCATATCCTGCCGGACCTTCTTCTTTGTTGCATCCAGATCGATACAGGAGGGATCCGCCGTAAGACGGGTATAAACACGGAGGACATTTCCGTCCACCGCCGGTGTCGCTTTTCCGAAGCATATGGAGGCGATAGCACCTGCCGTATAATCTCCGATCCCGGGAAGGGACCGGATCTCCTCCGGCTCCGAAGGGAACTGCCCGCGGAACCGCTCCAGGATCATAAGCGCTGCCTTCTTCAGATTTCTTGCACGGTTATAATAACCAAGGCCCTCCCAGAGCTTCATCAGCCGATCATCCTCTACGGATGCCAGGGCTTCAATATCCGGGAGTTCCCTCATAAATCGCTCATAGTATCCGATCACGGCAGCCACGCGGGTCTGCTGGAGCATGATCTCCGAGATCCAAACATGATAAGGATCCCTGTCTCTTCGCCAGGGAAGGTCTCTTTTATGCTGCGGATACCAGGCAAGGATTTCCCCGTTCCATTCCGGGACGGTTCCTTCCCTTCCCCTATGCTGCTCCGTTGTTTTGCTTTTCCTTTGCTCGTTTCCTGCCATGATCCAAAACATATCCCCTTAAAAACCACACCTCGTATTGTAACATAACCCTTGCAACATTTCATCCATACTTTTTTAAATTTCCTCTATATATTTTCTCTCATAAGTGCTATAATACTATGGACTCTGCGGGAGCACCCGGCTCCGCAGCAACAATCTTTTGGAGGAACACACTATGGCGCAAAGAACAGATATCCACAAGGTACTCATCATCGGTTCCGGTCCGATCGTCATCGGACAGGCGTGTGAGTTCGATTATTCCGGTACGCAGGCATGTAAGGCTCTTCGCAGCCTGGGCTATGAGATCGTACTGGTGAATTCCAATCCGGCTACCATCATGACGGATCCGGAGATGGCTGATGTTACATATATTGAGCCGTTAAATGTAAAGCGGCTGGAGGCGATCATTGCCAAGGAACGTCCCGACGCACTTCTTCCGAATCTGGGTGGTCAGTCAGGACTTAATCTTTGCTCCGAGTTGGCTGAAGCCGGTGTTCTGGAGAAATACAACGTACAGGTAATCGGTGTTCAGGTGGATGCCATCGAACGTGGCGAGGACCGTATCGAGTTCAAGAACACCATGAAGGCACTGGGCATCGAGGTTGCTCGTTCCGAGGTTGCCTACTCCGTAGAGGAAGCGCTGAAGATTGCCGACGAGCTCGGTTATCCGGTGGTTCTTCGTCCTGCTTACACCATGGGTGGTGCCGGCGGTGGACTGGTTTACAACCGCGATGAGCTGCAGACCGTCTGCGCACGTGGTCTTAAAGCTTCTCTGGTCGGACAGGTTCTTGTCGAGGAATCCGTAACCGGATGGGAGGAGCTGGAGCTTGAGGTTGTCCGCGATAAGGACAACAACATGATCACCGTATGCTTTATCGAAAATGTGGATCCCATGGGTATCCATACCGGTGATTCCTTCTGTACCGCTCCCATGCTCACCATTTCCGAGGACGTTCAGAAGCGTCTGCAGGAGCAGGCATATAAGATTGTTGAATCCATTCAGGTAATCGGCGGTACGAACGTTCAGTTCGCACATGATCCGAAGACCGACCGCATCATCGTAATCGAGATCAATCCGCGTACCTCCCGTTCTTCCGCGCTTGCAAGTAAGGCGACGGGCTTCCCCATCGCTCTCGTATCCGCCAAGCTGGCTTCAGGACTTACCCTGGCAGACATCCCCTGCGGAAAGTACGGAACCCTGGATAAGTATCATCCGGACGGAGACTATGTGGTTGTTAAGTTCGCACGCTGGGCATTCGAAAAGTTCAAGGGCGTGGATGATAAGCTGGGAACCCAGATGCGTGCCGTGGGCGAGGTTATGTCCATCGGTAAGAATTATAAGGAAGCCTTCCAGAAGGCTGTCCGCTCTCTTGAGAAGGGACGCTACGGTCTGGGTCATGTAAAGAACTTCTATGACCTTTCCAAGAAGGAGCTGCTCCGTCAGCTGATCACTCCCTCCAGTGAGCGTCATTTCATCATGTACGAAGCGATCCGCAAGGGCGCTACCGTAGATGAGATCCATGAGATCACACATGTAAAGAAGTACTTCATCGAGCAGATGAAGGAGCTGGTAGACGAGGAAGAGGCACTGGTTGCTGCATTTAAGGGACAGGTTCCTTCCGATGAGGCACTGACACAGGCTAAGAAGGACGGTTTCTCCGACAAGTATCTCTCCGAGATCCTCGGCGTATCCGAGGATGCCATCCGCGAGAAGCGCGAGGCCATCGGCGTTGTGGAAGCATGGGATGCCGTACATGTAAGCGGAACCGAGGATAGCTCCTACTTCTACTCCACCTACTGTGCACCGGACAACAACCCGATCAACGAGGACCGTCAGAAGGTCATGATCCTGGGCGGCGGTCCGAACCGTATCGGTCAGGGTATCGAGTTCGACTACTGCTGCGTACATGCTGCACAGTCCCTGAAGAAGCTGGGATTCGAGACCATCATCGTTAACTGCAATCCGGAGACCGTATCCACCGACTACGATACCTCCGATAAGCTTTATTTCGAGCCTCTGACTCTGGAGGACGTACTCTCCATCTACAAGAAGGAGAAGCCGGTGGGCGTGATCGCTCAGTTCGGTGGTCAGACACCTCTGAACCTGGCAGCAGATCTGGAGAGAAATGGTGTAAAGATCCTCGGTACCTCTCCGGCAGTCATTGATCTGGCTGAGGACCGTGATCAGTTCCGTGCCATCATGGACAAGCTCGGTATCCCCATGCCGGAGGCAGGCATGGCAACCACCGTGGATGAGGCCATTGAGGTTGCAAACCGAATCGGCTATCCGGTTATGGTTCGTCCTTCCTACGTTCTGGGCGGACGCGGCATGGAGGTCGTATATGATGATGAAAGCATGATCGGCTACATGCAGGCAGCTGTCGGTGTAACACCGGATCGTCCGATCCTGATCGACCGGTTCCTGCACCACGCACTGGAATGCGAGGCAGACGCCATTGCAGACGGAACCCATGCTTACGTACCTGCAGTTATGGAGCACATCGAGCTGGCCGGTATCCATTCCGGTGACTCCGCATGCATCCTGCCGTCGAAGCACATTTCCGAAGAGAATCTGCAGACCATTAAGGAATACACCAGAAAGATCGCGGAGCAGATGCACGTGGTCGGCCTGATGAATATGCAGTATGCCATCGAGGACGGAAAGGTATTCGTTCTTGAGGCTAATCCGAGAGCATCCCGTACCGTACCGCTTGTATCCAAGGTTTGCGGTATCCGCATGGTGCCCATCGCAACCGAGATCATTACCGGCGAACTGACAGGCAAGCCGTCACCGATCCCGACCATGAAGGAACGCAAGATCCCGTACTACGGTGTAAAGGAAGCTGTCTTCCCGTTCAACATGTTCCCGGAGGTTGACCCGATCCTCGGACCGGAAATGCGGTCCACCGGTGAGGTTCTGGGCATATCCCTCTCCGCCGGCGGTGCTTACTTCAAGTCCGAAGAAGCAGCCAAGGCTACACTCCCGCTTAAGGGAACGGTACTGATCTCCGTCAACAGCCAGGAGCGCGACGAGGCACCGGGCGTGGCTAAGATCCTGTACGATAACGGCTTTAAGATCCTGGCAACCGGCAAGACCTGCGATGCCATCAATGCAGCAGGTATCCCGGCCGAGAAGGTGAAGAAGCTGTATGAGGGTCGTCCGAACATTCTCGACCTCATCACCAACGGAGAGATCGATCTTATCATCAACTCTCCTGTCGGAAAGGCAAGCATTCATGATGAGGTAAGGCAGCGGCTGAGGGTATCGACCATATGCTCCGCCGTCACATGGGCAACATCCATTCCCTTCAGGAGTGGCATGAGCTGATCAAGGAAGCTGAGTAACTATGAAAGGGATGACTCTTGTGAGTCATCCCTTTTTTCACCAGTGTATGGGAAGTGCGGTTCATTAGCGCGGGGACTTGTTTCCCACCGCGACCATTGAGCGACGATAAACAGAGGGACCCTGCAGTACGCCACGAAAATGCCGTACTATAGGGTCCCTCTGTTATCGGTGTGAAACCGCTACATCGTGAAATGGAGTGCGAACGGTGTCGAGGTGGGGAATACGGTCCCCGAAGCTGAACCGCACTTCGTAGCAGAAGAAATAATTACTGAGGAACTGCAGGAGTCCAGAATTCACGTCCGTAAAGATCCGTCAGCAGATAGGTTACCTTCGCACCGCCTTCGATCGTTACGTAGCTGCACTTCAGCCCCTTCGAGTAGGTGATCTGCTCACCCCACATATAGCTGTTCTGATAGGTTCCGCTGTAGCTGTAGTAGTCGCAGAGGAAGTCGATCTTGGTTCCTTCCGCAATCTCCGTCACGCCCTTGGCTACCGTATCCGTCTCGCCGTCCACGTAATCATACCGTGCACCTGCGATATAACCGTCCGGATAATTCTTGTCAAATACGATGATCAGATTTGCCCTTATACCATCCAGGAGCACCGGAACACGACCGGTTGTGATGGTCTGTCCCGAGGAATCCTTCGCTTCGGAAACAAAGTAGTACGGTACTGCCAGTCCGTCGATGGCAAACCAGGTGCCGTCATAATCTCCCACCAGCTTTCCGTCATCCGTAAACTCATACAGATTATCCAGACCCAGATCCACATAACCGGTTCCGTCATCCCAGAAGATGTTCATCTGAAGATTCTCGATCAGCTTCCACTGATCCTCGGAAACGCTGATGGTATGGGTTCCGTCGGACTCGGTCTTCCACTCCAGAGCCGAAGCATCAAACTGATGATTTGCGATATACTCGGCAGCTGCTTCCACGTCCATATCCTGCATGTACTCTGCTGCAGAGGGATCCACACCCGGGATGCTCTTTCCTCCGCCGAGGAAGGAGCCGAGCAGGGATGCGATTCCGCTGGAGCTGCCGGAGCCGCCACTGCTGCTTCCGCCGCCAAGAAGGGAGCCGATCAGACTGCCGCTTCCGCCGCCTGCGATCTGTCCTGCGGTACCCATACTTGCAAATGCCTTGATACAGTTGGAGTACTCGGACCGGACGCCGATATTGTTATAGTTCTTAACTGCCGTGTTGACGCTGGAGGTCTTCCGATACGGGAAGTAAATGGACACACCGTACGCATTCGACATATTCGAAGAGGTCCGGTTGTACTTCACACTGTCGGTCAGAGCCTTGGACAGCGCCTTGGCCTCGGTGGTTCCCACCTTCTCAGCAAAATGTACCAGGTCCACCTGATCGATACCGGAGGAGGAAAACTCTCTGGTACCTGCCCGGGCATCCGATACCTTCTTGAAATCGTCGCCCTGGATCATGGTGCTTGTACTTGTGGAGAAGGCTGCCAGCTTATCCGGTACCGTTGCAGAGAACTCTGCAAGGTCGATCACGGAAAGCGTGGTCTGCTGGCCGGCACATTTCCGGTTACACTCGTCCACGAAGCCGTCGACGATGTTCTTACCGATCTCGATCGTCGGCATGGAGGTGTTCTTGGAAAGCGCATTCAGCCAGTCCGTGTAGTACCAGCCGATACCGGGCTCCGTCTCCTCCGATGCGATCAGATAGTCCGCATAGTTGCTGGTCATGATCGCAGTTTCAAGGGTTGCCATAAGGCATGCATCATAGCCGATGAAGTCGAAGGTCACACCGCCGTTCTTCAGTGCGGTATTCATGCCGGTCAGATCCATGGAACCGGAGCTCTTGTAGCGCTCATCATAGCCGTAGCCGCTGATGGATCCTCCGCCGTGATCCCAGAAGATCAGATCATAACGGTTTGCCGGATAATACTGTGCACAGAACTTGATGAATTCCGTAAGAGTTGCCGGATCCGTCATGGGCTTGTCACCCGCATCCGGAACAAGCTGCGCCAGCTGACCGTCCTGGATCTTGTAGATCTGGTTGGTGCTGTTGCTGATGCCACTGGTCTTCCAGCCCTTGCAGCCACCGGTGTAGATCAGGATATTGATGTTGGATGACAGTGTTGCCGCTGCCATCTCACGCATATCATTTGTAGCCATACCGCCGCGGGATTCCAGATCCGTTCCGCACATATAAACCATGATGGTTACGGTATCCTGACCGTTCCCCTTAATGGATGTACGCTTCGGAGCTGCCGCCGGACTTACCTCGGTATTCAGCTTCCCGGTATTGCTTACTCCGTTGAACCACTCAGCCGCTGCGGAACCGCTTCCGCCGAGACCACCTCCGCCCAGCACCGCCGGAGCTGCCACCCGGTGTCACGGTACCCGAGTTGCTGGTACCCGTACCCGTGCCGGTGTCCGATCCTCCGCCTCCGGTAAGCAGCGCCGTAAGACCGCCGCCTCCGCCGAGAAGAAGGGCAATGATCACGGCTATGATGGAGGTCTTTCCGCGACCTGCACCGCCGCCACTGCTGTCATCTCTTTTTGAAGAGCTGCCCGTACGTCCTGCGTAACCGTCTGCGCGGCCCACCGGACCATTGGTATTCACGGCCTCGCCGCGACGTCCCATGGGCTTCGATGCTCCGCTCACATGCTTCTCTCTGTCACTGCTTTTTGGTTCCATCTTCTATCCCTCTTTTCTCTCTTTACCTGACGAAAAGAATGTCTTTCCTAGATCTTTCCCGGGCCGAAGAATGCGCTGTCCTCCTCAGGACTTACTGCCTTCTTCTCCACGGTGGTCATCTCCACACTACCCGTAAGCTGCAAATGGTTATATGCAAAATCGATGCCCGCCTGCTTATATCTGTAAAGAAGGGCCTCGCGGATCTCACTGCAGGCATAGTAGTTTTCCATGGCCGTATCCGTATTGATGAAGCTGGTCAGTGTTACGGCACTGTCAGCCAGGTCTATCTTGATGAATACCGGTTCCTGCTTATTCAGCCGGACATCCAGCGTCCGCTTGTTCTTTAATATCTCCTCCGAGAAGATCTGCTTTGCCTTCTCCAGGAGCACCGGATCCTGCGCCTGCTCATAGGTTATGGAAATGGTAAGCGGATACTTATTCTCCCGGTTCTGCGTCGTAAGATTCTTCACCGTGGACTTATCCAGAAGGGAATTCGGGATGATCACATCTCCGTTATCGATAATGCTCCGGATGGCCGTATGACGAAGGGTCATGGAGGTGATAAAGCCGGAGATCGTTTCTCCTCCCGCCACGATCTGTACCTGGTCTCCCACATCAAAGGGACTGAAGGCTGCCAGGATAAAGCCGTGGACGATATTGCTGAGTCCCTCCTGGAAGATAAAGCCCAGGACTACAACGATCAGGGAGCTGGACATGAGGATGGTGCTTCCGAACTTCTGGATCGTATCCGAAAGGCCCGCCATCTGAACCAGCGTGAATATGATCACCCCAAACTGCAAAAGGCCCTTCACAAAAGAAGCCTTGATCCCGCCCTTCCCCTTCTTTCCGAAGGCATGAAAGGCAAGACCGATCAGCTTGCACACAACAAAGCAGCCGAGGAGATAAAGTCCCATCAGCACATATCGGTTTTTCAATAATTCCTTAATCGCATCCATACGAACATTTTACCAAAATCCGCCCTTCGAAACAATACAAAACTTGTACCGGCACCCTCTTTCTGATATAGTATAGTTGAGTAATTGTGTGCCCACGCGGCATGAAAAAAAGCGGAAAGGAGGCGCCGGATATGGAACGGATCCCGTATTTTGATTACAGTGCATTTCTGATCATACTGGTCCTTCTTTTTGCCATGTTCTTCCGCAGAATGATCCGCGGACGTGTGAACCACACCTATCTTGTGCTTCTGCTCGTTCTTATGGTCACCACCATCTGCGATGCCCTTTCCACAAGTCCCCTTTCCTTTGTTTCCGACCCGGATACCAAGGTCGGGATCCGATCCCTGGCAAGCTTTATCTACTTTGCCCTCAGGATCGCTCTCGGACCGATCTATATCATTTTTATCGGGCATCTCACCGGAACCTGGCATAAGCTTCGGAAGTTCGCATCCTTCACCTTCATATTCCTGCTTCCGTACATCACCTGCCTGATCCTGCTCTTTATCAACTCCTTCTTCAAGCCCATCATTTTTTATTACACTCCGGAGGGTGACTACGCACGCGGCGGGCTGATCATCATTTACTACATCATCGGAATCTATTATATGGTATTCTCCTTTATCTATCTGCTCTGGTCGAAGAAGTACATGAGCAAGGAGAAGTTCTATACCCTTCTGATGCTGTTTCCGCTGACTATCATCGCCATGACGATCCAGTATCTCAGGCCGAAGTATCTTCTGGAAATGTTTGCCTATGCGATCTTCTCCATGCTGGTTTCGAATATCGTTCTCAGGCCGGAGGAATATATGGATCCCGTGACCGGAGCCAGATCGTATCTATCCTTTAAGAATGACCTGCCGAAGTTCTACCGTTCCGGTGTTCCGGCCAATCTGATCCTTCTTAAGATCAAAAACTTTGACGGTCTCATGGCACTTCTGGGTTCCGAACGAACCATGCGCCTGGAGCACGAGGTGATGAACGTGATCCGGGACTACGAGTCCCCGCTGAAGCGTTCCATCTTCCATCCGGAATATAACCTCCGAAACGGTCTCTTCGCCATCCTCGCTGACGGAAAAAGACGCGAGGAATTCACGGAAACAGAGGCCGAGCGGATCTTTGAACAGCTGCAGGGAACCCACCATACCAGCCATCTGGATCTTGATCTGGATATCAGCGTCTGCATGATCCGGATTCCCGAGGATATCGGAAGCTATGAGGAGCTGATCTCCTTTGCCAATACCTTCCATCAGATCACCTCTGATTCGGAGGTTGCGGTCTTCTCAAAGATCGCACCGGAGAAGCAGTTCCAGATGAAGAATAATATCGACGAGATCATCTCCCGTGGTATCGTGAACAAGAGCTTCGTTATGTACTACCAGCCCATCTTCTCGGTAAAGGAACAGCGGTTCACCTCTGCAGAGGCTCTGATCCGTCTCTTCGACGAAAAGAACGGCATGGTATCTCCCGCCATCTTTATTCCTTCTGCGGAAAAGAGCGGCGCGATCCATCAGATCGGTGAATTTGTAGTTCAGGATGTGTGTGGATTTATCTCCCGCCAGAACATGGCGGACCTGGGACTCAGTTACGTTGAGATCAACCTGTCGGTGGTTCAGTGCATGCGGAACAACACCGTGGAAAAGATAGAGAGTCTGCTGTCAGATAATCATGTAGACCCGAAATTCGTGAATTTTGAGATCACGGAGACCGCGACCGAATTCGTTCATGAGACCTTAAAGAATAATGTGCTTGCCCTTCATGATCATGGTCTGGAATTCGCCCTGGACGATTACGGTACCGGCTATTCCAACCTTCAGAGAATGGTGGACTTCCCCTTCAAGCTGATCAAGTTGGATAAGAGCTTTGTGGATCAGTGGGAGGATCCTCAGATGCGTCTGGTGATCCAGGATACGATCCGCATGCTGAAGGATATCGGCAAGGAGATCGTGGTCGAGGGCGTGGAAACAAAGGAAGAGGCCGAGTGGTTCTCCGAGCAGAACTGCGACTATATTCAGGGCTACTTCTACGCAAGGCCCATGCCCGAACAGGATTTCCTTACATTTCTTTCGGAGCATCGTCCTGAGTAGTACTGCCATCCAGCTCATAATAGAAGATCACGCCGTTCTCCGCGTTCATGGCACCGTAATCCTGCCCATGGGATTTCTGGATTGCCTCCACGATGGAGAGGCCGATCCCGGAACCGCCGTAGGAACGGGTTCTGGCTGCATCTTCCTTATAGAACTTTACAAATACCTTCTCCAGTGCTTCTTCACTGAGAAGGGGACCTTCATCGAATACAGAGACACGGATCACGCGCTGGTCTGTGTCTTTTATTCTTTCCTCCACCGTGACGCGGATCTCTCCGCCCTCCTTCACGTAATGGATCGCATTGGAGAGATAATTCGTGAATACCTCGGACATCTTAAATGCATCCGCCCATACATAAACCGGCCGGTTCTCCGGCGGCGTCAGCTTCACCTTCTTTTGCTCCATCAGGATCTTATTTGCCTGCAGGATTCCCTGAATCTGATCCATTAGGTCAAAGCGCTCGATTGCCAGCGGCTGGGTCCCGAATTCCAGCTCGTTCAGATTAAGGAGCTGCATGATCAGGGTATTCATCTTAGCAGCCTCATCCGTGATGACATCGCAGTAGAATTCACGGCTCTCCGGATCATCATTTACCGACATCTTCAGGCCCTCTGCATAGCCCTGGATCAGTGCCAGCGGAGTCTTTAGTTCATGGGATACATGGGACAGGAACTCGGAACGCATCTCTTCGATCCGCTCCTTCTCCTCGATATCCTGAGCCAGGGAGGCATTCGCGGACTTCAGGTCGGACACCGCCTTCTCCAGCTTGTAGGACATTTCATTCATGCTGTGGCCCAGCTCTCCGATCTCATCCGATCGGTCCTCCGGGGCCTTTATCTCAAAGTCCAGCTTGGACATCCGGCGTGCTGCATGGGACATACGGATGATGGGCCGGGTCAGGGTACCGGAGATCACGAGCACGATACTTGCCTCAAAGGAAAGGATCACAACCGCAATAATGAGGAAGAGACGCGTGGAGAAAAGGATGCTGGAATTCAGCTGCTCCATGGGGCGCTCCAGGATGATGATATTGCCGTTATCCAGAAGGCCCACCAGATCATAGCTGTTCTCATGATACTGAAACCGATACTTCTTCTCCGCAGTTTTCAGGGACTCGAAATCAAAGGCATCGATCAGATCCTGCAGGGATCTGGCAGTCTTCTCCGATACCACCACCGAGGAGTACAGCTCATTATTCTTGTAATCCACAATAAAAATCGTCGCATTGGACGGGTTCTCTACATTTCCGTAAAGCTCCTCTGCGGCGATCACAAATGGGCGCGGTAAGCCCGATGCATCCAGAAACAGCTGATTACAGGACTCATAGGTCGTGGTCAGATTGCTTCGTGCATCCAGTATATAAAAGCTCTTGATCAGATTGTTGCTTAAGATCCAGGCTGCGATGATGGCAACCACCGTAGTGATCAGCACAAGACCTACCAGCCGGAATCTAAGAGAATGACGGAAGCCGGGGGCTCCCCCTCTCCAGTCTTTCATTCGGTAACCTCGAATTTATAACCCAGGGCCCAGATGGTCTTGATATACTCTCCTCTGTTGCCCAGCTTTGCACGCAGCTTCTTCACATGTGTATCGATGGTACGTGCATCTCCGAAATAATCATAGTTCCATACGGAATTCAGGATCTTCTCTCTGGAAAGAGCGACCCCCTGATTCTCCAGGAAATAGTTGAGAAGCTCAAACTCCTTGAAGGAAAGCTCTACCGGTACACCATCCACGGTAACGCTATGCGCGGAGGTATCCAGAACGATGCCTCCTGCCGTAATGGTCTTGGACTCCTCTTCCTGGGAGGTACGACGAAGGATCGCACCGACGCGCGCCATAAGAACACGGGGGCTGAAGGGTTTGGTGATATACTCATCCACGCCAAGGGAGAATCCGCGAAGCTCGTCCTTCTCCTCGGACTTGGCTGTAAGCAGGATGATCGGTACCTCGGAAACCTTCCGGATCTCCTCGCAGGCTTCATACCCGTCCATTCTCGGCATCATCACATCCATGATGATCAGGGAAATGTCCTTAGTCTGCAGGAAGAGGTTCAGTGCCTCTTCACCGTCGCCGGCTTCCACTACCATATATCCTTCCTTCGAAAGGAAATCTCTGACAAGCTTGCGCATACGCGGCTCGTCATCCACCACCATAACCTTCGTATCACCCATAATTATTCTCCAATCCCCTCCAACGTGATGTTGTTCTGCTCACAAAGGGTCTTCAGCTGGGTATTGAACTCCTCCAGCTTCGCCTTGGAATCATCTACCTTCTTCTGTGCCTGATCCAGGATCGTGCTGTCTGCGTTCGTGATCGCATCCACCACCAGCTGAATCGCATCTCTCTGGAGCTCAGCGCTCTCAAGATACAGCTTCTTCAGGGACTCCACCTCCGGATTCGTGGTCTTTAAGGCCTTCAGATTCCCGAGATAGGTATCGTACTTCGGAAGAGCCTCCTGTGAAAGCGTGGTCATCCATTTGTCGGAATCCTTCTCACCCCCAACGGAGAAGTATTCGTTGTAAAGCTGGACGGCACGGTCACGGTCTCCCGAAATGCTGGGAAGGCTGTCTCCCACAAATGAGATGATCTCCTGCTGCAGCGTAGGTCCTGCTTCCGTTGTTGCCGTTACGGCAGATCCGGAGCCTGCACTTCCCGTATCCTCCGACTTCGATCCGCAGGCGGTAAGGCCCGCGCAAAGTAAAAGTCCGAGTGCCAGAGCTGCTATTTTCTTTTTCATGTCATATCTCCTAAATCAATCTACTGCGGAGGCTTCCTGCTTCGAATAAACAATCTCTTCGAAAGGATACCTCCACGTCGTATTATATCACCACGCAACGCTTCTGTCACGCATGAGACAACTTATCTATGTCGTTTTTTCTTCTCCGGAACCGGAGGATGCGCCTCCCTGTATGCCTGATACAGATCCGGCCTTCGTTCCTCCGTGATCTTCTCCGCCTGCTCCAGACGCCACTTCTCGATCAGGGCATGATTTCCGGAAAGAAGCACCTCCGGAACCCGAAGCTCCTTATAAACCTCAGGACGTGTGTACTGCGGGCATTCCAGCAGATTCTCGTGGAAGCTCTCGTAGATGGCGCTGGTGTCATCCCCCAGAACTCCGGGAAGCAGACGACTTACCGCATCCACAATGATCGCAGCCCCAAGCTCTCCTCCCGTCAGCACAAAATCTCCGATGGAGATCTCCTCTGCGGAAAGCAGGGTCAGCACTCTCTCGTCAATCCCCTCATAATGACCGCAGAGCAGGATCAGCGGGCGTTCCGGTTCTGACGCAAAGCTCTCCGCCTTCCCCTGCCGGAAGGTTTCCCCCTTCGGGGACAGGTAGATCACGCGGGGCTTCTCCCCGATTCCCCGGGATGCAAGGTCCTCCAGGATCGCATTGTAGCATAGGTCGATGGGCTCGCACTGCATCAGCATGCCCGGACCTCCGCCATAGATATAATCATCCACATGTCTTGAGGTATTCTGCGCATAGTCCCGGATATTCCAGGCCTTCACGGTGATCAGCTCCGCCTTCTGGGCCCGGCCCGTGATGCTCTCCCCCAGGATGGTTTCCATCATTTCCGGAAACAGTGTCATGATATGAAATTCCATATGCATTCCTCCTCCTGCTTAGAAGAGTCCCGGGATCACATGGACCACCATCTTCTTTCCTTCAACATCCACTTCTTTGATAAACTCGTCCACTGCCGGGATCAGGGCTTCCTTCCCCGCCTCCGTCCGGACCTTATATACGATCTGGGCCGCAGTCTCCATATAATCCTCCAGCGTACCCAGTACATTTCCATCTTCATCCGTGACCGTGCTTCCGATCACATCCGCGAGATAATACTCCCCCTCCTCCAGAGGGATCGCATGCTCACGGTCCACATAGAGCTCCCTTTGCTTTAAGTGCATGGCTTCGTCTATGGACGGTACCTCCTCAAAGCCGAGGATCACCAGATTCTTGAAGTATCTGCAGCTCTTTATGGTCAGCGGGCGATATGTCCCTCTGTCCAGCAGGTAGCAGACCTCCAGCTCCTCAAACCGGTGGGGATCCTCCGTCGTCGGAAAGACCTTCACCTCTCCTGCAAGTCCATGTGTGGTTGTAACAACTCCGACCCGGAAATATGCTTCCATAGATCCTCCATTTCCTCTTAAGGCAAGAAGACAGGGACGAAAACCCGTCCCTGTCTTCTTTGTTCATTGCACGACACCCGTCGTTATTTGATATCCACAATGACCTTCTTGTCGCTTTTTGATGCAGCGGCCTTAACAACAGTACGGATAGCCTTTGCGATCCTTCCGCTCTTTCCGATCACCTTGCCCATATCTTCGGGAGCGACGGTGAGCTCAACATTGATCGTGTGTTCATCGGTTGTTTCCGTAACTACAACCTGGTCAGGCGCATCTACAAGGGATTTTGCAATGATCTCGACTAATTCCTTCATGCTGCAATCCTCCTGTAACTTTATTTCTCAATTCCTGCCTGCTTGAACAGCTTTGCTACTGTCTCAGTCGGCTGAGCGCCATTGTTAAGCCACTTCTTAGCTGCCTCAGCATCGATCTTGACTACGCTCGGCTCCTGATTCGGATCATAAGTTCCGATCTGGTCGATCACGCTGCCATCTCTCTGAGATCTGGAATCTGCAACAACAACTCTATATACAGGGTGCTTCTTGTAGCCCAGTCTTCTTAATCTGATCTTTACTGCCATTTTGGTTTTCCTCCTTGAAATATTTATCTACAGGCCGTATAGCCATGTTGATCATAAATTGTTAAATACCGAAGGGCATTCCGAATCTCCGCTTCTTCTTACCCTTCCCCATCATGCCGGAGAGCTGCTTCATCATCTTCTTGGACTGGTCAAACTGCTTGAAGAAGCGGTTAACCTCCGCCATGTCCAGACCACAGCCCTTCGCGATCCTCTGCTTCCTGCTCATGTTGATCAGGTCCGGATTTGCACGCTCTGCCGGGGTCATGGACTGAATGATCGCCTTCGGATGAACCGTGGCATTGTCATCAATCTCCACATCCTTCATCTTCCCCATGCCGGGCATCATTCCCATGATGTCGGACAGGCTTCCGATCTTATCCATCTGCTCCAGCTGGTCCAGGAAGTCATTGAAGTCGAAGGTTGCCTTCCGGAGCTTCTGCTCCATCTCGATGGCCTTCTCCTCGTCGATGGCTGCCTGTGCCTTCTCGATCAGGCTCTCCACATCTCCCATGCCCAGGATACGTGAAGCCATACGTTCCGGATAGAACGGCTCCAGATCCGTCAGCTTCTCGCCCATACCTGCATAGAGGATCGGCTTACCGGTCACGGACCGGATAGAAAGTGCCGCACCGCCTCTGGTATCGCCGTCCAGCTTGGTGAGAACCACGCCGTCGATGCCCAGGTCGTTGTTAAATGTAGTAGCCACATTTACCGCATCCTGACCGGTCATGGAGTCCACCGTCAGAAGTGTATAATCCACGGTAACGGCTTCCTTGATATCCCGAAGCTCCTGCATCAGCTCCTCGTCGATATGCAGACGACCTGCAGTATCGATGAAAACAAGCTGGATATTCTCCTTCTTTGCATGTGCCAGAGCTGCCTTCACGATATCCACGGGCTTATGCTCCGTACCCATGGAGAATACGGGAACCCCCACCTTCTCACCGTTGATCTCCAGCTGCTGAATGGCTGCCGGACGGTAGATATCGCAGGCTACCAGGATACATTTCTTACCCTTGTTCTTGAACTGTCCCGCAAGCTTTGCCACGGTGGTGGTCTTACCTGCACCCTGCAGACCGCACATCATGATAACTGTCTGCTCGTTGGACGGGCGGAGCTTCATTTCCGTGTTCTCCGAACCCATCAGGGTAACCAGCTCTTCCTTTACGATCTTAATGACCATCTGGCCGGGATTCAGGCCCTTCATGACCTCTTCACCAACCGCACGCTCACTGACCGCACTGATAAACTGCTTAACAACCTTGAAGTTTACGTCCGCCTCCAGCAGCGCACGCTTAACCTCCTTCATGGCCTCCTTTACGTCATCTTCCTTCAGAAGGCCCTTGCTCCGCAGCTTCTTGAAAACATTTTGTAATTTATCGCTTAAGCTGTCAAATGCCATAATATCCTCATCTATAACTCGTTGATTATCGAGTCCGTGGTCTGCAGGATACTCTCTGCCGATTCCCGGACCTTCGGGTCCGCGGACGCTTCCTGCAGTTCCTTTGCCGTAGCTTCTATCTCCTTCATCTGTTCCCGGATCCGGAGGAACCGTTCCACCAGATGAAGCTTCTCTTCGTACTCCTCCAGCTGCTTATCACAGCGTCGGATCATGTCATAGGCAGCCTGTCTGGAAATGTTCTGCAGACGGGCAAGCTCTGCGTAGGACAGGTCATTCATCACCACGTCCTCGTATGCACTTCTCTGGTGCTCCGTCAGTAATTCGCCGTAAAAATCAAACAGCATGGTTTGCCGAACGATCCGTTCCATGACATAGTCCTCCCTAAGACCTCGGATATCATACAACACTCCGGAGACTATGTCAAGCGTTTTTTCTTGACGCCCTTCTTCCTTCCGATAAAATGGGTGGTATGCACGCGGGCACGCTCCCCCGTCACCGCCTTCTTCCGCAGCACTGCCCGCTTCTTTCGTTCCTTCTTAACAGCAACCGACGGCTCCTCGTCGAAGACGGTATAGTCCCGCTCGAAGATCAGCTCCGTCATCTGCCGCTTCAGGAGATCATGATCCACCTTCTGCAGCAGCTTCTCCCGGATGAACTTCCGGCTCTTATCCGCATACTTCGGGCAGGCATTCAGCTCCAGCAGCCCGTGCAGCTCCCGCTTCCACATAAGGGTCAGCTGATCAGCCAACTCTGCCTTCGGGTTATCATCCGCCCCCCGGTCCAGCTCCACGCCTCCCTCCGTTACCACCAGGATCCCCCAGTGCTCCGGAACGTGCTCCGCCACATGCTTCCTGTGGCTGGCTCCGACAACGATATAGCAGAAATCACAGAACCTGTCGTAGTCCTTCACCTGAGTCTTCAGCCGCTCGTAGGTATCCTGATCGGACTTGATCTCGAAACCAACAAAATAACCATCCAGGACTCCCAGTACGTCAGCACGGGAGCCCTGAATGGTTTTCTCTTCAATGATCCTTATTTTGCCGAAGTTCTCGTCCAGATAGTCGAACAACGGCTCGCGCATTTCACGATCCAGCAAGGCTTATTCCTCAACAAGATACGGCTTCAGAGCGGTCATGATCTCATCGATATCTTCCTCTGCATAGATATTCAGATCGATGGGCTTGGAGATGTCCAGACTGAAGATGCCCATGATGGACTTTGCGTCAATGACATAACGGCCTGCTACCAGGTCGAAATCAGCCGGGAAACCGCTGATATCATTTACGAATGCTTTAACCTTGTCGATGGAACTGAGCGATACTTTAACTGATGTCATAACTTTCTCCTCCAAAAAAATAACGTGAGAATTCTTCTCCTATGTGATATCATATCACATATGTATTTTAAATGCAAAGAGGTAAGCAAAGAATCTTTCGGATTCTTCCGATGCATTTTCCCAAGAAGGATTGTTTTCGATGTATGAGGTTCTGACCAATAAAAAGATCTATATCCTGACCCTCGGCTGCAAGGTAAATCAGTATGAATCCGATGCCATGTACGAGGCTTTTTTTGCTGCAGGTGCTCTTCGCGGGGCGGAAACGGATGCGGATATCTGTATCATCAACACCTGCTCCGTAACGAATATCGCAGACCGGAAATCAAGACAGATGATCAGCAAACTCCGAAAGGAGAATCCTAAGGCCCTGATCGTGGCAGCGGGCTGCTATGTTCAGGCCGTGGCAAACCGGGAGAAGTTCAAGGCCCCTGTATCCGGAGAGAAAACAACCTCCAGCGCCTCTGCTTCTGAAAAGAAGGCCCCCGACTACGGACGGGACGTGATCGATGCAGATCTTATCGTGGGAAACAACCGCAAGCGGGATATGGTCCGTCTGGTGGCCGAGAAGCTGCTGGGGGAGTCTCTCTCTGACAATCTGATCGATATTGCAAAGGATCCCGAATTCGAGGATCTTCGGATCACCATGCCCGAGGATCATACCCGGGCTTATATCAAGATCCAGGACGGGTGCAACATGTTCTGCGCCTACTGTATCATCCCCTATGTCCGGGGACGCATCCGGAACAAATCCATGGATGCGATCCTTGCGGAATCAAAGACTCTGGCTGCATCCGGTGTGAAGGAGCTGGTTCTGACCGGGATCAACCTCTCCTCCTTCGGTGATATCGGAGAGTATTCACTGGCGGATGTGGTGAAGAGAGTTCACGAGATTCCCGGGATCGAGCGGATCCGTCTTGGTTCCCTGGAGCCGAGAGTCGTAACGGAGGAGTTTCTTGAAACCATCTCTTCCCTTCCGAAGGTGTGCCCGCATTTCCACCTGTCCCTGCAGAGCGGCTGTGATACCGTGCTGAAGCGGATGAACCGTCACTACACCACCGATGATATAAGGAGCATCGTGGAGCGGCTGCGGAGGTACTATGACCGTCCGGCTCTCACGGCGGATATCATCGTCGGCTTCCCGGGAGAGACTGAGGAAGAGTTTCTTACTACCTGCAGTACCCTGGAGGAAATCGGTCTTTACGAAGCCCATGTATTCCCCTTCTCCAGAAGAAAGGGAACCGTGGCGGACCGGATGGACGGTCAGCTGACAGAAGCCGTGAAAAAGGACCGGGTCCGTCGTCTGATGGAGCAGGTTGAAAAAGAGAAGGCAGCCTACGAAGCCTCTTTCAACGGTGAATCAAAGGAAGTGCTGATTGAGCGGATCGTTGATACTCCCGATGGCCCCTGTTACCGTGGCCATACGGAGCGGTACCTTCTGGTGGATATCCCCTGCGATGCGCTGGGGGATGCCGTGCCGGACGAGAGCCGGATCAACACCCTTGTGAAAAAAAATTAAAAAAATGCTTGCATTCCTCGTTCCATTCTGATATACTAACCAAGTCGTCAGGACATGGTCCGTTGGTCAAGCGGCTAAGACGCCGCCCTCTCACGGCGGAAACAGGGGTTCGATTCCCCTACGGACTACATTTAAAGGCAGATCATTTGATCTGCCTTTTTTGTATTCGTATGCATTTATTCAGAAAGCTGTTACTCACACAGCTTCTTCAGAACCGAAAGGATCAGTTTCCAGGTCCGCTCCACGGATGCGAGATCCATGGCTTCCTTCGCAGTATGAATGTCCTTCAGGTCCGGTCCGAAGGATACGGCATCCAGTCCCGGGAGCTTGTCCGAAAAGATTCCGCACTCCACACCGGCATGGACGGTTTCCACAATGATCGGTTCCTTATACTGTGCTTCGTAGCACTCCTGCATCACCTCGCGAAGCCGGGACTCCTTCCGGTATTCCCATGCAGGATAATCCCCCTCGTAGGAAGCGGTTCCGCCAAGGGCCTCTGCAACCGCAGCGATACGGCTGAGCAGCTCCTCTTTTTCAGAGTTTACGCCGCTTCGTACCAGTGAGGATGCAACGATCTTGTTTTCCTTTGTTTTCAGGATTCCCAGATTCAGGGAGGTTTCCACCAGGCCCGGGATATCACGGCTCATCTTCTCGATTCCGTTCGGAAGGATCCGAAGTAACCGGATGGCACAGGCCTCCGATGCACGGGATAGTGGCCTTATCACAGGAACCGGATTTCTCTCTTCCTCCGGATGCTCCAACGTACGTACAGAGCAGGAGATCTGCAGCTCCGGGTCACAGCCGGCATATTCCCGGCGAAATACCCCTTCCTCTTCCGCAGCCAGCTCCATAACCGCCTGCCGGATCCCCGGCATCACCCGAAGGACTGCTTCTGCAGAACGAGGAATGGCATTGTCCTTGCTACCACCGTTTACGGAGCAAAGCCGGATATCCTGCCCGAATCTTAGGGAAAGCGTCTGAAGAAGACGTCCGAGAATTACGGAGGCATTTGCTCTTCCGCGGTCGATCTCCAGTCCGGAGTGTCCGCCCTTCAGTCCTTCTACCCGAAGAAGCAGGGAATCCATGGTCTCTTCCGGATCCTCCCGCTCCACGGGAATCGTAACGGTCGCTATGCATCCTCCGGCACAGCCTGCCAGAACATGCCCCTCATCCTCCGAATCAATATTCATGAGAAGCCGGCCCTTAAGATCCGACATATCCATGCCGACTGCACCAAGCATACCGATCTCTTCATCCACGGTGAAGACGCACTCCAACGCGGGATGTGTGATATCCTCTGCCTCCAGGATCGCCATCATATAGGCAACGCCGATACCGTCATCCGAACCGAGGGTGGTGCCCTCGGCCTTCAGGAACCAGTCCTCCGGACTCTGCAGCGGGCTAAGCTCCCGGCTCAGCCACCTGAGCTCCTTCCTCCGGTACAGCCGAAGGTCCAGTCCCTCCTTCTCCATATCCAGCGTGCAGTCCGCATCCTTTTCGCAGACCATGTCCATATGGCCCTGCAGGATCACCACAGGGGCAGACTCACACCCAGGGGATGCCGCCTTGCGGATCAGTACATTTCCCAGAGAATCCTGACGGTATTCCAGTCCCTTCGACTTCGCAAACTCCACCAGATGATCACTGATGGCCCTCGTATTCCCGGAGCCGTGCGGGATCGCCGCGATCTCCTCAAAATAGTGCAGTACCCGCTTTGGTTCAAAAGCATCAAGCAACATAGTCATCTCCTTCAAACTCGTATATACCACGTGCCCGGTATGACAGCTCCCTGCCACACCGGGCACACCCATATGTCATCCTGAGGATCGTGGTTGTATAGATTCTTCGCTTTGCTCAGAATTACACCTGAATATCAGTCGTAACGCTCGTCGATCACTCGCTTGGTCTTCTTCTCGCTGCGCGGAAGCACGCCAAGCTCCACAACCTTCACAAGCGGTGTAAAGCCGATCTTGCTCTTTACCTTCTCTGCAATCCGCTCGGAAAGGTCCGCGAAATCCACGCTTCCGTTGGTCTCCACGTAGATACGCATGGTATCCCTGCCATCCAGATGAGAGATACGGATCTGGTACTCGCTGGAGGTCTCCGGGAATGCACGAAGCACCTCTTCGATCTGGCTCGGGAATACATTTACGCCCTTGATCTTCATCATATCGTCGGTACGTCCCATGATAATGTCGATCCGCGGATACTTGCTTCCGCAGGGGCACTCACCCGGAACGATGCGGGACAGGTCATGAGTCCTGTAACGGATCAGCGGTGCACCCTCCTTCTGCAGCGTGGTGATAACGATCTCACCCAGCTCTCCGTCCGGCACCGGCTTCAAGGTCTCGGGATCGATGATCTCCAGATAGATAAAATCGTCCCAGTAATGCATGGCGGTTCCGCGGTTGCAGTTGATACCAATGCCCGGGCCGTAGATCTCCGTCAGACCGTAAACATCATAGAGCTCGATGCCCAGCTCCTCATGGATCCGCTTCCGCATGGCCTCGCCCCAGCGCTCGGAGCCGATAACTCCCTTCTTCAGGTGGATCTTATCATGGATGCCGCGCTTCTCGATCTCCTCTGCCAGCAGCAGCGCATAGGAGGAGGTTGCGCAGAGAACCGTGGACTTCATGTCCATCATCATCTGCAGCTGCTTCTCCGTATTTCCGGGCCCCATGGGGATTGCCATGGCCCCCAGCTTCTCACAGCCCAGCTGGAAACCGATACCTGCGGTCCAGAGGCCGTAGCCCGGAGTGATATGGATGCGGTCCTGCTTCGTGATGCCCGCCATCTCATAGCAGCGCGCAAACTGGGTTGCCCAGTCATCCACGTCCTTCTGTGTATAGGGAATGATCACGGGAAGGCCTGTGGTTCCCGAGGAAGAATGGATCCGGACGATCTTCTCCTCCGGAGCCGTCATCAGCCCCAGCGGATATGCATCACGGAGGTCTGCCTTCTCAGAGAAGGGAAGCTCCTCAAACTCCTCGACGGAGTGTACACCCGTAATCCCCGCTTCCTTCAGCTTCTTTCCGTAGAAGCTGCCTGCGGATACCAGTGCGTCGATCCTGTCATTTACCTGTGCCAGTTGTTCTTTGCTGATCTTCATAGCAAGTCTCCTTTAATCACTTATCATTTAGTTCCGAAGATCCGGTCTCCCGCATCTCCGAGTCCGGGACAAATGTATGCCTGCTCGTTCAGGCATCTGTCCAGATTTCCTACGTAAATCTCAATATCCGGGTGCGCCTTCGCCAGACGCTCCAGTCCCTCCGGTGCCGCGATGATACACATGAACTTGATGTGCTTTCCGCCGCGCTCCTTGATGAAATCCACTGCCGCTGCTGCACTTCCGCCGGTGGCCAGCATGGGATCCAGGACCACCACCAGCCGATCGTTGATATTCTCCGGCAGCTTGCAGTAGTATTCCCGGGGCTCATGGGTTTCCGGGTCTCTGTAAAGACCGATATGACCCACCTTTGCCGTGGGCACCATGGCATGGATCCCGTTCACCATTCCGAGACCCGCCCGAAGGATCGGCACGATGGCCAGCTTCTTGCCGTCGATCACCGGTGACATACAGGTCTCGATGGGAGTCTCCGTCTCCACGTCCCGAAGCGGAAGGTCCTGCAGTGCCAGAAATGCCTCCAGCATGGCGATCTCCTCCACCAGACTGCGGAACTCCGCCGTCTTGGTTTCCTTGTTTCTCAGCATGGTGATCTTATGCTTGATCAGCGGATGCTCCATGATCTCGATATTCTGATAATCCTTATACTTCATAATCCTTTTCCTCCGATTTCGAAAATGAATGTGCGGATTTTCTGTCATTGTAAGCTTTTTTAGAGAAGGCCTGCGCCGTAGGATAAGGCCTGCAGGTTCATGGCAAGGAACTTCTCCGGAAGTCTTTCCCGGATAGCCTCCTCCAGATCCTCCAGGGTGACACCCAGTGCTCCGGTGGCGGCAGCAGCTCCCAGCATCACCACGTTCAATACCTTGGAGCTGCCGAGGGCCTCGATGGCCCGGTCCATATCCACCTCCAGCATGGGATTCCCGGTATTCCGAAGATATTCCAGCTGGGCTCTGCCGTCATAATCATCACCGGACAGTGCGGATGTAACGGGGATCACCGGCCGAAGGGCCGTAATGATCTGTCCGCCGGTTTTCAGATAGTCCAGCATCCGAAGGGTTTCTCCCGGTTCAAAGCCCAGGATCAGGTCTGCCTCTCCCTTCGCGATCATCGGGGACTGGATCCCCTCACCGATCCGAAGATGACTGAAGACGCTTCCGCCTCTTTGTGCCATTCCGATGGTCTCGGCTCCCATCACGGTAAGCCCCTTCTTCATGGCTGCAGCCGCAACCAGCTTGGAGGCCAGCACGGTTCCCTGTCCGCCGACGCCGGTGAGTACGATATTCTTATGCATGGAACACACCCCCTTCCCGCCGGGGATCATCCCCGAGTCTGGGGCGTTCCTCCTCCTTCACGGAAATGCCGTTTTCTTCCGCCGGCTTCTCACCCGGCTTAAATGACACGGGGGTATCACCTCCCGTGATGGCTCCCGTCGGGCAGACGGCACGGCAGAGACCGCACCCCGTACAGAGGGTTTCATCGATCGCAACCCATCCGTCCTTTACGATCAGGGCAGGACAGCCAAGGTCGCGGATACATTTCTTACACTGAATGCACTTCTCGGAAAGGATCGATACCGGTCCCACCTCCCGAAGATGCTTCGCATAGTCACTGGCCATGGCGATGCAGGGATACCGGAAAATGATGGCCTTCACGCCGGGCTCTGCTGCCACACGGGCCACGGTTTCCACTGCCTCCGAAAGGCAGAGCGGATTCACGGTTTCCACCGTCGTTACCCCGATGCCACGGAGTACCTGCTCCATATCCACCTTTGCCACGATCTCTCCCATCATGGTATGTCCGGTGCCCGGATGGGGCTGATGGCCGGTCATGGCCGTGGTGGAATTATCCAGAACGATCAGCGTCATATCCGCCTGATTATAAACCGCGTTCACAACTCCTGTGATGGCAGACGCAAAGAAGGTGGAATCTCCCACAAATGCAAAGCAGGTGGTGTCCGGCTCCACATGGCCGACGCCCTGGGCAATATTTACCCCGGCACCCATACATAGACAGGTATCCACCATATCCAGGGGCATGGCATTTCCCAGCGTGTAGCAGCCGATATCTCCGCAGAAGATGGTCTTCTTCCCCTTCATGGCCTGCTTTACGGCATAGAAGGATGCGCGGTGCGGACAACCGGCACAAAGCACCGGAGGACGAACCGGAAGTGCAGGCCTTTCCTGCTCTGCGGAGGTTTCTTCCGTCTTCTTCACCGGAAGTCCGACAAAGGTGCGGATCCACCCCTCCACGCTGTCTCTTGTATTCTCTCCTGCCACGGAGGTAGCATGGCTATGCTTTCCCAGGATCTCCGTGGAAAGCCCGTAACGGCCCACCAGATGGATGAGGCCATCCTCCACCACCGGATCCAGTTCTTCAAGACAGAGCACCTGATCGCAGTCCATCAGGAAGCGAAGGGCCTTCTGCTTCGGAAACGGGTAAGGCGTGCTGACTTTGAGCAACTGCACCTGATACGGAAGCTCCAGCTTCTCAAGGGTTTCCAGTGCATATGCGTAGCTGATGCCCGAGGCTGCTACCCCAAGGCGAAGGCCCGACTTCTCACCAAAGGTCCGGATGGTATTGCCCGGATATCCGGAGAATACCTCCTCCAGGGTTTCATCCCTGGCCACGATCTTCTGATGATTTGCAAAGGAAAGACGCGGGAAGATCACCCAGCGCTTCGAATCCTTTACAAAGCCCTCCGGTTTATGTACCGTATACTCCTCCGGATCCTTCACCTGGAGGGATGCGTAGCCGTGGCATACACGGGTTGTGGGCCGGAGGAAAACGGGAGTTCCGTACTCCTCGGACAGGTAGAAGGCCTCCTGCACCATCCGGTACGCCTCCTCCGCAGAGGAGGGATCAAAGCAGGGCACCTTCGAAAATGCCGCAAAATGTCTTGTATCCTGTTCGGTCTGTGAAGAGATCGGGCCCGGATCATCCGCCACCAGGATCACCAGACCGCCCTTCACGCCCACATATTCCAGACTCATCAGGGGGTCGGAGGCCACGTTCAGCCCCACCTGCTTCATGGTAACCAGAGCCCGGGCACCGCTGTAGGCTGCGCCTGCCACCAGCTCCATGGCTGCCTTTTCATTGACTGACCACTCCACGTAGGTGGTCTCACCCCGATGCTTGGCGATGGTTTCCAACACCTCCGTGGACGGTGTCCCCGGATATCCGGCAACCACATTGACTCCGGCTGCCAGCGCCCCGAGAGCGATCGCTTCATTTCCCATAACGTATTCTGTATGCATATTCCGTTTCACTCCGTTCAGGATGACATTTACCGCAGCCACACAACCTCTGCGGTTTCGATTGCTTTCTCGTAGATCGGTTCGATGATTCCTTCCAGCTTCCTCTCCGACTTCTCGATCTGCTCCAGCGTCGGCTTGGTCACCGGATGCTTTGCCACGAAAATGGTGCAGCAGTCTTCATAGGGCCGGATGGATGTTTCATAGGTTCCGATCTTCTCGGAGATATCCACGATCTCCTGCTTATCCATGCCGATACACGGCCGGTACACCGGACAGGTCACGGCACGGTCGATCACGCCCAGCGAGAACAGGGTCTGCGAGGACACCTGCCCTATCGATTCTCCGGTCACGATGCACTCCGCATCTTCCCGCTTCGCCAGCTCTTCCGCCACGCGGAACATATACCGCTTCATGATGATGGTCAGCTCGTCGTGGGGACAGTTGTCATAGATGGCCAGCTGCAGATCCGTGAAATTCACCACGTGCAGCTTGATGGGGCCTGCATAGTGAGACACGATCCGTCCCAGATCCTGCACCTTCTCCAGCGCCCGCTCCGAGGTATACGGAGGGGAATGGAAGTAAACCGCCTCCATTTCCACGCCGCGCTTCGCGATCATCCAGGTAGCCACAGGGCTGTCGATACCGCCGGAAAGAAGGGCGATCGCCCTTCCGTTGGTTCCCACCGGAAGTCCTCCGGGGCCCGGAAGCACCTTGGAGTAGATAAATGCGATCTTCCGGATTTCCACATATACCATAACGTCCGGGGTGTGCACATCCACGTGCAGCCCCTCTTCCTCATACTTATCCAGAAGGACACCGCCAAGGCGCGCATCCATTTCCATGGAAGCCACCGGGAATTCCTTGTTGATCCTCTTTACCCGGACCTTGAAGGAAAAATCGTAGTCGTCATACTCCTCCTCGAAGTACTTCGCCACCGTCTCATCCAGCTTCTCCGGGGTGGGGTCCTCCAAGGTCCATACCGGACAGATTCCCGTGATGCCGAAGGTCCGGGACATCCTGCGGACAGCCTCATCATAATCATACTCCGAGTGCGCATCCACAAAGATCCGTCCGTACTCTCTACGGACCTCAAACTGCCCAAGGGGCTTCAGCCGTGACCGAAGCCGCTTGCAGAGAATGTCCTCAAACTTGTAGCGATTCTTTCCCTTCACGCCGATCTCGGCGTATTTGATCAAAAATGTCTGTATCTTCAACTATTGATTCCTCTCATTCATAAGATTCTTCGGCCTGACGGCCTCAGAATGACACCCCTATATCATCCGCGTGTATAATGACGCAGAGTGGGGAGCAGCCTTGCCACGGTATCTATGGCGTACTGTACCTCCTCCTCCGTATTATCCTCACATAAACTGAATCGAAGGGTCGACTCACGTTCCGCTGCCGGAAGCTCGATGGCGGAAAGCACGCTGCTCTCCCGCTTCTTATTCGACGAGCAGGCCGAACCTGCAGATACGTAGATTCCCTCCGCTTCCAGACTGTGCAGCATCACCTCTGCACGAACACCGGTGAAGCTGACGCTTACGATATGGGGAGCGCCCTTGGAGTGATCGATCACCTCCGGCAGTGCAGTCAGGCCTTCGATCAGCCGGTTCCGAAGAGCCGTGATCTTCTCCAGCCTCACATCAAACTCTGCGAAGCATCGCCTGATCGCATCCCCGAGTCCCGCGATGGCCGGTACATTTTCGGTGCCGGAACGAAGATTCCTTTGCTGCCCTCCGCCGTAAATGATGGGCCGGAGCAACAGTCCCTTCTTCACAAAGAGGAAACCGCTTCCCTTCGGTCCGTGCAGCTTGTGTCCGCTGACGGAAAGCAGGTCCACACCCAGCTTCGATACGTTGATCGGCAGCTTCCCGTAGGCCTGGATCGCATCCGTATGCATGTAGATCTTCGGGTCCATTTTATGGACCGCCTTCGCGATCTCCCCGATGGGAAGGATGGATCCGATCTCGTTATTCACCATCATCACGGACACCAGAATCGTGTCCGGCCGGATGGCGGATGCCACCTGTTCCGGCGTTACGATACCATCCGCATTCACCGGAAGCCGGGTCACCTCGAAGCCCTGCTTCTCCAGAAAGTCCAGGGTGGCTCCGATGCTCGGATGCTCGATGTTCGTGGATATGATATGCTTCCCGATCCGGTTCTTGGCAAGGGCCGTACCGATCAGGGCCTGATTGTTGGCTTCCGTTCCGCCGGACGTAAAAAGGATCTCCTCCGGCAGGCAGTGCAGGCTCTTAGCCGCCTGCTCCGCAGCGTCTTTAATGTAATGCTCCGCTGTCACCCCGTACTTATGCAGGGAGGAGGGATTTCCGTAATCCTCCGTCATGATCTTTAACATGATCTCCGCTGTTTCCGGGTAGACTCTGGTGGTTGCTGAATTATCAAAATATACTTCCATGTAATCTATGTTTCCTATCGTTTTCTATCATTCATATGAGACCTGTTCCGTCCGTATTCGGTGTAAAGCCGGGATTCGTATGGGCCCGGTTTAATCCGCGTCCAGTGTAAAGCCGAGGACAGAGAGGATTGCCAGTCCGGCCGTCTCCGTCCGAAGGATCCTGTGCCCCAGAGTCATGGTCTTTGCTCCGGCTTCTTCCAGTGCCGAAACCTCCGATTCTTCGAAGCCGCCCTCCGGTCCGATAAAGATTCCGAGGCTTTGTATGGCGCCCGTCTTCGCATCTTTAGCTATGGCATCAATATAGGCTCTGGCCGCATCCATCCCCTCCGCGTTCTCGTAGGGGAGCAGTATCCGGTCCAGCTTCCTCGCATCCTCCACGGCATCCTTCATGGAAAGAAAGGTACCCACCTCCGGGATCACACCTCTTCCGGACTGCTTTGCAGCCGCTTCTGCTATGGCCTGATAGCGGTCTCTTCTTTTTGCAGCCTTGGCCGCATCCATTTTCACCACACAGCGGGACATCCAGACCGGTACGATCCTTGCTGCTCCCAGCTCCACTGCCTTCTGCAGGATCAGATCCATCTTGTCTCCCTTCGGGAAACCCTGATAGAGGGTGATCTGAATCGGAAGCTCAGCCGCATTTCCGGAGATATCCTCGATCACCGCCACCACCTCTTCCGGAGTGATACTCCTGATCCGACAGGTGTAGTCGCGTCCGTCACCGGAACCGACCTCGATCCGGTCACCCTCCGCAAGACGCAGCACCTGCGCCGCATGACGGGCGTTTGTATCCGTCAGGCGTATCGTGCCTGCTGCAGAATCGATTTCTTCAGTAAAAAACCGGTGCATGAATTACCCCTTTAAATCTTACAGACCCTTCACTTTGTACTCATCTTTGCCACTATGGATACCCACTCACCCATCTGAACCGTATCCAATACCGTAAGTCCGTTTTCCCGCATGGCAGTCCGTACATCCTCCGCACGGTCAGCGGTTATTCCGGATGTGATGAAGATCCCTTCCGGCACCAGGTACTGCGGGATCACCGCGGAAAGCGGAATGATCACATCCGCCAAGATATTTGCAACGACGATATCGTAGGTCCTGGCCGGTACGGTGTCTGCCTCACCGAGAGCCAGATCCACCAGCTGTACCGGATTCACGGCTGCGATTCCCGAAGCGATGCTCGCCCTGTCTGCCGCTTCCTTCGCCGCGCTCTGTTTCGAACCGTTTGCGACATTCTGTTCTGCTCCCTTTGCAGCACATCCGGCCACTTCCTTCTCCTCCTCGGTTGCAGCGCCGATCACATTTCCAGCGAGCAGATTCCCGCAGGAGAAAGCGATCCGGTCCTCGGACAGTCCGTTTGCTTCTGCATTTTCGCGACTGGAAAGCACTGCCTGGGGATCGATATCCAGTCCATGGACATAACCCGCTCCGAGAAGAACGGACAGGATCGCAAGGATCCCGCTTCCGCAGCCCACATCAAAAACAGACTGTCCTTCCTTAAGGTGCTTTCGCAGCTGCCCGATACAGAGCTTTGTGGTCTCATGGGTACCGGTTCCGAAGGCCATCACGGAAGAAATCCGAACCACCTTATCTTCCGGCCGGATATCCTCATACTCTGTCCAGGTCGGGCAGATCACGATATCCTCGCCCAGACGGAAGGGCTGATAATACTGCTTCCAGTTCTCCTGCCAGGTGGAATCATCCTCGGTCTCCGTCACAGTGATCTGCTTACTGCCGACAGTAACGTATGCCTCCATACGCTCCAGTTCTTCCAGAACCTCTGCCTTCAGCTTCTCGATGGCAGCCTCGTCCTGATCCGCATCCAGATAGATGGAAACCTCTGCAGTCTCCGTCTCTCCCTCCTGGATCAGAGGAACATCCACATACATCTGCTTCATTTCCTCTTCCGTAAGAGGAACGCGGTCTGTGATCTCCGCTCCCGGGAAGCCCAGCTCCTCCAGAAACTCTGCTACCAGCTCCTCTGCCTCGACAGAGGTTTCAATTGTAAACTTCTTCCAGATCAAGTGTTCATCCGTCCTTGCTCATCGAATTTAAACATGCGCCGGGCGATACATTTTTATACATTCCTTCGTACGCACATACATAGTTATTTTATCACTTTCATCCCCTGTTTCATAGCAAAAAATGCAGAAATCCGCCTCCGCCTCATGGACTACGGGCTCGGCCAAACCCTTCGAAGATTCTATTAATCATCCACAATAAGGAGAAAGAAAGCGGGATTCGAAACAGAAATCCCGCTTTCATGATTCATTTCATCAATTGAGCCACATTACCTATATTCCGTGATTGGTGTACCTTTGCTCACTTTTGGGGTGAATCTGACTCAAACACTTATCTAACGTTTTTTATACTTCGTGTAACAGGTTAAGTGTTACGGATTAAGGCATGCACCTTCGTCGTTGAATGTGTACGTCTTTCCTCCGATGGTTCTGGTTCCGGTCACGATATAACCCTTTGCATCGAAGTAGTACCACTTACCGTCGATCTGCTGCCAGCCGTTCTTTGCGTACCAACCCGATGAGTCACCATACCACCAGCTCTTTCCGTCATTCCTCCAGGTCGCCTTATACTTGTAGGTACAGGTTCCGTTCTTGTTGAACCAGTAGCCCTTGAACCATTCGTTCGACGCCATATATCCGTTCGCCTTAAAGAAGTACCAGTTACCGTCGATCATCTGCCAGCTGTTCTTTGCATACCAGCCCGATGAGTCGCCGTACCACCAGTTCTTTCCGTCCTTCTTCCAGGAAGCCTTATACTTGTAGGTGCAGGTTCCGTTCTTGTTCAGCCACCAGCCCTTGCACCACTCGCTTGCAGCCATGGAGCCATCCGACTTAAAGAAGTACCACTTACCGCCAATCTTACGCCAGCCTTTGGCATTCGTTCCGTTCCCCAGATTGTAATACCACTTTCCGGACTTCTGAACCCACTTCGGTTTCGCCGCAACGATCTGGAAGTCCTTGGTTGCAACACCGTTGTAACCTCCCATGCCGGTAACAGTTACAGTTGCAGTTCCCACCTCTTTGTTATTCTCATAGGCTACCGTGTAGTCCGTTCCCTCTTTCAGAGTCACACCATCATATTTCACCGTAACCTTTGGCTTTAATGCCTTGCCCGTATAGGTTGCCTTTGCGACCGTGATCACTGCCTCCGAAATATCCCGGATGGATAGTATCGCCAGCTTCTTCTCCGCTTCGGAAAGCTTTTCCAGCAGTTCCTCGGGGATGGATGCCTTCTGCTCCTCGGTCAGTGCCTCGTAAGCGGCCCGAATACTGTTTATGGTCTCCTCATCCCGAAGTGTGATCTCATCCACAACCGGAAGATGACCAATCATCGTTTTAACCGCATAAACCTCGGGTTCATCCTCCCCGATTTCTCCGGATTTCCGGTATGCAAGGAGCTCCTCACAGCCCGTCAGCCGGCTTAAGGCAGCTTCGCCTACCATTGCCTTCTGTTCCTCCGTCAGACTATCATAGGCGGCTCTTGCTTCGGCAATCTTATCTTCATCCTCCAGCGGAGCATTTACATCCAGGGAATAGATCAGATTCAGTACGGACTCGATCAGCATGTCCGTCAGCTCCTGTATCTTTGCTTCTGCCTCGACCAGTTTGTCGATATTCACCAGCTTCTTGGCAACTTCCGGTGTAATGGAGGCATACTCTGCACGCGCTGCAGCTGCGGCTGCCCGAATCTCCTCCAGATTGGAAAGCGTGATCTCATCAGCAACCGGGAGAAGGTTGATGGCATCCTGTGCCGGAGCAACCACCTCTCCATATAATTGACTGAGGCGGATGTATTCCAGTTTTTCCAGAAGGTCTGCCAGTTTTTCTGCCGTATCCCCCGAAAGCGTCTTCCGCTGTTCCTCGGTCAGATTATCGTAATCTTTCTTCGCTGCTTTTATGGCAGCTTCCAGATCCGCAGCATTATCCACGGTGATCTCATCTGCCGAAGGAAGCGCTGCGATCTCATCAGCAACAACCTCAGCTATGATCTCATCCTTCGACTTTCCGGTGGGTTTTGCAGTCACCCGGTTATAGATGGAGCCGTAACTGTTTTTAGCACGCACGTCATAGGTGTACCGAATTCCCGGCATGGCCGAAAGATCGGTAAATGTTCTGGTTGTCGCCGAAAGTGTTACCTCTGCGAAATCATCCCCTCCGGATCGACTGACCAGATAAGAAGTAGCACCTTTGCTTGCCGTCCAGTCCAGCTTCACCAGACTTTCGCCCGGTGTGGCAGTTAGTGTAAATTCCCCGGGATATTCCTGAGCCCGCTGCTCTACCTGAGCCTCCGTGACAGTAACTGTCACGATATTCGAAGCATTCGGATACCTTTCTTCAAATGTGGCGTCATCGTCCCAGGAAGGTGCTCTTTCCGGTGCCTCCTCCCCGTTAATGTAGCTGTATGCATATACAAATGCACGATAGGTTCCGGGATTCACATCAGACCATAGGATGCTTGTAGACGGAGCAGCAACGCTGTCTGCCGAAATCCAATACTTCGTGTCTCCGATGTCCCCCTCATACACAAGCTGATAATACTGTGCTGTACCGGTGGCCGGCGGATCAAAGGTGAACAGCACTTCCCCGTTCACCACCTTATAGGTCAGATTCTCCGGTGCGCCGGGAGCCTCCGTTGCTGCAGTGAGGGTCGGATACGCGCTGACTGTCGGACTTGGGCGATCTATACCGTCGGCACAGACTGCCACGATCCTGTAATCATAGTTCCAGCCGTTCTCCACCTCCGCGTCTACCCAGGAATAATAACTGATGGGCTTGTTGTAGTATTCGATACCGCTTTCATTCGGTGTGAGTACCCCGAACTCCTGAATCTTCTTCCACGAGCCGGTCTCACCCTTCCGCCAAACTTCCCAGCCGGTAACCTGAGTTTGAGTATCCTCCATAAGATCCGTCCACTCCAGCTTCACCTCGGAATTCCCGTTTACCGTGCGGAAGCGCGGGAAGCTGCGGATCGTAATACTTCCGGGTTCCGATGTGGAAGCTCCGGCTTCATTGATCGCCGTCACAGTCACACTCACCGTACGATCGTAGTCATCCATTTCGCCATACCCTGAAGAAACATAGACCTTCGGTGCATTATCACCTGTTCCAAGCTTGGCAGCCGGTTCCTTTATGGCCTCCCAGGAATAGAGTGTCTTATAATTTTCATCTTCAAGGCCGGTGACATCCATCCTCCAGCTATCGATGGAAAGACGGCTGCTCTCCGGATCCGTCCACGAAACATGGATATATCCGCCGGCTGAGCTGCTCCATGCGGAGCTATCTGTCGATCCGTTATCCCAGTCAACCCAGATATCATCGATCACCGGCTTCGCCGGTGCATATGCATCATCATTCACCGGCGGGATCGGATAGTCATACTCATCATATCCCCGGTTTGTCAGGGTAACGATCTCCGAGGGTTCACTGATACCGGCATCATTGTATGCTACGATCCAGTATTCATGCGGACATTCACTGTCAATCCAATCCGCCCGTTCAAGCACTCCCTTGGTTTCATCATCCTGATAGTAGCCATCCTCATCCACCAAAGTGCCGGCGGCGGGGTCTTTAATGATAATATAGCTCCCATTCTCCCACTTCTTCCGGCGAGGTACCAGCCAGGAGGCAACCACGTCTAAGCGTTCGCCATTCACAACTTCGCCTGCATCTCTCCGGTAGATCCGATAGCCATCCGGTGCGTCCCCCGTTTCGGAAGGTGCCCAATAGAGGATCGGTTTATCTTCGGACATACGCACGTAGAAGACGGGTGTTTCCGGCGCCTTGAGCAGAGTACTTTCATCTATCGGTGTCGTCTTTCTGGTGAATCTGTATTCCTTACCTATCACGGTAACACCGTTTATGGTTTTATCCATGCGATAAGCGTAGGTAGCATCCGTTCCTGGATCATCGGTAAAGGAGCATTCACCGCTGGCCGGTGCAGTGCTGATGGTCTTTATGGTCGTCCAGGATCCGCTTCCCTTCTTCCTCTTTACTTTATAAGTCCCATAATATACAAGCTCTCCGTCACTGTCATAGTAATAGTCACAGTACCAGTGCATCTTGGCTTTCTTTCCGTCAATCACCTCCCAGTCCACACGTGTGGACGAGTAGGAAGCATAATTGTTTCCTGAAGGTCCGGAGGTCTTTACCGTAAATGTGTAGTCCGGAGTTTCAACACCCTCCTCGTCAAAAAGGCGTGTCGTGTAGGTGTAGGTCGTACCCTTTTTGACGGATGTATCCGTGAACAGCGCTCGCACGTAGCCATTATTACTCTCTACTTCCCATGTGACCGACGGCTGTTTGGATGTGTCCGGAGCGTCGGTTCCTTCCGCTCGCCAGTATTTCGCTCCTGCCGGTCTCCTGTAAGTATCACTGGCGATCACTTCTATATTGATTCCATAATCCGCATCATAGTTCGCGATATGGGATCCCACCTTCATGGCTGTGGCATAACTGCCACGCATAAAATCCTCCGACCAGTACCCTTCGATACCGCTCTTTGATACCGGTACCACATTCCATGTATAGTCCTGATTGTTCACCGGTGTTTTCTGGAAGCTCTCCCAGCTATAGTAATGTGTCGTGGTTGTCACCTGTTCTCCTGTATTTTCATCCCATGAACTTGATACATAGGTCTCATCAATGACTGCATTCTGGTTAATTCTAGCCACCAGTCTCTTGTCACGATAGATATTGAAATGATCCACCATGGAAGATCCGTCATTATTCCTTCCACCATAGTTATCATTCATTCTCCATTCAAGATGGACGCCCCCCTCCTCGTCCGATACAAAGAAAGAGTCAACTGCCTGAATCTTGCTGGCAAGCCCTTCCTTCGGAGTAACAGCTCCCGTGATAGCCGGGTATGCCTTTCTCGGTTCTCCGGCGGATACTACGTAGGTATAGGTTTTCTCATTTTTAACTGTTCCATCCACGAAAAGACAGCTTCCGTCGTCCTTTGCATAGGCTGATCCAACCTGTTTATAATCCTCCCAGTTGAAGGCAGCATTTGCGAGGTTTCCCGTATTCGTAGAAGATTCCTTTCCCTCACGCCGGAAAACATAATAGGCCGTCCCATCCTCCGCACCTGAAGGAATCTTCCAGGTAAGCTCCACCTGCCCATTTCCGGCTGTTGCGGTAAGCTTGGTCGGAGCCTTCGGTATCCGGGGATTGGTCCCCGTAAGCACGACCTTTGTCTGCCACTTGTAGATTCCGTTTTTATGAATCGCCGCACCGTTTACCTTCACCCCGTGAGGATCCGTGGCAAGTACGAGGTATGCATTATAGGTTCCCGCCACGTATTCCGTGGCATCCAGGGTAATACCCGTCTCGGCAGACTGGAATGCGGTAGCATCCATGGAAGCTGCAGGAAGCGGCCCCCAGCTCATGCCGCTCAGGAGATGACTATTCCAGCCGAAGGGTGTCAGGTCCGCATTATATAACCGTTCACCGTCTTCCTTCTCGACAAAAAAATCCACCTTGATATCTGACGAAAGTCCATGCTCGTCCGTAGCACTGTAGTTGTTATAATTGCTTGTATTCCTTGTATAGATCGTCTTCTCGCCGGTAAGACCGGTCTCCCCTGCAAGATTTACGGTTCCGAAATCAATGACACTGCCAAGAGCTATCGGCGTGATATCGAACGCGTCATTTGTACTCGTACCTACAGTCAGAGCGGCATTTGCAGGATTATATACCACCACTTTAACGAGGCACTCTGCAGAAAGATTCCGATCGATCACATCCCTGGCGATCAGACCGTACAGATAATCCGTATGGGTGTCCGTGAAGCGGATCCACTCATTGTAGGTTCCTGGCGCTTCATAATGAGACTGTACCTTAAACCACAGGGATGCCGTTGCTCCGGCACCTATGGTGTAACCCTCTTCATCGCTGTCCCAGACTGCATTCACCGCCTGATACCCTTTTTTTTCAAACCATGGCTGGAAGCGATAATAGGTATCACTGGCCCCGCCCAGCGGATTGGTGGAAGCGAACGTAGACGTGCCCTCTGCTACCGTTCCTCCAAGCTCACCGAAATAACCCCAGGTCACCATGTTGACACCTTTTATGGCCGCATTCGTTATATTCTTAACCTGAATCTTGATGAACGCTTCTCCGCCGGACTGTACATAGACTGTCGGAGTTCCGACGATCTCCACATCATTCTCTGACGCGGCGAGCGCAGTGTCACCGAAAGAGAACACAGCGGTAAGCGCTGATATCATAAGAATCCATAGAATGACTGCCAAAGTGGCTGCTTTTTTCCCCATAAGCTTCATCCACGATACCTCCCTTAACAAAGTATTTCTGCAATGTTATGTCGGTCTTTAACTCTATTTCAAGTATATCATAACGTAAAGGAGCAGGAAACCGAAAGATTTCCTGCTCCTTAGAATTATCTGCGTCTTTTTTTGTGTGTTCCGAAGGAGAAGCCACCGGAGGAATCCGTAGTCGCACGTGCATTGACGTTGGTTGTCTGCTCGTACTGATTCAGGATATTCTTCTGCTCCTCGGTCAGATTGTCGGGAACCTGAACCACCAGAGTTACGTAGTGATCGCCGCGGACGTTCTTGTTCCGAAGGGTCGGAACGCCCTTACCGCGAAGCTTCACCTTCGTATTGGTCTGTGTTCCGGGCTGGATATCATACTCCATGGGTCCGTCGATGGTCTGCAGTGTTACCCTGCCACCAAGAGCTGCCTGTGTAAATGTAATGGGTTCGGAGGAATACAGGTCATACTCCTGACGGGAGAATACCGGATGCTTATCCACCAGTACGGTAACAAGCAGGTCACCACGTCCGCCGCCGTTGATACCCGGCTCACCCATCTCACGAAGACGGATGCTCTGGCCGTTATCGATACCGGCAGGAACCTTCACCTGAATGGTCTTCTTACTCTTCACATAACCGGAGCCTGCACAGTTCGAGCATTTGTAACGAATGATCTTACCGCTGCCCTGGCAATCCGGACAGGTCTGTACGGTACGTGCCATACCGAACAGAGACTGCTGGGTGAATACAACCTGGCCCTTACCTGCACACTTGCCGCAGACCTCGGCCGGATGTCCCGGCTGAGCTCCGGTAGCGTGGCAGACCGGACACTCGTCCTTCAGCGGCATCTCGATATCCGTCTGGGTTCCGAAGGCAGCTTCCTCGAAGGATACACGGACCGTGGTGCGAATATCCGCACCCTTCATGGGACCGTTCTGCTGTCTTGCGCGGGAACCACCGCCGAACATATCACCGAAGATATCGCCGAAGATATCACCCATGTCGGCAAAGTCAAAGCCGAATCCGCCGTCACCACCTGCGTTCGGATCGAAGGCTGCCCAGCCGAACTGGTCATACTTACGCTTCTTATCCGGATCCGACAGGATCGCATAGGCTTCCGATGCTTCCTTGAACTTTGCCTCGGCCTCCTTATCACCCGGATTTGCATCCGGATGATACTTCTTGGCCAGCACACGATATGCTTTTTTCAGGTCATTTTCGCTCGCGTTTTTCGGAACTCCAAGGACCTCGTAACAATCTCTTTTTTCTTCTGCCATGTTATTACCTCACTAAGGTTCGGTTTGTCTTAGATTCGATTAGATCTCCTTGAAGTCGCCGTCTACGACATCCCCGTCACTGTAGTTCGGAGTACCTGCACCGGTACCTGCATTTGCGCCGGGGCCGTTCTGCTCATACAGCTTAGCGAACAGGTTCTGTGCGGATGTCATCAGAGTCTCGCGGCCTGCACGAAGCTTCTCAACATCATAATCGGACAGATTATCGATATCGGTTCCCTCGATGATCTGCTTCAGGGAAGCCAGGTCATCCTCAACCTTCTTCTTGTCTGCATCCGGCAGCTTGTCGCCAACCTCGGACAGAGCCTTCTCTGTCTGGAATACCATAGCGTCAGCGTCGTTACGAACCTCAACGCCTTCCTTACGCTTCTTATCTGCCTCTTCGTAAGCAGCTGCTTCCTTCACTGCTCTCTCGATATCATCATCGGAAAGGCTGGTTCCGGAAGTGATGGTGATGTGCTGCTCACGGCCTGTACCCTTATCCTGTGCGGATACATTTACGATACCGTTTGCATCGATATCAAATGTAACTTCGATCTGCGGAACACCACGTCTTGCCGGAGCGATACCATCCAGACGGAAACGTCCGAGAGACTTGTTGTCCTTTGCGAACTCACGCTCGCCCTGTACGATATTGATATCAACGGCATCCTGATTATCCTGAGCTGTGGAGAAGATCTGGCTCTTCTTTGTCGGGATGGTTGTGTTACGCTCGATCAGGTGCGTAGCGATACCGCCCATGGTCTCGATGGACAGAGTCAGCGGAGTTACATCCAGAAGAAGGATGTCGCCTGCGCCCTCATCACCGGCAAGCTTACCACCCTGGATGCAGGCACCGATAGCAACGCACTCATCCGGGTTGATACCCTTGAACGGATCCTTGCCTGTGATAGCCTTAACTGCATCCTGAACTGCGATGATACGTGTGGAACCACCAACCAGAAGCACCTTGTCAAGCTCTGCTGCGGTAAGTCCTGCATCATCCAGTGCGGTCTGAACCGGTCCTCTGGTCTTCTCAACCAGATCAGCGGTCAGCTCATCAAACTTTGCTCTGGACAGGTCCATATCGAAGTGCTTCGGTCCATCGCTGGTTGCGGTGATGAACGGAAGGTTGATATTGGTCATGGTCTGGGAAGACAGCTCCTTCTTAGCCTTCTCTGCTGCTTCCTTCAGACGCTGCATAGCCATCTTATCTGTGGAAAGGTCTACACCCTCCTTCTTCTGGAACTCGTCCAGCATGTACTTTGTAATCGCGTTATCGAAGTCATCACCACCGAGGAGGTTGTTACCTGCGGTAGCCAGAACCTCGATGACACCGTCACCGATCTCGATGATGGAAACATCGAAGGTACCACCACCAAGGTCGTATACCATGATCTTCTGTTCCTTCTCGTTGTCCAGACCATAGGAAAGCGCTGCAGCCGTGGGCTCGTTGATGATACGCTTAACATCAAGACCTGCGATCTTACCTGCGTTCTTGGTTGCCTGACGCTGAGAGTCCGTGAAGTATGCCGGTACGGTGATAACTGCTTCCGTTACCTTCTCACCCAGATATGCCTCTGCATCTGCCTTCAGCTTCTGAAGGGTCATAGCGGAAATCTCCTCCGGAGAGTACTTCTTGTCATCGATGGTTACCTTGTAATCAGAACCCATGTGACGCTTGATCGAGGAAATGGTCTTGTCTGCGTTTGTAACAGCCTGACGCTTTGCAGCATCACCGACTACACGCTCGCCGGACTTGAGGAATGCCACAACCGACGGGGTTGTACGAGATCCCTCTGCGTTTGTGATAACCACCGGCTTACCACCTTCCATAACGGCTACACAAGAGTTTGTTGTTCCTAAGTCAATACCGATAATCTTTCCCATTTTCTTATATCCTCCTAAAGATATGTATAACTTTAATTATGAACTTAATTTGCAACCTTTACCATACTGTGCCGAAGCACCGTATCCTTGTACATATAACCCTTCTGCATCTCTTCGAGCACCACATTCTCGCCTGCTCCCTCTTCCTCTACGTGGATCACGGCGTTGTGGAGATTCGGATCAAATTCCTTGCCGACTGCATCCATCGGCTTCACTCCGATCTTTTCAAGCGTTTCCATCATCTGCTTGTAGATCATCTCGATGCCCTCTTCAAAGGGTCCCTTATCTTCTTCTGATACATGCTCAAGCGCCCGTTCGAAGTTGTCGATCACCGGAAGCAGTTTCTCCAGTGTATCTGATGCTCCGTAGTCGAACATCTTCGCATTTTCCTTTTCATTCCGGGCCCGCATGTTATCGAAATCAGCCAGAAGCCTCATGTACTTTTCCTTGTTGGCCTCTGCCAGTGCATGAGCCTCTTCGATCTCTGCAAGCAGTGCCTTGGAGCCTCTCCGGTTCTTCTTGGGAAGCGGCTTCGGACGCTTTGCATCCGCATCCTCCGGTTTCACAATCTCTTCTTCAGCGATCGTTACATCCGATCCTGCCTCCACCTTGTCCGGTTCGACCTTGATGTCTTCCTCCTCCGGCAGAGCTTCCAGCTCCTTCTCCGCCTTGAGGGATCTGAGCATCTCGTTCATTCCTTTCGCCATGCGTTGTCACCCCTTCTTTTCATTTTTTCTGAATATCGTATCCAGCTCATCGGTCAGACACTTCAGCGTCTGGACTACCTTCTTGTAATCCATGCGCTTAGGCCCGATGATCCCGATCGTTCCCTTTGCTCCTTCCGGAAGCTCATAGGTTGATGTAACGATCGAATAATCCTTCATGCTCTGTACCGGAGCTTCTTCTCCGATGTAGATCTGGATGCCATCGCCTCCCTGTTCCTTGGACCTCATCGTCTCATCGATCAGGGATTCAAGTCCGCTCTTATCCTCCAGTGTTTCCAGAAGCGCAGTTGCCTTGTTCACATCTCCCAGTTCGCCGTACTTCAGGACATTTGAGGTTCCGCTGGTATAGATCTGCATCTCCTCTGCCTGTTGGACTGCATCCACGATCCCTTCAAAAACACTCTCCAGGATATCCTCGTACTCCCCGGCCTGCCTTCGCATGGCCTGCATGAGTTCGATATTGATCTCATTCACGGATGCACCGGTAAGAAATGTGTTCAGCAGCAGATTCAGCTTCAGCACCTCTTCGTTTCCGAGAGGCCTTGCCACATGGATCAGACGGTTCTTTGCGACATTATCGCCCACAACGATGACCGCGACCAGGTCTTCCTCATCCACCTGTGACAGCTGGATGAACTTCACCTGCCGGTTTCTTAGCTGCGGGGAGGTGACCATGGTTGCGTACTGCGTATTGTACGCCAGTACCTTCGCCACCTGCTTTAATAAAGACTCAAGCTTGTCCACCCGTTCCAGAAGCGCTCCCTGGGATGCGGTTGCCTCGTTCTTCTCCGCCATCATGGTATCAACGTAGAAGCGATAGCCCTTGTCCGTGGGGATACGTCCTGCAGACGTGTGCGGCTGGATGATGTAACCCATATCCTCCAGATCCGACATCTCGTTTCGGATCGTGGCGGGGGATAGCTCAAGCTCTATATACTTGGAAATGGTCCGGCTTCCCACCGGCTCTCCCGTCTCCAGATAATTACTGATGATCGCTTTGAGGATTATTTTTTTTCTTTCATCGAGCAATTCTTCCTGCCCCATTCCATCACCATCCTCATTATTTAGTTTTCGTGTTAGCACTCATTTCTTCTGAGTGCTAACCACTATGAATAATCTAACACTGACGGACCCTTCTTGTCAAGGAAAATGTCACAAATTTCCATGTTTTTTTCATGTAAAACGCGACCGTTTCCGCCCTTTATTTATCGAGGATGAAATCGGATAAAATGATGTTGCTGACATCGATCCCGGCATCCGTAAGTGCTACCCTGTCCTCGTCCAGACGAAGGAACCCGTCGTCCACATAACGGTTGATCACCGGACCGTAGATATCGAACATATCCTTGTTGAAACGCTCCCGGAATTCCGTCCGGCTGACCCCGCGGATCATCCGGAGTCCCAGGAACATGAACTCCTCCATCCGGCGGTCCACATACATGGCCGTCGTATCCTTCCGAAGGCGCTCTGCCACCGCGTCGTAGAGCCGGATCATATCCTGCTCCGGCGTCATCAGCTTGCCAGCCTCCTCCATCAGCTCCAGATAGGCATCCAGCTCCCGAAGGTTGGAGAAACGCTCCCCCTTGAAGAGGGAGGATGCCCCAAGACCGAAGCCGATATACTCTCCTCCGGTCCAGTACACCAGATTGTGCCGGCACTCATAGCCCGGCTGACAGTAGTTGGAGAACTCATACCGCTCGTACCCGTTGGTCCGGAGGATCTTCTTCGTCATGGCATACATGCGACGGTCTGTCTCCTCCTCGGGAAGCATTCCCAGCAGCTCTTCATCCTCCGCAAGCTTCGTCCCCTCCTCCACCTGCAGGGAATAGGCGGAGATATGCTCCGGCCGATACTCCATCACCCGGGTCAGGGTATCCACATAGGAGTGCATGTCCTGTCCGGGGATTCCGGACATCACATCCACGTTGATATTCTTGAAGCCGGCACGTCTGGCCGAAGTAAAGCCTGCCACAAACTGGTCGAAGTTGTGGATCCGTCCCAGCATCTTCAGCATCTCATCATCCGCACTCTGCAGACCTATGGAAAGCCGGTTGATGCCGTAGGACTGATAGGCCAGAAGGTCCGTATATTTTAAGGTTCCGGGATTTGCCTCGATGGTGATCTCCGCAAACCGGTCCACCCGGAACACGCTCCGCACCTGAGTAAGCAGCCCCTCGATCAGAGACTCATCCACCGTGGAGGGCGTCCCTCCGCCGATAAAGATGGTCTTTACGGAGTAGCGGTCCGCATAGGGTGCGTAGAGCTTCATTTCCGTCCGGAGTGCATCCAGATACTGCAGCTGCTTTGCGTAAAGCACGTCATCAAAGGACAGGAAGTCGCAGTAGAGACACTTCTGCACACAGAAGGGAATATGTATGTATAGACTTAAGTTTCTTTTCATAAATGTATCCTTATTACTCCTCGTCAAGCTTGAGAACTGACATAAATGCCTTCTGGGGAATCTCCACGGATCCGATCTGACGCATCCGCTTCTTTCCTTCCTTCTGCTTCTCCAGAAGCTTTCTCTTCCGGGTGATATCACCGCCGTAGCACTTGGCAAGCACGTCCTTACGCACCGCCTTCACGGTCTCACGGGCGATCACCTTTCCGCCCACCGCTGCCTGGATCGGAATCTCGAAGAGATGCCGCGGGATCTCTCCCTTCAGCTTCTCGCACATCTTCCTGCCGCGCTCATAGGCGGAATCCTTGAAGACAATGAAGGAAAGGGCATCCACATTCTCATGATTGATCAGAATATCCAGCTTCACCAGGTCGGATCTCTGATAGCCCTTCAGCTCATAATCAAAGGAGGCATACCCTCTGGACCGGGACTTTAAGGCATCAAAAAAGTCGTAAATGATCTCGTTCAGAGGAAGCTCATACTTCAGCAGAACACGGGTTTCCTCCAGATATTCCATGGAAAGGTAGTTGCCGCGACGCTCCTGGCAAAGCTTCATGATGGCACCCGTGAATTCGGTGGTTACCATGATCTCCGCGGAGACGATGGGCTCCTCCATGTAATCAATCTCTGATGGATCCGGCAGATTCGACGGGTTGGTAAGCTCGATCATCTCTCCGTTGGTCTTATGCACACGGTACACAACGCCGGGAGCCGTGGTCACAAGGTCCAGATTGTATTCCCGCTCCAGACGCTCCTGGATCACCTCCAGGTGCAGGAGTCCCAGGAATCCGCACCGGAAACCGAAACCCAGCGCTATGGAGGTCTCCGGCTCATACTCCAGGGAAGCATCATTTAACTGCAGCTTCTCCAGCGCATCCCGAAGCTCCGGATACTTGGCTCCGTCCGCGGGATACACGCCGCAGAACACCATGGATCTTGCCTTCTTATAGCCGGGCAGTGCCTCCGCACAGGGACGGTCCGCGTCCGTTACGGTGTCACCCACCTCGGTCTCCTTAACATTCTTCAGACTGGCGGTGATATACCCCACCATGCCGGCGGAAATCTCCTCCTGGGGGATGAACTGACCCGCCCCGAAGATTCCGACCTCCACCACATCCGCCTCGGCTCCGGTCTCCATCATGCGGATCCGCTTACCCTTGCCGATCACACCGTCAAAGACACGGCAGAAAATGATGACGCCCTTGTAGGAGTCATACAGGCTGTCGAAAATAAGTGCCTTGAAGGGTCCGTCCACATCTCCGGAGGGTGCGGGGATCTTATGCACGATCTCCTCTAAGACCTCCTCGATCCCGATGCCCTGCTTTGCAGAGATCAGGGGAGCATCCTGGGCCTCGATGCCGATGATATCCTCTATCTCGTTCTTCACCCGCTCCGGCTCTGCAGAGGGAAGATCGATCTTGTTGATGACCGGAAATACCTCCAGACTGTGATCCACGGCCAGGTAGACATTTGCCAGGGTCTGAGCCTCGATGCCCTGAGCCGCATCCACCACAAGAACCGCTCCCTCGCAGGCCGCGAGGGAACGTGATACCTCATAATTGAAATCCACATGACCCGGCGTATCGATCAGGTTGAAGATATACTCCTCCCCGTCCTTTGCCTTGTAAATGATCCGGACGGCCTGGGACTTGATGGTGATCCCGCGTTCCCGCTCGATATCCATGTTGTCCAGCACCTGCTCCTGCATCTCCCGCTGGGTAAGGGTTCCGGTCTTCTCGATGATCCGGTCCGCCAGCGTGGATTTGCCGTGGTCGATGTGTGCGATGATACAAAAGTTTCTGATTTTTCTCTGGTCTAAATGTTCCATTGTATATTCCTTATTGTCTTATTGTTTCGATTCTGATCATATCCTTCGCTGTTACCCCTCAATCGGAAGCTCAAGGATAAATGCGGTTCCCTGCCCCCGCCTGCTCCGTGCGGAGATGGAGATCTGTAAAAGGCTGGTGATCTGCCGCACCAGGGCAAGGCCAAGACCGTTCCCCTCCTTGCTGTGGGACTTATCTCCCTGATAGAACTTATCGTACATATGCGCCATCTGCTCGGAGGAAAGGCCTATGCCCGTATCCCGGATCGTCACACAGATCACACCTGTATCCGCGGGATTCTCCTCCAGACGGATCTCCAGAAGTCCACCCTTGTTAGAGAACTTGATCGCATTTCCGATCAGGTTCGTCCAGATATGATACAGCAGGTCCTCGTCCCCCACGTAGGTGACGGGATCCATCTCGATATCCAGCTCCAGCTCCCTGGCTGTCCAGGCATCCTCCATGGAAAGCACAACCTTCCGGATCTGCTCATCCAGACGGAAGGGCTCCTTCTTGGGGATCATGGTCCCGTTATCCAGTCGGGACAGCATCAGGATATTCCCTGTCAGTGCCGTCAGTCGTCTGCAGTTGTATAGAATACTCTCCACATGCTGCCGTCTCTCCTCCGGACTGATGGTCTCATCCTGCAGGAGGGTTGCATAGCCGTCGATGGCCGCGATGGGCGTCTTCATCTCATGGGATACATTTGACACGAAATCGTTTCGAAGGGTCTCTATGGCTCCCAGCTCATGCACCATCTTGTTAAAGGAGTCGTACATGTCCTCGATCTCCTCGATGTGCAGATGCTCATCCGAATCCACCTTTACGTCAAAGTCTCCCTTGGCAACCTCGTCCGAAGCATCACTCAGCTTCTCCACCGACTTGAACACCCTGCGCATCTTATGATACAGCACCAGATTCGCAACGATGGTGCAGATCGTGATCCAGAGGAAGAACATGATCACAGAGGTCCGCTTCGAGTCCAGCGAGGATCGCCCGTTCAGGTAGATGGCAATGATTGCAGACAGGATGATGGTAAGAAATGAGATTGCCAACAGATGAAGCAGAAAGAAATAATTCAGTTTTCTCTTCTTTTTTTTCATTCGGAGCTCCCGTAATCCTCAGGCCTCATGATGAATGATCTTATAGCCCAGACCGCGCACGGTCACGATCTCGTAATCCGGAAGATCCCGGAAACGCTCGCGGAGGCGGTTGATATGTACATCCACGGTACGGACATCACTGGGAGAATCCGTTCCCCAGATTTCATCCATCAGCTGCTGTCTGGTAAAGATCTTCCCCGTGGAGCTGAGCAGCTTGTAAAGAAGCATGAACTCCTTCTGGGGAAGCACCTGGGATTCGTCCCGGATGGTGACGGTCATGGAGTCCATCTCCAGCGTCATGGGGCCGAAGGTCTGTCTTCTCTCTCCCTGCATCCGGCTGCGGCGGATCAGCGCCTGTACCCGGAGGATCAGCTCATTCATATTCACCGGCTTCACCATGTAGTCGTCGGTTCCGAGGGAGAAGCCCTTCCGCATGTCATCAAAGCCTTCCTTCGCGGTGATAAGAAGGATCGGTGTCTTCTGCCCCGCATCCCGAAGAGCACGGATCAGCTGATAGCCATCCATGTTCGGCATCATGATGTCCGAAATGATCAGGTCCACATATTCCGTGTTAAGATACCGGAGGGCCTGCTCTCCGTCCTCCACGGGGATCACCTCGTAGCCTTCTTTCTTTAAGACCACCTGAAAGAGCTTCAGCAGGTCGGCATCATCTTCCGCGATCAGTATTTTTTCCATATGGTTCCTCCAGTACAGGATTCCTCGCTTCGCTCGGAATGACAGGATGCTTCCCCGAGATGACAGAATGCCTACCCGGGATGACAGGATGACCTATCCTGCATCTTTGGGGTCAGTGGTGCAGCTTCGGACAGATCTCCCGGGAATCCAGCCAGATGGTAAAGGGTCCGTCATTCAGAAGATCACACTTCATCTCCGCCCCGAACACTCCGGTCTGTACCGAATACCCCTGCTCCCTGCAGCTGTTACAGATATAGTCATACATGGGCTCCGACATCTCCGGACGACCCGCGTGGATATAGGACGGCCGGTTACCGTGGCTTGCATCCGCTAAGAGGGTGAACTGGGAGATCAGCAGCAGCTCTCCTCCCACATCAGCCAGAGCCAGATTGCTCTTTCCGTTCTCATCCTCAAAGATCCGAAGGCCCAGCAGCTTACTGACCATCTTATCCGCAATCTCCTTCGTATCCGTATCCTCGATCCCGATCAGAACAAAGAAGCCAAGCCCGATCCGGCCGGTTTCCTTTCCTTCAATGGTAACTGATGCACGGGTCACACGCTGTACCAGAAAACGCACTGTTTCGTCCTCTTTTCCCATAGTTTGTCCGAGTGTAGCTTCTGCTTTCCGGAAATGTATCCGCATCAGGGCACACTCCTAAACAGTTTACCGAATTTCATCCGATAACGCAAGGGCTTTTACACCGGGCGCCTGCCTTTTTTCGTTGCTTTTCACAGGGCTCTATGCTAAAGTAATGCCCATGGATACTACAAGAAAAAACAACATAGGGCACTGCGGTCTTCTCTTCCTGGCTGCCGTGATCTGGGGTACCGCATTTGTGGCCCAGTCCGCCGGCATGGAGAAGGTGGGACCCTTTACCTTCAGCACGGTCCGGTTCTTTATCGGATCCATCGTCCTGCTCCCGGTTCTCTTCCTTCGAATGCGGCGGTGGAGTGAGACGGATCCGCTCCCTGCAGACGGAACCATGGTAAATGGAACTGACCCGAAGGAAGCCTTTCGGACAAAGCTTCGCACCACCTATACCGCCGGGATCATCTGCGGCTGTATTCTTGCCCTGGCAGCCAATCTGCAGCAGGTTGCCATGCTTCATGCTCCTGCAGGGAAGGCCGGGTTTCTCACTGCCCTTTATATCGTTCTGGTTCCCATCGTCGGGATCTTTCTGAAAAAGAGAACCTCCGTCCTTACCTGGATCGGAGTTGTCATTGCCGTTACGGGACTATACTTCCTCTGTATCGGATGGGGAGGGGAACTCTCCCTGCAGCCTTCAGATCTCCTGCTGCTGGGCTGTGCTCTGGTCTTCGCCTTCCATATCATAGCCGTGGATCATTTCAATGAAAAGGGAGCCGACGGCGTCGGGCTTTCCTCCGTCCAGTTCTTTACGGCCGGAGTCTTAAGTCTCCCGGGCATGCTGCTTCTGGACCGGCAGGTCTTCGACCGTGTTGTCTCCTTCGACGCCATCTGGGATGCAAAGTGGCCGATCCTCTACGCCGGTGTACTTTCCTGCGGGGTAGCCTACACCCTGCAGGTGATCGGACAGAAGGATGTCCACCCGACCCTGGCCTCCATGATCATGAGCCTGGAATCCGTCACCTCGGTGATCGCAGGCTTCCTGATCCTCTCACAAAAGCTGACCTCGGACGAGCTGATCGGCTGCGGGCTGATGTTTATCGCCATCGGACTGGCGCAGCTGCCAACAAAACGTAAACAGTAAAGAGACAGAAAGAGACAGGGGACGGTTCTGTGTCTCCTCCATTTGTTGGAGGAGACACAGAACCGTCCCCTGTCTCCGCAGAACCATCCCCTGTCTCCCCTGTCTCTCCCTGTCACATGATACAAAAACGATGAAGCAGATGGCCCAGGACCATCTGCTTCATCGTCTTCTCATAAACTAATATCTGTACTTGTTCAGTGCATAGACTGCCAGTGCAAAGGTAAGTCCGATCAGAACCTCGGAGTCATTGTCAAACTCCAGGATATAGGTATCTGCCATGGACAACGCCTGTCCCGGGATCATGTACTTCTCACAGCGAACACGCATGATGGGAAGGGCTCCGCGGTAAACCACGTAGTTCCACATCACTGCATCTCCTACGATTTCCCAGCCCTCCTCATAGTCAACGATGTACCGCTGCTGACGGGACATGGGATCACGCTCGATGGTACCGAACTTATCACGGGCCGCAAACTCGAACCGCTTTGAACCGAGACGGTCATACTTTTCCTGCACATAGGAGCACTCCGAGATGGTCTCTGCCAGAAACACCTTGATACGGTGTCCGGTGGCGATGAAGTCATCCTTTGTGTAGTACACCTGTTTTCCGCGGTCATTGAAGACCTTGACGGTATCGTAATCCTCGAGATCCTGCGCTTTAATATAAAGTCTTGCCATAGTATTCTCCCAAAATCATATGCTTCGAAGGCTGCGGATCCGCAGCACTTCATTCCACTACTTCCCCTGCACTCTATTGTACCAAGAGTGACCTTTTTTTTCAATTTATTTCTTCCCGGATTGCCTCCGGAAATGCAGTTCCCTCTTACGCCTTCGCCCCGTGGCTTTCCGTATACGGAACGTCCGGTTCAAAGTGGAAATCATGCCATGCGCCACGCTCCTCCACCGGCGGGAACTCCATGTAGGTATCCCCGTAGCATTCCCGGAGGAACTGATCATATCCGACAGGTGCCGGCATCTTCATGAACTCAAAGTCAAGCCAGATGGTCTTCTTAAACTCGGACTTCTGATTAATATAATCCAGACCGTAGTTGAAGGGGAAGCAGGTAACGCCTACGTAGTCACAGTCCTTCCACTTATACTTTGCAGCCAGACCGTTCACCTTCTTATAGGTCTTCACCGGATCGTACGGAATAAAGGGAAGGTGCAGGATCTTATGGGCCGCATGGGTCAGCTTGCTGGGATTGATGTTGAAAACATATGCGTGGGCCAGAACATTTCTGGTCTGATTCGTAAAGAGCAGCGCCTTCCGCTTGAGACCCGGAGCCGGAGCTCCGTCCAGCGGATAGATGTCAATATAGATACCGTTGTTGCACTGATTGTCCGGAGAAACCAGGATTCCCGTGGTCCGGCTGTTCCGAAGTCTTGCAAAGGAGCTGTAGTAATCCGTATCATTCTGTGTGGTCTGCAGGAAGTAGGGCTCCTCAAACTCCTTCTGCAGGCGGATCAGCTTCTGATAATCCGCGCGGGGCATCATGATGTCGAAATCATCATCCCAGGGGATGTAGCCCTTGTGACGAACAGCCCCCAGCAGGGTTCCGAAGGTGATCCAGTAGCGAAGGTGGTGCTTCTCGCACACCTCACTGACCGCACGGAAGAGATCCATCTCGATGGCCCATACCTTCTTCATCTCGGTAGGAATCTCATAATCACAGCGAACCTCAGGCTTCAAAAACTCTTCGGTAATAAAACCGTTCTCCAACAATCTTTCACATTCTGTCATGTCTTGTTTCCTCTCTGATTTGTGGTTCATTTATGGATTCTTCGCTCCGCTCAGAATGACAATCGGTCCTGTCATCCGAAGGCCAGGCAGGCCACGCGCCACAGGCGCTTGCCTCGTGGGCCGAAGGATCTATATATACTCTCCTGCGGTGATCCGGAAGGTGGATCCCGTCATCATGGAGCTGGCATCACTGAAAAGGTAGACCAGCGCCTCCACATAATCGCTTCGCTCGCACATACGTCCCATGGGAAGCACCTCTGCAGCCCGCTGCCGAAGCTC
>CACWHK010000009.1 GCA_902760755.1 uncultured Lachnospiraceae bacterium | reverse complement strand
GGACGAGGCAAAGAAGATCGGAAATACCCGTACCTTCAACGTCATCGTTCTCGGTATGGCAGCACGCCACATGAACTACTCCAAAGAGGACTGGGAGAATGTGATCCGCTCCAAGGTTCCGCCGAAGACGGTAGATATTAACCTGGCCGCCTTCCGGCAGGGATACGGCACGGAAGAATAATGCCAAAGCAGAATATGAAATGGCCGAAAACCACCTTTTCCTGCAGGAAAGGGTGGTTTTGTTATTATGTATTATATGTCCGGCAGGTGGTTTACGTAATTATTATTGCCTGATATTGCAATCAACCGTAAAATCTTATGCGAATTGTGTCAACCAAGAATGGTTTTTATTGTTTATGAGTCGGATTTGTGATATAATGTGTGCATTGAGATGTATGGGCAATAACCAAGAAAGGAGTGATGTTACATGAGGAAGAGATGGAGGAGAGTCCTGAGCTTTATCCTGTCAGTCAGCCTGGCAATCGGTATGACACCGATGGCTTCTTTTGCTGCGCCCGGTGACCCGGATGAAGGACCTGAGCAATCTGAAGTCAGCATAACGGAGATGGCGCTGGATACAGCCTACACAGCTGTTCTTGCAGAGGGAGAATACTGGGTTGGATCCTTTACTGCAGCTGCGGATGGACTCTATGAGTTTTTCAGTGAGGGAAACGAGGATACCTATGGGTATCTATACTCGGACGCGAAACTGGAGAACGTGATCAGCTGGGATGATCAAAGCGGATACGGTAATAATTTTAAGCTTCAACAGAACATGGATGCTGGAGATACCGTTTATCTGAAGGTAACAGAGTATTATGGGAACGAAGCGACATTTACAGTTAAGGCGGTGAAGTTTAATGATAAGGATCTGTCAAATGGAGACATTTGGCTGAATACTTCCGATTATGCGATCACGGGTGAACCGATAGCTCTGAATGCTGAAGTATATGACTATAACGGGGATCCCCTTACTGCCGGAACTGACTTTGAATATGTCTATGTGAAAGGCGAAGAGGAATCGACCACAGCTCCTTCCGAGGAGGGATCCTATGATGTGTATGCCCGGGCAATTGGTGAAACCTATACGGGGCAGACAAGTAAAGTATCAATTACTCTATTTGACATATATGATCTTTCGAAGGGATATTTATTCCTGAATCAGAATAATTATACGATGACAGGCGAACCGGTGGTTTTGGATGTGACTGTGAGTGATCATGATTATAATGCACTTACGGAAGGCACGGATTACGAACTTGTATATCTGGATAAGAATAAGACAGAGATTGCATCCGCACCGGCAGATGCAGGATACTATTATGTCTATGCCAGCGCAATCGGGGAGACCTATTCTGGGAGGACGTCGATGACATCCTTCACGATTATCAATAAGAAGGATCTGTCCAACGGCTATTTTTCTCTGAATAAGAGTACATATCGGATTACGGACGGACCGGTACAGATACAATGTCTGGTCGAGGATTATGACGGGAACAATCTGACCGAGGGCACCGATTATGAGCTTGAATTTCTGAATGAGAACAAAGATGCGCTTGACTCTGCACCGGAGGAACCGGGATATTACTATGTCTATGCCCGTGCGATTGGAGAAAACTATTCCGGTCAGACGTATTCGGAGTCATTCAGGCTTGTGGATGCATATAATATCGGTGAAGGAAACTGGTATTCTTATAGTATGGGTACACAGAACTATGATTATACCGGAGAGGCGGTACAGGTTTCCGTACCTGATATCTATTATTATGATAATGATATCTCTGATTACGTCTATTTGACGGCAGGAACGGATTTTAAGCTGGATCATTATGAGGATACAAACGGAAATCAGCTTGAAGCTGCGCCTGCAGCGTATGGAAGATACTATGCAGTCTATGCAGGTATCGCTCCATACAAGGGGAGCTATAAGGCATACTTCCGAATTGTAGGGGATGGATATGATCTCTCGATTGCAAGGCTTAACATTGCCAAAACAATTGACTATACAGGGAATCCAATCAATCCGAATTACACTGTATATGATGTGAATGACAACTACGTTTATGATGATTATTACACATTAGTATACTATGACTCGGAAGGCGAGCTTTCCGAGGCTCCTTCAGCCAAGGGCGAGTATCAGGTCGCAGCACGTGCGAAGGAAGATACCAGCTATAAAGGGGAAACTCCGAAGGTTTCCATTAAGATATGCGGAGAATTTGATCTTGGAAACAGTCGGTTTTATACGGATTATTGGTATGGGAGCAGCTCGATAAGCTATACGGGAGAAGCGCTTACGCCACCGTATGCGACGATTGTTGATAACTACAATTATGAAGCGCTTGTGAAGGGTGTTGATTATGAGTTCAGTCATGTGGAAAACGAAGCCGGAGAAGATATCGGTAAAACAGTAACGGAGATCGGAACGTACTATACCGTATATGAAGGTATTGGCAATTATACAGGAAGCATTAAGGCCTCCTTTACGGTTGTGGATCCGTATGATCTTTCGAATGCGGATGTTTCGTCTTATAACAGTAATGTACCGTTGGTTGATGGGACGGCAGCATTGCCTGAAATCACAGTGACGGATCGTGCCGGAAATACAATCACAGAAGGCGTAGACTACGAATTTGATCATATTGATGGCTTGCCGGATAAGACGCTTCCTACAAAAGTTGGTTATTATGGGGCGTATTATAAAGGCCTTGGTGACTATAAGGGGAAATTCTACATATCCTTTAGTGTATATGATCCGAAAGATATTGATAGTTGGTATTATACATATCCGGAAGGGAGAAGGATCGAAGTTGGTTCTTCAGCTCTTCCGAAAATCACGATCTATCGAACGATAGATGGCAGTGATGTGGTTCTTGTGGAGGGAACAGATTACGAACTTGATTATATTACGGATGATAATTATAACAAGATAGAAGATAGTGTTCCGCAGAAGCCGGGTGAATACTATGCGTATTACAAGGGCAAGGGCGATTATACAGGGACAAAATCAGCATACTTCTATGTTTATGATCCGAAGGATATCGAGAATTGGGAATTGTCCTATAGAAGTTCAGTTGAATTGGGGGCTACGTCATTACCGTCACCCACCATCTATCGTTGGGTTGATGATGAAAACAAGATAGTACTGACGGAAGGAACCGATTTTGAACTGGATCATATCCAGGGAGGAACTGTTAACTATGAAAAGGTGGTTCCGCAGGCTGTAGGTGGCTATACGGCATATTATAAGGGTATTGGTGAGTACAGCGGAACAGTCTCATTCTATTTCAGTATTTATGATCCGAAGAATATTGAAAATTGGAATGTTGAGTTCAAGAACAGTAACTCAATCGAACTTGGTTCTGATAAGCTTCCGGCGATCTCAATCTATCGTTATGACAATGATGATAATCGGATAGTTCTTTCGGAAGGAACGGATTATGAACTTGAAAAGATCATGGGCGGTGAGGTTGATTATGGAAAAGAGATTCCTCAGTCGATCGGCTACTACTATGCATATTTCAAGGGAATCGGTGATTATTCAGGCAGCGTTTCCGTGCGGTTTGGTATTTTTGATCCGAAGGATATTGCAAACTGGAGTATATCAACAACATCGAGCTCGAGTGTGGATCTGGGTTCGACTACGCTTCCGACGGTCAGCATGTATCGATCGGTTGATGATGAGTATATTTATCTGACTGAGAATCAGGACTTCGTATTTGATCATATCGAAGATGGAAATGGAGAGAATTGCGGTAAGGACATTCCGGATGCGGTTGGTACTTACTACATGGTCTTCAGAGGAACCGGAGAATACACGGGAGAACGTTCTACATATTTCTATGTTGTTGATCCGAAGGATCTTCGGAATTGGAGCGCATACTTTGGAGATGATTGGGATACATATAGTCTGGAACTGGGAACAACATCTCTTCCGTCTCCTACCATCTATCGTAATGGTGTTACTCTGACGGAAGGTACGGATTTCGAATTTGTGAATATCCGAGGCAATGACGGTGTTTACTATGAAGATACCTTCCCGAATGAGATTGGCTGGTATGAGGCATTCTACAAGGGCGTTGGTGAGTACACCGGTACTCGCAGCATAGAGTTCATGATTTTTGATCCCAAGGATCTGGCTAATTGGAGAAGCACATTTACAACGGATGATGTGATTGAACTTGGGGCAGCATCAATCCCCACACCGAAGATCTATCGATATGTTGATGATGTTCAGGTAGTTCTTGTGGAAGGAACTGACTATGAGTTTGAATACATTGAGGACGATGATGGAGAAGAATGCGGCAAGGATGTACCTAAAGAGGCCGGGTATTACTATGCACGCTACAAAGGTATTGGAGCGTATACCGGGACTCGATCCATCAGATTCAGAGTGATCGACCCGAAGGATATCCAAAATTGGAGTGGAGAATTCTCAAGCTATAGCCTTGAGATTGGAACGGCAACACTTCCGAGTGTGGAGATATATCGCTATGATGCAGATGATCGTAAAGTAACACTGATGGAAGGTACGGATTATGTATTTGACCATTTTACAGATGATGATGGCGTTGAGTGCGGAACAGAAATCCCGAAGACGGTAGGATACTACTATGCATGCTATAACGGTATCGGTGAGTATAAGGGAACCAATGCTGTCGAATTCAGGATTTATGATCCGAAAGACATTGGAAACTGGAGTGCATCTTTCTCGCCGGATGACGAGATAGCGTTGGGAGCCACAACACTTCCGACACCGGCAATCTACAGAACTGTAGACGGTAAGAAGGTAACTCTTGTTGAGGGAACGGATTACACGTTTGATTGTATCAAAACTTCAAATGGTCCGGGATCGGATGTGATAGAAACGTTTGATAGTGTTCCTGATAAGGTTGGTGGATACCAGGCATATTACAAGGGCATCGGAGAGTATACCGGAACACAGTCGATTTATTTCCAGGTTTATGATCCGATGGATATCGGAGCATATGTGGATAGAGGCTATTATTGGGACGGTTCTCTGTCACCGAGTTCTATAGAACTTGGAACGACAGAGTTCCCGACAGTACGAATCTATCGTTCTGGCAAGACACTGGTTGAAGGAACGGACTATGTATTTGATCATATCGAGTACGAAAGTGACGGCAGTATTAAGAGTGAAAAGGCTGTGCCGCAGTCTCCGGGAAGCTACTATGCATATTACAAAGGCATAGGCGAGTATACGGGTACGCGTTCATTCTACTTCAAGGTTTATGATCCGAAGGATATTGGAAACTGGGATGGTGATTTGTCACCAAGCATGATCGAATTAGGGGCTACAACACTCCCGATACCGAGAATCTATCGCTGGGTTGATGATAACGATACAGAGACACTTGCTGAAGGAAAGGATTATGAACTCGATCATATCGAAATAAATGATCGGTATGATGACAGACCGTTTAAGGATTACGGTAAGTCCATGCCTGATGAGGCCGGATGGTATTATGCATGCTACAAGGGAATTGGAGATTACACCGGAACACGTACACTCAGCTTCAGAATCTATGATCCGCATGATCTGACGTCCATCTGGAATGCATACTTTGCAACGAGCAGTTCCATCGAACTCGGATCAACAACACTTCCGACTCCGATGATCTATCGAAGAGATGACGATGATCCGTATGCAAGTATTATCCTCACGGAAGGAACTGACTATGAGCTTGCGCGTATTCTGGATCAGGATGGAACGAATCTCGGAACGGACGTTCCGTCTGAAGTTGGATCGTATTGTGCGGTATATGCCGGCAAGGCTCCCTATTTTGGAGAAAAGACATTATGGTTCAATGTATACAGATCCAATGATCTCGGAAATGGACGTTGGACCGCAAGCTTCAAGAATGATACCAGTGAATTTGAGACGACGGGAACAGCAATTCAGCTGCCCGAAATCTTGATCCAGAGTAGAGATGGCAAGGTTCTTCTTGCGGAAGGCAAGGATTACAAGCTTGCCCGTTATGAGAAGTATGATGGTGAAACGGGTGATTGGAAAGAGACGGATACACTTGAAGAATCCGGCGAATACTATGCTGTATACCAGGGTATGGGAGATTATGTCGGAGAACTGAAGAAGTGGTTCCAGATCAGAAATCTGCTCAGCCTTTCGGACGGCAGGATTCAGTTGGCGAAGAATCGTGTATCTGCAACCGGAAAGCCTGTAGAATTAAGTGTGACGGTGAAAGATGCGGATGGCGTAGAAATTGATGCATCAGCATATGAACTGGTATACACAGATGAAGATGGAATCGTTCTATCGGGCGGTGCTCCCTCTGCGGTAGGTTCGTATCGGATCTATGCAAAGGCGAAGGAAGACGGAACGTATAAGGGGCAGACGGATTCCTGGTACTTCTATATCATTGCTTCGGATGAGCCGACAGCCATCAGCGCGGGTACACCGGTTGCTGTTGCTGTAGATGATAATGAAGTAAAGACCTTTGCGTTCACTGCATCAAAGGACGGATCCTATGTCTTCTACAGTGAGGGCGATACGGATTCGTATGGAAGACTCTACGAGGATGCGGAAAAAACCAAGCTGCTTGCGCAGGATGATGATGGAGGAGAGAATATGAACTTCCGGATCATTCAGAATCTGAAAGCAGGTCAGACGGTTTATCTTGAAACCAGCGGATGTTCTTACAATAGCGCGGCATTCACTGTTTGTATATCTGCGGATGCCGAAAAGGATCTTGCAAGTGCATCCTTCCGGACGGATTATGATAATCTGATCAACAGTGGAAATCTTCTGATTCCGGTGATCACGATCAGGGATTCTGCAGGAAATGAGCTGAAGGCAGGTACACACTACAAGCTTGCATTTGCAATTTCTAGAGATGATACCTACAAGGCAGTGGACGGAATCACGGAACCCGGACGGTACAGAGTTGTTGCTTCGGCGATTGAAGGAAGCGGTTATAAGAATCAGATCGTTGGTTATATCACAGTACGAAGCAGCACAGAACTTACATATGATTGGGTTGAGACTAAAGATGTAATGGCAGGTGCAGCGGCAGGATCAGCAATCACGGTCACTAACCGTGACGGAAAGCAGCTTGTGGAAGGAACCGATTACGAGCTTCAGTATTATCAAACAACCGATGGTATATCTACGAAGCTTACAAAGGCACCGACGGAAGAGGGATCCTATTTCGCAGTGATCAATGCGATCGGAACCACCTATACCGGTGGAGATCTTACGGCGTACTTCAATATCTATCCTTCCTACGATCTGGAGGAGCAGGGATCAATCCAACTGTTTGGTTACAGCTTCACAGAGTATGGAGAAATTCCGGTTTATGGATTCTCAGGAAAGCCGGTAACACCTGAATTTACAGTGAAGTATCACGGTAAGGAACTTGCAGGCACGAACTATACGGTATCCTATGCAAACAATGATGTTGCCTCTGCAAACGGAAAGCTTGCAAGTGTAACGGTTACAGGTAAGGATCCGTACAAGGGCAGCGTGACGGCATACTTCATCCTGGAGGCAAAGCTGGATCTGGCGAGCCTGATCAGCACAAAGGGATTTGAACTGAAGGTTGGCGATTTCGGACAGCGTGTATACGGTGGTTCAAATGTCATTCAGTTCCCGGTAGCAAAGTGGAAAGAGGGCCTTGCTCTGAGTATCGTGGATGAGACCGGAAAGAAGCTGGTGGAAGGAACGGATTATGAAGTGTCCTTCGCAGATGAGAGCGGAACGAAGCTGGCGGCTGCACCGACGACCGCAGGAAAGTATCAGCTGATCATCACGGCTAAGGAGCAGAGCAGTTACACTGGAGAAGTGAAGGTTCGATTCGTTCTGGCTGATATCGATGAGTCAGAGTATCGGAACGTTCTGATTGATGGTGCAGTTGTAACCCTGTCCAATACAAGTTTCACCTATGACGGAACAGCAAAGCTGCCGGAGGTTACTTCCGTAGTTCTGGATGGAACAGAGCTGACGATTGGCGATGATTACTGTTTCATTGCAGTACCGTCAGAATGCGTGGAGATCGGAACCTATAGCTTCACGATCGGTGGCGAAGGAAGATATACCGGATCAGTAGTTGCAAGCTTCTCTATCGATCCGATCGATCTTTCCAAAGCAACCGTAACCCTCGGCGCAACAAGCTATACCTATGATGGTAAGGCAAAGGCACCCGGTGTGAAGTCTGTAGTTGTAAATGGTAAGACGCTTGAGGCAGGAACGGATTATGAGGTTACTGCACCGACAAACTGTGTTGAAAGAGGTACGTATACTTATACGGTTACCGGTATCGGACATTATACGGGAACTGCAACAGCATCCTTCACCATCGCAGGAAAGGGAGCTTCCAGCATTTCGATTGCTGACCAGACTGTATATTATACAGGCAGTGCTATTGCGTACAGTGGTGAAGTGACCAAGACCGGTTCCACCGGTAAGGTAACCTATACCTATTACTCAGATTCTGCAGGAAAGAAGAAGATCGCGGCATCGAAGGTTGTGGAAATGGGAACCTACTACGTGAAGGCAACGCTTGCGGCAGATGCAAACTATGAAGGCGCAGAGAGTGCACTGGCGAAGTTCGTTATCAGCATCACGAAGGGCTGGCATAAGATCGGTGACAAATATTACTACTATAGTGGTAAGGGCGAGAAGCTGACAGGATGGCGTACCATCGGCAAAAAGAATTATTACCTCGGAGAAGACGGTGCAAGACGTTCCGGCTGGCAGGAGATCGACGGCAAGTGGTATTTCTTTAGTGGCGCCGGCGTCATGAAGACTGGTTGGAAGCAGTCCGGTTCCCTGTGGTACTACTTCGGAGAAGACGGTGCCATGTATGCAAATAAGTGGCTGAAGTCCGGTGGTAAGTGGTATTACTTCAAGAAGGACGGAACCATGGCAGCCAATGAGTGGTGCAAGGGCTGGTGGCTGAATAAGAACGGTACCTGCACTTACGGCGGTAAGGCATCCTGGAAGAAGGATAGTGTCGGCTGGTACTACATCGATACCAAGGGCTGGTATGCAAAGAGCACAACGATGACCATTGACGGTAAGAAGTATAGCTTCAATGCTGCCGGTTACCTGAAGTAAAGAGAAAACGTTTTAAACGGGCAGGAGGGGAGTTTTCCCCTCCTGTTTCATTGTAGGGACGGAAGGTTTGTGATATAATACTCCCACTATGTGTTTAGAAGCCTGCACAAAGAAAATCGTGTCGGGTCGGGGAGAAATATGAATAAGATAGCAAGCTTTTTAGTGGAAAAGAGAATCTGGATGCTGGTGTTCTTCCTCCTTCTGGCTGTGGGAAGCATCTTCCTTATGCCGAAGGTAAAGGTCAACACGGATATGTCCAAGTATCTTCCGGATGATTCGGAAATGAAGCAGGGGAAGGAGCTGATGACTGAGCAGATGCCGGCCACACAGAACGTGCAGAGCCAGATCCGTGTCATGTTTGATAACCTTTCCGATGCGGAAAAGAGTGAGATGAAGACGCGGCTCGGAAGCATCCCCGGAGTTGCTTCCGTTACCTGGCTGCCGGACAGTCCGGATTACAACAAGGACAACCATACGCTCTATATCCTGAAGTCGGATGAAACCTATGAGTCGGATGTGTTTTCGGATATCGAGAAGACGCTGGACGAGGATTATTCCGGCTATACCATGGTGCATGAAAATGATGACCTGAACAAAAATGCGCTGACACCGGGCATCCTGCTGGGAGCCCTCGGAATCCTTCTTTTTGTGCTTCTCGTGATGAGCAATTCCTGGCTGGAGCCCTTCATCTTCCTTTTCTCGGTGGGGGTTGCGGTTGTGATCAACATGGGCACAAATGCGTTCCTGCCCGATGTTTCCAAGAATACCAATTCCATCGTGGCAGTAATGCAGCTGGTGCTTTCCATGGACTATGCCATCATTCTGTCCAACCGGTTCCGTCAGGCTTCGAAGAAGACAGAGGACCGTCCTGCAGCCATGAAGGAAGCTATCCGGAATGCCATTCCCGCCATGTGCAGCAGCTCCGTTACCACCATCGTAGGTCTCTTAGCACTTTGCTTCATGAGCTTCAAGATCGGAGCGGACATGGGTATTGTCTTTGCAAAGGGCGTGTTCCTCAGCCTTCTTGGCTGCTTCCTGGTGCTGCCTTCCATGCTGCTTCTTTTTGATAAGCCCATCCGTGCTACGGCGAAGAAGTCGCTGAATGTGCCCACGGGTGCGCTGGCTAAGTTCAGTGTGAAATGTCGCTACTTCATAGCGGTTGCATTTGTTGCCATCTTCGTGGTCGTACTGATCCTGAAGGGAGGGTCCGGCATATCCTACGTGCTTCCTCTCAGCGACAGCGTTGCGGAGGTATTCCCGAAGGATAACAATATCGTTGTGCTTTTCAGCAATACGGATGAAGCGAAGATTCCGGAGATGGCGGAAGCCCTGTCTCCCGTATCGGGCGTCCGTTCCGTGAATGCTTACAGCACCACCCTCGGAAAGAAGATGGGGGCAGAGGATATGGTAGGCTTCGTAACCTCCATGTTCGGTGTGGGACAGGTGGATCTTCTGGATGCCTCGGTCTTCAGGGTGCTGTATTATACACACTACGCAGACCGGTCGGGAGAGAAGCTGACACCGAAGGAGTTGATCACATTCTTCCAAAAGGCATCTACGGAGAATCCGCTGCTGGCAGCTTACATGACGGATGAAATGCGGGAGAAGCTGGATCTTGCGGCAAAGTCGCCGCTCCTTCCGCCCCTTAAGCTGACGGTACCGGAAATGAGTGCCATCGCGAAGGATATCGCACCGGAGTTAAATGAGAACATGCTTTCGCTGGCGTATGCATTCTACTACAGTCAGACGAATTATGATGATTCCTGGACCATGTCCATCGATGATCTGATGAAAGAGGTGAGCACCTCAGAGGATATCAACGCTCTGCTGGATACGAAGACGAAGCTGATCCTCAGTACGGCGGTATCCGGGATCGAGAACGGAAAGGGGCAGATGGTAGGCCCGGAGTATTCCCTGATGGCTGTGACCACGGACCTGATCGACGGCAGCGATGAGGCTATGGATTTCACGGAGGCACTGGACCGGCTCTGCAGGGAGAAGCTGCAGGGAAAGTATTATATCATCGGCAGCACGCCCATGGCGTATGAGATGTCCAAGACCTTCGACAGCGAGATGAACCGCATCACCATTATTACGGCAGTGGCGATCTTCATCGTGGTGCTGATCACCTTCCGGAACTTCATGATCCCGCTGATCCTGGTAGGGCTTATTCAGACGTCAGTTTACATAACTATGGTTGTAATGCGCATCGCAGGAACCTCCATGTACTATGTGGCGCTGCTGATCGTGCAGAGTATCCTTATGGGAGCCACCATCGATTATGCCATCGTCTTCACCAATTTCTACCGGGAGAAGCGAAGGGAGAAGGAGCTGGCGGATGCCATGCGGAGTACCTACAAGGCCTCCATCCGTACGATCCTTACCTCCGGTCTGGTCATGGCGCTTTGTACCACGCTGCTGGGCTTTGCATTTGATGATCCGGGGGTAGGGCAGATCTGCCATATCCTGGCCATCGGAACCACCTCTGCTCTGGTGATGATCCTGTTCATCCTGCCGGGCGTGCTGGCTGCATGTGACCGGCTGATCGTAAAAAAAGATCGTGAAAAGGAATCGAAACAGGAGAGTGCAAATCAGGTGTGACCTGTCCTTTACTTTGCTGCAATAACGTGTTAAAATAGCAAAGTGTGACCGATATAATATAGTTCGGTCTCCAAAGACTAAAATGATATGGGGTGTGAATTATGCCGATCACAGATTTATTGGAGAAAAATGCGAAGATCTACGCCAATGACGTGGCTCTCGTGGAGGTGAACCCGGAGATCAAAGAGGTTCGCCGTGTTACCTGGCGTGAATATGAACTGACAGAGCCGAACCCGAAGGCTGCCTACAGAAGAGAGATCACCTGGTCCGTCTTCAACGAAAAGGCAAACCGGTTCGCACATCTGCTTCTGTCCCGGGGCATCAAGAAGAATGACAAGGTCGGAATCCTTCTGATGAACTGCCTGGAGTGGCTTCCGATCTACTTCGGTATCCTGAAGACCGGCGCCATCGCGGTGCCTCTTAACTTCCGTTATGATTCGGAGGAGATCGAGTACTGCGTGAAGCTGGCGGATGTGGATGTCCTGGTGTTCGGACCTGCATTTATCGGACGTATCGAGGAGATTGCTGAGCGGATCTCCCGGAACCGCCTTCTGTTCTACGTGGGTGAGAACTGCCCGACCTTTGCTGAGGATTACAACGAGATGGTTGCAAACTGCAGCAGTGCGAATCCGGATATTCCGATCATCGATTCCGACAATGCAGCAATCTACTTCTCGTCCGGAACTACCGGCTTCCCGAAGGCCATCCTGCATGAGCATAAGGCCCTGATGCACTCCGCAAGAGTGGAACAGGCGCATCACGGACAGACGAAGGATGATGTGTTCCTCTGCATCCCGCCCCTCTATCATACGGGTGCGAAGATGCACTGGTTCGGAAGTCTGATCTCCGGAGGAAAGGCAGTGCTCCTGAAGGGTACCAAGCCGGAGGATGTGCTGCAGACTGTCAGCGACGAGGGCTGTACCATCGTATGGCTGCTGGTTCCCTGGGCACAGGATATCCTGGTGGCTCTGGAAAGCGGACGTCTGAAGAAAGAGGATTACAAGCTGGATCAGTGGAGACTCATGCATATCGGTGCACAGCCTGTGCCTGCATCCCTGATCACGCGCTGGAAGGCGATCTTCCCGAACCATGCATATGACACCAACTACGGACTGTCCGAGTCCATTGGACCCGGCTGTGTACATCTGGGAGTTGAGAATATCGACCATGTGGGTGCCATCGGTGTCCCGGGCTACGGCTGGGAGACAAATATCGTGGACGAAGAGGGCGTACCGGTTCCGAAGGGAGAAGTAGGCGAGCTGATCGTCAAGGGCCCCGGCGTCATGATCGAGTACTACAAGAATCCGGAAGCTACCGCAGAGAGCATTAAGGACGGCTGGCTCTATACCGGAGATATGGCGAAGCTGGACGAGGACGGATTCATCTGGCTGGTTGACCGGAAGAAGGATGTCATCATCAGTGGTGGTGAGAACATCTACCCGGTTCAGATCGAGAGCTTCCTCATGAAGAATCAGAAGATCAACGACGTAGCCGTGATCGGTCTGGCTGATTCCCGTCTCGGTGAGATCGCGGCAGCCATCATCGAGCTGAAGCCGGGCGAAGAGGCAACGGAAGAGGAGATTGAGAACTTCTGTCTGGAGCTTCCGCGTTACAAGCGTCCGCGCAAGATCATCTTCGCGGATGTACCGAGAAATGCAACGGGCAAGATCGAAAAGCCGTTGCTTCGCGAGACCTACGGAGCTACAAATCTGGTTGCCCGGGAGAATGAATCCTAGGATTTCCGGATTCACCTTTGTGCAGATTGACAGAATCACCCACGGAGAATTCACCTCTGTGGGTGATTTTTTCTATGAGTTTTGGACACATTTTACAAAGAATATCGAAAATGCACAAAAGAACTTTCCATTTTTAGATAAATGTGCTATGATACATCCATAGTTGGTTACTTAGTGGGGGTAGTCAATATATTGACAAAAGAGGCTCATGTGGCTCGGAGAAGGTGCCATATGGGTCTTTCTTTTTGCCATTTTTCCGGTTTTGTGGTAAAATACCATGGTCACGGCGGGCAGGGGCATGGAACGCTGCCGGCTCTGATGAAACGGATAAAGGAACTGTGTATGAAGAAAAATGATGAGCTTTCATTTCTCAACGGTGACCTCTTTGAAGAGGATGCTCCCGAAGAGAAGCAGGAGAAACGACAACCGAGAAAGATACCCTCTGCGGACGGAACTGCAGATGAGGCTGAGCCGGAGGAAGAGAGTGAGACCGTAGCGGTATCGGATGAGACACCGAAGAAGTCCGGGAAGGGCGAAGCGGAGGAACCACGCAGCAGGAAGCGACAGCTGGTGCTTCTTATCGCGTGTATTGTGCTGGTGATCGGTCTTATCACCATGACCACACTGTATATTCTGGAAAAGACCGGATTTTATGTCCGGGGGGAAGAGGTTTCGGTGGATGCCCTTCGGACGGAGATTTCCTTTGATGCACCGTCGGATGTTAAGGAGCTGGTAACAGACAACTTCGTTCAGTATCTGGATAAGGCCTACGTGGTATTCGGAACCTATCCGGACTGCACCCTCTTCAAGATCGAGGAAGGGGTTGCAAGGGACGATTACGATTTTGCAAAGGACTTCTACACGGCGGAGGGTGAGTCCTACCTGAACTACTATAAGGACGGGCAGAAGGCCGGACGTGTGGGCGTGGACGTATCCGAATATCAGGAGGAGATCGACTGGGCTGCCGTGAAGGCGTCCGGAGTCGAGGTTGCGATCCTTCGTGCGGGCTTCCGCGGTTACGGGGAAGAAGGAAATATGAAGAAGGATGCCTGCTTTGATGCGAACATGCAGGGGGCTCTAGCGGCCGGACTGGATGTGGGCGTTTACTTCTTCTCCCAGGCAGTTAACTATGAAGAGGGCGTGGAGGAAGCGAACATGGTGCTCTCCATGGTGAAACCCTACAGGTTTAACCAGCCGATCATTATCGATACCGAGCAGGTAGGAGCAGAGGACGGGCGTGGCAATCTGGCCTCCGTGGAGGACCGGACTGAGGCCATCCGTGGGTTCTGCGAGACCATCGAGAACGCAGGCTACACCCCGATGATCTACGCATCCACCTACTGGTTTGTATCTGCCCTGGACCTTTCCAAGGTCGGGAAATATGAATTCTGGCTTGCAGCCTACAGCACACCCCAGTTCCCCTACCATGTGGAGGGCTGGCAGTATGCATCGGACGGATCGGTCCCCGGTATCACCGGAGAGGTCGATATGAACGTGTGGCTGCGGTAAGAAGGACGTGTTTGTGTCATCCTGAGTGTCCGAAGGACACGAAGGATCTAAAGATAACAACGAGGAGGACTGACTATGTGGTACGAAGAGAGTGTATTTTATCAGATCTACCCCCTGGGCTTCTGCGGGGCACCTTACGAAAATGACGGGCTGGAGGCACACCGGATCCTGAAGGTTCTGGACTGGATCCCCCACCTTACCAAGCTGGGGATCAACGCCGTGTACTTTTCCCCGGTGTTCCGTTCGGATACCCATGGCTATAATACCCAGGACTATACCGTGATCGACAATCGCCTTGGCACGAATGAGGACTTTAAGCAGGTGGTGGATGCCCTGCACTCGGCAGGGATCCGCGTGGTACTGGACGGTGTGTTCAATCACGTGGGCCGGGGCTTCTGGGCCTTCCGGGATGTTCTGGAGAAGAAATGGGACTCACCCTACAAGGACTGGTTCCACATCTCCTTTGACGGAAACTCCAACTATAACGACGGCTTCTGGTATGAGGGCTGGGAAGGAAACTATGACCTGGTAAAGTTGAACCTTCGGAATGAAGCGGTCATTAATCATATCTTTGATGCGGTTCGCGGCTGGGTATCCGAGTTCGATATCGACGGACTCCGCCTGGATGTGGCCTACTGTCTGGATCACGACTTCCTTCGCCGTCTGAAGGGACTGGCCCGGGAGATCAAGCCGGAGTTTCTTCTGCTGGGTGAGCTTCTGTTCGGAGATTACTGTCTCTTTGTAAATCCGGATATGCTGGACAGCTGCACCAACTATGCATGCTATAAGGGACTCTACAGCAGCTTTAATTCCATGAATATGTTTGAGATCATCCACTCACTGCAGCAGCAGTTCGGTTCGGAGCAGTGGTGCAGATATCGTAATATGCATCTGCTTTCCTTTGTGGATAACCATGATGTTACCCGTGTGGCAAGCATCCTGTCGAATCCGGCACATTTGCCGCTGATCTATACCCTGGCCTTCGGTATGCCCGGCTTCCCGCAGATATACTACGGTAGTGAGTGGGGTGCAAAGGCAACCAAGCAGGAGGGGGATCCGGCCCTTCGCGCTTGCTTCGAGAAGCCGGAGTGGAACGAACTGACGGACCATATCGCGAAGCTCTGCGAGATCAAGAAGAACAGTGAGGCGCTGAACTACGGCTCCTTCCGTTCCGTGGTACTGACGAATAAGCAGTGCATCTTCGAGCGGAAGACGGACAACGAGCGGATCCTGATCGCCATCAATGCGGACAGTGAGCCCTACACGGCACACTTTGATGCAGGCTGCGGCCAGGCAGAGGAGCTCCTCACCGGAACCCTCCACGACTTCGGAGGGGGATCGGAACTGGCACCGTACAGCTCTGAGGTTTGGCGCATGGAGCGATAGATTGTATTCTGCATTATTGACAGACAATTTCATTTTTGCTAATCTTTTCTTATAGGGGTTAGCGTATTTCGGACGAAAGGGACGGTTCCTGAATGCTAAGGACCGTCCCTTTCGTCCGTCAGTACAGAATGAAAGAAAGGAGAAGTTTATGAAGAAACACTTATCGGGTAGAAATCGTCTGCTTCGGCCATGGATCTTAGCTACAGTTATCCTTTGCTTCCTCTGGTTCGGAAGCGGCATGGCTTTCGCTGAGGGCGAGGAAGAGACGGCTCCGGAGGAGCCAAAGAGCCAGGCGGTAATCGTTCATCAGCCGTTGCATTACACGTATGATTACAACAAAGCCCTTGGGGAGAGAATCTCACTGGAAGGCTCCGAGGAGACATATGGGAACTGGAACAATCTTCCGATCCTTTTTCCGGGAGACAAAGTGACGATCATTCCGAAGCTGCCGAGCGCGTCACAGGCAACCAGGAACGGGGATACCATATCCGGGACCGCGGGAGTGGTATTCATCAATCCGTATTCGGCAGAGAGCAGGGATCCGGTTCAAGTGACAAAGGTGGAGCACTACGGAAAGACTCCGGAAACGGCCGATTATGATAATTCCTTTATTCAGGAGTTCGAGATCACCGGGACCGAGCCGGTGATGGTTTTCTCCAACGGTGGCGGAGGCTATACCAGCGAACCTGTGGAGCATCCGGAGTATGCAAATATTACGCTTGCCTATGGGATCAATAATCTGGAGTTCAAGTATTTTCCGGGCTACTGTACCCTTGCGTATCAGTATGCGGATATTGATACCGGAGCGGGAGCGGGCCTCGGGATCTTCGAGGATGACTTCCTGGCTACGGAACTGCATTATTATTCGGACGAACAGGATATGGATGCAATCTGGGCCACGGATGCCGTGAACAATGCGGTGCTGAAATACGTGGGGGAGGATGTTGTTACCTATACGGTACGTCATCCCTATATCGAAGGCTACTATGTATATAAGATAATCACGGGGAATACGACAAGCCATGCATACAGGATTCAGTCGAATTCATCCTTCGATTCGGTTACAGATACTCTGACCATCACGCCGGGCTGGAGCGATAACAGCAGAACCGGCGGGGATTATACACGTAAGGGTGATTATGCTGAGGACTGGACGCAGGTACGGTTCGAATTCCTTGCCTGCAGGACCCTGACGCTGGAGGCCTGCGGAGGTACCATCCAGGGATATCCGTCCAGGATCTATAAGGCGGCAGGAAACACGGACCTGGATGCCCTTGAGGATCTCTGGGAGAAGGAGGGGATGGTCCCGGAGCGGAAGGGATATCTCTTCCAGGGCTGGTATGAGGATGCTTCCTACGAGACACCGGTGACGAATCTTCGGGATACCTTAGCGGGTTATTCCAATTACAACGGATCTCCCCGGGAGGAGCGTGTCTGCCGGATCTATGCAAAGTGGCAGCAGCTCGGCTGGGTGCAGGATGGTTCCAAGTGGTACTACTATGACAAGACGGACGGCTCCATGAAGACCGGCTGGACGAAGATTGGTAAGAAATGGTACTTCTTTGACAAGAATGACGGCAGTATGCAGACCGGCTGGCTCCAGAGCGGAAAGAAATGGTACTACTTCGATCCGAAGGACGGCAGTATGAAGACCGGCTGGGTGAAGAGCGGTAAGAACTGGTACTACATGGATAAGAAGGACGGCTTTATGAAGACCAACGCCTGGGTACAGGACGGAAAGTGGTATTACTTCAAGTCGGACGGAACCATGGCGAAGAGTGAGTGGTGCAAGGGCTACTGGCTGAACAAGGACGGTACCTGCACCTATAACGGCAAGGCCTCCTGGAAGAAGAATAAGAACGGCTGGTATTACAGCGACAATCTGGGTTGGTACGCGAAGAACGAAACCCTTACCATTGACGGAAAGAAGTACACCTTCGATGCAGAAGGATATCTGAAGGACTAGAAGGCAGAAAGAAAATGGGACGGCTCCGATCCGGAGTTCGTCCCATTTTCTTGTTCGCCGTCAGGCTGATTTGATCAGATTGATGCCACCGAGGCTTAAGAGTCCGATGATGACACCGGCCAGAAGAACGCCTCCCATTACGGCAGCGGTACTCTTCTTGAAGTCCATTTCCAGGAAGGAGGCTGCCAGCATACCGGTCCAGGCGCCTGTGCCGGGGATCGGGATCCCGACGAAGAGCAGCAGTGCCCAGTACAGTCCGCGGCCGGCCTTGGCCTTCAGCTTCTCACCGCCGGAGTGTCCCTTCTCGATACAGAAGGTGAAGAACTTTCCGATAAACCGCTTATCCTTGCCCCATTCCAGCACCTTTCTTGCGAAGAGGTAAATGATGGGGACGGGGAGCATATTTCCGATGATACTGATGATATAGGCACCCAGCAGCGGAACCTGGGGATCCAGCACCAGCGTACCGATGGGAATCGCGCCTCTTAGCTCCACAAGCGGAACCATGGATATTAAAAATGTAATAAGATAACTCCTGAACATACGGGATCTCCTGCGTAGTAATCTATGAAAACTCCACGATTATAACAGAATTCCGGCGGGCTGACAACCGTTTCTTTATTGTCAGATTATTTCCCCTATGATAAAATGAAGAATAGGAGTATTGGGTGATAAGGACGGGCTCCCGAAGGCGCCGGAGGCGTTTGTTGGGACTCCGTAAGGATAGGGAGAAAGGAGTTATGGAATGGTAAGAAAGAGATTACGGAAGAAAGCGCTTCCTGCGCTGGCTGTGGCCGTCAGCTTCTCGCTGATGTGCGGCTTTTCGGCCTATGCAAAGGAGAGCGTTGCAACAGATGACCCGGTGCAGACAGAAACGGAAGCACCGAAAAGTCAGGCAATCATCGAACATGAACCGGTTGCGTATACGGTGGATTATTCCGGAGAAGCAACCATGATCCGTGGGGGAGATATCGAAGAGATGCAAGGCTCATGGAAAGAACTTCCGACGCTGCAGCCGGGAGATACGGTAACGATCATCCCGAACCTGCCGGCACCGGACTACGATAAGCCCTCCGTGTCCGGTGTCGGAGGTGTGGTATTCCATGATCCGTACTCATCTGAGGATCGCGGTCCGATCAAGGTTCTTTCCTCGGTGGCTGTGGGACAGGCACCGGAAGGCTCCGGCCATGGGAATACATTTATCCGGAAGATCGAGATCACCGGAACCGAACCGGTGAAGGTATTCACCTGGGGCGGCGGTGGCTATACAGAGGAATCATTTACGGAGGCGGAAACCGGAAAGACAACTAAGGTTTCTTATGGTATGGAATGGCTTCAGTTTGTAAATGTTCCGGCATATGCTCCACTGGGGTATGAGTACCTGGATTCATCCGGATCGGGAACGGAACAGGCTTTCTCTGATGAGGTGAAGGAAGACATCCGTTTCTATGCAGTGGGAGTGGATGGTCAGGGCCCCGATGCAGTCTGGGCTTCGGATGCAATCTACAATCTGGCGAATAAGGGGTCCGATGACATGGTTCCTTATGAGATCGCGCGCCCGCATCTGGAGGGGTATTATCTGGATAATGCCCATACCGGAATCTATACAAATGGCAGCGCTTATAACATGCTTGCCGGAAAAGACGGCGGCTCTCAGCCGAAGTTTGCTGATGGTGCGGAGACAACAGAGGTTTATCCGCTCTGGAAGATGACGGTATACGGCAATTCAGTAGATAAGTATGATAAGAAGGTGGACGAGGATGCATGGGTATCCATCGCTTTCCGGTTCCTCGGCGGACGAACCCTGACACTGGATGCAAACGGCGGAACGATTTACGGCTATGAGGATCGTGTCTTCGAGGCAAATAATAACAATGCCATGGATACGATCAAAGCGCTGGAGGAAGCCGGAGCCTTTGTTCCGGATGCGCGGGAAGGATACCACTTCGTCGGATGGTCTACGGAAAAGGATGGGGAGCTCCTCGAGGGAAGCATCACGGATTACGTGCAGACCTTCGCAAACAGCTCTGCTGCCGAGCGGTCGGCCCGGGTAGCAAAGCTTTATGCCGTATGGCATAAGCTGGATCATGTGAACATGGTGTATCCGACCACGAAGAAGGACGGAAATATTGAGTACTATAAGTGCGACGCCTGCGATAAATACTTCTGGGATGCAGACGGCGATAATGAGATCGAGGATAAGTCTGAAGTGATCCTTCCGAAGATCTTCAGCGGCTGGATGCAGTTAGATAAGTACTGGTTCTACTTCGATGATGAAACCGGCGAGCAGGTAATCGGCTGGAAGAAGATTAAGAATATGTGGTATTACTTCGATAAGAAGATGGACGGCGCTATGGTGACCGGCTGGTTCCAGAGCGGAAAGAAATGGTACTACTTCGATCCGAAGGACGGCTTCATGAAGACCGGCTGGGTAAAGAGCGGAAAGAGCTGGTACTACATGGATAAGAAGGACGGCTTCATGAAGACCAATGCCTGGGTACAGGACGGAAAGGACTGGTATTACTTCAAGGCGGACGGAACCATGGCTGCAAATGAGTGGTGCAAGGGCTACTGGCTGAATAAGAACGGTACCTGCACCTATGGCGGCAAGGCCTCCTGGAAGAAGGATAAGACCGGCTGGTATTACATCGACAACAAGGGCTGGTATGCAAAGGGTGAAACCCTGACCATTGACGGAAAGAAGTACACCTTCAATGCAGAAGGATATCTGAAGTAAAAAGTGCTTGACAGGCCGATGCTGTCTATGGTAGTCTATCAAACGATGAGCTGCCGTAGACAGCAGGTGCCTTCGGGCGTAACGGATTCCTACCTGCCGAGGAAGTGTTCGTAATGAGCGAATGTTACTCCTACTACGCGTGCGCGGAGCAGGGGTTTTTCTTTTTGTAACGTGCGGCCATTAATCTAACAAGGAGGTACGTTTCAGTGGCAAAGGTTGAAGAGAAGCAGCCGATCGTTGCGGAGATCAAGGAAGCGATTGATGGTGCAAAGAGTGTTGTCCTGGTAGATTACCGTGGACTGACTGTTGCGCAGGATACAGAGCTTCGTCGGACAACCCGCAAGGAGAATGTGACTTACAAGGTTTACAAGAACACGATGGTGAAGCTCGCAATCGACGGCACAGAGTGGAGTGATCTGGCGAAGGATCTGGAAGGCCCGACTGCAGTTGCTATTTCCAAGGAAGATGCAACAGCACCGGCACGTGTTATGGCAGAGTTCGCCAAGACAGCACCGAAGCTTGAGCTGAAGTCCGGTATCGTAGAGGGAACCTACTACGATAAGGCAGGAATCGAGACCATCGCAACCATCCCGTCCAGAGAAGTACTGCTTTCCAGACTTCTCGGATCTCTGCAGTCTCCAATCGCAAACCTGGCTCGGGTACTGAACCAGCTTGCAGAGAAGAACGCAGAAGCGTAAGGATCTGCCGCATGGCAGACCAAAGGAACTGCGTGAATGAAACGCAGCGAAGATGTGCGTAACGCACGAAACATTAAAGAATAATTATGGAGGAAAATTAAAATGACTATTGAAGAGTTTGTAGCAGAAATTGATAAGCTCTCCGTACTGGAGCTGAATGAGCTTGTAAAGGCTATCGAAGAGAAGTATGGCGTATCCGCAGCAGCAGGTGTCGTTATGGCAGCAGCTCCGGGTGCAGGTGCAGCAGCAGCTGAGGAGAAGACAGAGTTCGACGTAGAGCTGACTGAGGCAGGCGCTAACAAGATCAAGGTTATCAAGGTTGTTCGTGAGATCACAGGTCTTGGTCTGAAGGAAGCTAAGGAAGCTGTAGAGGGCGCTCCGAAGGTACTGAAGGAAGCAGTATCCAAGGAAGAGGCTGAGGACGTTAAGGCTAAGCTCGAAGCTGAAGGCGCAAAGGTTACACTTAAGTAATCAAATCCAAATTCATGATAGAAGAGATGTGTCCACCCGGATACATCTCTTTTATCGTTCTTATCGTGATCATCTATACCTCAGAATTCAGGCGCTCGTAAAAGACGAGACGAGTGCCTTACGAGGTCATCGCGGGTCTCGGCACTTGGCAATCCACGTGCGAATGCACGTGGGAAGCCTATGTGCCGCTAGGGGCTCCCGCGACTAAGGCGCGAGCCGGGCCTCGAAAGGCACTGCGGCGAGGCTAAGGGCACCGGACTCTATCTAGTACAATATCTCAATAATTTCGTAAAGATTTCTCTTGCATTTCCTTTTGAATTTTGGTATTATATTAAATTGTCATTATAGGCTAATGTGGCGTTCTATGCTTTTTGCAATTAGCCTTACGGTTTTTGTGCGCAAAAATCGGCCTTCCGCCGACTTCTTTGGGCACCCTTCCGGCCCCATGACAAATATCGACCAAGGAGTGAAACACGTCAATGAAAAAGTTCAGAATGCGTCCGGTGAAGTCCGGAAAAAGCACACGTATGAGCTACTCCAACAAGCGGGAAGTGCTTGAAATGCCGAACCTGATCGGCGTTCAGGTGAATTCCTACAAGTGGTTTCTGACAGAAGGTCTGACGGAAGCCTTTCGTGACATTTCTCCGATCGTTGATTTCTCCGGCAAGCTGAGTCTGGAGTTTATCTCCCATCAGCTGTGCGAGGAGGATATCAAGTATACGATCGAAGAGTGTAAGGAGAGAGATGCAACTTACGCGGCTCCTCTTAAAGTAAATGTACGGCTTCGCAACAACGAGACCGGCGAGATCGACCTGAAGGAGATCTTCATGGGAGACCTGCCCCTCATGACCGAAACCGGAACCTTTGTGATCAACGGCGCTGAGCGTGTCATCGTCAGCCAGTTGGTACGTTCTCCCGGCATCTATTATGCCATGGAGCATGATAAGACAGGCCGGCCCCTGTTCTCCTGTACCGTGATCCCGAATCGTGGTGCATGGCTGGAGTATGAAACAGATGCAAATGACGTGTTTTGGGTGCGGGTAGACCGCAACAGAAAGGTACCGATCACAGTGCTTCTTCGTTCACTGGGTCTTGGTACAAATGATGAGATCCTGGAAGTGTTCGGTGACGAGCCGAAGCTGGCAGCCAGCTTTGAGAAGGACGTTTCCCGGAACTACGAAGAGGGTCTTCTCGAGCTGTATAAGAAGATGAGACCGGGCGAGCCCCTCGCGGTTGAGAGTGCTGAAAGCCTGGTACATGGCATGTTCTTTGATGCAAGACGGTATGACCTGGCAAGAGTCGGTCGTTACAAGTTTAATAAGAAGCTTGCATTCCGCAACCGTGTCCGCGGCTTTATCGTCGCTGAGGATATTATCGATCCCGTGACCGGTGAGGTTATGTATGCGCAGGGCGAGATCCTTTCCCGCCATGCAGGAAAGCGCATCCAGGATGCAGGCGTTCCTTATATTGTTGTGCAGACAGAAGAGAGGAACGTAAAGCTCCTGTCCAACCGTATGGTAGATATCCGTCCGTGGATCAAGGATCGTCTGGGCGATATCAATCCGGAAGAACTGGGCATCACCGAGGATGTATACTATCCGGTGCTTGCTGAGCTTCTGGAGCAGTACGATGACGCAGAAGAGCTGAAGGAAGCAATTAAGAACAGCGTAAATGAGCTAATCCCGAAGCATATCACCAGAGATGATATCTTCGCTTCCGTAAATTATAATATGCATCTGGAGTATGGCATCGGTAACTCCGATGACATCGATCACCTGGGTAACCGCCGGATCCGTTCCGTCGGTGAGCTCCTTCAGAATCAGTACCGGATCGGTCTGACCCGTCTGGAGAGAGTGGTTCGTGAGCGTATGCAGACACAGGATATCGAGACCATCACACCGCAGTCGCTGATCAACATCAAGCCGGTTACCTCTGCAGTGAAGGAGTTCTTCGGATCCTCACAGCTGTCTCAGTTCATGGATCAGAACAACCCGCTGTCCGAGCTGACACATAAGCGCCGTCTGTCTGCCCTGGGTCCCGGTGGTCTTTCCAGAGACCGTGCCGGTCTGGAGGTTCGAGACGTTCACTATACGCACTACGGTCGTATGTGCCCGATTGAGACCCCGGAAGGTCCGAACATCGGTCTGATCAACTCCCTGGCAACCTACGCACGCATCAACGAGTACGGCTTCGTTGAGGCTCCCTATCGTAAGGTTGATAAGGAAAAGGATCCCGAGAATCCCATCGTTACCGATGAGGTTGTATACATGACCGCGGACGAAGAGGATAACTATATCGTTGCTCAGGCGAGTGAGGCACTCGATGAGGAAGGACATTTTGAAAGAAACAACGTCGCAGGGCGTTACAGAGATATCACATCCGAGTTCCCGAAGGCAAATGTGGATCTGATGGACGTATCTCCGCGGATGGTATTCTCCGTGGCTACCTCCATGGTTCCCTTCCTTCAGAACGACGATACGACCCGTGCGCTGATGGGTTCCAACATGCAGCGTCAGGCGGTTCCGCTTCTGGCTACGGATTCCCCGGTGGTTGGTACCGGTATGGAGTCCAAGACGGCCGTGGACTCCGGCGTATGTATCGTGGCTAAGCGCGACGGTATTGTAGAGCTGTCCTCCAGTGAGCTGATCAAGGTTCGCACGGATGACGGTGAGATCGATGATTATCATGTGATTAAGTTTGCCCGGAGCAATCAGGGTAACTGCATGAACCAGCGTCCCATCGTGAAGCGCGGTGACCGTGTGGTTGCAGGCGAGGTAATTGCAGATGGTGCTTCCACCAGCGGTGGTGAGCTTGCCCTCGGTAAGAACCCGCTGATCGGCTTCATGACCTGGGAAGGCTACAACTACGAGGATGCGGTTCTTCTTTCCGAGCGTCTCGTGAAGGAAGATGTTTACACATCCGTACATATCGAAGAGTACGAGGCAGAGTCCAGAGATACCAAGCTCGGACCCGAGGAGATCACCCGTGATCTGGCAGGCCTTGGTGCGGAAGCGCTGAAGGATCTGGACGAGAACGGTATCATCCGGATCGGTGCCGAGGTTCGTGCCGGTGATATTCTGGTCGGAAAGGTTACTCCGAAGGGAGAGACCGAGCTGACTGCAGAGGAGAGACTCCTCCGTGCGATCTTCGGTGAGAAGGCAAGAGAGGTTCGTGACACATCCCTGCGTGTACCTCACGGTGCATACGGTGTTGTCATGGATACCAAGGTATTTACACGTGAGAACGGCGACGAGCTTCCTCCGGGAGTAAACATGTCCGTTCGCGTATACATCGCTCAGAAGCGTAAGATCTCCGTCGGTGATAAGATGGCAGGTCGTCACGGTAACAAGGGTGTCGTTTCACGTATTCTTCCGGTAGAGGATATGCCGTTCCTTCCGAACGGACGTCCGCTGGATATCGTGCTGAACCCCCTGGGCGTTCCGTCCCGTATGAATATCGGACAGGTGCTGGAGCTGCATCTGGGTCTGGCTGCACAGGCTCTGGGCTTCAAGATCTCCACTCCGATCTTCGACGGCGCAAATGAGAAGGACATCACGGCAACCCTGGAGCTGGCAAATGACTATGTTAACAGCGACTGGGATACATTTGAAGCAAAGTATAAGGATGAACTGGATCCGGAGGTTCTGCAGTATCTGTCGGACAATCGTGATCACAGAGAAGAGTGGAAGGGCGTGCCCATCGACAGCACCGGTAAGGTACTGCTCCGTGACGGACGTACCGGTCAGGAGTTCCCGTCGAAGGTATCCATCGGCTTCATGCACTACCTGAAGCTGCACCACCTGGTAGACGATAAGATCCACGCACGTTCCACAGGTCCGTACTCCCTCGTTACACAGCAGCCCCTCGGTGGTAAGGCACAGTTCGGTGGCCAGCGTTTCGGAGAGATGGAAGTTTGGGCCCTCGAGGCTTACGGTGCTTCCTACACCCTGCAGGAGATCCTGACCGTGAAGTCGGATGATGTTGCAGGTCGTGTGAAGACCTACGAAGCAATCATCAAGGGTGAGAACATCCCTGAGCCGGGTATTCCGGAGTCCTTCAAGGTACTTCTGAAGGAGTTCCAGTCCCTCGGACTTGATGTCAGAGTCTTCCGTGAGGATGGTGAGGAAGTGGATCTTGGTGAATCCGTGGATTACGACCGCAACCTCCGCAGTGACCTGGAGGGTGACCAGCGTTATACCGGTGACCTGGAGGCTCACGGCTTCAGCGGTGTTGACGAGCAGGGCGAGCTGACGGATCTGGAAGGTCAGGACGAAGAGTTCTACGATGATGATGAGTCCTACGATGATTCTGACTTTGATGAATAAGAGAGGAGAAGAAAGATGGCAAACATTTTAAATGCAGAGATGGAACAGCCGATCAATTTTGACTCCATACGGATCGGACTTGCTTCTCCCGATAAGATAAGAGAGTGGTCCTACGGCGAGGTTAAGAAGCCGGAGACCATTAACTACAGAACCCTGAAGCCGGAGCGCGACGGCCTTTACTGTGAGAAGATCTTCGGACCCACCAAGGACTGGGAGTGCCACTGCGGTAAGTTCAAGAAGATCCGTTTCAAGGGAATCGTCTGCGACCGCTGCGGTGTTGAGGTAACCAAGGCAAGCGTACGTCGTGAGCGTATGGGCCATATCGAGCTTGCTGCACCGGTTTCCCACATCTGGTATTTCAAGGGTATCCCGAGCCGCATGGGACTTCTTCTGGATGTTTCCCCGCGAATCCTCGAGAGAGTGCTTTACTTTGCAGCTTATATCGTACTTGATCCGGGCAACACAGGCCTTCATCTGAAGGATGTTCTGACAGAGACAGAGTATCGTCAGGCCCTGGATACATACAAGGATGATCTCGGTTCCTTCCGTGTAGGCATGGGTGCTGAGGCAGTCCAGGAGCTTCTTCGCAACATCGACCTCGACAAGGAGGCTGAGGAGCTGAAGGAGGAGCTGGATGCAGCTACCGGTCAGAAGAAGGCTAAGATCATCAAGAAGCTGGAGGTCGTTGAGGCCTTCCGTAATTCCAACAATAAGCCGGAGTGGATGGTGATGAATGTCATTCCCGTCATCCCGCCGGATCTTCGACCCATGGTACAGTTGGACGGCGGACGTTTCGCAACCTCCGACCTGAATGACCTGTATCGCCGGATCATTAACAGAAACAACCGTCTGCGTCGTCTGCAGGAGCTGTCCGCACCGGACATCATCGTTCGGAACGAGAAGCGTATGCTGCAGGAGGCAGTGGATGCCCTGATCGATAACGGCCGTCACGGACGTGCAGTTACCGGCCCCGGAAACCGGGCTCTGAAGTCCCTTTCCGATATGCTGAAGGGTAAGCAGGGACGTTTCCGTCAGAATCTGCTGGGTAAGCGTGTTGACTACTCAGGTCGTTCCGTTATCGTCGTAGGACCGGAGCTGAAGATCTATCAGTGCGGTCTTCCGAAGGAGATGGCTATCGAGCTGTTCAAGCCCTTCGTTATGAAGGAGCTGTCCGCACGCGGTATCGCAAATAACATTAAGGCAGCAAAGAAGAAGGTAGAGCGTCTGGATCCTCAGGTTTGGGATATCCTCGAGGATGTCATCAAGGAGCATCCGGTTATGCTGAACCGTGCACCTACCCTTCACCGTCTGGGTATTCAGGCCTTCGAGCCGATCCTGGTCGAGGGTAAGGCCATCAAGCTTCACCCGCTGGTATGTACCGCGTTCAACGCCGACTTCGATGGTGACCAGATGGCTGTGCACCTTCCGCTTTCCGTGGAAGCACAGGCAGAGTGCCGTTTCCTGCTGCTGTCCCCGAACAACCTGCTGAAGCCTTCGGACGGTGGTGTTGTATCCGTTCCTTCACAGGATATGGTTCTGGGTATCTATTATCTGACCAACGACCGGTATCGTGAGGTACCGTTTGAAGAGGATGAGATCGTTAAGTCCTACATGGCTGACGATGAGCCCGGAAATGTGGCAGAGATCCTGAAGGATGCTGAGAACGGAACAGTTCAGCTGACCGACAAGATCCGCATCCGCGTGGTAAAGAAGCAGTCTAAGAAGTCCGGAGTAACCTACTACAAGAATATCGTAAGTACGGTACAGGATATGATCGGACGTCGGTTCAAGAACATGAACCGTGCGATCCTTGCATATGAGAATCAGGAGATCACCCTGCAGCAGAAGATCTACGTGGAGCGTACCGCAACACTGGCAGGTGAGACCATCACCGGAACCGTTGCAACCACCCTCGGTAAGCTTCTGTTTAACGAAGTGATCCCGCAGGATCTGGGCTTCGTGGATCGTTCCGACCGCACCCAGGTGCTGGAGCCGGAGGTTAACTTCCACGTTGGTAAGAAGTGGCTGAAGAAGATTCTGGATAAGTGCATCAACATCCATGGCGCTACCAAGACCGCTGAGGTTCTGGATAATGTGAAGGCCATCGGTTACAAGTATTCCACCCTGAGTGGTATCACCGTATCCGTTGCCGACATGACTGTTCCGGGCAACAAGCAGGAGATCCTGGACAATGCCCAGGATGTGGTGGACCGCATCACAGACTACTTCAATATCGGATTCCTTACGGATGAAGAGCGTTACAAGTCAGTCATCAAGGTTTGGGAGAAGGCAGACTCCGATCTGACAAATGCCCTGCTTGACGGACTGGATCGTTACAATAACATTTACATGATGGCTGATTCCGGAGCCCGTGGTTCAGATCAGCAGATCAAGCAGCTGACCGGTATGCGTGGACTTATGGCGGATACGACCGGTAAGACCATCGAACTTCCGATCAAGTCCAACTTCCGTGAAGGTCTGGACGTACTGGAGTACTTCATCTCCGCACACGGTGCTCGTAAGGGTCTTTCCGATACCGCGCTCCGTACCGCAGACTCCGGTTATCTGACCCGTCGTCTGGTAGACGTATCTCAGGATCTGATCATCCGCGAGACCGACTGCTGCGAGGATCAGGACAAGAAGCCGGGTATCTACGTATTTACCTTCCGCGAGGGCGACGAAGTGATCGAGACCTTCCAGGAGCGTATTACGGGAAGATATGCTGCAGAGAGCATTTTCGACAAAGACGGAAATATGCTCGTAAAGAAGAATCACATGATCACACCGAAGCGAGCTGATAACATCATGAAGTACGGTGTTGAGAATGACATGGAAGGAAATCCGATCAGTGATCGTCCGTTCACGGATCCGGAGACCGGAGCTCCCCGCAAGGATGCGAAGCTGAAGATCCGCTCCATCCTTACCTGCAAGTGCCACCTGGGCGTCTGCGCGAAGTGCTACGGTGCCAACATGGCTACAGGCCAGGCCGTACAGGTCGGCGAGGCTGTCGGTATCATCGCTGCACAGTCCATCGGTGAGCCTGGTACGCAGCTGACCATGAGAACCTTCCATACCGGTGGTGTTGCCGGTGGCGATATCACACAGGGTCTTCCCCGTGTCGAGGAGCTTTTCGAGGCACGTAAGCCGAAGGGACTTGCAATCATCTCCGAGATCGACGGTACGGTTAAGATCGTGGATGCAAGCGAGTCACAGCGTAAGATCCGTGAGATCATCGTAACAAATGATGAGGATGGTGAGTCCAAAACCTACGGAATCCCCTACGGTTCCAGAATCAAGGTTATGGACGGACAGAAGATCGAAGCCGGTGATGAGCTGACCGAGGGTTCTGTTAATCCGCATGACATCCTGAAGATCAAGGGCGTTGAAGCCGTTCAGAACTACATGATCCGTGAGGTTCAGAGAGTATATCGTCTGCAGGGTGTTGAGATCAACGATAAGCATATCGAGATCATCGTACGTCAGATGCTGAAGAAGGCAAAGGTTGAGGATTCCGGAGATTCCGATTACTTACCGGGTACCTTCGTGGATGTTCTGGATGTGGAGGAGATCAATGAGATCCTCGGAGAGGACGGCCTGAAGCCGGCAGTTGCTTCTCAGGTACTGCTGGGTATCACCAAGGCTTCCCTTGCTACCAACAGCTTCCTGTCGGCAGCATCCTTCCAGGAGACCACCCGTGTACTTACGGATGCGGCAATCAAGGGTAAGACAGATGACCTGATCGGTCTGAAGGAGAACGTTCTGATCGGTAAGCTGATCCCTGCAGGAACCGGTATGAAGCGGTATCGTTCCGTAAAGCTGGATTCCGAGTATCTGGATCAGATCGATGGACTGGATGATGAGACCATGCTCTACGATGATGAGACAGCAGAGGAGCTTGGCGACAGTGCTGAGTTTACGGATGACAGCCTGGTATCGGATGATCATATTCCGGAAGGCCTGGTATCCGATGAATCCCTGGCTGCAGAGGATGCAGCAGAGGAGAGCGGCGAGGAGGAGTAATCCGTAAGGAAGGACTTCCCGGACCGGACGGTGAGACTCCGTCGGTTGTCATCAGAAAAACTGCTTGACATGGCAAATCCATATGGATATAATATTAAGGCATGCGTAAATCGCATGCCTTTCGCCATGCCTGAAAGGGGCTGGCCCTTCGGCGTGAGCTTATATAAGAAGGAGGTGAAATCATGCCTACATTTAACCAGTTAGTAAGAAAGGGTAGAGAGACTGCTGTTAAGAAGTCTACAGCTCCGGCTCTGCAGAAAAGCTTCAACTCTCTGAAGAAGAAGCCGATGCAGCAGAGTGCTCCTCAGAAGAGAGGTGTTTGTACAGCTGTTAAGACAACAACTCCGAAGAAGCCGAACTCCGCTCTCCGTAAGATCGCCAGAGTACGTCTTTCCAACGGTGTAGAAGTAACAAGCTACATCCCGGGTGAGGGACACAATCTGCAGGAGCACTCCGTTGTTCTGATCCGCGGCGGTAGAGTACGTGACCTTCCCGGTACCAGATACCACATCATCCGTGGTACTCTTGATACTGCAGGAGTTGGTAAGAGACGTCAGGCACGTTCCAAGTATGGTGCTAAGCGTCCGAAGGATGCGAAGTAATCCATACGATACACAGTTTGTCGAAAAGCGGGGCTGCCAGTAGTTAGGTTGGGCAGTTTCGTCTGTGCTGGTTATGGCATGATTTGATCATACAATAGCAGCACGTACACATGACCTGCATCTTAAGCAGGAAGACTGTGAGTACCTACGAATTAATGATTATTAAGGAGGGAAGAACCGTGCCACGTAAAGGACATATCGTAAAGCGGGACGTACTTGCGGACCCGATTTACAATAACAAGGTTGTTACGCGTCTTATCAACAACATCATGTTGGATGGTAAGAAGGGTGTAGCACAGAAGATCGTATACGGCGCATTTGACCGTATCAAAGAGCAGACCGGCAAGGATCCGATCGAGGTATTTGAAGCGGCTATGAACAACGTTATGCCGCTGCTTGAGGTAAAGGCACGCCGTATCGGTGGTGCTACTTACCAGGTGCCGATCGATGTACGTCCGGATCGTAGACAGGCACTCGGTCTCCGTTGGCTGACTGATTTCTCACGCAAGAGAACAGAGAAGACCATGGAAGAGCGTCTGGCATCCGAACTGATCGATGCTTCGAACAACACGGGCGCATCTGTAAAGCGTAAAGAAGAGATGCACCGCATGGCTGAAGCAAATAAGGCATTTGCACACTACAGATTCTAATCAGAGTCTGACAGATACTAAGATAAGGAGGAAAAAGCCTTGGCTGCAACTGGAAGAGAATATCCTCTTGAGCAGACTCGTAATATCGGTATCATGGCTCACATCGATGCCGGTAAGACCACTCTGACTGAGAGAATTCTTTATTATACAGGTGTAAACTACAAGATCGGTGAGACCTACGAAGGCACTGCCACCATGGACTGGATGGAGCAGGAGCAGGAGCGTGGTATCACCATCACTTCCGCTGCAACAACCTGCCACTGGACTGTGCAGGAGCAGACAAAGCCGAAGAAGGGCGCGCTTGAGCATCGTATCAACATCATCGATACTCCGGGCCACGTTGACTTCACTGTCGAAGTAGAACGTTCCCTGCGTGTACTGGACGGCGCTGTCGGTGTGTTCGATGCTAAGGGCGGTGTTGAGCCCCAGTCTGAGAATGTATGGCGTCAGGCGGACACCTATCACGTGCCGAGAATGGCATTCGTCAATAAGATGGATATCCTCGGTGCAAACTTCTACAATACCGTAGATGAGATTCGTACACGTCTTGGCAAGAAGCCGGTCGTTGTAAACATCCCCATTGGTAAGGAAGATTACTTCCAGGGAATCGTAGACCTCTTCGAGATGAAGGCTTATATCTACAATGATTCCAAGGGAGAGGATATCTCCATTACCGACATTCCGGATGATATGAAGGAGCAGGCTGAGAAGTTCCATACGGAGCTGGTTGAGGCATGCTGCGATTATGATGAGGAACTGATGATGATGTATCTGGATGGTGAGGAGCCGTCGGTTGAGCAGCTGAAGAAGGCTCTCCGTGCAGCTACCTGTGCTGCCATCGATACACCGGCAGGTGAGAAGGAGCGTGTCGTTCCGGTTCTCTGCGGTTCCGCACATCAGAACAAGGGTATCCAGAAGCTTCTGGATGCTGTCGTTGAGTTTATGCCTGCACCTACCGATATCCCTGACATCAAGGGTACGGATCTGCAGGGCAATGAGCTTACAAAGAAGTCTGCTGACGACGAGCCGTTCTCCGCACTTGCATTCAAGATCGCGACAGACCCGTTCGTTGGTAAGCTTGCATTTATCCGTGTATACTCCGGTAAGCTGAATTCCGGTTCCTACGTGCTGAACGCAACAAAGGGACATAAGGAGCGTGTCGGACGTATCCTTCAGATGCATGCAAACAAGAGACAGGAGATCCCGACGGTTTACTGCGGTGATATCGCAGCCGTTGTCGGTCTTAAGAATACTACAACCGGTGATACCATCTGTGATGATCAGCATCCGGTAATCCTGGAGTCCATGGAGTTCCCGGATCCGGTTATCGAGCTCGCAATCGAGCCGAAGACCAAGGATGGTCAGGACAAGCTGGTTGATGCACTGCAGAAGCTTGCAGAAGAGGACCCGACCTTCAAGACACATACAAATGCTGAGACCGGTCAGACCATCATCGCAGGTATGGGCGAGCTCCATCTGGAGATCATCGTAGACCGTCTGCTTCGTGAGTTCAAGGTTGAGGCAAATGTCGGCGCACCTCAGGTATCCTACAAGGAGACCTTCACAAAGGCTGTAGACGTAGATTCCAAGTACGTAAAGCAGTCCGGTGGTCGTGGTCAGTACGGCCATTGTAAGGTTAAGTTCGAGCCCATGGATCCGAACGGTGAGGAGACTTACAAGTTTGAGTCCACTGTAGTCGGCGGTAGCATTCCGAAGGAATACATCCCGGCCATCAGCGAGGGTATCGAAGAGGCTACTCAGGCCGGTATCCTTGGCGGATTCCCGGTACTCGGTGTATCCGCAAATGTATATGACGGTTCCTACCATGAAGTCGATTCTTCTGAAATGGCATTCCATATCGCAGGTTCCATGGCGTTCAAGGATGCTATGCAGAAGGGTAATCCGGTACTTCTTGAGCCGATCATGAAGGTTGAGGTTACAATGCCCGCAGATTACATGGGCGATGTTATCGGTGACCTGAATTCCCGCCGTGGCCGTGTTGAGGGTATGGAGGATGTAGGTAACGGTAAGCTTGTAAAGGCTTACGTTCCGCTGGCAGAGATGTTCGGCTACTCTACAGATCTTCGTTCCAGAACACAGGGACGTGGTAACTATTCCATGTTCTTTGAGCGCTACGAGCAGTGCCCGAAGTCCGTTCAGGAGAAGGTTCTTTCCACAAAGGCAGGTAAGTAATCCTGTGTGACGGAAGATTTTCCGAATGGATGGAAAATATACCACGAGTATTGAAAGAAATACTTGAAATGATGGGCATTTTTTACTATAATTGCATTTAGGTTGCAAAACGACCCCGAGGATACTGGGGGAGATATTCTAAGGAGGAATTTTGAAATGGCAAAGGCTAAATTCGAAAGAACAAAACCGCATGTAAACATCGGAACCATCGGTCACGTAGACCATGGTAAGACAACTCTGACAGCAGCTATCACCAAGGTACTTTCCGAGCGTGTAGCCGGTAACGCAGCAGTTGATTTCGCGAACATCGATAAGGCTCCGGAAGAGAGAGAGCGTGGTATCACCATCTCTACCGCACACGTTGAGTATGAGACAGAGAATCGTCACTATGCTCACGTTGACTGCCCGGGCCATGCTGACTACGTTAAGAACATGATCACAGGTGCTGCACAGATGGATGGTGCTATCCTCGTAGTAGCAGCTACCGACGGCGTTATGGCTCAGACAAGAGAGCACATCCTGCTCGCTCGTCAGGTAAACGTTCCGTACATCATCGTATTCCTTAACAAGTGCGATATGGTTGATGATGATGAGCTGATCGAGCTCGTTGAGATGGAAGTAACCGAGGCTCTTGAGGAGTACGGTTTCGAAGGTTGCCCGATCATCAAGGGTTCTGCTCTGCAGGCACTTGAGCATCCGGAAGGAGAGTGGGGCGACAAGATCATGGAGCTCATGCAGACAGTTGATGATTACATCCCGACTCCGGAGCGTGATACAGATAAGCCGTTCCTGATGCCTGTAGAGGACGTATTCACCATCACAGGTCGTGGTACCGTTGCTACCGGTCGTGTAGAGCGTGGTACACTGCACCTGAACGATCCGCTTGAGATCCTTGGTATCAAGGAAGAGAAGCTGAATACCGTAGTAACCGGTATCGAGATGTTCCGTAAGCTCCTTGACGAGGCACAGGCTGGTGATAACATCGGTGCTCTGCTTCGTGGTATCAACCGTGATCAGGTTGAAAAGGGACAGGTTCTGGCTAAGCCGGGTTCTGTAACATGCCACAAGAAGTTTACTGCTCAGGTTTACGTACTGACCAAGGACGAGGGTGGTCGTCATACACCGTTCTTCAACAACTATCGTCCGCAGTTCTATTTCCGTACAACCGACGTAACAGGTGTCTGCAACCTGCCGGCTGGTACCGAGATGTGCATGCCTGGTGATAACGTAGAGATGAGCATCGAGCTGATTCATCCGGTAGCAATGGAGTCTGGTCTTCGTTTCGCTATCCGTGAGGGTGGTAGAACCGTAGGTTCCGGATCCGTTGTAACCATCGTTGAGTAATCAACAACGTTAATATCCATCCCCCTGTGGAATTCCACAGGGGGATTTTTTGTTTGAGAGTCAGCCAAAGAGACGCAGGCAGATGAGAACCTAACGGACAGGTTTCACGCGCAACATCACTCTCGTTGCAGTTCGCGACGTAGCGGTTTCACACCGATAACATAGGGCCCGGATAGTACGACATTTCCCATGGCGTACTATCCGGGCCCTTTGTTTGACGGTGCTCCATGTCCCTCTGTTTATCGGTGCACTAGTGTAACTGTCGCGAAATAACTCGACGAATGCGACGAACGCTTGCCCGAGAGTGCGCCTCAAAAAACGCAGGCGTAGCGGGCTACGCCGAGGATTTAGTGCGCCTCAAAAAACGCAGGCGTAGCGGGCTACGCCGAGGATTTTTGAGGCGTGCTATCGGTGTAAGCGGGCAAGCATTCGGTTGAGTTATTTAAGATCAGTTATACTAGTCTCCGGAACATATGAAAACCCCCACGGATAGGAAACCGTGGGGGTTCGTTGGTTCTTGTGGGTTTTGACGAAGATTATCACGGATCAACGTTGTCGACGCCGTCCACGATGATGCGGCCGCGGCCGTGGGTTTTGCCGTAGTACATGGCCTTATCGGAACGGTCGAGCGTAAGCTGCGTATCCTGTACGGTGGTGGGGTAGTTTGCCACACCAAGGCTGGTGTTGATGTTGATCTCGTAATCTTCGAAATGGATCGTGGTGGTACGGATCTTCTCGTGAAGCTCTGCAGCAATCTCTCTTGCCTTCTCCAACGGTGTATCCTGAAGGATCAGGAGGAACTCCTCGCCTCCGAAGCGGACAGCCATACCGCCGTACTTCTTTGCAACTTCCCAGTCGGAGCGTGCCACCGAGCGAATGGCCTCATCACCGGCCAGATGTCCGTAGGTATCATTTACATTCTTGAAGTGGTCGATATCCAGCATGAGAACGGAGATCGTACCGCCGTTTTCCTTTGCTGAATTCAGCATATCCGGATAAACCTGATTGAAGTAGATACGGTTGTAGATTTTGGTAAGACCATCCTTCTTTGCCATATCCTCGGTTGTAAGATACAGCCGGTCCTTGATCATCGCAGTAGTAAGATCACCGATGGTGGTCTTGTAGAAGTCGTAGCCTCCGTAGAAGAAGTCGTACTTCTCGCCTGCGATCACCATAACGCCATACAACTGATCCTGCTCATATGCAGGGATCGCGGAGATACAGCAGCCTCTACGTTCAAAGTAGGGAAGGAACTGATCGTAATTATCGCAGATTACCAGAGGATCGCGGGAACCGCTCTTCTTGAACTCTTCGAAGATCTGGTAGGTTTCCTTCTTCAGACGTTCCCGTCCGTAGTTCTTGTCGGTGTAGGACTCGAAAATGATCTCCTCGTTCAGGCAGGTGTCCTTTTCGACCAGGAAGCAGCAGATGTTTGCGCTCTTCAGCTCTACCAGCTTCTGTACCATGAACTGTAAGCTGTCAGCCAGGTCGAAGGTGGAGGTGAAGTGAGATGTGATCTCGATCAGTGCGTGGGTTTCTTCGCTGCGCTTCTTCAGGTCGGACAGTGCATCATTTAACTGTACCCTCTGATAGTTGATGGTTTCGTTAACTTCCTCAAGACGCTGCTGCATCTCTACCAGACCGGAGTTCTCTTCCTCAACATCCAGGTTTCGGAAGAAGATGTTTGTGTACTGCTTATCCATGTAGATCATACTCTGGATCGTGATCTGACGGAGCAGATGAACCAGCGGATAGAGGCAGGCACCTGCAACCAGGATCAGGATCGCGATGGATTTATCGAAGAGTCCGCGGAAGGGCAGGACCATAGCCAGCATCAGCATGGTGGTAAAGAAGAAATAATCGCGGTAGGTGATCATGATGTCATATACATCGTTCAGAAGAACGCTTTCGCAGATCATCAGGATACCGTAAACCAGGAACATTCCCAGAACCGGGATCGGGATCGAGCCGATGAAGGCTCCTCCGATCAGCGCGCCGAGATATACGAAAACTTTATATACGTATACGCCGGAGTAGTATTCCTGCCGCTGGCTGTAACGCTGGTAGAACAGGTCAAAGCAAAAGCATGCCACACAGAGGACGAGATAGTAGACCATGGTCTTAACGTCGGTTCCGTCATCCGTGAAGTATGCAATGACCACGGACGCCACAAGGAAGAACAGGATGATCCGATGAAACTTCCTGGACGACTCAAGATACGTGTTTTTCAAGATAGTTAACATACACAACTCCTATCCGGCGGTAGTGCCTTGTTTTAACTGCTTCTTATGCTCGTACATACGGCTGTCGGCAAGCTGTTCCTGCTCCTCGAGATTCCCTTTGCTGCAGTGGTAGACTGACATGCCGTAGGCAATCTGCAGGGGAACAGGGGATAAATCCTTACTGTTATGTTCCCGGATCTGTTGGTTCATCTGCTCCACACCGGTTTCGTAGGCGAAATGATGTGTACGTCATTTCCGTAGGTTGAGCCATATATCTTTTCTAATGTGGGGAAATAAGAATAGACCGACGTGTCATTCACGAAAACCTCGAAGTTGATATTGGTACTGATCAACGAAAGGTCGGTCCCCTGATCCGTAGATGCCGGAACCCTGCATGTTATATCAAAGGAGCGGTCGTCTTTTTAGCTTCAGGTCATCAAGAAGCACTGCGGAGCCGTCCGCTGTCTCCCGGCCGGAGATGATATTCTCCACGGAATCGGATGCGCCGTTTGTCTTATAATCAACCATAAATGAAGCTGCAAGCGATGCCAGTAGCAGGATGTCGAAACAAAGAAGGCATACAAAGTAGAATCTTTTCAATTTTGCCTCCCCATAAGATCAAAACTGTATAGTCCCCCGTAGTTTGATTTTACCAAAAAATGAACGCTGATTCAATTCCTTTGTTGTAAAAAATACAAAAACAAACTATGATAAGGAAGAAGAAATTGAGGATCGGAGGACACCGCTTTGAAGATCGGAAACCGGAGCTTTCCGGAGGTGAAAAATCACGTATATATCATGGGAATCCTGAATCTTACGCCGGATTCCTTCTCGGACGGAGGAAAGTACCTGGGGTATGACGCAGCCATGCGTCATACGGAGGAAATGCTGCGAGATGGTGCGGATATCATAGACATAGGCGCAGAGAGTACAAGGCCCGGATATATCCCCGTTTCCACGGAGGAGGAGATCGGGCGTCTGACGGAGGTGCTTCGGGCAATCCGTAAGAACTTTGATGTACCGATCTCCGTGGATACCTACAAGGCTGCGGTGATGAATGCGGCTCTCTCGGAGGGGGCGGATCTGGCAAATGACATCTGGGGCTTTCGTTTCGAGGACCTGCATCCGGAGGAAATGAATGACGACCGGATGACCATGGCGGAGGTGGTTGCAAAGCACGGGAAGCCGGTGGTTCTGATGCATAATGATCTGGTGGAAAGAAAGGCCGAAAACAGGATAGATCTGCAGTGGGAACGGTCCGGTGTTTCACCGGCCGGAAGAGAGGATATCGTTGTTCGGGTGAGGGAAGGCCTGGAACGCTCTCTGGTGCTGGCAAGGCAGGCAGGCGTTGAGCCGGGAAGCATCATTCTGGATCCCGGAGTAGGCTTTGCCAAGACCCTGGAGGAGAACCGCCGCGTGCTGGCACGCCTTGATGCCTTCACGGATCTTGGCTGCAGTGTTCTGCTCGGAGCCTCCAGAAAGTCCGTGATCGGAGATACCCTCGGACTTCCGCCCGAGGAGCGGGAGGAGGGGACGCTTGTAACCTCCGTTCTTGCTGCGGCTGCAGGTTGTCAGTTTGTGCGGGTGCATGATGTGCGCGGAAACAGACGGGCACTGGATTTCTACGAAAAGGTGATGGGAGAACGGTTATAAACGCGGGGTTTTGCACGATAGACCTGCCGTAACCTCAGGAAAACTCGGGTATTCCCATGTCTTTGATTGGCAAAATGCCCAAAATACGGGCGTTTTATGTAACCTAAAACGCGGAAATCCCATGAAATCAGCAAAATTTTGTGCTTTTTTGCATAAAAATCTACAATATCTTGTGGAAGGGTATTGAATTCTCGCCGAAAGCCGTGTATAATAGCGCATGTAATAAAAAAATCCTATATTACGAAAGGAAGCAGAAAACTATGAACAAGACAGAACTTGTAGCAGCAATCGCAGAAGAAGCTAAGATCTCCAAGAAGGATGCAGAAGCTGCAGTAAAGGCTTTTGTAGAGGTAGTATCTGACGAGCTTCAGAAGGATGGCAAGGTTCAGCTGATCGGCTTTGGTACCTTTGAGGTAGCGCAATCCGCAGACTGGTGAGACCATCAAGATCAAGGCAGCTAAGCAGCCGAAGTTCAAGGCTGGCGCAGCTCTGAAGGAGAAGGTTAACAGCAAGCCCGCTAAGAAGGCAAAGAAGAAATAACCATTTGCGACACGATGCCCCGGCTCATGCAGCCGGGGTATTTCTTTGCCTGAACAAAGGCCTGATCGTTCATGAAAAAATCTATTGCATATTCTCTGTAAATATCGTAGAATTTTGATATTTCCGAGCTGTTCTATGATATGCTAAATGGTGTAGAGCGTGTGACGGGAACCGGCTCGAGGAGCGAAAAAGGAGAAAACGCTTGGTCCTTGCCTTCGGAATGGAACATTACCTATACAGCAACTATACCCCGGTCGGCGACATCCTTGTCGTAACGGCCTGTTTGTTGTTCCTTGTTCTCATGCATATCGCCTACATCACGAAGACCCGGACCTACACGATCTTCCGGCTTCTTATATTCACGCTGATCCTGGCTGCCACCTGCAGCCTATGCTTCCATATGTTCCTCAGTAAATCGAATCAGTATTCGGAAACACTGATCTGTCTTATGCGGGCAGGGTATCACAGCTTCCTTTATGTGGATATGTTCCTTTACGTCGTATACATCAGGGAACAGATGCATCTTGGCAGAAGAACCACCTACCAGATCGTGGTTCCGGCAGGGATCGGAACGCTGGCACTGATCATTTATGAGTTTCTGTCTGCTTTTTTCCACTGGGACTTTCAGATCCAGGGAGATGATCAGGCACTGGAGAAAATGAACCTGTTCCCCTTTGGCTATGTAGCCATTGCCCTGGTCATTATGTATCTTCTCATCCGTTACAGGAAACGGCTTTATAAGCAGGTTATGACCGGTGTGTTCGGAGCCAGTGTCCTGGCCTTTGTAGTGCTCTTTGTGCAGGAGAAGTTTGATCAGACCTCCTTTACGGTGGGAACCTATCTGCTTCCTGCATTTGCGGTGCTTTATATGATGCACTCGAATCCCTACAATCTGGAAATGGGTGCCGTGGATGCCTCGGCCTTCGATGATCTTGTAAAGTACAGCTACAAGAAGAAGAAAGACCTTCTCATGATGACGCTTCTTCTGGTGAATCTGGAGGAAGAGGGGACCTCGTATCCCCAGAAGATCAAGGAGACCATCCGAAAGTTTGCGGTGGATTATTTCCGTGGAGCAACCCTGTTCCAGGTGTCTAACGGTCGTCAGATCCTGGTGGCGGATAAGGAGAAAAATCCGGATTATGAGAATATCATCAATAAGATCCTGAACGGGTTTGATGAGGAGTATCCCAGGTACCGGATGCCCTTCAAGATCATGATCATCCACTCCCACGAGTCCATCAGCCGGGACCGTGATTATATGGGGCTGATCCGTTACGTGGAATCAAAGATGAGTAATAATGATGTCCGCTACGTATCGGAGGAGGACATCAGTGAATATGAGAAGCATAAGTACATCCTGTCTGAGCTGATCAACATTTGTAAGACCGGAAATCTGGATGATGAAAGAGTTCATGTGTACTGTCAGCCGGTACTGAATATCGCAACGCAGGAATATGACACGGCGGAGGCTTTGATGCGGATCGTGCTTCCGGAGGTGGGGATGATCTATCCGGATGTGTTCATACCACTGGCGGAGGAAAACGGGATCATCCATCAGCTGAGTCTTATGATCCTGCATAAGACCTGTGAACAGATCCGTATCATGCTGGAGCAGGGCTACCATATCGTGCGTATCTCGGTGAACATTTCCGCCCAGGAGCTTCGGGATGACTGCTTTTGTCTGGATATCGGATCCGTGATCCGGAAGTCCGGAATCCCCTTCGGCAAGGTTGCCATCGAGCTTACCGAGAGCCAGAGTGAAGGTGACTTCATGATCATGAAGTCGAAGATCGAGGAGCTGCGGGAGAGCGGGATCAAGTTCTATCTGGATGACTTCGGAACCGGGTATTCCAACTTTGAGCGTATTATGGAGCTGCCCTTCGATATCATCAAGTTTGACCGGTCCATGGTCCAGGCCTCTGCAGTGGATCAGAAATCGGAGTCCATGGTATCTCATCTGGCCCATCTCTTCAGCGATATGGACTATTCCGTGCTCTACGAGGGCGTGGAGACAACGGATGATGAGAGCCGTTGCAGGAAGATGGATGCCAAGTATCTGCAGGGCTATAAATACTCGAAACCGATCCCCATCGAACGGCTTACGGAGTATTTCAAAAAAGAGGCGTGAGAAAGATCGAAGGATCTTTATTTTGAGGCGGAACGAAGCGGTTCCGCCTCTTTACTATCTGTTGTAAAAATGGTACAATACTGATAGGTGTGTGCACCGGAAAATGACTAAGAAAGAAAGGCAGCAGGTAAGATACTATGTGTGGATTTGCAGGCTTTTTCGGCACCGGAGAATATGACCGGGCAGAGGTGGTTCGGGCCATGAGCGAAAAGATCGCCCACCGGGGACCGGATGGGGACGGAGTCTTTGTAGATGACTACGTGGGACTCGGGCACAGAAGACTGAGTATCATCGATCTTGAATTCGGAATTCAGCCCATGCACAGCGCGGATGGGCGTTACGTCATCGTATTCAACGGAGAGATCTATAACTATAAGGACATTCGGAGGAAGCTGACCAGGGATCATAATGTTCAGTTTCAGACGAATTCCGACACGGAAGCCCTGCTGCAGACCTATATGATCTACGGGGAGAAGACGGCGTCGCTGCTTCGCGGCATGTTTGCCTTCGTGATCTATGACAAGCAGGAGCATAAGATCTACGGAGCCCGGGATGCCTTCGGTATCAAGCCCTTCTATTATGCGAAAATGAGGGACACCCTGCTCTTTGGCTCGGAGATCAAGGCATTTCTTCCGCACCCCGCGTTCCGGAAGGAGGTAAACCGGGAAGCGCTTAAGATGTATCTTGTGTTCCAGTATTCTCCCATGAAGGAGACTCTGTTCCGCAACGTATACAAGCTGGAGCCGGGCACCTACTTTACCTATGACGGAGAGCGCTTCAAGACCGAGCAGTATTTCAATGCATCCTTCCGCACCAAGGAGATGACGGAAGAGGAAGCGGCAGAGGGTATCTTCAAGGAGGTGGAGAACTCCGTAAAGTACCACCTGATCGCCGATGTGGAGGTTGGCTCCTTCCTGTCCGGCGGTGTGGATTCCAGCTTTATCGCCACCATGGCACGTCCGGATAAGACCTATTCGGTAGGCTTCAAGACAGACGGCTTTGATGAAAGCATGGATGCCAAGGCACTCTGCGATATCTTAAAGATCAAAAACCGTCGTCGCGAGATCACGGCGGATGAATTCTTTGATGCCCTTCCGGCAGTGCAGTACCAGTCGGATGAGCCCCATGCGAACCTTTCCGCGGTACCCCTTTACTTCCTGTCCGAGATGGCAGCGGAGGACCTGAAGGTGGTGCTGTCCGGTGAGGGTGCCGATGAGTTCTTCGGCGGATACGAAACCTATCACGGAAGCAAGTCCGGTACGGTTTATAAGAAGATCATGCCCAGAAGACTCAGGAGAAGGATCGGAAAGTGGATCGGAGACCGGGATCACCGTGGTCTTAACTTCTTCAAGCGAAATGCACTGGACCTGGAGGATTCGTATATCGGACAGGCATTTATCATGGATAATGAGCAGGCAAATGATCTGCTGAAGGATCGATACAAGAGCTCCATCACCTATCAGGACGTGACACGTCCCTACTATGAGAAGGTGCGCGGCAAGGACGAGCTTCATAAGAAGATGTACCTGGATATGCATCTCTGGCTTCCGAATGATATCCTTCTGAAGGCAGACAAGATGACCATGGCACATTCTCTGGAGCTTCGTGTTCCGTATCTGGACCGGAAGGTCTGGAGCTATGCAAGAACCCTTCCGTCGAATCTGCTGATCGATGATCATCAGACGAAGACCGTCTTCCGTAAGAGCTCCGACAAGGTGCTTCCGGAGGAGTGGGTAAAGCGGAAGAAGAAGGGCTTCCCCGTACCCATCCGTCAGTGGCTCTGGGAGGAGAAGTACGCATCGAAGTTCCGCGAGATGTTTATGCAGCCCTTTGCATCCGAGTTCTTCCACACGGAGACTCTGCTGCAGTGGCTGAAGGATCATCAGGAGAAGAAGGCAAACAACCAGAGAAAGCTCTACACGGTTTATGCATTCCTGCTCTGGTATAAGGCATACTTTATCGATGCAGCATAAATGGAACTATAAAACAGGGGGAGAAGCTTATGGACTATAATATTTCAGATACTATCCGGTATATCGGATACAACGATAAGGAGCTGGACCTTTTCGAGAGTCAGTATGAGGTTCCAAGCGGAATGGCTTACAATTCCTATCTGATCCTGGATGAGAAGGTATGCATCATGGATACCGTGGATCACCGCGGGACTGTGGGGTGGATCGAAAACCTGAAGAAGGAGCTGGACGGACGTACACCGGACTTTGTTGTGGTTCAGCATATGGAGCCGGATCACAGCGGAAGTCTTCTGGCACTGATGGAGCTGTATCCGAAGATGCAGCTGGTGGGAAATGCAAAGACCTTCCAGCTTCTGCAGCAGTTCTATACCATCGATCTGGAGGGAAAGACCGTTACCGTAAAGGAAGGAGATACCCTTTCTCTCGGAAGCCATACACTTCAGTTTTTCCTTGCACCCATGGTGCACTGGCCGGAGGTCATGATGACCTACGAGCAGTCCGAGAAGGTGTTCTTCTCGGCAGATGCCTTCGGAAAGTTCGGTACCATCGACACGGAAGAGGACTGGGCCTGCGAGGCAAGAAGGTATTACTTTAATATCGTCGGAAAGTACGGCGCTCCCGTACAGATGCTGATGAAGAAGGCGGCGGCACTGGATATCGCAGTGATCGCACCGCTGCACGGACCAATCCTTTCCGAGAACCTTAGCTACTATCTGGATCTGTATCAGACCTGGAGCACCTATCAGGCGGAGAGTAAGGGCGTCTTCATCGCCGTGGCATCGATCCACGGAAATACCCTTGCGGCTGCTAAGAAGCTGGAGGAGCTTCTTCTGGCGAAGGGAGAGGAGCGTGTGGTTGTAAGTGAGATCTCCAGGGAGGATATGGCGGAGATCGTTGAGGATGCCTTCCGACATGACCGGATGGTCCTGGCTGCAGCCAGCTATGATGCAGGTGTGTTCCTTCCCATGCATGACCTGCTGACACATCTTTCCTACAAGGGCTTCCAGAACCGGAAGGTAGGACTGATCGAGAACGGTTCCTGGGCACCCAGCGCGGCGAAGACCATGCGCGGTCTGCTGGAGCCTATGAAGAATATAGAGATCCTGGAACCGGTGGTTTCCATCCGGTCCTCCATGAAGGAAGAGGATCTTCCGCAGCTGGAGGCGCTGGCAGATGCCCTGATCGCGGCAGCAGAGTAATGAAAGTAAGAGGTAGATAAAATGGCAGAGTATATTGTGAGTTGTGAATCGGCGGCGGATCTTTCCCCGGAGTGGATGGAGAAGCGGGATCTGAAGTATATATGCTTCACCTTCAGCCTGAACGGAGTGGAGTATAAGGATGACCTGTGGCAATCCATGAAGCCCGAGGAGCTTTACCGGCGGATGCTGGCCGGAGAGGAGGCAAAGACCTCTCAGGTAGGTCTTTCGGAGTATCTGGATCATTTCCGGAAGTATCTGGCAGAGGGAAAGGATCTTCTTCACTGCACCCTGTCCACCGGTATCTCCGGCACCTACAATGCAGCAGTTCTGGCAGCAAGTCAGCTGCGCGAGGAGTTCCCGGACCGTAAGATCTACGTGATCGATTCCATGGCTGCATCCTCCGGATACGGTCTTCTGATGGATAAGATTGCGGATAAGCGGGATGAGGGGCTGAAGGTGGAAGAGCTGGCAGCCTGGACCGAGGAGCATAAGCTAAATGCAGTGCACTGGTTCTTCTCCACGGATCTTACCTTCTATATCCGCGGCGGTCGTGTATCCAAAACCGCAGGCTTCGTAGGACAGGTACTGTCCATCTGCCCGCTGCTGAATGTGGATAATCTCGGACGGCTGATCCCGCGGGAGAAGATCCGTACCAAGAAGAAGGTTCTGAAGCGTCAGCTGGAGAAAATGGTGGAGCTGGCGGATAACGGAGTTGATTATAATGACACCTGCTTTATTTCGAACTCGGATCCGGAGGCCGGAGAGGAGATGCGTCAGCTGGTGGAAGAGACCTTCCCGAATCTTCGGGGCAAGGTTCAGATGTTCCCCATAGGAGCAACGGTAGGAGCACATACGGGCCCGGGAACCGTGGCACTGTTCTTCTGGGGAAAGAAGAGAGTCGACTAAGGAGACAGTAAGGAGACAGGGGACGGATCTCTCTGTCTCCCGCAATACAACGAAAAGAGAGCCCGCGTACGTCATGGGAAATGTCGTGCGCGGGCTCTCTTTCGTTCGCTTTGTTATTTTGCTTTCATCAGGAGACAGAGAACCGTCCCCTGTCTACGTCAGCTTCGGAGGACCTCGGTCTCACCGTAAGCGTAGGAAGGATCCACTAAAACCTCGGTCTCGCCGTAGGCAAGGGAAGGATCAGCGGGTGCGGCTTCCGGAATGTGTGCATCCAGCCAGTCCTTAATATCTGCATAGACCACGGCGTTGTCGGTCTCGTTCAGGATCTCATGACGGTCACCCGGGTAGAGCTTGCAGGAAACATCCTCGATCCCGGCTTTCACATAGGCATCATATACCTTCTTTACGCCCTTACCCATTCCGCCCACCGGATCATCCTCACCGGAGGTGATCAGGATCGGAAGGTCCTTCGGGATTGCCTGAATATTCCGCTTCTGTCCGCAGAAGAGGATGGTGGAGAGCAGTGCCTCGTATCCGTTCAGTGTAAACATGAATCCGCAGCGGGGGTCGCTGTAATAGGCTTCCACGATGTCCGTACGCTTCGTCAGCCAGCTGTTCTCCGGATCGGCACCGGTGGTGTCGAACTTCTTATAGTTGGAGTTGAAGATCATATTTGTCATCTTCTCATCCCGGTAATCCCAGCCGTGGATCTTCGCCTTGGAGCGGATCATGACAAGACCTGCGGTAAGGGAAGCATCCGATTCATGTCCGGTACCGACAACTACGGCGCCTGCCAGTCCGTCTCCCTGGGTGGAGAGGTATCTTCTGAGCAGATAGGAGCCCATGCTGTGCCCCAGCATGAAGTAGGGCAGGTTCGGATACTGCTGCTTGATGAAGACATGGAGTCTGTGCATATCCTGCAGCAGAACACGTGCCGGATCTCCCTCGGCGAAGTAACCGTACTTCTCCTCATCGGTTACGGATTCGCCATGACCCAGATGATCGTGGCCCACAACCACGTAGCCCTGTCCGGTAAGATATCTTGCAAAATCGTCATATCGGTCGATATGCTCCACCATACCATGTACCAGCTGGATCACAGCCTTCGGTTTTACGGTATCGCTGAGCCAGAGGATTGCGTGAATCTTTGTAATCCCGTCTGTGGAAAGAAATCGCATATGTTTTTTCATGGCATGCTACCCCCTCTGTTTTGTTGAACCCCATAAACCGGCAATTCGGATACCGGTTATTTCTGATTGTACTTTGCCTGCTGGCTCTCGATCAGAGCGGCATCATCGAAGTAGTTGATCCGCATGGCTGCCTTAACCTCTGCAAGAGTTGCATCTGCGGCCTTCCGTGCAGCCTCGGTTCCGGCCTTCAGGATCTCGTATACGCCGGGAATATCCTTCTCATACTCTGCACGACGTGCGCGGATCGGATCCAGCTCCTGATTCAGAACCTTCATCAGGAACTTCTTTACCTTAACATCACCGAGACCGCCGCGACGATAGTGATCCTTCATTTCATCCAGGTTCCTGTAATCCGGGCAGAACTTTGCAAAATCCTCATCCTTGCAGAAGGCATCCAGATAGGTGAAGACCGTATTGCCTTCCACCTTACCGGGATCGGATACCTGCAGATGTCCCGGATCCGTGAACATGGTCATGACCTTCTTGTTTACTTCCTCCTCGGTATCGGAGAGGTAGATGCAGTTGCCGAGAGATTTGCTCATCTTGGCCTTGCCGTCGGTTCCCGGAAGACGGGAGCATACGGAATTCTTCGGAATCATGGCTTCCGGTTCCACCAGGGTTTCACCGTAGATCGAGTTGAACTTCCGAACGATCTCTCTGGCCTGCTCCAGCATGGGAAGCTGATCCTCGCCAACTGGAACCACCGTAGCCTTGAAGGCTGTGATATCGGAGGTCTGGCTTACCGGATAGGTGAAGAATCCGGCGGGGATGCTCGCCTCGAAGTTACGCAGCTGGATCTCGGATTTCACCGTAGGATTCCGCTCCAGACGGGAAACCGTAACCAGGTTCATATAGTAAAATGTGAGCTCGGTCAGAGCCGACAGCTGAGACTGAATAAAGATGTGGACCTTGGACGGGTCCAGACCTGCTGACAGGTAGTCGAGAGCGACCTCGATGATATTCTCCCGGACCTTCTCCGGATTGTCAAAGTTGTCCGTCAGTGCCTGTGCGTCTGCGATCATGATGAATATATCATCGTACTCTCCGGAATTCTGCAGCTCTACACGGCGCTTCAGGGATCCTACATAGTGGCCAAGGTGCAGCTTTCCGGTGGGGCGGTCCCCCGTCAGAATGATCTTCTTCATAGTATGATAAACCTCTTCTCTAAATAAATTTCACTACCTATCAATCATACTGATTTTAAGCCAAAAAGTCAAGATTTTACGCCTGCTGCGGCACGCGTCCCGGCAGGTGGGACACAATAATTCCGGTTGATTTTTCCGGGGGACATGCTAGAATAGATAAAATAAGAACCTTTCGGACGAAAAAGGAGGCTGCCCATGATCTACACGGAGCTTACGAAGAAGGCAATCCGGCTGGCCTTTCGTGCCCATGAGGGGCAAAAGGACAGGGCCGGACTTCCCTATATCCTGCATCCCGTACATCTGGCGGAACAGATGACCACGGAGGATGCATGTGTGGTGGCGCTTCTGCATGATGTTCTGGAGGATACGGACGTGACGGAGGATGAGCTTCGGGCGGAGGGCTTCACAGAGCCTCAGCTGGATGCGGTAAAGCTTCTGACGCGTACAAAGGATGAGGACTATTTTGACTATGTAAAAAGGATCCGCGGAAATGCCCTTGCAAAGACGGTGAAGCTGGCGGATCTGGAGCATAATTCCGACCGGACGCGGATCGGTACATTTTCGGAAAAAGATGAGATCCGTTTTCAGAAGTATCAGAAGGCACGGGCCATCCTGACGGATGAAGAGCAGTAAAGGAAGGGTACAGTACTGTGGCATATATTACCTGTGACAATTTAGCACTTGGCTATGACGGGAGAGTGATCACGGAGGATATCAGCTTCTCCGTGGGTAAGGGTGACTACCTTTGTATCGTCGGTGAGAACGGTGCGGGAAAGTCCACGCTGATGAAGACGATCCTCGGCCTGAACAGCCCCATGCGAGGAACCGTGGAATACGGTGAAGGGATCAGCAAAAAGGATCTCGGGTATCTTCCGCAGCAGACGGTGGTTCAGCAGGATTTCCCGGCGTCGGTCTATGAGATCGTGCTTTCCGGGGCTCTGTCAAATCTGGGATTTCGTCCCTTCTACCGGAAGGAAGATAAGAAGAGGGCGGAGGCTTCCATGGAGCGGATGGGTCTTACGGACCTTCGGAACCGGTGCTACAGACACCTCTCCGGCGGCCAGCAGCAGAGAGTCCTTCTGGCAAGAGCTCTGGTGGCAACCGAGAAGCTGCTTCTCCTGGATGAGCCGGTCAGCGGTCTGGATCCCCGTGTCACCACGGAAATGTACGAGCTGATCCGAACGCTGAATAAGGATGGGGTGACGGTCATTATGATCTCCCATGATATAGAAATGGCGGTGCGTTATGCATCGCATATCCTGCACCTTGGACGTAAGCAGATGTTCTTCGGTCCTACGAAGGAGTATCTGGATTCGGATGCCTGGAAGATCTTCGGGCGTGCTCTGGATGAACAGACGAAGGAAGGGTGATGGTTATGGTTTTGGCTGAGAATATGGGAATCTGGGACAAACTGATGTATTATCTGGAATTCCCCTTCGTTCGTTATGCGTTGATCGTCGGGTGTCTGGTGGCGCTTTGCTCATCCCTGCTCGGAGTAACGCTGGTTCTGAAGCGGTATTCCTTTATCGGAGACGGTCTTTCCCACGTGGCCTTCGGTGTCATGGCGGTGGCAGCGGTGCTCCGGCTTACCAATGAAATGATCCTGGTGATGCCCCTTACGATCCTTGCGGCGATCCTTCTTTTACAGACGGGAGAGAAGGCAAGGGTGAAGGGAGATGCGGCAATCGCCATGGTTTCGGTCAGTGCACTGGCCATCGGTTATATGGTGATGAATCTCTTTCCGGCGAATTCGTCGAATATCTCCGGCGATGTCTGCACGACGCTCTTCGGATCCACCTCGATCCTGACACTGACCACCACGGAGGTGACGATCAGCGTAGTGCTTTCCGCAGTGGTGATCGCACTCTATGTTTATCTCTATAACCGGATATTTGCAGTTACATTTGATGAGAATTTCGTACGTGCCACCGGCATGCCGGCCCGCCGTTACAATCTGATCATCGCAGTGATCATCGCAGTGATCATCGTACTGGGAATGAATCTGGTGGGATCTCTTCTGATTTCCGCCCTGGTGATCTTCCCGGCACTTTCGGCCATGCGTGTGATGCACACCTTCCGGGGTGTGGTGATCCTGTCCGCATGTATCTCGCTCTTTGCGGCACTGACGGGCATGCTGATCTCCATCCTTTCATCCACGCCGGTGGGTGCAACCATCGTGAGTGTGGATCTGGTGGTTTACGGGATCTTCCTGCTGCTGGGCAGGATTCTGAGGCGTTAGGATAACTGTTCTTTAAGACAGACTACGGATTTGTTTACATTTTCCTGAACAGGGAGGCATAGAAACATGAAGAAGTGTATGAAAATGAAAAGCATCAGCCTGCTTATGGCCGGTCTGCTGCTTATGACGGGCTGCGGCTCCGAGGGCGGAAGAAATGTGAATTCCACAAATGCAGTGGATAAGGCGATCAGCGGACAGATTGCCGCAGAGGAGCAAAAGACCGCCACGGAGGCTGTGACTGAGTCTGTAACGGAGAGGATTGCCACGGAGGCAAATACCTCCAGTGTTGAGAATCTGATCAATCCCACCACGGAGACGGAAGCAACAAGTACCGAGGTGGTGACAACGGAGCATAAGACCACGGAGCGGGATGCGGAAGCAGATAAGAAGCTGATGGATGAGATCCGTGCCTCCTATTCCGGTGATGCAGACATGTCCGTGGATATTGATCTTACGGCGATGGACAGCGATATGGTTTATGCTACGGTATACCAGATGGTTTATGCAGACCCGGATGCCTATGTGGGAAAAACCTTCAAGGCTTCCGGTACCCTGGTTCTCGGCACCTCCAGTGTGACGAATCTCTTTTACCCCTACGTTCTGATCAAGGATGCACTGGCCTGCTGCCAGCAGGGTGTGGAGTTCCAGTGGGGAGAGGAGCAGCATACCTCCATTGAGGACTTTCCGGAGGAGGGCTCCGAGATCGAAGTGGTCGGAACCTTTGAGACCTATACGGAGGAAGGAGATCCCTATCTTTATACACGTCTGGCGGATACCACGGTGAAGGTGGTAAGCACGCCGGAAAAGCATGAGATCAAATTTGAGTATTAAAATGCAGAAGCGGTCGGCAGGACCGTCTGTATCAGGAATCAGATCCCCGGAAGTGAGCGTAAAATCGGCGCTGCCTTCCGGGGATTTTTTTCGCTAAAAAACATGAAAAAAGACTTGACAAAATCGGAACATATGAATATACTTTCATATGAAAGCTCATTCATGTGTACAAATTATTGGGGGTATTTATGGAAGAAAAGAAGTTGGAGAATATCCGGGAAGGAACGAAGGAGTATATCGCGGCTCATGAGGAGATCGTGCGTAAGGTTAAGGAGAATCAGCCGGAGGATGAGTATCTGTACGATCTTTCGGAGCTGTTCAAGATCTTCGGAGATTCCACAAGGATCAAGATCCTTTATTCGCTCTTTGATACGGAACTCTGTGTCAGCGATATGGCAACGATCCTGAATCTGAGTCAGTCATCTGTCAGCCATCAGCTGCGGATTCTAAAGGATGCGAAGCTGGTGAAGTTCCGGAGAGATGGGAAGACCATCTTCTACGCGCTGGATGATGAACATGTAAGAATGATCCTGAGTCTTGGAATGGAGCACGTTGAAGAGTAAAAAATAGCAATGGGAGGACCTGAAAATGAAGAAGACCTACAAGGTGGAAGTTGACTGTGCAGCATGTGCTGAGAAGATGGCGGATGCGATCCGCGCGACGGAGGGCGTTAAGGACGCGACCTTAAGCTTCATGACACTGAAGGTGAAGGTGGAGTTTGAAGAGGGAGCAGATCCTGATGCGGTTATGCAGGCTGCAAGAGCAAACTGCAAGAAGATCGAGGATGATATGGAGATCATCTTATGACACCAAAGCAGAGGAAAACTCTGATCCGGATCATTGTGGCATTTTTGCTTACGGCGGGACTTACCATCACATTTCACTTTGTGGAAGCGCCGTGGTGGATCCGGGTACCGGCGTACCTTGTGCCCTATGTGATCGTGGGTCATGATGTTCTTTACAAGGCCTTTCGGGGAATCTGCAAGGGACAGGTCTTTGACGAGAACTTCCTTATGGCGGTTGCGACCATCGGAGCCTTCTGTCTTTCCGAATGCCTGGAGGGTGTTGCGGTTATGCTGTTCTATCAGGTAGGAGAGCTCTTCCAGAGCATCGCCGTGGGTAAGAGCAGGAAGAATATCGCAGCCCTGATGGACATCCGCCCGGACTATGCGAATCTGCTGGCGGAGGACGGGACCACCGAGAGGGTGGATCCGGATGATGTGGAGATCGGTTCCGTGATCGTCGTTAATCCGGGAGAGAAGATCCCCATCGACGGCGTGGTGCTTTCGGGCCAGTCCCTGCTGGATACGGCTGCACTGACCGGAGAATCAGTTCCGCGGCATGTGGCGGAGGGGAAAGAAGTGATCAGCGGGTGTATCGTTCTGGATGGTCAGCTTCGGATCCGGACCACCAGGGAGTTCGAGGAATCCACGGTTTCAAAGATCCTGGATCTGGTGGAAAACTCCAGTATGAAGAAGGCTAAGGCGGAGAACTTCATCTCGAAGTTCGCCCGTGTCTATACACCCATTGTCTGCTACAGTGCACTGGCGCTGGCGGTGATTCCGCCGGTGGCAAGGCTGATCTTCGGATACCCGGCAGACTGGATCGACTGGATCACGAGAGCGCTTACCTTCCTTGTGATCAGCTGCCCCTGTGCAGTGGTAATCTCTGTTCCCTTAAGCTTCTTTGGCGGAATCGGATGTGCCAGCAGCCGGGGAATCCTGGTCAAGGGCTCCAACTATCTGGAGGCGCTGGCTGATACGAAAACCATGGTTTTTGATAAGACCGGAACCCTGACGGAGGGTGTCTTTGCAGTGACTGCCTGTCATCCGGCCAAGGGTTGGAATCAGGATCATCTGCTGAGTATGGCGGCCCATGCGGAATCCGCCTCCAATCATCCCATCAGCTTATCCATCCGAAAGGCATTTGAAGAGACCGGACGGACGGTGGAGCAAAGCATGGTTTCTGAGCTTCGGGAGGTTGCAGGCCGCGGGGTAACTGCTCTGGTAGAAGGGAAGAGGGTCGTAGTCGGAAATGAACGTCTGATGGAAGAGGAAGGTGCGAAGGTCGTCTGTGAGAAGCCGGGCGGAACCGTTTGCTATGTAGCCGTGGATGGTGTCTTTGCAGGCTGTATCCATATCTCGGATATGATCCGTCCCACCTCGGCACAGGCCATGAAGGCCCTCGCGGACCAGGGGATCCGGACGGTTATGCTGACAGGAGACCGAAGAGATGCTGCAGAGCAGGTGGCTGCGGAGCTTGGGATCCACAGGGTTTGTGCAGAGCTGCTTCCCGGCGATAAGGTAAGCGAGGTAGAAAAGCTCCTGGAGGAAAAGGAGAAGGGAAGGTGTCTTGCGTTTGTGGGAGACGGGATCAATGATGCTCCGGTGCTTTCCCGGGCGGATATCGGGATCGCCATGGGTGCCATGGGGTCGGATGCAGCCATCGAGGCAGCGGATATTGTGCTGATGGATGATGATCCGGCGAAGATCTCCCTGGCCCTTCGGATTTCGAGAAAAACCCTTCGGATCGTACGTCAGAATATCACATTTGCCATCGGAGTGAAGCTCCTCTGCCTGTTGCTCGGAGCCCTCGGGATTGCAAATATGTGGATAGCAATCTTTGCGGATGTGGGGGTCATGGTGATCGCGGTTCTGAACGCGGTACGGGCGCTTCGGATCCGCTGAGAGAACGATAAACACGAGAAAAACCGAAAATACACAGGAAGAGAGAAACGCGCACGGGAAGAGGCTGTGGCGTTTCTCCTTCTTTTTTTTCGACTTTTTTGACAGTAGGCCGGAAGGTGTTTTTGTTGACCGTCCGTTATGCTTAATGGTATAATTTTGTAAATGATTACACAACCTGTTCAACGAGAAAGGAACATGCCGCATGGCCGGAAGAAACCGCAAAATAGAACGATCCCACGATCGCTTCAAGACTTTCATGATTGAAATTCTTGTTGTCTTTTTTGTTGTCATTCTGGTGGTAACGGCCATCCTGGATTTCGTGGTCCTGGATCTCTCCGGACGCGCCATGCAGTCAAATGCATCGAATCTGATCGCGGCAAACAGCCGTCAGATCCAGTTAAATATCAACTCCTATCTCGAACGTACCGAGACTATATCCACCCTGCTCTTTTCCGACGAAGCCTACTATCGGTATGATGCAACGGATGCATCTCTTCAGGAGTATGACAAGATCAAGAGCGAGGAAGCCATCACCAACCGGATCGTGGATATCGGTATCATGGAGAACTATGCGGACTTCGGGATCATTTTTTCCAATGACCATAAGGTAGGGTGGATCTCTCACGGAACCGAGGACCTCTTCCCGGATGGCGGTTTCTACGAGGCCTTTTCGGGCCATATCACAAATCCCAGAAAGAAGGACGGCTGGTGCTTCGGTATCAGCGGATGTACCGACCGTATCTATTACGTAAAGCGTCTTAATCCGAATGCCATTCTGATCTCATCCATCTATACCCGCGAGCTTTCCTCCGTCTTTGTTTATCCGGAGCAGCTGGAGAATATGACCATCCGTCTCATCGACCAGGATGAGGTCATTCTCTTCTCCTCGGATCATGCAGAGATCGGCGAGAAGCTTCCGGAGGAGATCCGGGGTGGTCTTACCGGAAAGAACAAGGATTATATCATTAATACCAACACCTGCAGCAACAACTGGCGGGTTATCTGCTCCATCCCTACGGATTCCATCCTGAAGGAGAACAACCGCCTCAGAACTCTGACTCTTCTGGTCAGCGCCGCACTGGCTGCACTGATCCTGCTGATCGGACTCTTTCTCATCACACGGCTCTCCAAACCCATGGACGGCATGGTGAACTCTCTGGAGGAGCGGGCAGAGATCGACCGCCTGTCCGGCGTCATGAATAAGGGAACCTTCCAGGAGCAGACGGAGGAACGGCTCTCGAAGCCCTCCGGAAACCGGACCCACGTCTTTGTCATGCTGGACGTGGATAATTTCAAGCAGGTAAATGATATGCTGGGACACGCCTACGGAGATCAGGTGATCATCCGCGTGGGACAGCTCCTCCGGAAGCTGTATGACAGCGAGACCATCATCGGGCGTCTCGGCGGAGATGAATTTGCGCTCTATACGGAGTGTATCGATGTGGACCGAAAGGAAGTGATCCGTGCCGTAAAGGAACAGATGGATCAGGTGATGGAGGCATTCAAGAAGGAGTTTGAACGGGAAAGCCGGGAGTGCGGCATCTCCCTCTCCTCCGGTGTGCATGTAACGGATCTGGACATTGACTTTAAGACCCTTTACGAGGCAGCGGATGCAGCACTCTACACCTCCAAACAGACCGGAAAGGACCGGTTCACACTGACGGAAGGCGCGGCCGAATAAGGAGATTTCTATGAATCAGAAGCGAAGAAATAAACTACTTCTGCTTTTCCTGATCCTGCTTATGGCATCAGGCTTTATTTTCATGGCCGTGATCATGATCCTGCACCGCATCCCGGATGCCGCAGGAAATGAAACGGACCCGACGAATATCCAGATGTCCTGGTGGGGAAATGACGGTCGTCACAAGTATACCATGGAGGGGGTCAACCTCTTTCAGGAGCGAAACCCGGAGATTGATGTGGCCTACCGCTACGGCGTATGGAACGGATATGAAAAGCGGACGAAGGTTTGGATGGAATCCCACACCGAATCGGACGTGATGCAGATCAACTACGCATGGCTGAATGTCTATTCCCGGGACGGTGAGGGCTTCTATGATCTGAACGAGCTGAAGGACTATATCGCCCTGGAAAACTTCACGGAGGAAGAACTCTCCTACGGCACAAAGAACGGGAAGCTGAACGCGCTCCCCATCGCCATGAACACCCATACCTTTTACTATAATCAGGATATCCTGGACAGCTACGGCCTCAGCGTTCCGAAGACCTGGGATGATCTTTTTACGGTTGCAAAGGTACTGAAGCCGGAAGGAAAGTATGTGCTCGGTCTTGCCAAGAAGCACCTCTTCCTGCTGATGATCGCCTACTATGAGCAAAGCAGCGGCGTGAACTTCTTCAACGAGGACGGAAGCCTTGCTGTAGACGCTGCAGGGATCGATTCTCTGCTTCAGTTTTACAGGAAGCTGGTGGAGGAGCATGTGATCTGCCCGCTGGATACCTTTGACCGTTCCATGTACATGTCCGGAGAAGTGATCGGAACCATGTGCTGGATCAGCGATACGAAGATCTATTGCGACGGACTGGCCGAGACCGGTGTCACCGTGGCCCGGGGCAGCTATCCGGAGCTTCCGGATGCGAAGCTCTCCGGCTGGTATACCAAGCCTGCCACCATGTGGGCCATCAGTGCCGATACGGAGCATCCCGAGGAGGCGGCAAAGCTGCTTAACTTCCTTCTGAACGATCCGGACATGGCAAAGCTGCAGAAAACCGAGAAGGGAGTACCCGTCAGTGATGCGGCCGTGGAAGCCCTGAAGGAGGAAGGTCTTTCGGAGACAAATGAGTACAAGGCCGTGCAGGAAATGAACGAGCATCAGGAGGACCTGCACCTGATCATCACCAACATGGAGAACGAAAGCATTATCGACGCCTTCAAATCCGGTGCAGATGAGTATCTCTACGACAAGATGACCTCCAAAGATGCGGCCGCAATAATCCTGGAGAATATTCAGGCCGTGATCAGCGGGCAGTGACGACTATGGAGCAGAATCAAACATTTCAACAAACGCTTTCCGGTTTTATAAATGATTTTGCCAGCGGAGATGCAATCCGGCATATGGCGGATGCGGGCATGACCGTAACGGAGATCACAGGGCGGCTGGCATTTCCTACAAAGAAGGAAATCGTGGCTGATTTGGTGTGGAGGCATTATCTGGATGCAGGTGTGATCAGCCTGACGGAGCCGGTGCCCGGAACCACACGCAGGGTGCGTTATGTGCAGGAGCATGGGCCCTACGGAAAAACCTCCATGCGTCAGGTGGTGGAGGAGGTTGCGGTTCCTGAGCAAAGCTATGTGGAGGTGAACTTCGGATACCGGCTGTACGCTGACAGAGACAGGTTTCTCTTTGAACTGGAGAAGCTGTCTAAGGAGGACCGGGACTACATCCTGGATCTCCCCTGGCCGATCCGGAAGGTGTGGCATGTGGAGAATGAACGAATGAAGAGGATCCGCAGACTTTGGTCTGCATGAGTGGAGAAGGAAGCGTAAAAAAGAAGAGGAGATACGAGATGGAATATATCGTATGCCCCAAGTGCGGGACACAGTTTACCATTGATGAGTCCAGCTATGCAGAGATCGTAGATCAGGTGAGGAATCAGGAATTCCAGCGTCTGGTGGAGGAAAATAAGAAGCAGCTGGAGGAGAAGCAGGAGACACAGCTGGAGAAGGCCGTGATGCAGACCCGTGAGGTACTGCAGCAGCAGATCGCAGAGCTGCATGAGAAGCTGCTGGCTGCGGAAGCAAGAGAGAAGCTGGCAGCCACCGAGGCGGCTGCGAAGCTGCAGGCTGCAAATGCAGAGGCGGCTGCGAAGCTGCAGGCAGTGAATGCGGATGCATCTGCAAAGCTCCAGGCCGTAAACGCGGAGAATGCCGCTAAGATCACAGCTCTGGAAACAAAGCTGCAGGGAAAGGACCGTGACAGCGAAATCGCCGTAAAGGATGCGATCCGTGAGAAGGAGGATGAGATCCGAACCCTCCGAAATGAGATGGAAAAGAAGGATATGGAGTTTCGCCTGAAGGAGGAAAGCGTCCGTCAGGCCCATGAGCAGGAGCTCCGTATGAAGGATGAACAGATCGAGCAGTACAAGGATTTCAAACTTCGTCAGTCCACGAAGATGATCGGAGAGAGTCTGGAACAGCACTGTGAGATGGAGTTCAATAAGCTCCGTGCCACCGGCTTTCGGACTGCGGAGTTCGGGAAGGACAATGATGCACGGTCCGGCAGCAAGGGAGATTATATCTTCCGGGATTACGTGGATGGGGTGGAGTATATCTCCATCATGTTTGAGATGAAGAACGAAGCGGATCAGACTGCCACGAAGCATAAGAATGAGGACTTTCTGAAGGAGCTGGATAAGGACCGGACCGAGAAAAGGTGCGAGTATGCGGTGCTGGTATCCATGCTGGAGAGTGACAACGATTACTACAATACGGGCATCGTGGATGTGTCCCATCTCTATCCGAAGATGTACGTGATCCGGCCCCAGTTCTTTATTCCCATCATTTCCATGCTGCGAAACGCGGCAGGGGACACCATGCAGGTGAAGAAGGAGCTGATGGAGATCCGTAACAGAAATGTGGACGTTTCCAACTTCGAAGCCTCCCTTCTGGACTTTAAGGATAAGTTCTCGCGGAACTACGCTCTGGCAAATAAGCGGTTCTCGAATGCCATCGATGAGATCGAAAAAACCATCCAGCACCTGCAGAAGGTGCGGGACGAGCTTCAGGCATCGGATAACCAGCTTCGGCTTGCCAATAACAAGCTGGAGGATCTGACCATCAAGAAGCTGACAAAAAACAACCCCACCATGCAGGAGAAGTTTACCGAGGCAGGGGTGGATATAAAGAATTCATAGGATTTGGAGGGGACGCATGATCGGAAAACGACAAAGAACGTGGATCGCGAAGACTCTTTTTGCTGCGGTCCTTCTCGGCGCACTGACTACGGCACCGAAGATCCCTGCGTATGCAGCGGAGGAAAACCTCGGCTGGGTTCAGACATCGGAGGGGGTCAGCTTCTACGGTGAGACCGGAAAGCTTACCACCGGATGGAAGAAGCTTTCCGGGAAATGGTACTGCTTTGATTCGAAGGGGCTCCTTCAGACCGGCTGGGCGAAGGATGGAAGCAGCTGGTGCTTCATCGGAACCAACGGCGTGGTCCAGACAAAGAAGTGGAAGCAGTGGAAGAGCAACTGGTACTATCTGAATCCGAACGGGACCATGGCTACCGGCTGGAAGAAGCTTTCGGGGAAATGGTATGCATTCCGAAAGGACGGATCCATGGCTGCCGAAGAGTATATCGACGGCTATTGGATGAAAAAGGACGGAACCTGGGACGGCAGAGATGGGAAGGCGGTCTGGCGCAGGGATAAGAACGGCTGGTATTTTATCGACCAGTCCGGCTGGTATCCGAAATCCCGCTGGCTCTGGATCGATCAGGTCTGCTATTACTTTAACAACAAGGGTTACCTGGTGACCAATACCACCGTGGACGGGGCAAAGGTGAATAAGGACGGAGCCTGGGTGAAGAATGATAAGGTGGTGATGCATGCAGGGGCAACAAAGACGGCAGTGTCTGCACAGGAAATCACGGCCATCGATACGAGCTTTACCTACATGGTAACGCCGCTTCTGGAACCTTTTAATGATTTCTTTTTTATTCAGACGGATAACCCTGATCCGGATAGCTTCAGCTTCGTGGATCATGATACGGTCTACAGTGAATCGGACGGAAGCATCGCTCCTGTCAGCTCGAAATATGAGGATGTGAAATATGTCAATGCATCAACACTCCGAGTGAAGAGCGGTTTTATCGCGTCCGGATCTTACACGGACGGAGGAGAGCTCTGCCTGGTGCAGCGAAGAGTGACGGGGACTACTCCGGTCTATAACATTACGACAGGGGAAACCACCTACCGGAAAAACTATGTGACGGAAGAGACGGATACGAAGATCAAGGTTGCAAAGGTGATGGATGATGTGGATTATCTGATCGACACCTATGCAAAGGGTAAAACAGCGTTCTTTGATAAAATGGATGCGGTACAGACGGGACTCGGAAGCATCTGCCTCTACAGCGGGGTGTATGTTCTCGGAGATCTCTACAAGAGCGAAGCCTATCCGTATTACGGAATCTCTTCCTCACCGCATGTGGATCAAAGATACTATATTCAGGAGCCTTACGGACGACGGGATAATAAGTCCATGTTTATCTCGGCTCTGTACCCGTACCGGCTGGATTCCGTGGGATTCCCGGGAGAGCTTTCGGCCGTGGCAAAGCGCCTGGATTCCGGCGTGACTACAGCAAGTAATTCCTCTTCCCACTGGCTGGTGGACATCACCTATCAGGGGACAACCAAATCATATGGCGGACAGGGAAATGGCGGCGGACAGGGAATCAATCAGGATCAGATCCTGTACACATTTCTTTTTGACGGCTCCGGAAAGGATGCGGCAACAAAGATCAACATGACGGATCTACCGAAAAGGATCCGGGAATATGGTGCACTGACCGTGGATACGGATGCGGGAAAGACCATTCCGCGGCTTACCTGGGCAACGATCCGGAAAACGGTGGGGGAAGGATCCTATGTCAGGATCCAGCTGATCACCTCCATTTTCGGAGGCTCTGCAACCGGGTACACCTATCTCTATGACAACGGTGCGACCACCGAGGGTGCATCCTATATGGGAAATGTAGGTTACATGTACAACACCTGGTTTGAGGGGCGCTATTATAACAAGTATGAGTATTATTATCCGGGTGCAACCCTCGCGGATACCGTGGAAAATGTTCAGCCGTCTCTGACTTTCAGGAATGTATCAATCCGTCTGCCGGAGGACGGAAAGCAGTATTACTGCTATCGTAGCAAGATGGAGGACGGTTCCAACGTGACGAAGGAACGGACGGTGGAGGAGTACGGATATGATGCAGCGACCGGATGCTGGCCGGGGTATACCACATTTACGTATGATGCGGAAAGTCTATGCTGGAAGGCAAGCCAGTTCGTACCGGAGAATTATTACTCCATTTACTACAAGGAGAACGGAAAGAAGGTGTACCTAAGTACGGAGGACCTTCTGGATCAGATCACCATAACCATGGATGAGGCTGAGGCCATGGGCATCGATGCGAATACGAACGTTGCGCCGGGATCGTTCCTGATCTATGACCGAAAGAGTGAGCCGGGAACCCCGGGTACATCGGAATCGGAGTAAGATCAGGATCGGGCGGGAAAAACGGAACTGCCCCTTGATTTTCAAGAACAAATCATTTATTCTATATGGGTGTTTCCGAGAGGAGGCACCCATATTTCCTATCATAAGGAGGAGAAGATCCATGGAAATGAAACCGATCAAAGAAGGTAAGGTACGTGAGATTTACGATAACGGCGACAGCCTGATCATGGTTGCAACCGACCGTATCAGCTGCTACGACGTGATCCTGAAGAATAAGATCGTGAAGAAGGGAACCGTGCTGACACAGATGTCCCGGTTCTGGTTTGATATGACAAGTGATATCCTGCCGAATCACATGATCTCGGCGGATGTGAAGGATATGCCGGAATTCTTTCAGCAGCCACAGTTCGACGGCAACTCCATGATGTGCAAGAAGCTGACCATGCTTCCCATCGAGTGCATCGTGCGCGGTTACATCACAGGCTCCGGCTGGGCAAGCTACAAGGAGAACGGGACCGTTTGCGGGATCACACTTCCCGAGGGCCTGATCGAGTCCGACAAGCTGCCTGAACCGATCTACACCCCGTCCACGAAGGCAGAGATTGGGGACCATGATGAGAATATATCCTATGAGCGTTCTATCGAAGTGCTGGAGAAGGAGTTCCCGGGCAAGGGTGAGGAGTATGCAGAGAAGCTGCGTGACTACACCATCGCTCTTTATAAGAAGTGTGCGGATTATGCACTGACCCGAGGCATCATCATTGCGGATACCAAGTTCGAGTTCGGTCTGGATGAGAACGGAGAGATCGTGTTGGGTGATGAGATGCTGACACCGGATTCCTCCCGGTTCTGGCCGGCAGAGGGTTACGAGCCCGGTCACGGACAGCCCTCCTTCGATAAGCAGTTTGCACGGGACTGGCTGAAGTCCGATGAGAATAAGGAGGAGCCATCGAACTGGTTCCTGCCGCAGGAGATCGTGGATAAGACCATCGAGAAGTATCTCCAGGCTTATGAGATGATCACGGGAAAACCCCTTGCATAAATTGTTAAAAAAAAAGAAGGCCGAAGAGTACACCATGAAAAATGTTGTGCCCTCCGGCCTTCCTTTTTTTATGGCGTTTTGCGCCTGTTTTTGTTATAATAAAACTAGCTATTGACGGGTAAATGAGGTGATCCTATGTCGAAGAACGTATCTTTTTCCGAAATGGCACTTGCGCTTGCCAATGACTATGAAAGTATCTATGTGATCGATTCGAAGGACGACAGTTATGTGGAGTACTCCGCGGAGGGTGCCGATAAAGAACTGGTGGTCCGTTCTTCCGGTGACAGTTTTTATGAAAGCACGGTCCGTAACTGCAGGGAGCTGGTATGGCCGGAGGATCAGGGAACATTTCTTCGGGCGTTCCGGAAGGAACAGGTTGAGGAGGCGCTGAAGAACGGGAAGTCCTTTGACCTTCGGTATCGACTGAATATCAATAATGAACCGAAGTATTACTATCTGAAGACCATTCGCATGTATAACGATGATATTATCATCGGCGTACAGAATGTGGATAAACAGACCCGGCAGGAGCTGGAAGAGAACCGGGAACAGGTGATTTTCGGCGAGATTGCCAAGTCTCTGGGCAGTCTGTTTGAGGCAATCTATTATATCGATATCGAAACCGGAAGGTACACGGAATACTGGTCCAGCCGTAGCTTTTCGGATCTTGGCTATGCCAATGAGGGGGAGGATTTCTTCCGAAATGTACAGGAGGATATCGAGAAACACATCCATCCGGAGGACCGGGAGAAGCTTCGGCGGGAGCTTGGTAAAGAGAATCTTCTGCAGTTTCTGGATGAAACGAACAGCCATATCATAGATTACCGGCAGGTTCTTGACGGACGTATTCAGTATCTTCGGATTCTGGCCTTCCGGCGAGTCACGGACAGTAAGCATCTGGTGGTCGCAGTTCGTAATATGGATGAACAGGTCCGGCATGAGGAAGAAATCACATCGGAAAGCCGGATGTTCAACGAGATCGCTCTTGCACTGGCACAAAGATATGAGGTGATCTATCGGATCGACGTTAATACCAATGATTATACCGAGCTGAATGCAAAGGAGTCCAGGCTTGGCTCCGGTGAAAAGGGAACGGATTTCTTCCTGGATTCCGCGAACACGATGATAAGGGACGTCCACCCGGAGGACTATCCCGCGTTGTCAGTAGCTCTGCAGAAGGAGAGCCTTCTGAATGCCCTGAAGGACAACGGAAAACTGTTCCTTCGTTACAGGCTGGTGCAGGAAGGAAAAGTCGGATTTTATGCACTGTTTGCAATCCGTCCCATGGAGGATTCCGATCATATCGTCATCGCGGTCGCGAGTGTGAGTGATGCGAGCAAAAAGGCTCAGGAGTTCGAGGCTGTAGTTGGAAGTGCAAGCAATATCCTGAATAAGGATATGCTGACGGGCCTGAGTAATAAGAGATTCTATGTCCAGTCGGAAATGAGCCTGGACAGCAGGATCGAAAACGAAGAGGGTGTTACATTTGCCCTGCTGATCTGTAATGTGAACGGACTGAAGGAAGTAAACCGGACAAAGGGGCGTAAGGCCGGGGATCAGTATATCGCCGATGCGGCAATGATGCTGCGCGGAGTATTTAAGGACAGTGATATCTTCCGCGTCGGAGGGGATGAATTCATTATCCTTCTTGAAGGGGAGGCGTATGAGAACCGAAAGCAGCTGATCAACAAGCTGTCGGAGATCCAGATCTTCCACAGGGAATGCGGAAATGTAACGGTTGCTTACGGCATGGCTACCTATGATCCGGAACTGGACTTCCGGGTTCAGGATGTATTCCGCCGGGCCGATCAGGCCATGCGGGTGAATAAGAATTCCATCCGGGGACTGATGACACAGGGAAATACCGAGACCCTTCGGAAGCTTTCGACGGATGAAAAGACTCTTCGGTTTTACAATCTGTTTATCCGGCTTGTTTCCGCCATGACGGATGTTACGGGAAATGTTCAGGTCCATGTTCCGGAGATTGAAAGTCTTCTGATCGAGATTTCTTCCATGTTCCGGCTTTCCAAAGCGGTTACAAGGCTCTACAGAAATCCCCAGGAGGAAGCGGCGGGAGGCGGCGAGACGCTCTGCTGCTATGATACCGGCATCGAGGGGAAGGAGGTCATCTCCCTCCGGGTGGTGACCAGTGTCATGTCCATAGCAACCATGACGGCGTATATGGCGCCGGATGAGGAGCCTCTCACGGATGAAGAGTACTGGAATGTGGAGCTGGTCATGCGGACCACTCTCAGCTACGTAAGCCGGAACCGGCTGAAGGATATCGTCTATGATCTGGCATACTATGATGATGCCGGATACCTGAATCACAGAAGCTTCTTCAATCATATCATGAAGGTCCGGAATGAGATCGGCGGTATGGTTGCGGTGATGTATAATCTCCTTCATTTCTCCCAGGTGAATCAGGAGCTTGGAAGAAAGAACGGGGATATCGTGATGAAGAACCACTATGAAGGCCTTCGTCAAATGGTGGGAGAGCAGGGAATCGTCTGCCGGCTTGGAGGAGATAACTTTGTGGCGTTGTTCAGCCGGGAGAAGATGGGTCCCATCTTCAGTTATCTGATGGATGCTGCCGTGGTATTCGATCCGGAGGATGGAAGAACCGTAAGTGTCAGCACCAGTGTAGGTGTTTACCGGATCCCGAAGGATATGGTGGTTGATAATCCGGGTCTGATCATGGAGTTCATCATTGTTGCCTATGGTGCGGCAAAGCACGGTGGAAAGGACAGGATCGTCTTCTTTGACGAATCACTGGTTTCTGCCAGGGAAAACACCATGAAGGTGCAGCGTATGTTCCCGGAGGCGTTAAAGAATGAGGAGTTCCGGGTATACTATCAGCCGAAGGTTCATACCGGAACCGGAGAGATGATCGGGGCGGAGGCGCTCTGCAGGTGGTTCCACGACGGAGCCATGATCAGTCCGGGCGAGTTTATTCCCGCACTTGAGGAAACGGACGATATCTGCAAGCTGGATTTCTATATGCTGGATCATGTATGCAGAGATATCCGCAGATGGATGGATCAGGGGCGAAAGAGTCTTCGTATCTCCGTCAACCTGTCAAGGAAGCATATGCTGAACAGGAATCTTGTGGATCAGCTGCTGAAGATCATAGATAAGCATAATGTCCCGCACAGCTGTATCGAGATAGAGCTTACGGAGACTACCACGGACGTTGCCTTCAGTGATCTGAAGCGTGTGGTGACAGGGCTTCAGAGTGAAGGTATCTTTGCATCCGTGGATGATTTCGGGATCGGATATTCCTCCCTGAATCTGATCCGGGAGCTGCCATGGAATGTGCTGAAGGTAGACCGGAGTCTTCTGCCGACGGAAGAGGAAGAGAGAAACAGCGTCGACAGTATCATGTTCCGGAATGTGATCACCATGGTAAATGAACTGGGAATCGAGTGTATCGTGGAGGGTGTCGAGACGGAGGAGCAGCTGGAGCTTCTTCAGAAGAACAACTGCCACTATGCGCAGGGATTCTATTTTGACCGGCCGCTTCCGGTAGAGCAGTTTGAAGAGCGGATGATCCGGGAATTTTATCCGCTGACGAAGTCCTGATGGGCTCTCACTCTCTTGGCAATAAGCAGATTATGAAAAACAAAGAAGCCGCCTGGTACAACCGTGAAATGTTGTACCGGGCGACTTCTTCGTTTTCTGTTTAGTTTTCGTACTTTGCGATGATCTCTGCGTTGGCCTTCTCGGCTGCCTCACGCATCTTGTCGCGCTCTGCCCAGAGCTTCGCCTTAAGGTCAGCGTTGGTGTTGGCCATGATCTCTAACGCAAGCCATGCAGCGTTCTTGCTTCCGTTGATGGCTACTGTAGCTACCGGGATTCCCGGAGGCATCTGAACGATCGAGTAAAGTGCATCCTGTCCGTCCAGTACGGAGCCGGAAAGGGGAACACCGATGACGGGAAGGACCGTCTGGGATGCCACAACCCCCGGAAGGGCAGCAGCCATGCCGGCAGCGGTGATCACAACCTCGGTACCGTTTTCGTTGATCTCTTTGATATATGCGGACAGCTGTGCAGCAGCCCGGTGTGCGGACAGGCACCGTACCGAAACCTCTACATTGAAGCTCTTCAGAAGCTCGATGGCCGGTTCAACCTTTGCGAGATCGCTGGTGGATCCCATAATGATACTGGCTTTCATTTGATTTTCTCCTGTTATTGATAAAATGGCCGAAATCCCGCTTGGGGCGGGTGGATTCGGATAGGGTTTGAGTATACCATTTTGCAAACAACGTTGCAAGTAAAGACTACCGAAAAAAGGGAATCTTTGATATACTTATGCTGTGGTCGGAGCATTTTTCCTGCCATGGGGTACGGCAACTATCGACATAAGGAGAAGGAAGGCTTATGAGCAAATATGTGATGGCTTTGGACGCGGGGACCACAAGTAACCGCGCGATCATTTTTGATAAACGGGGACAGATCATATCCGTTGCACAAAAGGAGTTTACCCAGATCTTTCCACAACCGGGCTGGGTGGAGCATGATGCAAATGAGATCTGGTCCACCATGCTGGGCGTGGCCGTGGAGGCAGTGATGAAGGCCGGCCTTACGGCGGAGGATATTTCCGGGATCGGTATCGCCAATCAGCGTGAGACTACCATAGTCTGGGATAAAAATACCGGGGAACCGGTCTGTAACGCCATCGTCTGGCAGTGCCGGCGAACCTCGAAGTACTGCGATTCCCTGAAGGAAGAGGGATTGACGGATTTCTTCCGGGAGCGGACCGGTCTTGTGATCGATGCGTACTTCTCGGCGACGAAGCTTCGCTGGATACTGGAGAATGTGGAAGGTGCACGGGAAAGAGCCGGGAGAGGTGAGCTGCTTTTCGGAACCGTGGATACCTGGCTGATCTGGAAGCTGACCCGGGGAAGAGTTCATGTGACGGATTATTCCAATGCATCCCGGACCATGATGTATAATATCACGAAGCTTTGCTGGGATGAGGAGATCCTTGCAAAGCTGGAGATCCCGGCCTGCATGCTCCCGGAGGTTCGCCCCTCCAGTGAGATCTACGGGGAGACAGATGCAGGCTATTCGGGAAGTCCGATCCCCATCGCCGGTATCGCCGGAGATCAGCAGGCAGCCCTCTTCGGACAGACCTGCTTCAATGAGGGAGATGCGAAGAATACCTACGGAACCGGCTGCTTCCTTCTGATGAATACGGGAAACCGACCGGTATTCTCGAAGAACGGACTGGTGACCACCATAGCCTGGGGTATCGACGGCAAGGTGAAGTATGCTCTGGAGGGCTCCGTCTTTATCGCCGGGGCTTCCATTCAGTGGCTTCGGGATGAGATGCGCCTCATCGACTCGGCGGAGGATTCGGAATATATGGCGAAGAAGGTGCCGGACACCAATGGCTGCTATGTGGTACCGGCATTTACGGGACTGGGTGCTCCGTACTGGAATCAGTATGCCCGGGGAACCATTGTAGGCATAACCCGGGGGGTGAACAAGTATCATATCATCCGGGCCACTCTGGAATCGCTGGCGTATTCCACCAGTGATGTGCTTTCCGCCATGGAAGCGGATTCCGGGATCGTCCTTTCGAACCTGCGGGTGGATGGAGGCGCATCCGCGAACAACTTCCTGATGCAGGCGCAGGCGGATCTGATTGGGACCACCGTGGTCCGTCCGGTCTGCGTGGAGACCACTGCCCTCGGGGCAGCTTACTTTGCGGGGCTGGCCACAGGTTACTGGAAGGATAAGAACGAGATCAAGGTAAATGCGGATATCGACAGGATCTTTAAGCCGAAGATCTCGGAGGAAGAGAGGCAGAGGAAGCTGGAGGGCTGGAAAAGAGCCGTGGAGCGTTCCTTCGACTGGGCAAAGGAGTAGATTCTTTCGTTTAACAAAATTAAGTATTTTGGCGTGAAATGGTGCCGATCAGCCGGAAAAAAGGCTGGTCAGCACCATTTTGCTTTCAAATATTAAGAAAAATCCAAATTGGACTAAAAAATGTAAAAAAACAGATAAAAAACTTAATTTTCTTATTTACAGAAGGAAGATTATCATGTATAATTTTTCCAGTTTTGCAGAAATAAGACGATAATTTCTGCGGAGAAATATCATATGTAAAGGAGAAACAGCTATGTCGTATGTTGATGAGGTTCTGGAGCTCGTCCAGAAGAGAGACAAGGATCAGCCGGAGTTTATCCAGGCAGTAACAGAGGTTCTGAATTCCCTTCGCCCTGTAATTGATCAGGATGAGGAGAAGTATCGTAAGCTTGCTATCCTGGAGCGTATCACTGAACCGGATCGTCAGATCATGTTCCGTGTACCGTGGGTAGATGATAACGGAAATGTACAGGTTAACCGTGGTTTCCGTGTACAGTTCAACAATGCGATCGGACCCTACAAGGGAGGTCTTCGTCTCCATCCGTCCGTAAACCTTGGTATCATCAAGTTCCTTGGTTTCGAGCAGATCTTCAAGAACTCTCTTACAACTCTGCCTATCGGCGGTGGTAAGGGTGGTTCCGACTTCGATCCGAAGGGTAAGTCCGACAACGAGATCATGAAGTTCTGCCAGAGCTTTATGACAGAGCTGTCCAAGTATATCGGTGCTGATCAGGATGTTCCGGCAGGTGATATCGGAACCGGCGCTCGTGAGATCGGTTTCATGTTCGGTCAGTACAAGAGAATCAAGGGCCTGTATGAGGGCGTTCTTACCGGTAAGGGTCTCACCTACGGTGGATCTCTGGCTCGTACAGAGGCAACAGGTTATGGTCTGCTTTACCTCACAGAGGAGATGGTTAAGTGCCATGGCGACAAGATGGAGGGTAAGACCGTTGCAGTTTCCGGCTCCGGTAACGTTGCAATCTATGCAATCCAGAAGGCTCAGCAGTTGGGCGCTAAGGTTGTTACCTGCTCCGATTCCACAGGCTGGATCTATGATGAGAACGGTATCGACGTTGACCTTCTGAAGGAAGTTAAGGAAGTTAAGCGTGCACGTCTTACCGAGTATGCTGCAGCTAAGTCCACAGCTCAGTACTTCGAGAAGAAGAACGGCGAGCATGGCGTATGGCAGTACAAGGTAGATATCGCTCTTCCGTGCGCTACACAGAACGAGCTGGATATCGAGGATGCTAAGATGCTGGTTGCTAACGGCGTTCAGTACGTAGCAGAGGGTGCTAACATGCCTACAACCATCGAGGCAACAGAGTACTTCCAGGCAAACAATGTACCGTTCGTTGGCGGTAAGGCTGCAAATGCAGGTGGTGTTGCTACCTCCGCACTTGAGATGAGCCAGAACTCCGAGAGACTTTCCTGGAGCTTCGAGGAGGTTGACTCCAAGCTTAAGAGCATCATGGTTGGTATCTATCACAACATCGATGACGCAGCTAAGGAGTATGGTATGGAAGGCAACTATGTGGCAGGTGCTAACATCGCCGGCTTCAAGAAGGTTGTTGATGCCATGATCGCTCAGGGCGTTTGCTAATCATTTTAAAATGAACATCAGAACCGGGTTTGCCCCTTTCAGGCAGACCCGGTTTTTTTACGTAATACGGCTGTATGAAAGAAAGTGTTTTTTTTCCTGCGGTTTTATGATAGAATGTGATTAGTGAAGTATGATTCCCGGTTTTGAGGAGTGGACGAATGAAGGAGCTTGAAATTGAGGCAAAACTGGATAATCTGAATCAGGTGCTTGCATTTGTGGACGGCTTTCTGGAAGAAAACGAGTGCTCGATGAAGGTGCAGATGCAGATGGATGTCGCGGTGGAGGAAATCTTTGTAAACATCGCTAATTATGCGTATGCTCCCGGAGTAGGGCAGGCCAGGATCCGGATCGAGATCACCGGAGAACCGCGGATGGTGCAGGTCACCTTCATTGACAGCGGTGTTCCCTATGATCCGCTGGCCAAGCCGGATCCGGATGTTACCCTTTCCGCGGAGGAGCGGCAGATCGGCGGCCTCGGAATCTTTATGGTAAAGAAGAGCATGGATAATATGCTCTACGAGTATAAGGATAAGCAGAATATTCTTACCCTGCAGAAAAAAATGTAAATACAAAAATAGAACGGTTTTGCGAGACAGGGGACGGTTCTGTGCGAGACAGGGGACGGTTCTGTGTCTCCCTTTTGAGGGAGACACAGAACCGTCCCCTGTCTCTCGTTTTTGTTTACAAACTGATCTTCTTATCCATCAGATATCCGCTTCCCACGGCACAGGCAGTGGTCAGGGCAATGTTCAGCAGGATCTGCGGCAAACGCTGTGTGATCGCTGCGAAAAATGTGGTTACGGAGCCGGTCCTGATGGTGGGCATCTTATCGATGATCACGGAATAAACAATCAGGATCAGGATCATGAATACCACACTGAGGGCCCGCTGTCCTCCAGTGGTCCGGGAGATCAGCGCGGAGATCGAGGTGGCAAGGTATGCAAAGGCATACAGCACCAGGACGTTAAAGCACCAGGCCACGAAGTAGGCAACGATCCGGTACCATACCTGATCCACGGAGGTGTTCAGGGTGCGTGCCAGGGAGTTGATGATGCTCAGCTGCTGACCGAATCGGCTGTTGACCAGATGCATATCCAGGACAGCCAGCAGTGTCAGCACGGCACCTGTGAGCAGCAGCTCCAGGAAGCCGGCGATCAGCTTGGAGAATATGATCTTATAGGGGGATACAGGAACCAGAAAGGTCATGTATCCGCACTTTTCATGCAGGTCCCGGCTGTAGCTGATGAGTCCCAGCAGCCAGATGGTGAAGTAAATGATGGCTGCACCGAAGAAAAGGCCGAGGATACCGAGGGTTGTAAAGGAAACCGTTAGTCCTGCAATCCCAAGCAGGAAGAGCAGCTCGGATGCACCGAGGACGCTGAAGAGAATGATGATCGTAAGCCGGTTCCGGATGAAGTCATATTTGATCATTTTTAACATTACGGCTGCCCTCCTTCGTTATGCTGTCCGCCGTAGGGCGGGTAGTCCTCCGGATATGTGGGTTCGGAAGGGGGAGCAGTGTAATCCGGCTGTCCGTAGCTCTGTTGCGGAGCACCATACCCCTGCTGGGGAGCAACGTAACTCTGCTGCGGAGCACCATACCCCTGCTGGGGAGCGCCATAGCCCTGCTGTCCGTACCCCTGCTGCGGAGCACCGTACCCCTGCTGCGGAGCACCGTAACCCTGCCGAGGAGCACCGTACCCCTGCTGCGGAGCACCGTAACCCTGCTGAGGAGCACCGTAGCCCTGCCGGGGCATGTCGAAGCCCGGCTGCATCCCGAAGGGAGTGGTTCCCGGATAGGGCTGGAAGCCCTGGAAACCGTAGATCTCCCGATACATATCGGACATGGTTTTTCCGTACTGCTCACGGAAGTTGGCAATAAAGCCGGAGACCACAAGATGTCCGTCCTTGATGAAAAGTACGTAGTCTGCAATCCGTTCCAGATCCTCGATCAGGTGGCTGGAGACGATAACGGCAGCACTGCGGTCGATCCCTGTCATGATGCTTCCGGTTACTTCCTCCCGGGCCAGCATATCGATCCCGTTCAGAGGTTCATCCAGCATGAGTACCCTGGGATTCCGGGACACGTTCAGTGCCACCTTGAACTTGGCCATCATACCGGTGGAAAAGGTGCGGAGCTTCTGACCCGGGTTCAGCTGCATCTGCTGCATGGTCCAGTGGAATTTATCCATGTTGAAGTCATCGAAGAACTCCTGATAATACTTCGCAGCCTGCTGACCGGTCATATAGTTGTAGAAGTAAGGCTCCGTCGGCATATAGGCAATCCGGGCCTTGTGTGAAAAATGTAAGGGCTGATCTTCGAAATAGATGGTTCCCTCTGTAGGCTTCACCAGTCCGGCGATGGACTTCATCAGCGTGGACTTACCACTGCCGTTGGGCCCGAGCAGGGCGTAGATATGGCCGGGCAGGAATCGGAAGTTTATGTCCTGAAGGGCATATTTGCTTCCGTATCTTTTCCCGACATGTTCCAGACGTACCATGTGACTTTACGTTCCTTTCTGAATAGCGAATAAAATACACATTTCATAATAAGACAATCCCATGGGAAATGCAATAAAACATAGCATATTCCTGCGTTTTGATGTACAATGAAGCTAAGGCTCTTCCCGCCGGGAGGAGCCCGGAACCTGCCTGAAGCGGCAAGCTCCACGGAGGACGGATATGACACTGAAGGAACTGAAAATCGGGCATACGGCAAGGATCCTGTCCGTGGGAGGCGAAGGAGCCCTGCGGCAGCATTTTCTGGATATGGGAGTGATCCCGGGAGCGGAGATCGCACTTGTTAAGTACGCACCCATGAGAGACCCCATGGAGTTTATGCTCCACGGATACGAGCTGACGCTGCGGGTGGCGGATGCAGAGAAGATCGAGATACAGGAAAGCTCCATCCGGGAGACCTCCGGAACCACCGGAATTCTGACAGAGCAGGAGCGGACCGCGGAAAAACGTGACAAGATAAAGAAGGGCTCCTGGCATGTGCATCACCCCGGATACGGCGAGGACGGTATCTTCCATGATGCGTCCAGGGAGGAACCGCTTCCCGAAGGAACGGTGCTTACCTTTGCCCTGGCCGGGAATCAGAACTGCGGAAAGACAACGCTTTTCAATCAGCTGACAGGATCGAACCAGCATGTGGGAAACTTCCCCGGCGTTACGGTGAGCCGGAAGAGCGGAGCCATCAAGAATCTCCCGGATACCGAGGTGGTGGATCTTCCGGGCATCTATTCCCTGTCGCCCTACACCAGTGAGGAGATCATTTCCAGACAGTATATCCTTCGGGAGAAGCCGAAGGGGATCATCAATATCGTTGACGCCACCAATATCGAGCGGAATCTGTATCTTACCATGCAGCTGATTGAGCTGGATGTGCCCATTGTTCTGGCCGTCAATATGATGGATGAGCTTCGGGGAAACGGCGGTTCCATCCGGATCAATGTCATGGAGGAGATGCTGGGAATCCCCGTGGTTCCCATCTCCGCGGTTAAGAATGAAGGCGTGGATGAGCTGGTGGAGCATGCCATCCACGTTGCAAAATATCAGGAAAGTCCCGGCATAAAGGATTTCTGCTCCGGGGAGGATCACGGAGGCGCCGTGCACCGGTGTCTTCATGCCATCATGCATCTCATCCAGGACCATGCGGAGCGTGCCGGGCTTCCGGTCCGGTTTGCGGCCAATAAGGTGATCGAGGGAGATCAGAGAGTCTTCCGTGCGCTGCAGCTTTCCGCCAATGAGGAGGAAATGTGCGAGCATATCATCCTTCAGATGGAGGAGGAGCGGGGACTGGACCGTGCGGCAGCCATTGCGGACATGCGGTTCTCCTTTATCGAGAAGGTGGTACGGGAAGCAGTGGTAAAGCCCGTGCAGAGCAGGGAACGGGAGCGGAGTGAGAAGATCGACCGGATCCTCACCGGACGCTTTACGGCAATCCCGGCCTTTATCGGCATCATGGCGCTGATCTTCTTCCTGACCTTTAATGTGATCGGCGCCTGGCTCCAGGGACTGATGGAGCAGGGCATCGATTATGTGACGGGGAAGTTGGATGAGCTTCTCACGTCCCGGGGGGTGAATGAAGTGATCCATTCCCTGGTGACAGAGGGTATCCTTCCGGGGGTCGGAACCGTGCTTTCCTTCCTTCCGATCATCCTGACACTCTTTTGTTTCCTGTCACTTCTGGAGGATTCGGGCTACATGGCCAGAGTGGCATTTGTTACGGATAAGCCCCTTCGAAAGATGGGTCTTTCGGGACGGAGTATTGTTCCCATGCTGATCGGGTTCGGATGTTCCGTTCCCGGCATCATGGCCAGCCGGACCCTTCCCTCCAAGCGGGACAGGAAGCTGACCATCCTGCTGATCCCCTTCATGAGTTGTACGGCGAAGCTGCCCATTTACGGCTTTATCGTTTCCTCCCTCTTCCCGGGAAAGGGCGGACTGATCATCACGGGGATTTACTGCTTCGGAATCCTGACCGGAATCCTTATGGCCATGATCTCCAAGAAGACCGTGTTCCGCGGGGAGGCAGTACCGTTTGTTATGGAGCTTCCGAACTACCGTCTGCCTGGGATCTCCAATGTCCTGCATCTCATCTGGGAGAAGGCAAAGGACTTCCTGGTCCGGGCATTTACGGTAATCTTTATTGCAACGATCGTGATCTGGTTCCTGAAGACCTTTGACTTCAGCCTGCAGATGTCGGGAACGGATCACAGCATCCTGTCCGTCATTTCCGGCTGGATCGCACCGGTCTTTAAGCCTCTCGGCTTCGGGGACTGGCGGATCGTGACTGCGCTGATCACCGGCTTCCTGGCAAAGGAGAGCGTGGTATCTACACTTCAGGTTCTGCTGGTGGGTACGACCTTTGCAGCCGTTTTATCACCGGCAGCGGGGATTTCCTTCCTGGTTTTCTGTCTTCTTTACACACCCTGCGTTGCGGCCATCGCGTCCGTAAAGCGGGAGCTGGGAAAGAAATGGGCCATCGGAATGGCAGGTCTTCAGTGCATGATCGCCTGGGTTATGTCAGGCATCGTATATGGCGTGATCTCCCTGTTTGGTTAGGGAGAGACGATTAGAATTATGTATGGGGTTCGTTTAGAGGAGGTTATGTATGCTGAAAGAATGGGTAAAAGAGGAGATACCATCGGTAGAGGAGATCACGGAGCGGCTGGAGAAGGCGCGTGCTGCACTGGCGGTGCGTCAGACGGCCATTAAGGAGAAGGGCCTTCCGGTTCTGGTGGTAATGGACGGCTGGGGTGCTGCAGGAAAGGGCAGCGTGCTGGGCCGTGTGATCAAGGGAATGGATCCCCGGTTCTTTAAATGTGAGACCCTTTCGAAACCGACGGAGGATGAGACAAGACGTCCCTTCCTGTACCGGTATTTTGTAAGGATCCCGAAGCAGGGACAGTTTTCCTTCTTTGACGGAAGCTGGATGGGTGAGGTGACTGCCAACTACCTGCAGGGACGGGTCAGTGCGGAGAAGTACCGTGAGCACCTGACCAGCATCAAGCGGTTTGAGCGTCAGCTGAATGATAACGGCTATCTGGTGGTGAAGTTCTTCTTCCATATCGATGAGAAGGTGCAGCGGCACCGGCTGGAGGAGCTGGAGAAGAGCAAGGTTACGAAGTGGCGCGTGTCCGAGGCGGATAAGTGGCAGAATAAGCACTATAAGACCTGCCTGGATGTTTATGATGAATATCTGGAGACCACCAATCAGTTTGTGGCTCCCTGGTATTTTATCGATGCCTCCAGCAAGAAATGGTCTGAGCTCCAGATGACGGAGATCCTGGTGGCCTCCATTGACACGGCGCTCACGAATATGGAAGCAAAGCAAAAGCCCCCCATGCTTCAGAATGTATTTCCCATGAAGAGCATCCCGAAGCTTTCCGAGATTGCACTGGACAAGGCTGTTTCGGAGGAGGAGTACAAGAAGGAGCTGGATCAGCTGCAAAGAAAGCTCTGCAAGCTGCATAATGAGCTGTACCTAAAGAAGATCCCGGTGATCATCGCCTACGAGGGCTGGGATGCAGCCGGAAAGGGCGGAAATATCAAGAGGGTTGCCGCAGCTCTGGATCCCCGGGGATACGAGGTTCATCCCATCGCAAGTCCCGAGCCGGCAGAGAAGGCGCGGCATTATCTCTGGAGATTCTGGAACCGTCTGCCGAAGGACGGACATATTGCCATCTTTGACCGGACCTGGTACGGACGTGTCATGGTGGAGCGGCTGGAGGGCTTCTGCAGCGAGAATGACTGGCAGCGGGCCTACAATGAGATCAATGAGTTTGAGAAGGAGCTGGCGGACTGGAATGCGGTTGTGATCAAGTTCTGGGTACAGATCGATAAGGATACGCAGCTGGCACGGTTTACGGAGCGTCAGAATACACCGGAGAAGCAGTGGAAGATCACGGAGGAGGACTGGAGAAACCGGGAGAAGTGGGATCTCTATGAGGAGGCCGTGGATGAGATGCTGCAGAAGACAAACACCCGGTATGCACCCTGGTACGTACTGGAATCCAATGACAAGAAGTATGCGCGGATCAAGGCGCTGAAGATCATCACCTCGGCTATCGAAAAGAAGCTGGATGAGAAAAAGAAGGATTAATACCGGAAGGTTAGAAGAGGAAAGAAGCATGAGAAAGAAGATCGTATGTGCAGCACTTGCGGCTGCAATGTCCATGACACTGCTGGCAGGCTGCGGAAGCAATTCCGAGACTACCACTGCGGCGGCAACCGAAGCAGCGACCACTGCCACCACCGCGGCATCCACCGAGGCAAAGACCGAGGTGCAGACGGAAGCGGTAACCGAGGAGGCAACGGAGGCCTACAAGCCGGAGGAGCCGGATGAATATGTTCAGTATCCGGACAGTGCGGCGTACCATCTGGTCTGGGAGGAGAATTTCGACCAGCCGGAGAAGAAGCTTTCCGCAGATGACTGGAACTACGAGGCGCATAAGGCCGGCTGGGTCAATCATGAGCTGCAGGCCTATGTGAATACGGAGGAATATGCTTACGTGCAGAACGGAGAGCTTGTGATCCGGCCGAAGAAGGAGGTTTCCGACGACGGAAAGATCACCTATACCTCCGGCCGTGTGAATACCTCACGGAAGCATGACTTCAAGTACGGACTGATCGAAGCAAAGATCAAGGTACCCACCGGGAAGGGCTTCCTTCCTGCCTTCTGGATGCTTCCGACCCAGACCTCTCTTTACGGCTCCTGGCCGCGCTGCGGAGAGATCGATATCATGGAGGTTGTGACAAATGATCCGTCCCGGGAGTATGGCTCCATTCATTTCGGAGATCCTCACGGGCAGCGGCAGGGCTCCGTGGCAGACGGCAGCAATTACTCCGAGGAGTATCATGTCTTTGCACTGGAGTGGGAGCCAGGCCTGATCCGCTGGTATGTGGACGGCAAGGCCTTCTATGAGACCAGTGACTGGTTCACTGCATCCAACGGAGAAGAGAAGCCGTACCCCGCGCCCTTTGATCAGGACTTCCATGTGATCCTGAATGTGGCAGTGGGCGGTGACTGGCCGGGAGACCCGGATCCGGACCTTACATTTGACGAGAATACGAATATGTACGTGGACTATGTGCGTGTCTACCAGAAGGATTCCTATGACGAAAATGTGGAAAAGCCGGCGAAGGAGATGCACATGAAGGATCCGGACGCCTCCGGAAACTATATCAACAACGGTGATTTCGCTGCACCTGAGAACCTGAATGATGATCAGGACTGGGTATACCAGAGCCTGAATAAGGGTGTGGGTGCCGCAGAGATCAAGGATGGGGAGATGATCATCACCACCACCAACGAGGGAACGGAGACCTACAGCATCCAGCTGGTACAGGGCGGGCTTCCCATGGAGAAGGGACAGAAGTATAAGCTTTCCTTTGATGCGTATGCAGAGGATGCAAGAAAGATGATCGTTGCCATCACCGGACCGAATGTGGAGTATAAGCGGTATCTGGAGGATACCTCCATGGACCTTGGCAAGGACTGGAAGACCTACTCCTTTGACTTTGAGATGAAGGAAGACAGTGATGATAACGGACGTCTCGAATATGACCTCGGAAAGCAGGGAAGCACTGCAACCGTGCATATCCGAAATGTACGTCTGGAGAAGGCGAACTAAGGTTACGGATTTATAAAAAAAGTTAAGAATCAATAATAAGAGTATCAGGGTTTGGCTTATCATGAATACGGCAGGACGTGTAGCACGCTTCGGTGTGACCGCCCTGCCGTATTCTGAAAGAAAGGGATGTTCCATATGAAAAGAGATCGGGAGTATCACAGGAAGGCGGCGGAGCTGTTCCTTCAGAAGCTTAGTTTGGAACAGAAGCTGCTGATCATCAGTGGCTCAAAGGAAGAACGCCTGGCAGCGGGACTTCCGGCCATGGAGGGCTGGAGCGAGGCTGCCCATGGGGTTCAGGCAAGACATGACCAGAGCTTTGATCTGGGAGAACCGGTATATACCACCATTTTCCAGAACCCGGTGGGCTTTGCGGCAACCTGGGATAAGGAGCTGATGCGTGAGGTGGGAGACCTGGTGGGAACGGAAGCCAGAAGTCTTTACAACGAAGGGACCAATGATGGCATCTGCATGTTTGCGCCCACCATCGATATGGAGCGTGACCCGAGATGGGGCCGGAATGAAGAGGCCTACGGAGAGGACCCCCATCTTACCTCCAGGATCGCAGGAGAGTATGTCCGGGGCATGGCCGGAGAGGATCCGACCTATATCCGCTGCGGCGCAACGCTGAAGCATTTCTATGCAAACAATGTGGAGAATGACCGAAGTCTTTCCGACAGCCGGATGCCGGAGAGCCTGAAGGACTCCTATTATATCCATGTATTTGAAGAGGTGATCGATTATGCGGAGCCTCTGGGGGTGATGTCCTCCTACAACTATGTGAACGGGACTCCGAATACCTTCAATCCGGAGATCAATACCCGGCTTAAGAGCCGCGGGCTTCCCTATGTGACGGGAGACGGCGGCGTAATAAGTCTCTCGGTTTCCCTGCAGAAGGAAGCATCCTCCATAGCAGAGGCCCTTGTCCGGGCAATCCACGCCGGGATGGATTCCTTCGCCGAGGACCGGAGAGTGATCCGTGCAGGGCTGGAGGAGGCGCTGGAGAAGGGAATGCTGACGGAGGAGGAGCTGGACCGGGTTGCACTGAACCGATTGACGGTAAGCTCCCTTCTCGGGATGCTTTCCGAGGATTCCTTAGATTCTTTCCCGAAGAGCAGTTATAACGGATCCGGAGTGGATTCCGCAGAGGGCCGTGCCCTCAGCCGGCGTGCATCCGCGGAAGCAGCCGTGCTGCTGAAGAATGAAGGAAGTGTCCTTCCGCTTCTTCCGAGTGAGAAGGTTTTGCTGATGGGACCGTTTGCAGACCGCTGCCCCATGGACTGGTACAGCGGCATCACCAGCCATCAGGTGACCCTCCGGGAGGGTCTTGGGGATTCGGTCAGTGTCTGTGAGTCCCTGTGTCCCTATGTGCTGATCCGACTGGGAGAGACCCGGTATGCGGGTCTGGAGAACGGGAAGGTGATCCCCGTCAATCCGGAGGATGCGGAGGTGTTCCGGATCATGCTCTGGGATGATTCCCGCATCACGATCCGTGCCACATCCACCGGAAAGGTTCTGACCACCCACAGCCCGGAGCAAAGGATCATCAATTCCGAGGAGAAGGGGTATCCGGTGCTGTTTGCCACCGCGGAGGATGCATTCTCCTGGTTCGCGCTGGAAGCCTTCCAGTTCTATGATGGCTCCGGAAATGCGATCCATTTTACCGAAGAGGATGTACTGGACTTCTGGGAGGATGACAGGATCTGTGGAATCTTCAATCATGACGGCGGAGTACCCATGCGGTTTGAAACCGTGAAAACCTCGGAGGATCTGCTGGCTCTGGCGCTGGGAGAAAAGGGAGAACTGTCCGATGCAGAAAAGAAGAGGCCGGATTCCCGGAAGCCTTGTACGGTCGTTGCAGCCTTTGGTCTTCATCCCATTGTAAACGGCAAGGAAGAGCGGGACCGTACCACCCTTCAGCTGCCGCCGTTCCAGAGGGTTATGCTCCAGATGCTCCGGGAAGCTGAGGAGGTGGATCGTATTATTCTGGTGCTGCATACGAATTCCCCCATCGCGATCGTGGAGGAGGCCTTAGACCCGAAGGTTCGTTCCATTCTCTGGATGGCAACGGGAAGCGAGGAGTATGGTAACAGTCTTGCGGATGTTTTGTTCGGAAGGGTCAGCCCGGCGGGACGTCTCTGCCAGACCTGGTACCAAAGCGATGATCAGCTGCCGGCCATCACGGAGTATGATATCAAGACCCATAAAACCACCTACCTCTATCTGGAGGAGGAACCGTTGTTCCGGTTCGGCTACGGACTATCCTATACCACATTTTCGGCACGGATCCTGGAGCAGCTGCCTGCCCCGGAGGAAAGGGAGGTGCCCCTCGGTACCTGGGATGACGGCCCGGTGACGGCGGTTGTTTCGGTATGCGTGGAGAATACGGGAGAAACCACCTCGGACTTCGTGGTAGAGGTCTATAAGAAGCCGGATGGCGGATATGCCCTGTTTGAGGACCGTCCGGAGCCCGGAAGCCGTCTTTCGGCCTTTACCCGGGTGAAGCAGCTGGCTCCGGGAGCCTCGGTTACGGTGCAGCTTCCCTGCAGATATTAAGGGTTTTCGGAAAAGATAAGAGAATCATGGGAGACACTTTCGTTTTTGTTGCAAAGTGTCTCCCGTTTTTGTATAATTACCGTGTATGCGCAAAAGCAAGGATGAAGAAAAGATCATCCCTGACGCGGAGCAGGGACTACCTGGGAGACTATACGATGGACGTGATCAGTGTATTACAATTATTCGGCGGTGTCGGACTTTTCCTGTTCGGCATGAGCTTTATGAGCTCGTCGCTGGAGAAGGTTGCCGGCTCGGGGATGGAACGAGTTCTCGGACGGCTTACAACAGGAAGAAGTAAATGGAGCGGAAGGATCAAAGGCTGGTTCTTCGGGACTTCCGTTACCGCGATCATACAGAGCTCGGCAGCCGTGACCATCATGGTCAGCGGCTTCGTAAATGCCGGGATCATGAAGCTGGCACAGGCCCTTCCCGTGGTATTCGGTTCGAATGTGGGTAGTACGGCAACGGCACAGATCCTCCGACTGGGAGATCTGGGGTCCGATACCCTGTGGCTGCAGCTTCTGAAGCCCTCATCCTTTGCCCCCATGCTGGTGGGCATCGGCGCATTTATCCGTCTTTTTGCAAAGAAGAAGACCCTGAAGGAATCCGCCGGAATTCTGGTTGGTCTGGGCATGCTGTTCTACGGTATGACCCTGATGGAGGAGGTGTTCGAACCTCTCAGGGAGAACGCCAAGTTCCAGTCTCTCTTCACATCCTTTGAGAATCCGCTGCTGGGTCTGGCCATCGGACTTGGGGTGACCGCCGTGATCCAGAGCTCGAATGCGGCAGTCGGTATCCTGCAGGCGCTTTCCGCCACCGGAACCATCACCTATGCAGTTACGATCCCTATCGTGATCGGAATCAACCTCGGAAAATGTATGCCCATCGTCATCGGTATGATGGGTTCGGATAAGAAGGCAAAGAAGGTATTCTGGAGCTACCTGCTCTTCAATATCTTCGGAGCGGTCTTCTTCATGGTACTGATCTACAGCCTGCACTGGATCTTCGGTCTCGACTGGATGTCGAATACCGTGAACCGAGGCAGCATCGCGACGGTGCATCTTCTCTTTAACCTGGGCACCAGCATCATCCTTCTGATCGGTACGGACCGGATGGCAAAGATCTGCGATCGTCTGGGCGGAGGAAAGGAAGAGCAGAGCGAGCAGACCAAGGAGCTTGCAAAGCTGGATGACATGCTTCTCAACACCCCGACCATCGCTCTGGAGCAGTGCAAGGAGCTGATCCGGAAGATGACGGAAGCCATTCAGGTGAACTACAAAACGGCTACCAGCATGATCTATCATTATGATGCCGACCGGTTCCCGGAGATGGAGGAGAACGAGGACTTCCTGGACCAGTGCGAAACGGCCCTGTCCTCCTATATCGTCCGGATCGACCAGCGGCGTCTGACCGTGGATGATAAGCTGGTGGTATCGGAAATCCTGAACTCCATCAGTGATCTGGAACGGATCGGGGATTACTGTATGAATATCGCCTATGTGGCGAAGGAAAAGAATGAACAGGGGATTCATTTCTCCCCCTACGGACATAGAGAGGTGGATACCATCATCAGTGCCGTGGAATATACCATGGACACCTGCTTTACGGCCTTCCAGAATGATGACGAGGCACTGGCGGTTCGTGTGGAGCCTCTGTCCGAAACCATCGATAAGCTGAAGGAGCTGATCAAGTCCCACCACGTGGACCGTCTCCAGAGCGGCGAATGCAGCATCCAGGGCGGTGTGCATCTGTTCGACCTGATCAACAGCTTCGAGCGTATCTCATCCCATAGTGCAAATGTGGCACTTCACATCATCAAGCGTGTCAGCAACAACCGTGACTTCGACGAGATGCACGGCCATGCAAATGACAGCTTCAGTGAAGAGTATAAGGCCATGTACCATTATTACACATCCCAGTATGTGGAGCCCCTGACCCGTCCCATGACGGAGGAGGAGATCCGTGCCGTGATGTCACCGGAGGATCTGCAGAAGATTGAGGATACCGAGGCGGCTGAGGAGGCTGCGGAGGCAGCAAAGGCTGCGGCAGAGGCTGCGGCGAAGGCTGAGGCGGAGGCTGCAGAGCTGGCGGAGGCAGAGCGGGCTGCAAAGGCTGCCAAGGCGGAAGCCGAGAAGGCTGCAAAGGCCGCCAAGGCGGAGGCCGAGAAGGCCGCAAAGGCTGCCAAGGCCAAGAAGCTGAAGGCGGATAAGCAATCGGATAAGAAGGCTGAGAAGCAGCCGGAGAAGAAGGCAGAGAAACAGCCGGAAAAGAAGGCTGAGAAGCAGCCGGAGAAGAAGGCGGAGGCTAAGAAGAAACAGGGCTCCGACAAGCAGCATAAGGGCCAGGAAAACAAGAAGAAGTAAGAAGGCCTACAGGAGGCGGAGATTTGAACTTCAACAGATACAGCTTACAGAGAAAACAGAATAGACTTGTGTCGAAGGGACAGAGAAACGAGCGCCGTGTTCTGATCAGCGGCGTGAAGCTCCTGCTGGCCACGGTGGTATTCCTGATCTTTGTGATGGCAGGTGCAGGCTTCGGTATGCTGAAGGGTATGCTGGACAACGCGCCGGATATCAACTCCATCAGCATTAAGCCGAAGGGCTTTAAGACCATCATTTACGACCAGAACGGCAAGGAGATCGATACTCTTTCCACTGTAAACTCCAACCGTATCTACAAGTACTATGACGAGATTCCGGAGCAGCTGGTGAACGCATTTGTTTCCATTGAGGATGAGCGTTTCTGGCAGCATAACGGAATCGATGCCAAGGGTATCCTTCGTGCGGCAGTGCGTCTTATTACAACCAGGGATGCAACACAGGGGGCATCCACCATCACACAGCAGCTGATCAAGAACCACGTCTTTAACGTCGGTATGGATGAGAAGACCTTCATGCAGCGGCTGACCCGTAAGGTGCAGGAGCAGTATCTGGCCATCGAGCTGGAGAAGCGATACTCCAAGAAGCAGATCATGGAGTATTATCTGAACACCATTTACCTGGGACAGGGTGTCAGCGGCGTGGAAGCTGCAGCCAACCGGTACTTCGGAAAATCCGTCGGGGATCTGACCCTTTCGGAGATGGCTCTGATCGCCGGCACCACCCAGAACCCTTACGGATATGATCCGGTGCTTTATCCGGAGAACAACGCGGAGCGCCGGAAGAACGTGCTCTACAAGATGAAGGAGCTGGGCTATATCAACGAAGCAGAGTACGTTGCAGCCCTGAATGATAATGTCTATGACCGTGTACAGCGTGTGGCCACCGAACGTCAGAAGAAGTCCGGCTACAACACCTACTACATGGATGCCATGATGTTCCAGCTTCGGGACGATTTCATGGAGATCTACGGAATGACCTCGGCAGAGGCCTGGGATGAGCTTTACACCGGCGGCTACAGTGTCTATTCCGTACAGGATCAGAAGATCCAGAATATCGTTGACGGTGTCCTGAACGACGAGGAGTATTTCTCCTCCAAGAATTCCGTGGCACTGGACTACCAGCTGACGCTGCTTGATCCGGATGGGAAGACCAAGTACAACTACGATCATAATACGCTGGTCAGCTACAACCGTGTTCTGACTGAGAATTACAAGTATAACAACATCTTCCCGGACGAGAGTAAGGCTCGTGCCGCGGCAGATACTTACAAGGAAATGATGATGGAGGAGACGGGCGCCAGCTTCCTGGACGAGCAGATCAGCTTCCCGCCGCAGCCCCAGGTGTCCTTCACCATTCTGGATCAGCATACCGGTTACGTAAAGGCTATCTACGGCGGACGCGGAGAGAAGAAGGCCAACCTGGGCTTCAACCGTGCCACCATGGCAAAACGGCAGCCCGGATCCACATTTAAGATCCTGGCATCCTTCGGACCATATATCGATACCGGCGGATGTCTGGCCACCAGCTTTGATGATGCACCGTATAAGTACAGCAACGGAATCGAGGTGCACAACTGGTACGGCTCCTATCGTGGTGTAAACAGTCTTCGTATCGCGATCCGTGATTCCATGAACATCATTGCGGTAAAGGCTCTGACGGAGCTGACACCGGAGGTGGCTTACAACTATCTGATCAACGACGGCTTTACCACCATCGTGGATCATGTAACGACCAACAACGGAGACGTGCTCTCCGATATCAACCAGTCCATGGCCCTGGGTGGTATCACCTACGGTGTTACGAATCTGGAGCTTACCGCAGCCTATGCATCCATTGCCAACCTGGGTATCTACAGAAAGCCGGTTTACTATTCCAAGGTCTATGACCATGACGGCAATCTGGTGATCGATAATACAAATGCCGAGGATCCGAAGCGGACCCACCGGACCATGAAGGATACCACCTGCTGGCAGCTGATCCAGGGTATGAGGGATGTAGTTACCAGCGGTACCGGAAAGAATGCCCGGATGCAGAGCGGTGTCTTCAACGTAGGTAAGACCGGTACCACATCCGAGGATTACGACCTGTGGTTTGCGGGAATGACCCCGTACTATACCGCCGCCATCTGGTATGGCTGCGATTCCAACGTGGATAACGGAAATGTAAGTGTCCATCAGAAGATGTGGCGTGATATCATGGATCAGGTCGCTGAGATGGAAGGCCAGGATACGGAGGCCAACTGGGTGAAGCCGGACGGTATCACGAATGTTACCCTTTGCACCATCACGAACCAGCTGCCCGGTCTGGAGTGTCCCACCAACAGTGATTACTGTGCGGCTGACAGCATTCCCAGTGCCCGTTGCGGCGGACATGAGATCATAGAGATCTGTCTGGATTCTCACTCCCTTGCGACGAATACCTGCCCGAATAAGAACAAGTATGCGGTGATCGTAAAGGAGGACGGACAGAAGGAGCTGGTAGGAGCAGACTTCAAATATGAGCAGAATGCGCTTGTAACGCCGTGTGTACTTCACCCGGCTGCTCCGGAAACGAATACCATTACCACCATCGCCGGACCGGGAGGTTCCATCACCCCGTCTGCGGATGTGGACCGGGAGGGTGACTTTACGGTTTATATCGCACCTCTTGCCGGTTACAGCATCCAGGATGTAATTGTGGATGGTGTAAGTGTTGGTGCAGTTTCCTCTTACACATTTACCATGATCACGGAGAATCATACCGTACAGGCCACCTTTGCGGGCGGTCCTGTGATCCCGGATCCCGGAGACCCGGGAGATCCGGGAGAATCCGACGGTTGATCATCGAAAAAAGGCCTGCCAATGTGCAGGCCTTTTTCCCTGCCCGGAATGAACCCCCAATCTTTTAGTATGGCTTGAAAAATTTTTTTATGTAAGTCTTATAATCCCCCTTTTGAATTGCTATGATAAAATTGTAAAAAATTTTATTTTTTTAGAAAGGGGGACCTAATATGAATATACTAGTTTATATTGATAATGATCGAAATCTACAGTTTATTCTCGGGGTTATCCGGAGAAGCAGCAGGGATGCACGGGTGTGGATCTGCCGTTCCCTTCAGGAAGCATGGTCCGTGGTGATGACGGAATATATGAATCTGATGATCTTTGATCTGGAGCTGTACGGAAGAGAAGAGATCAAAAGAGAGAAGCTTCAGTTTCTGGACAGGTTGAGAAGCCTTCAGGAGTATAGATATACGTGGATGTTTCTGCTGATGGATATGGAGGATGTGAGATTCCACGGATATAATCGACTGCATTCCTTTGCATGTTACGAGAAACCGCTCAACGAAGACCTCTTTCAGGAAGACCTGGAGCATCTGATCGAAGCTGAGAATTCCAAGAAGAAAAGATCCAGTATAAAAGAAGACCTTCATTGCTTTCGGAGAGGGCGGGAGCTGTATGTGGTGACGGGCGAGGAGCTGGTTCGTGTGGAAAGTCACAGAGAGTATGGCTTTGTTGTGACTCCCGAGAAGAAATATGAAGTGGATGTCCGGTCCATCCGACAGGATGCGAAACACTTCGGCCCTGACCGGATGATCCGGTGTTCGCGTTCAGACTATGTGAATCCCTACTATATCCGTATCGTGGAAAAGAACTGTATCCTGCTGAAGGGGGATCTCGGGATTGTGGAGCTTTCTCCCTCGGGTCGGAAGAATCTGCTTCGCAGGATGCGGGAACTGGCCGAAGAGGCAGGAATCGAAATCTCCGACTGGGAAAGCTTCGGAATGAAGCCATAATCCATGACAGTCATTGCATAAAACGGTATTTTAGGGTACAATAGCCATGGGATTGCCCGCACGAAGTGCGGGAGGGCCCCATGGTCCCGAGCAGAGCGAGGGATACCCGATGGAGCAAAGCGAACATCGGAAA
>CACWHK010000008.1:53332-75301 GCA_902760755.1 uncultured Lachnospiraceae bacterium | reverse complement strand
TGCGGATCCTCTTCATGGGGATCTCGAATCCGGAACTGACACTGAACGAGATCATGGCAAGTGTCTGAACAAACCAAAGTATACATACATTCAATAAAGGAGAGAATATCATGGGAATGGATAATGTAATGAAGTTTAAGAATATCGTAGCACAGTACACGGACGTGGCAGCGGCAGATATGACGGATGATATGCGGTTCCGTGAGGATCTGGGATTCAGCTCTCTGGATTTCATGTCCTTCCTGGGGGAGCTGGAGGATACATTTGATGTTGAGCTGGAGCAGGAGAATGCTCTGCAGGTTCTTACCATCGGGGATGCCCTGGAGATGATGAACCGGATGATGGAGGAGTAAGTCATGGGAACGATTGGAGAGATCTGGAGCGCGGCACTGGAGAATTACGCAGAGCTTCCGGCAGTACGCTGGCTGGTAAAGAAGGAGATTCAGGAGCGAAGCTATAAGGAGCTGGGTAAGGATGTGGAGAATATCCGCAGCGGCCTTGCGGCAGAGGGCTTCCACGGAGCACATGTGGCTCTGATCGGAACCGCCTCCGTAACCTGGATCGGAGCGTATCTGGGCATCACCACCGGGGACAATGTGGCAGTTCCGCTGGATGCGGGACTTCCGGCAGAGGATCTTCTGGAGCTTCTGAACCGGGCAGATGCAGAGGCACTGTTCCTGATCCCGAAGGCCAAGGCACTGATCCCTGCGATCCGTTCCAACTGCCCGAAGGTCCGTAAGATCTGGCTCCTGCAGGAGGAGGCAGCGGAGGATGAGGAAACCGTAACGGATCTGAAGGCGAAGGCAGGAGGTGCCGGCGAAGCGGTGACACCCTCAGGGAAGGATGAGATAGCGACGATCATCTACACCTCAGGAACCACCGGCAAGAGCAAGGGCGTTATGCTGACGCAGAACAATCTGGCGGAAAATGTGGCAAATGTTGCCTACACCACCGAGCCCGGAACCGTGCTGATGAGCGTACTTCCCGTGCATCATGCTTTCTGCCTTGTGATGGACTGGCTGAAGGGCTTCTCTCTTGGCTCCGTGATCTGCATCAACGACAACTTCATGCATATGATCCGGAATATGGGAATCTTCAAGCCGGAGGTTATGCTGATGGTTCCGCTGATGATCGAAACCATCTACAAGCGTCTTTCGGTGGCTGATCCGTCCATCCCGGCAAATGTGCTGGCAGAGCAGGTATTCGGCGGAAGACTCCGGATCATCTTCACGGGCGGTGCACATCTGGATCCCTTCTATATCGGGAAGCTGGAGACTTATGGCATCTCGGTTCTGGAGGGCTACGGCATGTCCGAGAACTCTCCGGTCATCAGCAGTAACATGCCGGGGGATCATAAGGCTGGATCTATCGGACGTCCTCTGAAGAATGTGGAGATCAGCTTCGAGAACGGAGAGATCCTGGTAAAGAGCACCAGTACCATGAAGGGCTACTACAAGATGCCCGAGGAGACGGCGGAGGCCCTCCGTGGCGGCTGGCTCCATACCGGTGACAAGGGGTATCTCGATGAAGACGGATTCCTCTTCATCAACGGACGTGTGAAGAATCTGATCATCCTGTCCAACGGCGAGAACATTTCCCCCGAGGAGATCGAGGGGAAGATCGCTCTGGCACCGCTGGTGGGTGAGATTATCGTCACAGGGGAGAACAACGGTCTGACGGCGCGGATCTATCCGGATCAGGATGTGATCGGTGCGAAGGGTCTTTCGGAGGAACAGGTGAAGGCAGCATTACAGGGGATGCTGGACGATTACAACAGAAATCAGCCGACCTATCGTCAGATCACTGCCCTGGTAGTAAGAAAAAACCCGTTCCATCGAAATGCAACGGGTAAGATCGTCAGAGGAGATGCAGAATTAGACTGACAGGTATGGTAATACGCCGGACATGAACATCCGGGACAGAATATCGGCAACATCTTCAGCGGGGGTCCGAAAGGCCTCCGCTGTCCATTTATGCAGAACACCGATGGTTCCGCCGATGGAGCCTGCGATAAAGTAGGAGAACCGGACCCGTCCGTCATCCTCGGGGATGGTGGTGTGGGTCACGTCGGTAACATATTTATGGAACATGGTGATGGCCTTCTCGAAGAAGGCATCACCCCGCGGAGACTGCAGCAGGTGCGCAAGGAAGGGATTCTTCTTTGTGTAGTTGCAGATGGCCAGGAAGTAGGAGTGGCACATATCCTTATCGTTCTTCGGATGGAAGCTTTCCATAAGACAGAAGATATCATGGATGGTCCGGTCCTCGGCCGCGGTCATCAGTGCGGGGATATTCTCATAGTGATTGTAAAATGTACTGCGTACCACGCCGGCCTTCTTGATCACGTCTGCCACGGTGATCTTTTCCAGCGGTTTTTCCTTCAGCAGCAGAAAAAAGGCTTCAAAGATCGCGTCCTCTGCCGTGCTGTAGCGTTCATCCAGTTCGTTCATTCCGATACCCCCGTTTCTTTCGGATTAACCCTATTATAACAGATAGTAAATGGAGCAGGAAAGTATTTATTTCACCCGTAAAACGGTGTATAATACACCGTGGGTATTTGGATACTCTTTTTAAATATTATTCCGATTGTTTCGGTTTGATCATAGAAATGAGGGAACATGACATGTTTTTATATAGATTTAAGAGGAAGATGGCAGCGATCCTATCCGGATTACTGCTTTTTAGTGGTGTAGGTTTTACTGCACCGAATGGGGTCTATGCTGCGGAGGAAGAGACCGCCGCATGGGTAAGGACCATCCCGTCCCTGCTTTCCGCCGGAGCCTATGAGGAGGGCGTGGTGATCGCAGGGATCAGAAGAGGCCCTTCCGAGGGTACCGTGTCGCAGGAAACAGAGGATTTCCCTGAGGAGACGGCAGAGCTTCTGGAAGAAACCGAAGAGATCCTGGCCGTAGAGGAAAAGCATGTGGAGGATGCCATGGAGGCAGCGGATCTTCCCGTTGCGGATACGACTTCGAAGGCAGAGCCGGAGATCAGTATCGAGGTGATCCGGGAGGAAGGAAAAACCACGGAGGAGCTTCTTCTCCTGCTGGCGGAGGATCCCCGGGTGGTTTTTGCGGAGCCGAACTATATCGGTGAGACAAGTGCTGTGACCGATGGGTCAAAGGATGTGACAACCATCGGAGATCTTTCCGGCGTGGCAGAGGAGAGTGAGATCGCGGACCTGTCCGGGCTGCAGTGGAGCTTTACGGATGAAACCGCATATCGTGTGCAGAACACGGCGGAGGGATCGTCCGTTCATGTGCCGGGCTTCGGCGGAACCGGTTCGAACATGGATGGAGATCCGGTATATGTGGCGGTGATCGACAAGAGTATTGATCCTACCAACGAGGATATCCGGAAGGTGCTTTATCACTTTTCAAAAGAGGAACAACAGTCCCTCGGCTGCGGAGAATACGGTTACAATTCCTGCTGGCAGAGTGCTGACGGTGTGCCGGTTTATTATGCGGATGATGACCACGGAACGCACTGTGCCGGGATCATCGGGGCATCCTGGGACGGTCATGGTACCAGCGGGATCGCTTCAAATGTAAGGATCGTATCGATCCAGGTAGGGACGGATGACGGGAAGACCTCTCTGGTCAATGCCCTTCGTGCATTTTCCTTCGTAAAGCGGGCAAATGAGAACGGGATTCCGATCCGGGTTACCAGCAATTCCTACGGACTGGCGCAGTACAGTCTGGCTGTGGATGCAGCAATCCGTTCTCTCGGAGACGAGTACGGCGTGGTGACGGTCTGCTCGGCGGGAAATGACAATGAGGATCTCGGGGTGATCTCGGATATGTGCGCGACTCTTGCGGATAACCCCTATGTGATCATCGTCGGTGCCACCAATGAACGGGATAAGAAGGCAAACTTCTCCAATTTCGGAGTGTCGGCCGTGGACCTCTTTGCACCCGGAGTGAATGCGCTTTCCACCGTGATGCGTTCCAGCTCCACCTATATCGCGGATGCAGTGCCGGGCGCGAACCTTCGGTATGAGGGCTTCGAGAGCGAGGCTGCAAAGGATGTTACGATCCGGAGAGCCGTAAAGACGGAGAGCGGATATGCACCTGTTGCGGATACGGATGCAGAGCAGATGGTAGACGGGGCTCCGAAGTTTTTCGGAAATATGGGAGGCTGCATGGACCTCGGGAAGCTGGGGGATGAGACACGGAAGCTGGTACATTTCGGCTTCGGGGATGTCTCGGCCGCGGGAGAAGGACCGCTTTATTTCGGCTTCTCCTACTATGTTCCGGACGTTACCACGGAGATCAAGCTGTATGTTAAGACGAAGGACGGAGACTTCCGGAAGGCGGAGAAGCTGATGAACCGTCCCTCCAGTGCGGGGATCGCCTGGGGGAACACCGGAATCGCTCTGGATAAGGATACGGACCGGGCGGATCTGGAAATCGTGGCTGAGCTTACCTGCACGGGATCACCGGAGCTTCTTTACATCGATTCCGTGGGTGTGGGAACGAAACGGGTGCCCTACAGATATCTGAACGGAACATCCATGGCCTGTCCGGTGGTGGCCGGCGGCGTGGCTTATCTTAATTCAAAGAACCCGTCCCTTACGGGGGAGGCGCTGGCATCGAAGGCAAAGTCCTCGATTCGGAGCAATACGTCACTGCAGAGTGTTTCCAGGACCGGCGGTGTATTTGACCTCGGAGGGGCTGCAGCGAAGCCGGCTCCGGTTGTGACCGGCGCGGAGTATTCCGACGGAACCCTGACCATCACGGGACGGTACTTCGGATCGAAGAAGGGACAGCTGAAGGTGGTTTCCCACGCAACGGGGGTGAATGCCCTCAGTCTCTATGATTCCACCAAGGATAAAACCGGAAAGCCCATCACCTGGTCGGATCATAAGGTCACGCTTTCGGGAATGGAAAACCTGTCCGGTGTGATCTGGCTGGTGGTAAAGAGTGAGAACGGGAAGTTTGGGTCCGTCCATAAGGTTTTTGAAAACAGCGCTTCGGTTTATGAGAAGAAGCTGCCCTATGATACGGAGCTTGGGGATCTTTCCCGCATGGAGGCTCCGGGAGACTACAATGCATACGGTGTCCTTCAGGGACTGGGAGACCGTCTATACTTCCTTCCGACCAAGACCATGGTGGAGGAGAGTCACTTCATAAAAGACCTCAGGATCTACGATATCGAAAAGAAGACCTGGTCCGATGGAACGGAGCTGCCGGAACCCCTGGCACATGCTTCGGGAGCCATCTCTGACGGGAAGCTATTTGTCATGGGCTGTGCAGCGGATTATGCCTTCGGTGAGGTGGGTTATCAGAATGATAAGAAGATCATGCGGGTGTACTGTTATGATCCCGCAACCTCGCTTTGGAAGAAATGCTCTGATACCGGCCTTCTCTTCGGACAGACCATCGTAAACTGCGACGGAACTCTCTACGCAGTGGGCGGAGGTGAGGTGGTAAGCTATACTCCGGAGGAAGGAGCAGGGGATGTCCCGACGGAGATCCCCGGTGTAATCCTCTGGCCGAGTGTGGCTGCCCACGGAGGAAAGCTTTATCTATATAATGCAAATGATACCACCTTCGGCGTGATCGAAGACGGAACCTATACGGATCTTTCGGATGCGCTTCCGACCATGGTCGGAGCCTCAAAGAATACGGGAGAGAGGAATCTTCTGGCCCGTATGGGAACATTGGTTCCGGTGTCTTGCGGCGTCATGCTGGTAGGACCGTCGGCGAAGCTTGTGAAGGACGGAGAGACCCTTTCGGATACCTTTCTTCTGAAGGACGGATCCTATACATTTACGGCATATCCGCGCAGACTGTCGGATGACAAGCTGCGGGAGTCCGTGGCGGCTTCTTACCGCGGGAATCTTTATGCCATCGGTGCGGCAACCCTGGAGGAGGAAGAGATCATCTTTCGTTCCACGGCGGTTTCCGTGGATGAATATCCCGGGGATATCGTGAGAAGAGAGGATACCCTTACCTGGAAGCACAATAAGAAGGGCTGGTGGGTTCAGTTTGGGGACGGAACCTATGCAAAGAGTGAATGGCTGAAGTGGAAGGGCTCCTGGTACTACTTCGATGAAGAAGGCTACATGGCCGTCAGTGAGTGGCGTGAGGGCTACTGGCTCGGAAAGAACGGAACCCAGAAGTACAAGGGACACGGACGCTGGAAGCATGACAAGACCGGCTGGTGGTACCAGGACAGTCTGGGCTGGTATCCGGTGAGCCGCTGGGAGAAGATCGACGGTGGCTGGCGTTACTTCAACAAAGAGGGCTATATGCTGACCGGCTGGCGGTGCCTTGGCGGAAAATGGTTCTGCTTCGATGAAGAGGGTGTTATGCAGACCGGCTGGAAGCGGGCCGGCAAGGCATGGTACTATCTGGGAGAGGATGGCGTCATGGTGACCTCCGGTTCGGTGATGCTTCCGGGCGAGGTTGAGTACCGGTTTGACGCGGACGGTGTGTGTGTGAACCCGTAGTTTTTGGAGGGGATAGGAGGTTTCTTATGGCATATCGGTTTTACGGATGGCAGCAGGCGGTGGTTCCGGCGATCACGGAGGAGTATCCGGGAATCGAGACACCGCAGGATCTTTATGATGCGCTGTATCATATCTGGTGCGAATACTCCTGTGCACCGCGGTTGAGAAGCCAGTGGAGCGAGGAGAACCGTACCCTCGGACAGTGCAGCATCACCGCGTTCCTGGTGCAGGATATCTTCGGCGGTGAGGTGTACGGGATCGAGCGGGAAGGCGGAAACTTCCACTGCTACAACGTGGTGGGTGATGCGCTCTTTGACCTCACCAGCGAGCAGTTCGGGGACGAGGTGCTCTGCTACGAGGGGAATCCGGAGCAAAGCCGGGAGGTACATTTTGCGAAGGAAGAGAAGCGACAGCGTTATGAGTACCTGAAGAGTTCGCTGAAGAAGTATCTGGCAGGACATATCCCCACGGGACTTCCGGGCGGCTTCTTCATTTATGAAAATAACGAGAAGGAAGAGATCCTCTTTGCAGAGGAGAATGTGATCCGTCTCTATGGCTGTGAAACCCTGGAGGAATTCCGGGAATACACGGGTAACTCCTTCCGGGGCATGGTGCATCCGGAGGACCTGCATAAGATCGAAAATCAGATCCAGGCACAGACCATGTTCGGAGAGAAGCGGCATGACTATGTGCGCTACCGGATTCAGACCAAGCAGGGGGACGTGCGGTATATCGAGGACTTCGGACACCTGATGCACGGAACCCACGGGAAGAGCTTCTTCTATGTATTTATCGTGGATGTGGATCAGAATGAGTATCTGAACCGTAACAAGAATTCCTTTGCGGAGGCAGAGGTTCTTTCCATGAACCAGGAGACGGACGCTCTGACCGGCCTCTTCAATATGGCCTTCTTCTATCAGAGTGCCCAGGTGCTGCTCAGCTCTCCGGAGAACCGCAGGAAGAATGTATCCATCGTCCATTTTGATATTCCCAACTTCAAGCTCTTCAACGAGCGGAACGGCTTCCGTCTGGGAGATGAGCTGCTCTGCGATCTGGCGAAGATCATCCGCGAGGAGTGCGAGGGCGATGTGGCATCCAGATTCTCGGATGACCATTTCGTGGTGCTTTCCTTCGGAAGCAAGGAGACGGTGATCCGGAAGGTGGAGACGGTCTGCCGGAGGATCATGCAGTCCGAGGATTCCGCAAAGCGCGTGCGGGTGAAAGCCGGTATCTTCTATATGGAGGACCGGATGACGGAGATCGGTCTTGCCTGTGATCATGCAAGACTTGCCTGCAACAGCATCAAGGGAAGACACGATATATCCTATTGTGTCTATGATGAAATGCTGCGGGAGAAGCTGAGAAAGCAGCAGTACGTGGTGGATCACGTGGATGAGGCTATCGAGCGGGAGTATATCAAGGTTTATTATCAGCCGGTGGTTCGGGTGAAGACCGGTGAGATCTGTGGCTACGAAGCCCTTGTCCGCTGGGTGGATCCTCAGGTGGGCGTAATGAGTCCGGCGGACTTTATCGAGACTCTGGAGCAGTTCCATCTGATTCACAAGATCGATGCCTATGTGGTGGAACGCGTCTGCAAGGACTACCACCGGGTGATCGAGAACGGGGATGTAATGGTTCCGGCTTCCATCAACTTCTCACGTCTGGACTTCGAGCTCTGCGATATCTTCGGGATCGTGGAGGCAACCCGCGCGAAGTACGGTGTTCCGCGGAACATGCTGGATCTGGAGATCACGGAGAGTGTGCTGCACACGGATTCCGGACATCTGAAGGAGGAGTGCCGGAAGATGCGGGAGCTTGGCTATCAGATCTGGCTGGATGATTTCGGAAGCGGATATTCATCCCTGAATACGCTGGTGGAGTATAACTTCGATGTGCTGAAGCTGGATATGGTATTCCTCCGGAGCTATGACAAGTATCCGAAGGCAGCAAAGCTGATGGACTATATCGTGGCCGGAGCCCGGGGCATGGGTCTGGCACCGCTCTGTGAGGGTGTTGAGAAGGAGGAGCATTATGAGTTCCTGAAGAAGATCGGGTGCGAGAAGGCTCAGGGGTACTTCTTCGGAAAGCCGATGCCCTTGCAGGATACCAAGGCGGAATCTATCGCGAAGGGCATGACCTGGGAGGTTATGCAGGGAGAACGAGTCTGATCAGAAAGGCATAAAAAAATAAGCGTTTTATTCAGAAAGAGATCGGATCGTATGACATTTCAAATGCCGTACGATCCGATCTCTTTCTGTTTATGCTTATTTGTTTATGCCTTCGGAGTCTGTCTTGTGATATAGTCTCCGCGGGCCCGCTTCTCGTTCTTTACGGCGTACATCTTCTCGTCCGCCAGCTTCAGGGCCTTCAGCACCTCGTAACGGTCGTTCAGGACGGTGGTGTAGGCACCGGTACTGGTTGCGATGGTGTAGGGCAGATCTACGCACCTGTTGAAGATCCGCAGGTTGTCGTCGATATCGCGGATGATCTCCTCCGGGTCACAGTCTCCGATGATCACGGAGAAGAGCTCGTCACCGCCGAACCGGGCGGAGAGCGCATCCTCCGGACAGGAGTCCATCAGCGCGTCGGCTACGGCCTTGATGGCACGGTCGCCGTCGGCATGACCGAAGGTATCGTTGATGTACTTGAGGCCGTCCAGGTCGGACATGATGAGGGTTACCTTCTTTCCCTGATTCTCCGGCAGGGAGGATACCTCCTCATAGGCCTTGTTGAAGCCGAGACGGTTGAAGAGACCGGTCAGGGCATCATGCTTGTACATGGCATCCATTTTCTCCAGAAGGAGTCTCTGGTACTGCAGGTTTACGTATCCGCCGATCCCCATGTTCAGTGCATTTGTTATGCTTGCCGAGCGGGAATAATCCGTGATGGCATAGTCCTGGAAGTAGTAGCAGGCAAATCCGAAGGGCCGGTTCATATAGTCCAGAGCGTTGAAGATCAGCGGGAAGCCGGTCTTCGTCAGCTCCAGGATCCGGTCACGGTAGCTGCCGGACAGGACGGATTCCTTCATATTCGGCGTGGGCTCGTAGAACAGCTCATCCGGAAGGGGAAGGTGTTCGAAACGGTGCTCCTCTGCATAGTCCGCATCATTGATCATGTGCAGATCCCGGGGAGCAAGCTCCTCCTCGGGAATCAGGAAGTAGTTCTGCTCCGTATCGAAGCAGTGACGATCCACAACCGTCAGATGATGCTTGGTCTTATGCTGATGGATCTTCGATGCCATTTCGTAGGGTGTAAGACTGGTCTCCATGGCAGTGGAAATGTCGTACAGGATACGGACATCCTCCTGATGCCGGTAGAAGCTGTTGTTGAAGCTGGAAAGCAGCGTGTGTGCCTGCCAGATCATGGAAGGACAGCCGCAGGATTCGTTCGGGATCATCTTCGGAAGGATCTTCCGGTGGGTACAGGTGTCACCGCCCAGGATCTTTATGACCGTGTCTCCGGTGGCTTCTGCCAGCAGCTGGCTGTCGCAGCTGACACTGGAGATCTTCGGTGTGCTGTAGAAGATCTGCTCATATCCGTCGAAGCCGGTGACGATCACCTGCTCCGGCACCTGAATCCCTGCCTCCATCAGGACCGCGGTCACATTTATGGCCATGATATCATTTGCACAGATCACGGCGTCCGGAAGGGTCTTTCGCTCCAGAAGACGTTTGGTGGCTTCGATGGTGGGATCTGCCCAGAAATCTCCGTAGCTTACCATGCTGTCATCGAAGGGGATGTCATTCTTCAGGCAGATCTTCTTAAAGATCTTGATCCGCTCGTCAGAGAACACGTTGTTCGGAAGTCCGGCCATCATATGCGGATGGGTCACGTGGTGATCCTCGATGACGTGGCGGACGATCTGCTCGAAGCCTGCACCGTAATCGAAGCTCAGCTGGATCGTATCCTCGTACTCACCGTCCACAACCACCACGGGAACATTATGCTCTTTGGAACGTGTCAGGATTTTCTTTGAGATCGTATGACTCTTGATCTTCTCGTCCATCAGGACTACACAGGACAGAACTTCATACGGGATCAGATCATAGACATAGGTCTCCGCGGGGATCGCACTTTCGTTCCAGTAGATGTCGGAATTGATCGTAAAAACAAGAAGCGATGCGGACTTCTTCCGCAGCTTCTCGTTTAAGGTCTCAATAAACCCCTGGATCTGTGGATCATATACGCGTGATGTGCAAAGCGCAACCAGCTGCCTGCGGGTTCCCATACGTGAATTCCTCCCCGAAATCGGAGTAAAGCTACCGCTCCTCACGGTAAGTATTATGTGACACAAGTCATTATACCACGCAAAAAAATGTAAAACAACAAGGGAGAGAGGTTTTTATCGTCATAAATCACAAAAAAAATCGGCCATTTAACGAAAAAAATGAAAAAATGTCGAAATTTAGTATCGAAAATTTTTTTCTTATGTAGTATAATGATTCCATGACTTATGTTTTGAGGGGGTAGATTATGAAACCATTCAGGAATGCATACGAAGCGATCAAACGCTTACTCTCTAAAGTTTTCAAGGGCGGAAAGGAAGAACCGGTTGAACCTGTTAAGCCGGTAACACCGGAACCCGAACCGGAGCCGGCCCCGGAACCGAAGAAGGCTGAGCCAAAGAAACCGGAGGCAAAAAAGCCCGAGCCGAAGAAGCCCGAGCCAAAGAAGCCGGAGGCTAAGAAGCCTGAACCAAAGAAAGCAGAACCGCCGAAGAAGGAAGAACCGAAGAAGGTTGAGCCGAAGAAGGCTGAACCGAAGAAGTCGGGCTCCGGCAAGACGGCGGAAGAAGATATGGAGGCTTACGTCCGCGAATCAGAGCGGAAGGAGCAGGAAGCTTACGAGGCAGAGGCAAAGCGCCGTGCAGAGCGTGCAGCCAAGCGTGAAGCCGAGGAGAAGAAGGCAGAGCAGCGTGCAGCCAGACGTGAGATGGAAGCACAGGCCGGCATGGGCGTTCGTCGTGTGACGGATCCGGTTACCGGTGAAGAGGTTCCGCTCGGAGCACTTCCGTCCAGAGCTACGCATCTGAAGAAGTACAGCAAGATCGCGTCCACTTCGGATGATGTGATCCTGTCCATGAACTCCATCCTGCGTCACCCGGATATGTCCAAGAACATCGTTATCCTGGGTAAGAACGGTTTCGGTACCGTTCGTGTCGGTGAGGATTTCGCACGAAGCTTCTATGAGATGGAGTTGGTTACATCCGATAAGATCGCGAAGATCAGAGCTAAGCAGCTGAACAAGATCGGTCTTGAGAAGCTGAAGGATCTGAAGGGCGGATGCCTTATTATCGAGAATGCAGGTCTGGTGCAGCCGGAGAAGCTGGTTGAGGTTATCAAGAATGCAGCACCGGATGTAAATGATTATGTAGTGATCCTGACCGGTGAGATCGACTCTCTGGCACGGTTCTTCGAGGACAATCAGGAGATCGTGGATCAGTTCATCTATCTGATCGGTATCCATAAGATCAAGGAGAAGGGTATGATCTCTCTGGCGCGTGGTTACTTCAAGGAGAAGGGCTACACTGCAGACAAGCCGGTATATGAGCAGCTGAAGGTATCCCTTCAGTCCATGGAGGCCGGAAATATCGACCGTTTCCTGGAATTCCTGGATAAGGTTATGGAAGTCACCAATGCACGTGAGGTTTCCGAAGGCAACGGAGGACACAACGAAGTGCTGGTGGATGACGTCCGCAAGGCATAGGATTTTTAAGAAAGATCTCTGTATACTACAGAGGTCTTTCTTTTTTTGCGGGTTCGTGATATAGTGTTTCAAGCTGCCACTGCAACAGGCAGTGCAGAATGATGGATTCACGAGGTAAAGACATATGGCTATGAAGAAGAAGCCGGTTACCGGCATGAAGGATATCCTCCCGCGGGAGATGGAGATCCGCGATTATGCGATCGGACTGATCAAGGACACCTATCGGAGATTCGGATTCACATCCATGGAAACTCCGGCGGTGGAGCATATCGAGAACCTGTCCTCCAAGCAGGGCGGTGAAAATGAGAAGCTGATCTTCAAGATCCTGAAGCGCGGCGAGAAGCTGCGTCTGGAGGAAGCAAAGGAAGAGATCGACCTGGTGGACGGAGGTCTTCGCTATGACCTGACCGTTCCGCTCTGCCGTTACTATTCCAATAATGCAAATGAACTGCCCAGCCCCTTCAAGGCTCTGCAGATGGGCCCTGTATGGCGCGCGGACCGTCCCCAGAGAGGACGCTATCGCCAGTTCATGCAGTGCGATATCGATATCCTGGGAGAGCCCTCGATCCTGGCTGAGATCGAGCTGATCCTTGCTACCACCACACTGCTGGGAAAGCTGGACTTTAAGCAGTTTACGATCCGGATCAATGACCGGAGGATCCTTCGGGCCATGGTGGATTATGCCGGCTTTACGGCACCGGAGGGCGCTGCAGAGGTGGATTACGACGGCATCTTCATTACGCTGGATAAGATGGATAAGATCGAGCTTTCCGGTGTGCGGGAGGAGCTGATCGGTGCAGGCTATGCGGCAGATACCGTAGATAAGTATCTGGAGCTGTTTACGAAGGTGACGCCGAATGTGGCAGGAATAAGGATGCTGAAGGATACTCTGGGAGACTTCCTTCCGGAGGAGATCACGAAGAACCTTTGCACCATCATCGAGAGCGTGGAAGCTGCAAAGGAAGCGGATTTCAAGGTGGCATTCGACCCCACGCTGGTACGCGGCATGTCCTACTATACCGGACCGATCTTTGAGATCTCCATGGACGAGTACGGCGGATCCGTGGGAGGCGGCGGACGTTACGATGAAATGATCGGACGTTTCACGGGCCAGTCCACACCGGCCTGCGGCTTCTCCATCGGATTTGAGCGGATCGTCATGCTGCTTCTGGAACGGGATTTCCGGGTTCCGGGCAGTGCAAAGAAGACAGCGTTCCTGATCGAGAAGGGGATGCCGGAGGAGAAGCTGGCGAAGATCCTTGCAAAGGCAAAGGAGCTTCGAAGCGAGGGTGAGAGCATTAATCTCGTGATGATGAAGAAGAATAAGAAGTTCCAGAAGGATCAGCTTACGGCAGAGGGCTACACCGAGATCACGGAGTTCTTTGCAGACCGGGAGATCGACTGATCCGGATACGATTTTAACGAAATGCATAAGAGATCAGAAAGCGGTTCCGCGGTACAGACGGAAAAAATATTTTTGTTTTCAGTTTGATTTCAGATTGACATCGTATAGTACAGCCATACAAACAAGAAATACCTGTTACGGAAACGTAACAGATGCCCATGCATCAGAAAGGGGATGAGCTTATGCATAAAAAGTTTACAAAGAGATTCTTCACATTTTTGATCACCCTCGCACTGGCAGGCTCCATGGCAGCCTGCGGATCGGCTGCTACCGGCTCCACCACGGGAAGCACCTCCTCTGTAAGCAGTGAGACGAGCACCTCCGGGAATACGGAAGCCACCACCGTGGAGAAGGTGACCGCCACAAGTACCGCCGGAAATGCAACGACCGTTGCTGCTGTTACCACCGGCGGAGCCATCGATGCAAGCGACATGTTTACGGAACGGGACCTGACCCAGATCGCGGATACCTCCGAGGCTACAACCTATGAGGTTACGGACGGGCAGAAGATCGAGATCACGGAGGCAGGCGTTTACGTGATCACCGGAACCGCAACCAATGCTACGATCACCGTCAGCGCAGCAGACGAGGATAAGGTTCAGATCGTACTGGATAATGCGAATATAACAAATGACAGCAAGCCCGTCATTTACGTGAAGAGTGCAGATAAGGTTTTCGTTACCACAGCGGCAGGAAGTGAGAACAGCCTGTCAGTGACCGGAACCTTCACGGCAGACGGCAGCACCAATACCGACGCAGTGATTTTCTCCAAGGAAGACCTGGTGCTGAACGGATTGGGGACTCTATCCATCACATCCTCGGAGAACGGCATTACAAGTAAGGATGATCTGAAGATCACCGGCGGTACCATCAACCTCTCCGTGGCTGATGCGGCACTGGAGTCCAAGGATGATATCGAGATCGCGGATGGAACCATTAATATCACCGGTTGCAAGGATGCGCTCCATGCAGAGGATGATGACGATGACTCCAAGGGCTTCGTGTATATCTGCGGCGGAACCCTGACCATAAATGCATCCGATGATGGTATTCATGCAACCACCATCGTCCAGATCGACGGCGGAACCGTGAACATCAGTGCTTCCGAAGGAATCGAGGGCACCTGGATCCAAATCAATGACGGAACCGTAAATATCACCGCAACCGACGACGGCATCAACGCAGCCAACAAGTCGAAATCCTACTCCCCGAAGGCGGAATTCAACGGAGGAACCGTTACCATCGATATGGGTCAGGGCGATACCGACGGCGTTGACTCCAACGGAGACATTATCATTAACGGTGGAACCATCAGCGTAACCGGCCAGTCCACCTTCGACTACGACGGCACCGGAACCATCAACGGCGGCACCGTCATCTGCAACGGAGAGCAGGTAACCACCCTCCCGAACCAGATGATGGGCGGCGGAGGCATGGGCGGCGACAACATGGGCGGCGACAACATGGGCGGCGCTCGCGGTCCCCACTAACCCAACTTGAAAAACATGCAGACATGGTCTGATATGATGATCGATGAGAGGGCTATATGGCCCTCTCATTTATTGTGTGAGTGTAAGGATTTCTAAATTATGTCCTTGTTCGTGGGGATTGTCGGTTGGACCCTTATTCTGCCAGTGCACAGGCGCGCCCAGTCCGGCCACGATGCTATTTTCGAGGGTTCCTGGTCTGTTACAGGCGCGTCATGTCCGGCCACGATGCTATTTTCGAGGGTTCCTGGTCCGTTTTCATGTCCGGCCACGATGCTATTTTCGAGGACGTTGCGGGTCTCGGCACTTGGCAATCCGCGTGCATCGCACGCGGGAAGCCTATGTGCCGCTAGGGGCACCCGCAATTAGGCGCGAGCCGGTCCTCGAAAAAGCATCAGTGGCATAGGACACAGCGCCGTCACTTTATTTTCTAGGGTTACTATGCTATAATCTCACATTATGGATAAATTCAGGACACGAAACTCAATTAAATATTTGGCCATCATCGCCATGCTGATCGACCACATCGGAATGTTTTTCCTTCCTATAACGACCCTCCCCGGCCTCCTCTGCCGTGTGATCGGTCGTCTTACCGCGCCCATCATGTGCCTCTTCGTGGCAGAAGGCTACGTCCATACCTCCTCCCGCAAAAAGTACGGCACCCGTCTCTTCGTCTTTGCTCTGATCTCGCAGATTCCCTATGCCCTGGCGCACTACGGGACTCCCTCCACGGATCCCCTGCTGAGCGATACTGCTGCAGCTGCAAAGGGCTTTTCCTGGAGCCGCTTCTTCGACGCGGTTCTGACACCGGACTTTAATATGATCATGACCCTCTTCCTGTCCTTCCTGATCCTGTACGTCTACGATCTGGTACCGGGCTATAACAAGAGGTGTTTCTTTATCGGACTGCTCCTGGCAGCCTCCATGCTCTGTGACTGGGGACTGGTGGGTCCTCTGTACGTTCTTACCTTCGCACTTTTCCGCGATGATAAGAATAAACAGGCCCGCTACTATACCCTGATCACCACCGGGTATATCATCATGCAGACCGTGTTCTGCATCATGAACAAACAGCACTGGTACGGGCAGCTCTGGCAGGCCGGTCTCTATCTGTTCATTCCGATCCTCTATCTTTACAACGGGGAACCCGGAAGCAGATCCCCATTTCATAAGTGGTTTTTCTACATCCTTTACCCCGCACAGTTCCTCATGTTCTGGGCAATCCTCTGTTGGGCGTAAAGACAGCGGGGGACTCTCCGAAAATATTGCCGTATCCCATCCCTATTTATCAAAAAATGTGTGGTACTTTCGTACATTTCATGATACAATAGAGGATGGCTTATTGGGATTTTTCCAAGGGGGAGGAACTATATGAAAAACTATAAACAAAACGGGCTAAATGTAGCGGGCGGCTGCATCTTTCTTCTGATCTCGCTGTTCCGTCTGATGGCATTTATTGATGCCATTAAGGTGGTGGGTGAGTACAACCGGTACGGGGTAAGTCTGGGATGGCAGTTCTGGGTGGCACTGATCGCGGATGGTGCGATCCTTCTGCTCTTTATTCTCTGCGGCGTCTTTCTTCTGATGGCGAGAGGAGATCTGTATTCCAAGGCCGTGATCGGGATAGGTGCCCTGACGTTGGGTGAGTATCTTCTGATCGTAGGTCAGTTGTTCTCTTCGGCAGGCAGATATACCAGCTATCTTTTCAACTGGAGATATATCCTGCTCTACGGTGCCATGGCATGCTTCGGACTCTGCTTTATCCTGTCCGGTGTTCATGCAAAGAAGGTGGAGGAATCTCCTTCCCGGATCGGATCCGGATGGTTCCAGGCACCGGCAGCATTTATCTCGGGTATCGTGCTTACCATGATCGCACTGATCGGAACCGGCCAGTTTTCTCTGGAGATCTTCTCCATGTACGGACAGGAGAAGTGGATCTCCATCACCGTATTTATCCTGGACCTTCTGCTCTTTATCGTTGTAGGGCTTTACTTCCGGAAGGTGGAGGCAGATTACTTCCTGCTGGGAGAGAAGAAGCCTCCGATCCACGGAGTTCCGCCGTATAATGCAAATCCCTATGCACCGTACAATACAAATGTACAGGGCTCGGTTCCGTATCCGCAGCAGGGCTACAATCAGCAGGGTACGATGGCAGGTGCCGCATTTGGCTATGCTGCCGCACAGCAGGCATACAATGCACAGCAGCCTTACGGCCAGCAGGGCTACAATCAGCAGGGTTACAATGCGCAGGGCTACGGTGCCCAGGGCTATAATCAGCAGGGCTACGGAGCCGAGGGGTATGGTCAGCAGGGTTACAACCAGCAGGGCTACGGAGCCCAGGGCTACAATCAGCAGGGGTACGGCGCCCAGGGCTATGGCCAGCAGGGCTACAACGCGCAGGGCTATGATCAGCAGGGGTATAACACACAGCAAGGCTATGATGCGGGTGCGGGAAGTACCGAGAATACCGAGGATAAGATCCTTTCCTACGGTCAGCAGCAGGGCTACGGCCAGCAGCAGGTGGATATGGATGGATACCAGGATTATTTCAAGCCTGCAGATGACGGCCCGAAGCCTTACGATCCGGAGATCCGTTAATCCGGAAAAAGTTTAAACGGATGGAGAAGCCAGTATGTTAAAAGGGAAGATCGCCCTCCTGCTGGGACAGGCAGATGAGGGATACCAGCAAAAGTTCATAACCGGAGTGATGCGACAGGCATTTTCTGATGGATTTGAGGTATGTGTTTTCTCCATGTACATCAAGTATCAGAACAGTAAGGAACGAGAGATCGGAGATTCCAATATCTATAATCTGATCCCCTGGGATACCTTTGATGCCGCCATCATCCTCTCCGATACGATCCAGACACCCGGTGTGGAGAAGGCTCTGCAGGAGAAGATCCATGAGGTCTTCGTGGGACCGGTGGTCTGTATCGATACGGACTCGGAGTATTTCACCAATTACTGGATCGACGGCTATCAGTCCGTCTATCAGATGGTGTCTCACCTCATCGATAAGCACGGGGCGAAGGATATCGCCTATGTGACCGGACGGAAGAAGCACAGACACTCTTCCCGCCGTCTGGATGCATACCGTGCTGCCATGCAGGATCATGGGCTTGAGGTGAACGAGGAGCGGATCATTTACGGGGATTTCTGGTATACCAGCGGAAGCTGGGCAGCGGATGCGTTCTTAAGAGACCGGGACCACCTTCCGGATGCCATCGTCTGTGCAAATGACCAGATGGCCATCGGATGTGCGGATACCCTGGAGAAGAACGGGATCCGGATTCCGGAGGACATCCTTCTGGCGGGCTACGGTGCGACGGAGGAGGGACTTCACAGTCCGAAGTCGCTTACATCCACGGAGGTTCCCGCGGAGTATTACGGTATGTTTTCCGTAAGAAGTGTTCTCGCGATGCTGGCAGGCAAGGAACCGCCGACCCCGGATTATCGTCCGGAGATCTTCCTCGGAGAGAGCTGCGGTTGCCATGAAGCCGTGGAGGATATGCACAGTCTGAAGCGGAAGACCTGGATCGGAGCCGTTTCCGATGAAGGGTATTATTCCATCCACAATACGCTGATGGATGATATGTTCCGCAGCGATAATCTGGATGATTTTCTCGGAAGTGTCTATGAGAATCTGTATCAGATCCATGATCTGGAGCAGTTTGATCTATGTTTAAATGACCTGTGGATGAATCCGGAAGCCATGTTGACGGAGGAGTTCCCGAAGGTCGGTTACTCGGATATCATGCTTCATGCGATCCACTATGAGTCTGCGGATGCGACTCACGGATGGGCGGGCTCGAAGAATATCTTCCAGAGCGAACGTCTGCTTCCGAAGCTGGACCGTGCGACACCCAAGGGATATATCTTCACACCGGTTTTCGTTGAGGATGTCTGCTTCGGATATGCGATCATCAGCTTCGGTAGTGAACCCCGCAGCTATGATGAGGTTTACCGGCTCTGGATCCGGTCTCTGGCAAGAGGCCTGGAGGGACTTCGGAGACAAATGATGAAGCAGACGATGGAGATCCAGCTGGCGGCTCTGAAGCGTGCGAAGTTTACGGGCGGTACCGTATCTGCGGATGTGCTCGCACTGAATGAGGACGAGGACTTCGAAGATCGTCAGGAGCTCCGGGAGGTCGAGCACCTGCTGGATGGAAACCTCTTTACCTATCATTTCCAGCCCATCGTCCGCGTAAAGGACGGAGAGATCTACTCCTACGAGGCACTTATGCGCTCTGCAACGGAGAAGAAGATCCCGCCGCTGGATATTATCCGTCACGCAACCTCACTGGATCGTCTGGTGGATGTGGAGCGTGCCACATTTATGAATGTTCTCGGTATCCTGAGAGACCATCCGGAGAAGTTCGAGCATAAAAAGGTCTTCATCAACAGTATTCCGGGCTGCAAGATCTCCGCAGAGGATTATAACATTGTGAAGGACATGATCAAATCTCACCCGGAAACGGTGGTTGTAGAGCTGACAGAGCAGGCAGAGGTGAAGGGCTCGGCCATCGATCGTCTGAAGAAGGAGCTTCGGGATGTGGGCGCCGGCTTTGCGGTTGACGACTACGGAACCGGTTATTCGAATATCAGTAATCTGCTCCGGTACATGCCGGATGTGGTGAAGATCGACAGATCCCTTCTGTCGGAGATTCAGAACAGCTCACAGAAACAGCATCTGGTACGTGATGCGATCGAGTTCTGCCACAGCAATAATATACTGGCACTGGCCGAGGGCGTTGAGACCTCGGAGGAGCTGCATACGGTGATCCGTCTGGGCGCGGACCTGATCCAGGGCTACTACACCGCGCGGCCGACGGAGGAGATCATTCAGTCCATCGATAAGAGCATTAAGGATGAGATCATCCGGTACTATCAGGAAATGCTGGAGGGAACCGGAGAACAGGAATATATCGCAGGCCGGATCAACCGGATCTCGGTCAGCAATCTTGTGCGTGAGCATAAGACCACCATTGTGGTGGGCGACAAGGAGGCGACCTTCCGTGATATCACCATCGTCGGCATGCCCGGCCTGGCACACTCGCTGAATATCGAGGTGCTGGAGGGCTACGAGGGTCGGATCACGCTGGAAAATGTTATGCTGTCCAGCACGAAGAAGCGCCCCTGTATCCGCCTGGCGGAAAATGTAAAGATGAACCTTCGTCTGATGGGACTGAACCGTATGATGGACGGCGGTATCCTGGTTCCGGAATCCTCTTCGCTGAATATCGAGGGAGAGGGAAGTCTGATCATCAAGATCGACGGCACCGGCGGATACGGAATCGGTAACCTTCCGGATAAGACCCATGGCGATATCTCCTTCTATCATGACGGAGATGTACGGATGGACCTGAACGGAAAGCACGTGGTCGGTATCGGTTCCGGCAAGGGCGGACGGGTCGGCATCCATCGCGGAAAGTTCGACATTTACCTGAACGGTGACGAGGCTGTCGGCATCGGCTCCGTGGACGGGGATTCCTCCCTGGAGATCCATGACTGTGAGATGACCGTGGATCTGGCGGTGGACAGCGGTGTCTGCATAGGAAGCGTACACGGCTGCTCGGAGGTTAAGATCTGGAGCGCACTTGCAAAGTGCAATATTGCAGGCAAGAAGGTGGCTGCCGTCGGTTCTCTGGACGGTGACAACGCCATCGTGGATGTCCACGATATGGGCCTTCTTGTAAATGTGAACGGTGATCTCACCTCCGGTATCGGAAGCCTGGAGGGAAGCTCCAGACTGAAGATCGCCAACGGAACCTTCCGTTACACGGGTTCCGGCCTTCAGGCATATGCTTATGGCGGAATGAAGGAGGATACGGAGCTTTCGGTATCCAACTCGGATGTGACCGTGGATATCAGTACGGAGAAGGGTGCGGTAACCCTGGCTCCGAAGGAGAATCAGGCATTCCATTACGGAAGAAACCGTGTGACCCTGAACGGCTACATGGTGAATGAATAGAAGATACCGGAAGGTATCGGAGGATGCGAAGAAGGAACGAGTATGAAGTACAAATGCCCATGCTGCGGGTATTTCACACTTGAAGAGAAACCTGGACACTACGAAGTATGCCCGGTCTGCTTCTGGGAGGATGATCCGAAGGCGAAGGAAGCGCCGAATATCGCCTTTGGTGCCAACCAGATGAGTCTGAAGGAGGCAAGGAAAAACTTTCGTGAGATCGGTGCCTGCGAGCCGGACGCCGTGAAGTCGGTCCGGGATGCCACAGAGGAGGAGATCAACCCCGCCTCTGGTTTGGAGTGCCTTCGTGCAACCGAGCTCTGGCAGAAGGCCGGGGCCTACTACGTGCGAATTCAGGCCAACAACCAGCGCTACGGGATCAACCTTTCCATGGAATTCGATGAGCATGATACCGACGATACGAAGTATATCGTTCTTGTGGACCGGGGACTTCCGGTTGCAACCTGCAGGATGTTTGACTGCAGCGAGGGGTATATCGAGCTCGGACGTATCGTGGTCCTGCCCGAATATGAAAGGCGCGGACTGGCAACCCGCCTTCTTCAGGAAGCGGAAGCCTGGGCTTCGGAAATGGGCTACAAGAGAGTGGTGATCGAGGCAAGGACCGTACTCGAGAGCTTCTACGAAAAGAGGGGGTATATCCTTCTCGCCAAGCACACCATCAAGAGAGAACCCTTCGACTGTGTGCAGATGGGCAAGAACCTGTAGGGAGGAAATGTAACTATGAGACGGGACCCGAATCCCAACTTCCTTTTGAAGATCGTGCTGATCCTGTGCGGCGTGATGCTGCTCTGCATGGGACTTCTCTGGCTTCTGACCAGAAGCTGGGCGGAAGAAGAGAAGCAGGCGGAGGAGGCGGCGACAGCCACATCCACCACGGTAACGACGGAAACCGTAACGGAGGCAGGAACCGGAGCTGCGACGGAGACAG
>CACWHK010000008.1:0-53237 GCA_902760755.1 uncultured Lachnospiraceae bacterium | reverse complement strand
ACCGAGGCAGTGACTGAGGCCAGGACCGAAGCGAAGACCGAGACAGTGACCGAGGCCAAAACAGAGACCGTATCGGAAGCAAAATCGGAGATCACCTACTGGTTCCGGACCAAGGCCCAGAGGGATCAGCACTACGAAAAGCACGGAAAGGAAATGGGATTCGATTCGGCAGAGGCGTACCTTATGGCAGCCAACGAAGTCGTAAAGGATCCGTCCAGTTTACATAAGATTGAGAAGGAAGACGGGGATGATGTTTATTATCGCGAGGCTGACAATGCCTTCGTGATCGTATCCACGGACGGTTATATCCGGACCTTCTTCTATCCGAGTGGCGGAAAGGCATACTATGACAGACAGTAAAGGGCAGAGCTGTACGGATCACGTACGGCTCTTTCCGCATTTACGGAGAGCTTTCTGTGAGGCCTTTTGTAAAGGATAGTTCATTTGACATGGGATACATATTTTTGTACTATCGTAACGTGGATTTTTCTTGAGAGGTGAATTACTATGCTTTCAAAATTCAGCGTTAAGCGTCCGTATACCGTACTGGTCGGGGTCGTTCTGATCCTGGTCCTCGGTTATGTGGCCTATACGAAAATGACGGCAGACCTGCTGCCGAATATGAGCTTTCCGTACGTCATCATCATTACGACGGATATGGGTGCAAGCCCGGAGGAGGTTGAGTCGGATGTTACGGCGAAGCTGGAAGCATCGCTTGCCACGACCTCGAATCTGAAGACGCTGCAGTCCATATCAAGGAACAGTGTCTCGCTGGTGATTCTGGAGTATGAACAGACAGCGAACATGGATTCCACCATGATCGAGCTGCAACAGAAGCTGGATCAGGTGACGGCGGGCTTTGCGGATGCGGTCGGAGCGCCGATCGTTATGCAGATCAACCCGGATATGCTCCCCATCATGGTAGGAGCTGTCGGCGTGGAGGACATGAGTCCCGCGGAGATCACTACTTATGTAGAGAACCGCATCATCCCGCAGCTGGAGAGTATCGAGGGCGTTGCTTCCGTTACGGCATCCGGCGGAATCGAGGAGACCATTCAGGTTACCCTGAATCAGGATAAGATCGACCGTCTGAATGACAAGGTTCTTGCGGAGATCCGCAGTCAGTTCAAGGATGCGGAGGATGAGATTCAGAAGGGTAAGGATGAGATCGAAAACGGCAAGGCCGAGCTGGAGAGCGGTAAGCAGACTCTGGCAAATCAGGTGAGTGCCGGTGAGACGGAGCTGAATACAAGGAAGATCCAGCTCTATACCTCCGAGGCGGAGATGAACCGCCAGCTGGTGGAGCTGCAGTCGAATCAGCAGAGTCTTGATAATGCGATCCAGATGCTGACCCAGACCTCCGAAGGCGCGAAGCAGCTGAAGGACGGGATCGAACAGCTGGATGCAGGCATCGTGGAAATGAAGGGTGTTCAGGAGTCCCTTGCTCCGCTGGGTCTGCTCTCGGATGAGGAGCTTTATGCGGCTACGGGCATGGACCGTGATACCTACAACAAGCAGATGGCGGATCTTGCCACGAAGATCGCCGAGGCAGAGGCGCAGCGTGTGGCTCTTCAGACACAGCTGGATACCATGAATACACAGATCGCCACACTGGGACAGTCATTTTCACAGTATGGCGTGACCCTGAACAGCGTGGATGATCTTCCCGCAGCCATCGAGGCGCTGGAGCAGACGAAGTCACAGGTGGCTCTCGGGATCACAACGATCCAGGAGGCACAGAAGCAGGTGGAGGCCGGTAAGGCTACCATCGATCAGGCGCTTACTGCCCTGAATAAGAATGAGATCCTCGGATCTCTGCAGATCAGTGATGCATCCACCCAGCTCATTACGGGTGCCGCAGCACTGGACAATGCACAGAAGACCATTGATACCACGAAGGCGGATGCCGAGGCGAAGGCGGATATCAACTCCGTGCTTTCCGCAGACGTGATCCGTCAGCTTCTGGTGGCACAGAACTTCGATATGCCGGCAGGCTATATCAATGAGGAAGATGACACCTACCTGATCAAGGTCGGTGAGTCCATTAAGACCGTGGATGATCTGTCCGGTCTGGTTCTGATCGATCTTGGCATGGACAGCATCGGCAAGGTTTTTCTGACCGATATCGCGGACGTTGAGGTTGTGGACAATTCCGGCAGCTCCTACGCACGTGTGGACGGTGAGCCGGGTCTGCTGCTGACCTTTGAGAAGCAGACCGGATATGCAACGGCGGATGTTACGGACCGGATCCAGGATAAGTTTACAAGTCTTGAGAAGACGGAGGATGAGAAGATCCATTTCTCAACCATGATGGATCAGGGTGTGTATATCGACATCATCGTAAGCTCCATCCTGCAGAACATGGGAATCGGTGCGCTTCTTGCAATCTTCGTGCTGCTGATCTTCCTTCGGGATTTCCGCCCGACGCTGATCATCGCCTGCGCGATCCCGCTTTCCGTAGTCTTCGCGGTCGTGCTGATGTACTTCTCAAGCATTTCACTAAATATCATCTCGATGTCCGGTCTGGCGCTGGGTATCGGTATGCTGGTGGATAACTCCATCGTAGTTATTGAGAATATCTTCCGTCTCCATAAGGAGGGAATGCCCGCAAAGCAGGCCTGCGTCAACGGCGCAAGTCAGGTGGCGGGAGCCATCACCTCCTCTACGCTGACGACGGTCTGCGTATTTGCACCCATCGTCTTCACGGAGGGTATCACAAGACAGCTCTTTGTGGATATGGGACTTACCATCCTGTATACCCTGGGTGCATCCCTGGTTATCGCGCTGACTCTGGTTCCGGCGATGGCACAGGGTATGCTTCGGAAGCCGAAGGAGGTTCGTCACGGCATTTATGATAAGTTCCTGAATGTCTACGGAAGGTTCCTCCGTAAGGCCATGAGATTCAAGATCCTGGTATTCCTGATCGCCATCGCATTCCTGGGACTGAGTGTGTTCCTTGCAGTCAGCAAGGGTACCGCATTTATGCCGGAAATGACCTCCACTCAGGTTACGGTGACGCTGTCCGTACCGGAGGGTGAGACCCGTGAATTTGAGGAAATGACCGGCTACGCCGATCAGCTGATGGAGAATCTGAAGGATGTGAAGGATATCGAGACCATCGGCGCCATGGCAGGTTCCGGAACCATGCTGGCCAGCATGGGAGGTATGGGCGGAAGCTCAGGCGGTCTGACCGGTTCCGGCGGAGGCGGAAACGGTACCTCCATCACCATGTATGTGCTGCTGGATCAGAAGTCCACCATTTCGAATGAAGAGATCGAAGAGACCATACAGAATGCGGCAAAGGATCTGAACTGTAAGGTGAAGATCCAGACCTCCATGATGGATATGAGTATGCTTTACGGCTCCGGCGTAACCATGCAGGTACGCGGACGTGATCTGACGGTTCTGCAGGATCTGGCACGGGAGGTGGGACTTGCTCTTGAAACCGTGGAAGGACTGGAGAACGTGAACAACGGTCTTCGGAACATGGAGCAGGAGGTTTATATCTCCGTCGACAAGGAGAAGGCTGCAAAGTACGGCATGACCGTGGCACAGGTTTTCCAGCTTGTTTATGTGAAGACCGCGCAGACCACCTCATCCATGAAGCTTTCTACGGCAACCAAGGATTATGATGTCTATGTCAATTCCGCAGAGCAGGCATCCATGACGAAGGATGATCTCTCGAAGATGACATTTACCTATAAGGATCAGAAGACCGGCGATGAGACAGAGGTGAAGCTGACCGACATCGCCACCATCGGAGAGCGCAAGGAGCTGGCAACCATCAACCATGAGGCACAGACCCGTTACATCCAGGTTAAGGCGGATGTGAAGGAAGGCTACAATGTCGGTCTGGTGGGAAATGACGTTGAGAAGGTCATTGATAAGATCAGTGTTCCGGAGGGCTATTCCATCAAGCTCGGAGGCGAAAATGAAGCGATCAATGAGGCTATGAGCCAGCTGCTTCTGATGCTGCTTCTGGCAGTTGTCCTGATCTACCTGATCATGGTCGCTCAGTTCCAGAGCCTTCTGTCACCGTTCATTATCATGTTTACGATCCCGCTGGCATTTACGGGTGGTTTCCTTGCCCTGTACTTCACGGGCAGTGAGGTGAGCGTTATCTCCCTGATCGGATTCGTTATGCTTGCCGGTATCATCGTAAATAACGGTATCGTGCTGGTTGATTATGTAAACCAGTTGCGGCGTTCCGGTATGTCGAAGAAGGATGCGATCGTAGAGTCTGCACAGACGCGACTTCGTCCGGTGCTTATGACGGCGCTGACCACCATCATTTCCATGTCCACCATGGCCATGGGCATGGGACGTGGATCCGAGATGGCGCAGCCCATGGCGATCGTAACCGTGGGCGGTCTGATCTACGGTACGCTGCTGACACTGATCGTGGTTCCGTGTATCTATGATGCGCTGAACCGTGAGAAGGATCTTCGGGAAGAGGAGATCGAGATCGTGAAGGAAGAGGAGGATCCGGACCTTCTGATCATCGACGAGGCGAAGATGAAACGTGAGGGCAAATTATGACACCTGAGCTAACGACGCTTTGCTATATAGAGCAGGACGGGAAGTATCTCATGCTTCACCGGGTGAAGAAGGAGAAGGACATCAACAAGGACAAGTGGATCGGGATCGGAGGACATTTTGAAGGGACGGAGAGCCCGGAGGAGTGTCTGCTCCGCGAGATTTCGGAGGAAACGGGACTTACGCTTACGGAGTACCGCTTCCGGGGACTGGTGACCTTCGTCTGCGGAACCGAGTGCCTGGAGTATATGGCGCTTTATACGGCTACCGGGTTTACCGGGGAGATGAAGGAGTGCGATGAGGGCACGCTGGAGTGGATCGATAAGAAGGCGGTGTATGATCTGGACCTCTGGGAGGGGGACAAGATCTTCTTCCGGCTGCTGGAGGAGGACCGGCCATTCTTCTCGCTGAAGCTGGTCTATGATGCAGGCGGAACCCTGCTGCAGGCCGTGCTGGACGGGCAGGAGATCCATAGATAGCAAATAACCGACAGAATAAAGGCACGGTGCGTACATCAGTGAAATGTTGTACGCACCGTGCCGTTGTTTTATATGGTCATAGGTTTATTTGCTCGGGGGCTTCGGAAGGATCCGGTTGGTCGTTGCGTAGTAATCCGCGAACTCCTGTCCGAATCTCTGGAACATGTCCCGCTCCTCGGTCTTCTTCAGCAGGACCGTGAGCACGATCCAGAGGACGATGGGGATTGCATACATATATACATTTCCGGAGATAAAGAGCGCTCCGGTGCATACGAAGAGGATTCCCGCGTAGATCGGATTCCTGGTCCATGCATAGATGCCCTCGGTGCAAAGCTTCCCGGAAGCGATATAGTTATCAACCTTGATCCCGAACACGGCCTTCCAGTAGAGTACCAGTCCGATGAGGATCAGCACGATACCGAGTCCCATGTAGGTGTACTTCAGCCCATCACTGTCCGGAATCCCGGACTTGAAGATCCATTTGTCACGGAAAATGATGCCCGCGATGGTAAGTACGATGGCAATCAGTCCGAAAACCGGTCCGATGCCGTAGGTGGACATGGGCACCTTTACATTTTTAACAACGATCGGAGCCAGCTGGCCTTCCTCCAGGTCGGAGTAATCATCCTCTTCCCGGTCAAACTCCCGTTCCTTGATCATATCGGCCATGCTTCTGCGCCGTTTTTTTTCTTCTGACATATTCACCTCCCGAATGGTAGCTCCATAGGGTTCCTTACAAAACCAGATTATACACAAATTCTGGGGCCACTGCAATCTTTTTTACAAAATCTTGTGGATTTTCCGCAATAAATCGGTGATTTTCGGGGAGAGAGGAAGGAGGGCTGTCCCATTTCCGGAATGACAGAAAAATGTCTTTCGTTCATGCCATGAACGAAAAAACCTTTAATGTCGAATAATATCGTGTTGACAAATGCACGATAATGTTATATCATAATGCACGCACATATGAACAAGTGTGCATATATACAATAATGATACTTGTTTTAGGAGGCTGTCATGTCAGAAGAGGAAAGACTGTTTTTGGAAATCGTGGACCTGAAGAAGGGGTTTGGTACAGGAGATACTCGCCAGGAGGTACTGAGGGGGATGAACTTCTCAGTTGCTAAGGGCGAGTTTTGTGTTCTGCTCGGACCGTCCGGTTCCGGCAAGTCAACCCTGCTGAATATCATCGGGGGGATCGATAATCCTGACAGCGGATATATCTCCATCAACGGCGATAAGCTGGAGGAGATGGGAGAGAAGGGGCTGACACGGTATCGCAGAAAGCATCTTGGCTATGTCTTCCAGATGTACAACCTGATCCCCAATCTGAATGTAAAGGAAAATGTGGAGGTCGGCGCGTATCTTTCCGACAATCCGCTGGAGATTGATGAGCTGCTGAAGACCCTGGGGCTTTACGAGCATCGCCATAAGCTTCCGAATCAGCTGTCCGGCGGACAGCAGCAGCGTGTATCCATCGGACGCGCCATTGTGAAGAATCCCGACATTTTACTTTGCGATGAGCCCACCGGTGCGCTGGATTACAACACCAGTAAGGAGATCCTGAAGCTGATCGAGGATGTGAATCAGAAGTACGGCAACACCATCATCATGGTAACCCACAATGAGGCGATCCGCCATATGGCCGATCATGTGATCAAGCTTCGTGACGGTGTGGTACGGCACAACAACATCAATGAGAACAAGGTTTCGGCAACAGAGCTTGACTGGTAATCCTTACGGAGGATGGGAGATATGAACAAGAAGAAAATGCGGAATCCCCTGCAGAAGAGGATTCCGAAGGAACTGATCGGAGACTGGCGGAAATACCTGGTGATCTTTCTGCTGCTGGCCATAACCATCGGATTTGTGTCCGGTATGTATGTGGCAAACAACAGTATGCTGAAGGCCATCGATGAGTCCGTGACCAAGTACAGGATGGAATACGGACATTTTGAGCTGAACCGTGAGGCGGATGCAGAGCTTCTTGCAAAGCTGGAGAGCGGAGAGAAGGCAGATGTCTGGGCGGATGCCGCAAAGAAGGCCCGGAAGGAAGCGGACGAGGAGATCGAGAGGGCAGCGAAGGAGCAGGCGGAGGCTTCGGCTAAGTCGATCCCGCTGGTAACCTATGACGAGGCGCTTCGGATGGTTCTGGAATCTGAGGACTATAAGAATGCGGTCGAGGCTGCAAGAAAGGCTGCGTACGAAGAAATCGACCGTAAGATCGAAGAAGAGAAGGCAAAGCAGGAGGATAAGAAAACTGCGGAGCAAAGGAAGGCAGAAGAAAACTTCTTCGCTGTTCCCGTAAAGCTTTATGAAAACTTCTACAAGGATGTGGAAGAGGATCATGACCGTGACGGAGTTAAGAACGGGAAGGTTCGTCTCTACAAGACCACGGACGAGATCAATCACGCCTGCTTCCTGGAGGGCGAGGCTCCCAAGACGGACAGTGAGATCGCCATCGACCGGATGCATGCGGACAACAACGGGATCAAGGTCGGAGATACCATCCGGGTACAGGGAAAGGACATGAAGGTCACCGGCCTTCTGGCCATGGTGAACTATTCCACCCTGTATGAGAAGAATACGGATTCCATGTTTGACGCCATTTCCTTTGATGTGGCCCAGGTGACTCCGGAAGCCTTTGATTCATTTGATGTCAGCATCCATTATACCTATGCCTGGGATTATGACCGTGCTGCTTTGGGAGACCGGGCAATTGATACGGGTGCTTCGGACGAAGCAAGGAAGGAGCAGGAAAAGAAGCTTTCCGATAACTACCTGCAGGCAGTGATCAGCCAGAGTGTGGTAGCGGACAATGAACTGAAGGATTATGTGCCCCGTTACGGAAACATGGCTGTAAAGTTTGCCAGAGAGGATATCAGCGGGGATGAAACTCTGGTCGGTATCATCCTGTATATTTTTATCGCAATGATCGCCTTTATCTTCGGCGTAACCATTACCAGTACCATTACAAAGGAGGCCTCAGCCATCGGAACCCTTCGGGCATCGGGCTATACCAAGGGAGAACTGGTACGCCACTATGTCTCCCTTCCGGTGGTGGTAACCCTGATCTCGTCCATCGTCGGAAATGTGCTGGGCTACACGGCATTTAAGCTTGTGGTCATGCGGATGTACTATAACAGCTACAGCCTTCCGACCTATGTAACCATCTGGAATCCGGAGGCATTTATCCGGACCACCCTGATCCCCGTAGTGATCATGATCCTGGTTACCTGGGTACTGATCCGCAGAAGCATGCGGTTTTCACCCCTTCGGTTCCTCCGGCATGATCTTCGGAGCCGGAAGCGGAAAAAAGCGGTGAAGCTGCCGCATTTCCCCTTCTTCCACAGATTCCGTATCCGGGTAATGCTTCAGAACATCCCCAATTATCTGGTGCTGTTCTTCGGACTGGCCTTTGTCATGGTCATGCTGGCCTTTTCCTTCGGACTTCCGTCCACGCTGAACAGCTATACGGATTCGGTTGTGGATGAAATGTTCGTGAAGAACCAGTATATCCTGAAAACCACAGAGGATGAGGACGGAAATGTACTGACCACGAAGACTGAGGGCGCAGAGCCCTTCAGCATGATGGAGCTGAAAACCACGGACGGACCGCGGGTCGGAGAGTCCATCACGGCCTACGGAGTGGCGGAGGAAAGCCGGTATCTTGCGATCCCCTCGGGGATGGAAGAGGATGAGGTGTATGTATCCTCAGCCTATCGTGACAAGTTTAAACTGAAGGTTGGTGACAGCATCACCCTGAAGAAGCCCTTCGAGGATGAACGCTACACCTTCCGGATCGCAGGCGTGCTTGACTATACCGGCGGACTCATTGTCGTGATGCCGGAGGAGCATTACAACCGGACCTTCGGCTATAAGGAAGGGTCCTTCGACGGATACTTCTCGAATGAGGAGATCACCGATATCGAAAAGAAGGATATCGCGGCATCCATCACGGAAGAGGATGTCCTGAAGATCTCACGGCAGCTGAACCACAGCATGGGCAACTATATGTCGATCTTCCAGGTGGTATGCTTCTTCCTGGCCATGATCCTGATCTACATGCTGACGAAGGTCATCATAGAGAAGAATGAGAATGCCATTTCCATGGTGAAGATCCTGGGATATGAGAATAAGGAGATCGCGTCGCTCTATCTGATCAGTACCACCTGGTTCGTACTGATCTCGGCCATCATCACCGCATTTCTCGGTGTGTGGGGGCTCGGAGCCGTCTGGGTGGCTTATATGAATAAGATGGACGGCTGGCTGCCGGTACATTTCGGGGCCTCCGATTACCTGATCATCATCGGTATCACCTTCGCTGCGTATCTTCTGGTCATGCTCCTTGATTTCCGGAGAATCAAGAGGATTCCCATGGACGAAGCCCTGAAAAATGTGGAGTAAAACAGTTTTTGAACAAACTGTAAACAAATTTTTAACAAAACGCTTGACATTTGAATAAATATGAGTATAATGAACCTAGATGGTTCAAAGAAAGCCAAGTTTGTAGTCCGAAATACGAGCTGGTCCACGTTTTCAGAGAACCGGACAACAACATGAGAGAGTTGTGAAAAAGAAGCTTGCCTAGAGTAAGCGTAAAAAAGAGGGCAGATCCTGAACAAGGATTAGCTCTCTTTTTTCGTTGCGTAAAAGGGGCGATTCGGTTATAATTTAGACTGGATGTTCGGAGGATGCCGGACACTTGGAGAAAGGACAGTTTGTATGGCTTACGTGGCGTTGTACCGTAAGTTCCGGCCGGATACCTTCGATGAGGTGAAGGGGCAGGAGCCCATCGTTACAACCTTAAAGAATCAAATAAAACATGACCGGATCGGACACGCATATCTTTTCTGCGGCACCCGAGGAACGGGTAAGACCTCCGTGGCAAAGCTTCTGGCGAAGGCCGTGAACTGTGAGCATCCCGTGGACGGAAGTCCCTGCGGAGAGTGCGCCAGCTGCCGGAAGATCGCTTCCGGAAGCGCCATGAATGTGATCGAGATCGACGCTGCGTCCAACAACGGCGTGGATAATATCCGTCAGATCAATGAGGGCGTCCAGTATGCCCCCACGGACGGAAAATATATGGTCTATATCATCGACGAGGTTCATATGCTCTCGGCAGGTGCGTTCAACGCCATGCTGAAGACGCTGGAGGAACCGCCGTCCTACGTGATCTTTATCCTGGCTACCACCGAATCCCACAAGGTTCCGGTGACCATCCGTTCCAGGTGTCAGCGGTATGATTTCCGGAGGATCGAGTATACCACCATCGCAGACCGGATGGAGGATCTGCTGCAGCGGGAGTCGGTTCCCGCCACCAGAGAGGCGCTGGAGTATATCGCCCGCGCGGCGGACGGCTCCATGCGTGATGCGCTGTCCATCCTGGATGAGTGTGTCTCCTATCACCTGGGTGAGGAGCTGACGCTGGACCGGGTTCTTTCCACCATAGGTGCGGTGGATACGGAGATCTTCGAACGGCTGACGGAGAAGATCGCGGCAGATGACCCCGTGGCAGTGATGGAGCTGATCCATGAGGTGGTCTGGAGAGGAACGGACCTGACCAGGTTCGTGGATGATTATGTATGGTTTCTTCGGAACCTGCTGTTCCTTGCACTGTCCCCGGGACTCGGCAAAGAGCTGGATCTTACGGCAGAGAAGGTGGCACTTCTTACGGAGCTGGGAAAGCAGTTCAGTCATGATACCCTGCAGCGACAGCTGCATGTGATGCAGGATCTATCCATGGCGATCCGCGGTTCGGCAGCGAAGCGCGTAACCCTGGAAATGGGCATGATCCGCCTCATGCGTCCCGAAACGGACGTGGATCTGGAGGGCGTGCTGGCACGGATGGAACGGCTGGAGCAGCGGGCTGAGAAGGCGGAGGCAGATGCGATCCGTCTTACGGAACGACTGGCGGAGCTGGAGAACCGGCCGGTCAGTGCGGCAAGGGTTGAAGCGGCCCCGGCACCCCGTAAGGAAGGGCCGGAGGAGGAGATCCCGACGCTTAGCCCCGAGGAGAAGGAGCAGCTGATCCGGAAGGAATATCCGGAGGCAGACGCGGAGATGATGATACAGATCTCCCGGGACTGGCATAAGTCGATCGTTCCGCTGATGAAGGATCCCATGCGGAGTTACATGGAACGGATCTATGTGGTTCCGGCAGAAAGCCGTCCCGGAGAACCGGCGACCATGAATATCGTGCTCTCCGGTGAAGAGGTTGACGGTCTGGTGGATAAGTACTTTAAGGATAAACCCGAGAGGCTGGACTGGGTACGGGAGATCGTTCAGGAGGCTACCGGGTACAGCATGGAGTTTAAGATCGACCGGAAGGCGAAGGTCACCCGGCGGGATGTACTCTATGATGTGACGAAGATTCATTATGATAATATAGAACAATACGAATAGAGTTTTAGGAGGAAGTAGAGCAATGGCAAAAAGAGGCGGCTTCGGCGGCATGGGTATGATGCCCGGCAACATGAACAACCTGATGAAGCAGGCACAGCGCATGCAGAAGCAGATGGAGGAGACCAAGGAGGCTCTGGAGGCCAAGGAGTACGAGGGTACGGCCGGCGGCGGTGTCGTTAAGGTAAAGATGAACGGCAAGAAGGAGATCACCGAGGTGAAGATCTCTCCGGAGGTTGTGGATCCCGAGGATATCGAGATGCTTGAGGATCTTGTACTTGCAGCAGTAAATGAAGTGCTTCGCACCCAGACCGAGGACGAGCAGACGGAAATGGGCAAGATCACCGGAGGAGGAGGTCTCCCGTTCTAAATGGATATCTATGGTGGAGAGGTAAACCGCCTGATCGAAGAGCTCTCACGGCTGCCGGGGATCGGCCCGAAGGGAGCGCAGCGACTGGCGTTTTATATCATCGGTATGCCGGAGGATCAGGTGGAGGCGCTTTCCTCCGCAATCCGGCAGGCCAAGCAGAATACCCGGTACTGCAGGGAATGCTGCACGATGACAGATCAGGAGCTTTGTCCGATCTGTGCATCCAAAACGCGGAATCACCGTCTGATCATGGTGGTAGAGAATCCGCGGGATCTCGCGGCGTATGAGAAGACAGGGAAGTACGAGGGCGTTTATCACGTGCTGCACGGAGCCATTAACCCGGCAGCGGGAATCGGTCCGCAGGACATCCGGCTGAAGGAGCTGCTCCTTCGCCTGCATGAGGACTGCGACGAGCTGATCATAGCAACGAATTCCAGCGTGGAGGGAGAAGCGACGGCCATGTATATCTCCCGGATGGTAAAGCCGGCAGGGATCAAATGTACCAGGATCGCCAGCGGTGTTCCCGTAGGCGGTGATCTGGAGTGCGCGGACGAGATGACTCTGCTCCGTGCATTGGAAGGGCGTGTAGAACTATAAGACAAAAAGGAGGGTTACAACATGAAGAAAATCGGTATGCTGACCAGCGGCGGTGACTGCCAGGCGCTGAATGCGACCATGCGCGGTGTGGCAAAGGGACTGGAGAATCTCTTTGGCATCGGCGAAGTTGAGATCTACGGCTTTAAGGACGGATACAAGGGACTGATCTACAGCAATTATCAGAAGATGAAGCCCATGGATTTCACAGGCCTTCTGAACAAGGGCGGTACCATCCTCGGAACCTCCCGTATGCCGTTTAAGATGATGGAAACACCGACGGATGACGGCGTTGAAAAGATTCCGGCAATGATCAAGACCTATAAGAAGCTGGAGCTGGACTGCCTGGTGGTACTGGGCGGAAACGGATCCCAGAAGACGGCACATTTGCTGTCCCAGAACGGACTGAACGTGGTGGGACTTCCGAAGACCATCGATAATGATATCTGGGGAACGGATATCACCTTCGGCTTCCAGAGTGCCGTGGATGTGGCAACCCATGCCATCGACTGCATCTATACCACCGCAGAGTCCCACAGCCGTGTTTTCGTTGTTGAGATCATGGGCCACAAGGTTGGCTGGATCACGCTTTATGCAGGTATTGCAGGCGGTGCGGATGTTATCCTCCTTCCCGAGGTTCCGTACGATATGAAGAAGGTTTATAAGGCAATCGACAAGCGTACCAAGCAGGGTAAGCGCTTCACCATCATTTGCGTGGCTGAGGGTGCCATCCCGAAGGAGGTTGCAAAGCTGCCGAAGAAGGAGCGGAAGGAAGCTATCGCTGCCCTTCAGCATCCGTCCATCGGCTACGAGATCGCAGATCAGATCCGTGCAAAGTTCAGTGCGGATGTGCGTGTTGCGATCCCGGGACATACACAGCGCGGCGGAAGCCCGGATGCGTATGACCGCTTTATCTCCAGCCGTTTCGGCGCAAAGGCTGCAGAGCTGATCCGCGACAGGGATTTCGGTAAGCTTGTGGTTATGCTGAACAATCAGGTAACTGCGATCCCGCTGGAGGAGACGGCAGGTAAACTGAAATATGTCGAGGTGGATAATCAGGCGATCCAGGAAGCAAAGACCCTGGGCATCTGCTTCGGAGATTAAGGATATTGCAGGTAAATGTGGAAGAACACCATACTTAAAATCCTGTTCAGGGTGGTTCTCTTTGTAGTTGTATTCTCGGGAACCGCCCTGATCGTAAATGCATGGAGCAACCGGGGGAGCGACCGTTCCTATGTGGAACTTGGGGGCGCGACTCTTCCGGTTGTTTATGCGTGCTATGGGGAACAGCCGCTTTCGAAGCTTCCGGCCTATAAGCAGGAAATGGATCCGTCCCTGATCCGGGACAGTGTTCTGCCGGTGGGGGAAGAAAAGGAGGTTCAGTTTGCCATAGAGAATAAGGGGGGCTCCCTCGGGGAGGTCTCCTATCAGCTGCGTTCTTCCACGGGAGAGATCCTGATCGAGGAGGGAACGGCCCGGCTTTCCGTGGGAAGAAACGGAAGGACCATCGGAAGTGTTACCCTTCGCATGGACATGGCCAGAGACCAGTCCTACGCCTTTGTGGTGCTGGTTTCCTACGGCCAGGATACCCTTCGGTACTATATGCGTCTGGTGCGGAACGATCATCCGTATATTGATGCCTATCTGGCGGAGGCGGATGCATTTCATAAGCTCCTTCTTTCCGGAGACAAGGCCGGGACGGAGGATGAGGTCCGCTCCCATATGGAGGTGGACTATCCCGAGGATTATGACCGGGAGGACCTTGGCTTTGTATGCTTCTTCTCGTCCTATGACACCCTGACCTGGGCGAAGCTGAAGCCTGAGATCGTGGGGGATACGGAGACCGCACTGACGGAGCTTTATGATGACGGCGGTACCGTGGTATGGCGTTATACGGTGAATACCGTGGAGGAGGAGACCGGAGAGATCCGAACCTATGAGGTGGAGGAGAACTTCGTGATGGAGTATGTGCCGGAGCTTGCAGCCGCAAGGATCACGGACTACTTCCGACGCATGAACCGGGTCTTCAACCATCAGCAGTTTGAGCGGAATATCAACGGTATCCGGCTGGGACCCCAGGACTCCGAAACGGAGTTTAAGACCAGTGAGGATAACCATCACATGGCCTTCGCCATGGGCGGAAGTGTGTATTATTATGACTATATGGCTTCGACCCTGGCGCGGATCTTCGGCGGCGAGTCGGACCGGACGGCATTTGCAAAGAAGGAGGCTGTAAGGATCCTTTCCGTGGATCAGGACAATGTGTACTTTGCCATCTACGGACGGATCAGCAGCGGGCTGCACGAGGGAGAGAACGGAATCCTTGTGGAGCAGTATAAGATCGCAGAGCGGGCCATCGAGGAACGGGCCTTTATCTCCACGAATCTTTCCTATGAGTGGATGGAGAAGGAGACCGGGAAGCTGCTGTACCTGGATCTTGCAAAGGAGGATGTGTACTATCTCCTCGGACAGACGCTGCGGGTGCTGCACCTTTCCACGGAGAAGGAGGAGGCCCTTCGGGAGAATCTTCCTGCGTCGGAGGTGCTGGTTTCCAGAAGCGGAAGTGTAGTTGCATTTCCGGAGGATCCGTCGGAATCCGGCGGGGCAGGAACCCTGTCTCTCTGGGATCTGAAGGCGGAAACAAAGAAGACCATCAAGGAAAACGGACGGAGGCTGCAGGGTCTTAAGTTTATCGGTGAGGACTTCGTGTACGGCTCGGCAGAGCCGGGGCATATCAGCCTTGCGGCAGACGGAAAGCCGGTATTCCTTTACAGTGATATCAAGATCGTCCGGAGAAACGGTGAGAAGGTGAAGGATTACGGAACCTCCGGCATGCTGCTCTCCGAGGTGCGGTTCCTGAACAATACCATCTACCTCTCCCGGCTGAATATCCTGCCGGACGGGGTGCTCTCGGAGGCAACACCGGATTACATCACCTATAAGCTGAGTGATGTTTCGGGAGAAACCGTGCTGGAGAAGAGTCCGGGTGTGGATGGCTACGCCATCGTCTTTCCGACGAATATCTATATGACCTCCGTGCCGGAGATCCTGATCGCAAAGGCCGGGACAGAGCACGGGTACGAGGTGAAGATCCGCGGGGAAACCGACAGTACCGTGGGGTATCTTTTCCGCGCGGGAGAGCTGATCGATTACTCCAGATGGATCGGAACGCTGGTTGCAGAAGCGGTTGATCGTCTGGGTTATGTGGTGATGGCGGACGGAAGTACCCTCTACCGGAGAAAGACCGGAGCACCGTATCTTACGGTTGCGGATAAGGTGGAATATGTGAAGGCGGAAGAGGGAGATAACGGTTATGCGGCCTGTCTTGTGATGAGTCTGCAGATGTCCGGGACCAATGTGTCCTACGAGTCTGCAAAGCGTGCCCTGGAGGAGAGTAAGGGAAGCTGGGAGGCAGCCTTCCAGAGCCTTAGCGGAAACGATGTCCGTGGCCTCAATCTTACCGGTGCGGATCTGGATACGGCGATCCTGTTCCTGGGAGACGGAATCCCCTTCGCCACCAAGCTCTCCGGACAGTATGTCTTTGTTGTGAGCTTCAATGCGGATGCGATCCGTTACTATGATCCGATCAAAAATACGGAGATCCGGACGGCAAGGAGCCAGTTTAACCGGGATGTCCGCAGTGCGGGGAACGAGTTTTACATTTATGTAAAGTAAAATCGGAGGTTTTCACGGTTTCTTCACAAATTAAACCTAACTTCGTCATACTTTCATGTTATCTTAAAGATGTTCCAATTGAAGGAATCTATACCTTCCCCCACATTTTTTCATACCTTGAGCTCGCTGATTGCCCAGCGAGCTCTTTGTTTTATGCGGAAGAGGAACCCGGATGGGTTCCTCTTCCGCGTAAAATAAATCGTTTTTCGGGCAATAGTAAATGAGACCAAGTGGCCCGGTGATTTGCGCGTTTCCCCGAGGCATGCACATGCTAGAGCATGTGCTGAAAGCAGAGGAAAGCCGCCTTCGTGCTTGCACGGTAAGGCGGCTTTCCTCTGCTTTCGGTAATGTGCCTTTGGCACATGTATATGCCGAGGGGCGCGACATCGACGGATGCATCGCATCCGTCGAGCCCATCCGCCCCATCCACTATGCTTGCACGAAACAGCATCCTCCGTCTCTCTGTGTGCGCATGTGCCTTCGGCACATGTATATGCCGAGGGGCGCGACATCGACGGATGCATCGCATCCGTCGAGCCCATCCGCCCCCCTATACATACCCCTGCATTTATGGTATAATATTCTTTACCCCAACAGAAAAGGAGGTGCGTACATGAAGTATCTTGATCTTATCGATCTTGCCAAATACATCTCCAAAACAGCCAACTGCAGCCTGGATGCAGCAGACAAGTTCGTGAAGACGCAGGATCTTTATTTCGACAAGACCGGCGTGAATATCGACCCGGATCAGGCGGCACTGACCTCCCCGGAACCGGCCGTTGTGGATGATGCGGAAATGATCCGCTACATCGCGGAGAATGCCGGCATGGCGGAGACCTACGTGCGGCGTCTGGCTGACGCGGAGCGTGAGTATATGGAGAAAAACGGATTCATCAATAAGAACGGTGGCTTTGTACCGTTTGTGAAAGGCAGGAACAGCAAGTGAAAACACCATTTGTAACCAAGGACCAGATCGTTTCGATCGCAGAGAAGTACCCTACACCGTTTCATATCTATGACGAGAAGGGAATACGTGAAAATGCACGGAAGATGCAGGCTGCATTTGCCTGGAATCCGGGCTTCAAGGAGTATTTTGCGGTAAAGGCAACCCCGAATCCGACCATCCTTCGGATCCTTCATGAGGAAGGCTGCGGCACTGACTGCTCCTCTCTGGCAGAGCTTATGATGTCCGAGAAGTGCGGGATCGTAGGAAAGGAGATCATGTTCTCCTCCAACGATACACCTCCGGAAGAGTTTGCCTATGCTGCAAAGCTGGGTGCCACCATCAATCTGGATGATATCACTCACATCCCCATGCTGGAGGAGGTTTGCGGGATTCCGGAGCGGATCTCCTGCCGCTTCAATCCCGGCGGATTCTTTGAGATCTCCAATGCAATCATGGATAATCCGGGGGATGCCAAGTACGGTATGACCAGAGACCAGCTGCTGGAAGCCTACAGCTATCTGGCCGCTCATGGTGCTAAGGAATTCGGTATGCACGCCTTCCTGGCCAGCAATACCGTAACAAACGATTACTATCCGACCCTTGCGGGCATTCTGTTCAGCCTTGCGGTAGAGATCAAGGAGAAGACCGGTGTGGCCCTTTCCTTCATCAATCTCTCCGGCGGCATCGGAATCCCCTACAAGCCGGATCAGGTGGGAAATGATATCACTGCCATCGGCGAAGGCGTACGGAAGGTTTACGAGGAGATCCTTGTACCTGCAGGCATGGGAAATGTCAGCATTTACACGGAATCCGGCCGTTTCATGATGGCTCCCTACGGCCATCTTGTAACGAAGGCAATCCATGAGAAGCATATCTACAAGGAGTATATCGGCGTGGATGCCTGTGCGGCAAATCTGATGCGTCCCGCCATGTACGGTGCATATCACCATATCACCGTGCTGGGTAAGGAGGATGCACCCTGTGATCATACCTATGATGTGACAGGATCCCTTTGCGAGAACAACGATAAGTTTGCCATCGACCGGCAGCTTCCGAAGATCGACATGGGAGATTACCTGGTGATCCATGACACCGGAGCTCACGGTTTTGCCATGGGCTACAACTACAACGGACGTCTGCACTCCGCAGAGCTTCTGCTTCGGGAGGACGGTTCCGTCGTTGAGATCCGGAGACCCGAGACAGTGGAGGATTACTTCGCAACCCTGAACGGTTTCTGGGACGTCGACCTTTAAAGCGTAATACGGAAGAAGAGACAGAAAGAGACAGGGGACGGTTCTGTGTCTCCCATTTGGGGGAGACACAGAACCGTCCCCTGTCTCTTTGCCTCTAATACTGTGTCTTCAGTCGATTACCGATCCACCGTCTCCGGAGCGGGATAGTCCACGCCGAAGGTATCCACGGTTACGGTTGCCATCTTCTGGGGCTCAACCGGCTTGTCACCCCAGCCGGTCTTTGTCCGTGCGATCTCATCCAGTACATCCTCGCCCTCGATCAGCTTTCCGAAGGCTGCATACTGTCCGTCCAGATGCGGAGAATCCTGATGCATGATGAAGAACTGGGAGCCTGCGGAGTCCGGCATCATGGAACGTGCCATGGAGATCACACCGCGGGTGTGCTTCAGATCGTTCTTCACGCCGTTGCCGGAAAACTCGCCCCGGATGGAGTATCCCGGTCCGCCGGTACCGCGTCCGTCCGGGTCACCGCCCTGGATCATGAAACCGCTGATCACGCGGTGGAAGATCAGGCCGTTATAGAAGCCTTTGGACACCAGAGAGATGAAATTGTTGACTGTGTTCGGGGCGATTTCGGGATAAAGCTCGACTTTCATCACCCCGCCGTTTTCCATAGTGATTGTTACGATTGGATTTGCCAAAATAATACCCTTCTTTCCTTGATATTTTTTGTGAAAAGTGCTATTATATGATAGCATTATTGTAAACTTAGCGCAAGTCTGCCATTTTGCAAAAAATGGACGTCTTTTTGGCGCGTCTTTCTTGCGTTTAAAACACATTCAGGAGGTTCGGGATATGACCCCGGGCAAGTTTTCAGTCAAGCTCGTAAAGTTCATGATCGGTATCGTTGCAGCCCTTGCGCTCTTCATGATCATCATGGACCGGATAAAAGAATACAGAAAGGCCTATGATGCGGAGCTGACCAGCACGGAGAGCTCCCAGGGAACCGACGTAAAGGTCGTGATCCCCGAGAATGCATCCGTGAAGGAGATTGCTCACATCCTGTACAGGAAGGGACTGATCAAGTACGAAGGTGCCTTCGTGGACCGGCTGCAGTCCTCTGAATACCGGGGCGAGTTAAAGCACGGAACCTATACGCTGAATACCGGTATGAATACCCTCCAGATGATGGAAATCATGTCCAAGGAGGATGAGACCGGAGGTGTGCTTCAGAAGCTGGTAGTACCGGAGGGCTTCTCTATAGACCAGATCGCAGAGCGATGTGAGGAACAGGATATCTGTACGGCAGATGAGTTCATCAACGCATGCAAGTCCGTGACCAGAACCAAGTTCCCGTTCCTTGCGGATGTACCTACCGGTGTGGATGTACGTTACCGCCTGGAGGGATACCTCTTCCCGGCAACCTATGACATCACAAAGGATACCACGGCAGAGTCCTTGGTGTACTGGATGCTTGATACATTTCTGGTCTACTATGATGACGAGCGTCAGGCAAGAGCCGAGGAGCTGGGCCTTAACTCCTACCAGGTGGTCAACATGGCTGCCATGATCGAGCGTGAGTGCAGGGTTCCCGACGAGAGACCGGTGATCGCCGGTGTCATCAACAACCGTCTGAAGGACAACATGCTCCTGCAGATCGACTCCACGGTGCTGTACCCCATTACCAAGGGTCTGTACAACAAGGAGAAGGTAACCTACGAAGATCTGGAAGTGAATTCCAAGTACAATACCTATAAATACGAGGGCCTGCCTGCAGGACCCATCTGTAACCCGGGTATCGCCTGCATCAACGCAGTCCTTTACCCGTCAGAGCATGAGTTCTATTACTATCATGTTGTGAACGAGGAGACCGGTGAGCATGCATTCTTCCGGACCTACGAAGAGCATGAGAGCGGCGAAGGCGGCGTAACGGTTGAGGAGATGCAGCGCGAGGCCGAGGAGAAGACCAAGGAGTCCGGACAGGACGGAGATGACGAGGGATCGGATGATTCCGAGTAATCGGCAGAAGATTTGAAATTACTTAAGACAAAAGATCATGACATAAAAAAGGGGAGGTTGTTAACTATGAGAAGTTTCAGTTTTCACGCGAAGACCATTGGGAAGGAACGTTATCTGACCTACATCATGGGCGAGGGAATGGAACTGGATGAGGATACGCTGGATTACATGGAGGAGGAGGCTTCTCCGGAGCTGGTCCGCGTGATCTTCGAGCAGGATGAGGATTATGACTATCTTACCTATGACATTTCCGGTAAGACATCCCTGGAGAAGTTCACATCCGGTGTAGTGACCAAGGAGATCGTTCTGAAGATCCTCAGGAATATCGCACTGGGACTGATCAGCTGCAAGGAACAGGCACTGCATCTGGCATATATCCTTCTGCATAAGGATTTCATGTATATCGATCAGGATACCCTGAAGCTGGAATTCATCTGTCTTCCGGTGGAGGGCGAGGCTGCCGTATCCGTTGAGTTCAAGGGATTCATCCGCCAGCTGATCGCGAATTTCAAGTATGACATCAACGGCGATCTGAATTACGTCGGAACGCTGCTTGCATTTATCAACGGTGATAATTTCAACCTTCGTAACCTGATCGGCCTGACGGAAGCCCTGATGGAGGATGAGGGTATCGAGTTTGATGAGCAGGAGAGCATCTCCACAGAGGACGGCGAGATCGTGAACAGCGTAGTTCCGGAGCCGGAGGAGAAGGATATCTCCAGTTTCATGGATGGCCTCGGCGGCGGTGAGGGCGAAGCCCTTCCGGAGATCGGCGATGATGAAGAGGTTGAGATGGAGGACGCTGCAGAGGCAGCCGAGGAAGCGGCAGAGGAGGCTGAGGAAGCTGTAGAGGAAGCAGAAGAGGCAGCGGAAGAAGTAGCAGAGGAAGCAGAGGAAGTGGCAGAAGAGGCTGCAGAGGAAACGGCAGAGGCAGCGGAAGAAGTAGCAGAGGAAGCAGCAGAGGCAGCGGAAGAAGTAGCTGAGGAAACTGCAGAGGCAGCTGAGGAAGTGGCAGAGGCAGCTGAAGAGGCAGCCGAGGAAGCTGCTCCGGAAGAACCTGCAGAGCCGAGCCTGGAAGAGCTTGCTGAGAAGGCAAAGCGTCTGGCTGAGGAAGCAAAGAAGGCAACCAGAGGTGCAAACCGCACCGGTGGTAAGAATATCAAGGTCAGCAGAGCTGCCCTGATCCAGAATGCAGCAGCTCAGGAAGCTGAGATCGTACAGGAGACCGGTGATCACACCAATACCGACCTGCTCAGATCCGATATGCTGGATGAGATGAAGGAAGATAAGGAGATCAAGGAATCCTCCCGTTCCTCCAAGAACAAGAAAGAAAAGAAGAATGTAGTAACGGAAGATATCAAGGATGTGAAGCCGGCACAGGAATCCGAGGAGAAGGAAGATTCCGCTAAGCCGGAGGTGGTCATCACAAGTGGCAAGGGTGAGACCGCAACTCTGAAGGTAAATCCGTATCTGATCCGTGAGACAACCGAAGAAAGAACCATGATCACGAAGAGCATCTTCAAGATGGGTAAGGCAAACCGTGGTGTGGATTACACGATCAGCGGTAACGGAGCAATCTCCAGACAGCACGCAATCATCACAAAGAAGGATGACGGTTACTACATCAAGGATAACAAATCCACGAATCACACCTACGTAAATGGCCAGGAGCTGTCTGAAGGAGAAGAGGTTCTGCTTACAAACAACAGCCGGATCCGTCTGGGTGATGAGGAATTCTTATTCAAATACTAAATCTTAAGAAATAATCTTTTGGGGGAAATGTAGCATGAAGAAGTATAGGATTGACGTAGACAAGATGAACGGATATCAGACCCTGCGCTATCAGCTGCAGGTGGCTGATGTCTATGACAGCAGTGCTGCTGACCGTGCAAGAAACACGCAGGTACAGGGCCTGATGCAGCTGCAGTATATCGATGTGGACGGACGCAGAAGTCTGATGGCAAATGTACCGGATTTCCCGACCCTCTCTTCGTACATTCAGAAGATGATGCGGAAGCAGGAGGTCCTGACCATTGTCAGAAATCTGGGGATCACATTTTCGGCCGGACCGCAGGGTGTTCCTGTCAGCTATATCGTAAAGGACGCAGATTATATCTACGTAAATCCGCAGAACCTGCAGACCATCTGCATGTATGCACCGATCAAGCAGAATGCCATGGATGTTTCCGAGGTTCCGAACTTCTTCCGTGAGCTGATCTCTCTGATGAAGTTTGACACCATGGACCGTGACAACTACGTTGCACTTCTTCTGAATGAGATCAATGCGTACCAGTTCAGTCTGGAGCGCTTTAACAGTGTTGTAAATGAGCTTCTGGTTTCCGTTCCTGCAGATAACAGTGGGGCAGGGCGCGTAAACCGCATGGAAGTTATGAGAAACCGTGCAGCGGGCATGCCGCCACAGGGTATGCCGCAAGCAGCGCCGGCAGGCGCTGCGCAGGGGATGCCGCCGCAGGGCTTTGTACCTCCGCAGGGTATGCCGCAAGCAGCGCCGGCAGGTGCTGCGCAGGGGATGGCTCCGCAAGGTATGCCGGTTCCGCCGCAGGGCTTTGTACCTCCGCAGGGTATGCCGCCACAGGGCATGATGCCGCAGGGAATGCCTCCACAGGGCATGATGCCGCAGGGAATGGCTCCGCAAGGTATGCCGGTTCCGCCGCAGGGCTTTGTGCCTCCACAGGGCATGGCACCGCAGGGCTTTGTGCCTCCGCAGGGCGCGCCGCAAGCAGCGCCGGCAGGTGCTCCGCAGCAGGACGCACAGAATACACCTCCGAAGCCGGGTCCGAAGCCTGAAATCGGATTTGCACCGAAGGCAGCAGAAGTAGCTGCTGCAGCTGAGGTTCCGAAGGAACTGGAAGCACCGAAGGAAGTTGAGATGCCGAAGGCACCGGAAATGCCGAAGGCTCCTGAGATGCCCAAGGCACCGGAAATGCCGAAGATGCCGGAAGCGCCTGTTGCACCGGAAGCACCGAAGGCACCCGAAATGCCCAAGGCACCGGAAGCACCGAAGGCACCCGAAATGCCCAAGGCACCGGAAGCACCGAAGGCTCCCGAGATGCCCAAGGCACCGGAAATGCCGAAGATGCCGGAAGCATCTGTAGCACCGGAAGCACCGAAGGCACCTGAGATGCCGAAGGCACCGGAAATGCCCAAGGCACCCGAGATGCCCAAGGCACCTGAAATGCCCAAGGCACCGGAAATGCCGAAGATGCCGGAAGCACCGAAGGCACCTGAAATGCCCAAGGCACCTGAAATGCCGAAGATGCCGGAAGCACCGAAGGCACCGGAAATGCCCAAGGCACCTGAAATGCCGAAGATGCCGGAAGCACCGAAGGCACCTGAAATGCCCAAGGCACCCGAAATGCCGAAGATGCCGGAAGCACCGAAGGCACCTGAAATGCCCAAGGCACCGGAAGCACCGAAGGCACCCGAAATGCCCAAGGCACCTGAAATGCCGAAGATGCCGGAAGCACCGAAGGCACCTGAAATGCCCAAGGCACCGGAAGCACCGAAGGCACCTGAAATGCCGAAGATGCCGGAAGCACCGAAGGCACCCGAAATGCCCAAGGCACCTGAGATGCCCAAGGCACCCGAAGTGCCCAAGGCACCGGAAGCACCGAAGGCTCCAGAGATGCCGAAGGCACCGGAAATGCCGAAGGCTCCCGAGATGCCGAAGGCACCGGAAGCACCGAAGGCACCGGATGTATCTGCAGCCATGCAGAATCCTACCAGTGAACTGGTATCTTCACCGGAACTGGATCTTGGCGCTCTGATGGGTGGAGCACCCGCAGCGCCTGCAGCACCGACAGCGCCGACTGCACCTGCAGCACCCGCAGCACCGGCAGCGCCTGCAGCACCGACAGCGCCGACTGCACCTGCAGCACCCGCAGCACCGACAGCACCCGCAACACCGACTGCACCGACTGCACCTGCAGCACCGACTGCTCCTGTAGCTCCGCAGGCTCCGGCCTCCACGGTAGCACCGGCAGCGCCCGGAATCCCGCAGCCGCATTTTGTACGGAACAAGACCGGTGAGAAGATATTCTTCAGCAAAGAGAAGTTTACGATCGGTAAGTCCAAGGTTTCCGCAGACTATTCGATCGAGAATAATACAGCGATCAGCCGCACACATGTGGAGATCGTTCGAGAAAACGGAGTAAGTTATCTGAGGGATCTGAATTCAACGAACGGAACCTTCGTAGAAGGAAAGAGGATCACTCCGGGTGAGAAGGTCCTCCTGAAGAACGGAATCGTGGTTCGCATGGGCGATGAAGATTTCGTATTCCACCTCAGAAAGGAAGATTAACATGGAGTTTACCGCAACCTATAACACGGATATAGGGATCCGAAAGAGTACAAACCAGGATTCCCTGGCAATCCGGATCATAGATTCCCCGGCAGGAAAGGTGGCCTTCGGAATTGTCTGCGACGGCATGGGAGGCCTTGCAAAAGGGGAGCTTGCATCAAAGGAGGTTATCGAAGCCTTCTGCCAGTGGTTCGATGAGGACTTCTGTGAGATGGTCCTGCACGACGCATTTACCGTAGCCAAGCTTCGGACGGACTGGGGTGAGATCATTCAGGAGCAGAACCGGAGACTGGGACGTTACGGAGCCATGAACAACCTGATGCTTGGTACCACCGTATCCGCCATGCTTATGGTGAAGGACGAGTTTTATATCGTACATGTGGGCGACAGCCGGATCTACGAAATGTCCGCAGACGGTGTCCGCCAGCTGACGAATGATCAGACATTTGTGGCCAGAGAGGTTTCCATGGGTCGTATGACACCGGAGCAGGCCAAGACGGATCCGAGACGAAGCGTACTGCTTCAGTGCGTCGGAGCTTCCAAGGTGGTGGAACCCGATTTCGTAAAGGGGCACCTGAAGAAGGGGGCAGTTTACGCACTTTGCTCCGACGGCTTCCGCCATCAGATCTCGGACGAAGAGATGGTGGATAAGATCGGCCCGGAGGCATGTGCTTCCGCAGAGGAGATGAAATACGGCTGTGTTTATCTGACCGAGCTGGTGAAGAACCGGAAGGAAACGGATAACATCACCGTGGCTATTATCAAAACGATGTAGTGGGGACTATCGATAATGACAAAAGAAGGTACCGTCCTTGACGGAAAATACGAAATACTGAAGGAGATCGGACGCGGCGGTATGTCCATCGTATACCTCGCCCGAGACAACCGACTGAACAAGCAGTGGGCTGTCAAGGAGATGAAGAACGATGGCTCCAAAAGCACCGAGACCCTTCTGAAGGGGCTTGAGCGAGAAGCGAATATCCTGAAAAATGTGGACCATCCGGTTCTGCCGCGTATCGTTGACATCATCAACAGCCGCGGAACCATCTACGTAGTCATGGACTTCATCGAGGGTACGAACCTGGGTGATATCCTGAAGCAGGAGGGCGCACAGAATCAGGAGGATGTAATTGAATGGGGACGCGAGCTTGCGTCCGCGCTGGACTACCTGCACTCCATGGATCCGCCCATCATTTACCGTGATATGAAGCCGGCAAATGTCATGCTGCGACCGGAGGGCGGTGTTAAGCTGATCGACTTCGGTACGGCGAAGGAGTACACCATCGAGAACAATGCCGATACCACGGCGCTCGGTACCCGCGGTTATGCGGCACCGGAGCAGTTCGGTGATGCACAGGGCCGGGGCATCTACAAGACGGATGCCAGAACCGATATCTATAACCTGGGTGCGACCATGTACCATATGGTCACGGGTATGAACCCCTGTGAACCTCCGTACGAGATCAAGCCCATCCGTCAGTGGAATCCGGCACTGTCCACAGGACTTGAGCAGATCATCCTGAAGTGTACACAGCCGAATCCGAATGACCGGTATCAGTCCTGTTCGGAGCTGCTGTATGCGCTGGATCACTATACGGAGCTGGATGATTCCTATAAGAAGTCCAATAAGAAGAAAGTGATCATCTTCGGTGCGTGCGCAGCACTCACCATCATTTCCGGGATCGTGTCCATCATCGGACTCAGCGGAATGCGGAGAGTGGAGCGGGAGAATTACTCCGCTTACATCGAAAAAGGAAACGACTATAAGAGAAGCAAGCAGTATCCGGAAGCGGCAGAGGAGTATAAGAAGGCCTTTGACCTGAAGGATGATGCGGCAGATGCTTATGTGGACTATATCGACCTCTATATCGATGCCTCCAGAGATCCGGAGGTAACGGCAGCGAATGAACTGAAGATCGCGGACGGCCTCAGTACCGTGGCAAACCGCGTGAATAACAGTGATTCCGATATCGCCAAGAATGCAGAGGTTCTGTACCGACTGGGACTTGCGTACTTCACCGAGCTTTCGGACTACGGTGCGGCAGATAAGTACTTCAGTATGGTTCCTGCCGAAGATCCTTCCTACGGAGAACTGGCAAGCTACTACGAGAGCATCGCATTTATCCGCTCCAGCAACAACCCGAACATCACGGAGCTGATGAACAGGGTGAACAGCTTCGCGGATTACAATATGAGCCGGTTCAACAATACGGACCAGCAGAAGTTCATCAATTATCAGACTCTGGCTTCCATTTACACCACCTATGCAAGAGAAGAGGGTGTGGCAGCCAGCGGAGAGCGGGTTATGAGCCAGGCTCTGGAGGATCTCCAGGATTACAACGGCCAGGAAGCGCTCACCTACGAGTATGATTACTATAACAGTCTGGCGGAGATCTACTATCAGCTGGGCAATCAGGCGGAGGGGGATCCGGCAGCAAAGGAATCCTACTTCAAGCTGGCGATCCAGTCCTGTAACGAGGTGGTAAGCCAGATCGAAGGTCTTCTTGCAACCGAGGGTGAGAACGAGAACATTGCAGCCTACATGAAGTCCTACGAAGAGAAAATGTGCCGTATCGCTGAGATCTACGGCCAGCAGGATTCCTTCGACAGTGCGGTAGCAACCTATCAGAAGGCAGAAGAGAAGCTGGCGGATATGGTTAAGACCCGTGCATCCGCAAATGAGAATCTCGGAAGAGTCTATACAAAGCATCTGGTCTATGTATACGGACAGCTTTCGAATAAGGAGACGGATATCACAAAGTGGTCCGCAGCTGACCGCAAGATGATCCTTCAGATCTATGAGGATGGCAGCAAGGTGCCTGAGATTGATAACAATACAAACTGGGTTAAGCGACGGGCAGACATGGAAACACTGAAGAAGCTTGGCACAAGTACAACTACAACTGAAGAGAAAGGAGAGTGATGGGTATGGGCATGTATCGTACATTATTCTATGCCGGACTTATCCTGGCAATCGCATTCCTGATCGCATCCATCGTTCTCTTCTTTGTTCTGAAGATCCCGAAAGCGATCGGCGTTGTTACAGGGCGGACCCAGAGGAAAGCCATCGAGGAGATCCGCGAGGGCGGATACGAGGCAAGATCCAAGAAGGATGCAATTCACAGTTCCACAAAGCGGATCCACGTCCGTGAGGTGGAGATGGATACCGGAGCCCTGCACCACGGTAACACCGGACAGGTCACGAAGGATAAACAGGAGCCCGTAAATCTCACGGGCAGCACCGCAAGAGAATCCACCTCCCGGCCCAACAGAGACCGGAGCAAGGCTTACGAGCAGACAGAAGTCCTGGACTTCACGGGAGATCTGTCCGAGCAGACCGGAGCACCGGAGACGGATGAAACCGAGATTCTGGGCGGTGGCGGAAATGCAGCCGTCGGTGAGGAAGAAACCGATGTTCTCGGCAGCGGAAGTCATGCAGAAGCGGAGCCCTCGGGCAGAGGCAGAAGCAAGGCAAGTTCGTTTGCAGAGGAAGAAACCGATGTTCTCGGTTCCGGAAGAGTTTCCTCCGGAGCAGATGAGCTCGAAACCGATGTCCTTTTATCAGGAAGAACCAGCGTACCGGAGGATGAAGAGATCCTCGGACGCTACAGTGCGGAGGAAACCGCAGTACTTCGCAGCATGCATGTGACCGAAGAGGATAAGGCGAGAGACGAAGAGAAGCAGGGAGAGATCCGCGTGCTTTATGCGGAAACGATCGTTCATACAGATGAGGCACTACAGTAGAGGTTGTAGGTTCAGTCGAAGGACGAAGGAAAGGATGGAAGCAATGAACAAAATGGCAAGAAGAAAGGGGCAGATCTTACGTCGTGCCACCGCAATTCTGCTAAGTCTGACTATGGTGTTCAGTGTGATCTACATGAACAACCGGGCGGATAAACTTCTGGCTGAGGAGTTGAACGGAGCAAAGGCTTTTGAAGCCTTCACGGATGCAACGTACCTTGCCGGCAGGGATTTTACCGCAACCGGTAAGACCATCACTCTGCACAGCCCGTCAGAGAAGATCAGCTTTACGCTGCCCACAGTTACCATGACGGATGGGTACACCTACCAGTGGTATGCTGTCGGAACCGAACCGGCGCAGGATGCCACGGACAAGTGGAAGATCGTTGATGGTACCACGCTGGCAACACTGGACAAGGACAACCTGAAGGCAGTTCTTTACAAGACGAAGGCCGGAAAGGAAGCTGTGGTTGTTGCGGATGATCCCTCCACGCTGGATGTGGATGAGTCCCTGGCTTCCGAAGCAGAGGTACCGGCTGAGGTAGAGAAGCTGACAGAGCTGGACCTGAAGATCGACAATCTGATCGAGCTTGACGCAAGCTCGGATGATGCAAACCACGAGATCAAGATCAGTGGTACGGATGTCTATGAAAATGAAGATACGGAGGAGGCCCTGTTCTATGCGACCACAAGCTTCGCATATGAAAAGGATGCTACCGCTGCAAAGTCGGATGCCGCTTCGGTGACCGGATGGACCACACGTACATCCGTATCCACTGCACTGAATCAGGCAGCGGCTTCTGCTGACGGAAAGTACTTCATTTATAAGAAGACCGAGCTTCACAATGCTGCAAATACACTCTGCTACTTCTTCTCCGTTGAGGTTTCCAGAGATTACTACATGGAGATCACCAGCGCTACCCTTTCTGCAGACGGAAAGACAGCGACTGCGTCCGCAGGTGCTGTTTCCATCGATAAGGTTAAGCCGGTAACGGATGTTGTATTTACGGTTGACACAACGGATGATGTGACCGCCATCAAGGCAGTTAACAAGAATGATTCCACGGATGTGATCACAGCAAGCGGAGCAAAGACCCTTACCTTCCCGGGAGCCGAGGCGAACGACGGCGTTTCCCTGGAGTATACGATCACTGTAACCTCCGGAACGAAGGTGGCTGAGACCTACGAAGCAACGATCGGTTATCTTTCTGCAAAGCCGGCGGTAAAGGACCTGAAGGTCACGGCAAACTGGGCAGAGAGAGCTCCCGTCAGCGGAACGGTTTATATTGGTGTCAATGATAATCCCGTAAAGGTTGAAGCAACGGCAGAGGTGCCGGAGGGTGTTACAACGGATAAGGCCCAGCTCTGGGAAGTAATCTCCGGAACTGCATCCAAGACCTCTGCAGATGACGTGACATTAAACGGCAGTACGGATGTGAAGATCGATCTTCCGTCCGGTATCGAGGCAGGACTTCATGAATATAAGGTCTGGGTCCTTACCTCGGGCGGGATCTCTGCACTTTCCGACGACAGTGTGAAGGTGCTCTATGATTCCTCGAAGCCCACGATCAGCGGCCTGCAGGTTAAGGGCATGGTTGGAGGAACGGTCACGACGCAGACAGCAGTGGACGGAAAGATTTCGGAAGCAGTTTCTCCGGATGATGACATCTCGATCACCCTGACTGCGAAGGATCTGACAAATGGTTCCGCAAAGGAAAGCGGTGTGGATGAAGTATCGGCTACCGTATGGGGCGATACCTATAAGGGAACCCTGGTTGATGCAGCGAATGGTACATATTCGATCACCATTCCGAAGCGGGACGCTTTCCGCGGCCAGACGATCACATTTGATCTTTCGGCAAAGGATGTGGCCGGAAATGTATCCGATGTAAGTAAGCTTGAGGTATCCTTCAGTTCGAACTATATCCAGATCAAAAGTGAGATCACAGGCACAACCCTGAACAAGGACAGCGCAACCAAGGACGGAACGTTCCGGATCGATTATACGATCACCATGGACGAGGAGCTTCGGAGCGGAGAGATTTCCTTCAATCGTGACGGAATTCTGGATACCAAGGGCCTGGCAGCAGCTTCCTTTACCGAAGTAAACAAGAAGGATGCAGACCATCCCTACTATGTATACACCTACAGTCTTCTTGTAAATGAGACGGTTTCAACCGTGCTTGAAACCATCAAGCTGAAAGTAACCAACAGTAACTGGACAACATTTGAGGAGAAGGACGGCCAGACCATCATCCGGATCGACCTTACCTCCGGAAATGCATTGGTAACAAGTGATAAGAACCAGACCTGGATCGACAGTGATATCTGGTTCCGTAACCCGGTGATCGACTTCACCTTCTCGGAGAAGACGACGGTTCAGGATGCGGCATCCGGAACCTATCAGTCCGGTTTCCCGAAGAAGGCAGAGGACGCCATCAAGGATCTGGTGGGCGGAACCATCGAGAGCTACACCCTGAATGATCCGGCTGCAGGCCCGAAGGGCGGCGGACGGACGGAAGCCGGTATGTACGGACATGTGGTGATCTCCGTTACTCCTTCCACGGATGAGACGGGAACAGACCTTTCCTTCACACTTTGTGATGTTGTAGGAAATGAATATAAGTATTCCACCAATATCAAGGTTGATACCGTACGTGCAACCATAAATGATTTCATGGCGAAGTCCGGTGGTCATACGGTAACGGAGAAGACGGAAGAGAAGAGCCGGTATCTTGGCGGTGATCCCACCATTTCCTTTGTAACAGAGGATAATATCAAGGTAGATAAGGTGGAGGCTTCCATCAAGAAGCCGGGCGGAGCTACTGTAGACATCACTACGTTCCTTTCCGCAGATAATAATCTGGATGGAGAGACACTCAGCACACTGCTCGGAGCTGCTCCGGAAGACGGTAAGTATACCGTAACCGTAAAGGCATATGACCTGGTGGGAACCACCAATCCGGAGGGCAATCCGACCACGGCAACCATTACATTTATGCTGGATGCTACGGATCCTTCCGCAAGCATCGAGCTTACCGATCCGAGCATCATAAAGAACGGAAAGTATACCAGGGAGAAGACTGTTGAGGTTGGCTTCACGGTATATGATGACGGAATTGCAAATGCATGGAATCTGATCAAGGACAGCGAGAAGGACCTGAAGGCAATCTTCAAGGTAACGGATAACGGAAAGGTCCTGGCAGTCAGCGACTGGACACTGCAGAACCTGGATGGATCCATCAACGGAACCGTAAAGATCTCCGGAGAGGGAAATCATACCATTAAGCTGCATGTAGAGGATTTCTCCAACGGAAAATGTGATGCAGCACCGCTTACCTTCGTGATCGATACGACCAAGCCGCAGATTTTTACCACAGTCAACGGCAAGAAGTATACGGAAAGTGATTCCGACTTCCTGGACACGGCTGCAGAAGTAACTCTTGATGTTTCAGACAAGAATAAGGATAAGAACGGACTTTCCATCATGGTTCAGGAAGAGGCATATATCGGCGCAGGCGCTGCAACCTACCTGGATCCGGATCCGATGGAAGGAACCAAGACCTACTCCGATGATGCAAACTATGTGATTACCTACACGGCAACGGATATGGCAGGTAACAAGGCCACAAGACAGATCACATTTACCGTGGATAAGACACGTCCGGTGAATGATATCAAGATCCGTGAGCCCCAGAATGCAGCGAAGTTTGCTACCTACAAGAGCAGCTATGAGAACAAGGCAAGCGGCGTGGCTTATGACTACGCACAGTATTTCAACCATGATGTAACCGTAGATCTGTCCGTGGATGATCATTTCCTGGATACCGCAACCGTGATCGATACGGATGCAAGCGGACGGACCATCCGTGAGCTGTCCCTGTCACAGGATAAGAACACGGCAAGCTACACGGCCACAACCGAGGGTGCACACAATATCGTGATCACTTCAAAGGACCTGGCCGGAAATGCATCCGTAGCAAAGAGCGTATCCTTCGTGATCGACCGGACCAACCCGACGGTATCCACCACGCTGAACTCCGATAATTTCAGCGAAGGAGATGCAACACGGTATCTGACCTCCAGAGCTCTGGTAGGCGTTTCCGTATCGGATGCAAATAAGGACGAAGCAGATCTTACAAGGATCGTTCGCCAGACGGCACCGGGCGGCGGAACCTCCGTATCAGACTCCAAGGTGTCCGAGGGTGCTCAGGAGTTCTCCGCCGAAGCTGACTATGTGGTAAGCTTCAAGGCAGTTGACCGCGCAGGAAATGAGAGTACGGAGAGATCCGTATCCTTCCGTGTGGATATGACTCCGCCGGAGCTTTCCATCACGGGAGCAACGGACGGTGAGTCCTCCACCAAGGCAATCACCGCAACCTACACGGTTCATGAGGCCTTCTACAGCGACATGACAGAGGCGCAGGTTCGTGTATACCGGAAGCTGGACGGCGAGGGCAGAACCCTGCTCCGTACCGTAGACTTCAAGGGTGCAGGTGCCAACGCATCCAAGACGGAGACCTTTGATGAGGACGGACGCTATGAGTTCGAGTTCTCGGCACAGGATAAGGCAGGCAACTCAGCAAGTAAGACCTTCAGCTTCCTGGTAGATACCACCGCACCGAGCCTTCTGCTCAGCGGCGTAAAGAACTATGAGATGACCAAGTCCAACGTGGACATGGAGACCATGGTAACAGAGGCCTTCTATTCCAGCAACTCACTGCTGATCGAAGGTACCAGAGAGGATATCGACGGAAAGCAGGAGAAGCTGAAGTTTGAACAGCCGAACGTCAATACCGGACGGGAAGTGAAGTTTGTACAGCATTTCGTTGACGACGGTATCTATGACCTTAACGTTAAGTCCAAGGATAAGGCCGGAAATGAATCGGCTGAGGCAGTACATTTCACCATCGACAAGACACCTCCGGTAATCGGTGACCTGTCGAAGTACGATGGCGTAACCCTGAACAAGTTTGTCTGGGATATCGATGAGAACGCACTTGTTCGTGACCTTACGGTATGTGATGTAACGATCTATCTGGATGGTACGGTTTATGACGGTATCTCCAATCTGACGGATGGTTCCCACGTGCTTCGGGTAACGGCAGTGGATGAGGTGGGAAATGAGTCCTCCAAGGAAGTAAGCTTCCTGCTGGATCAGATCATGCCGAACATCATCGTAACAGGCATCGAGGACAACAAGCGGATCGAGGAGCCGGTGGATATCTCGGTATCCCTGCAGATCGCAGACGATATTCTTGATTCCGTAACACTGAACGGCGATCCTCAGACCATCAGCGGAAATGCATCCAGCTTCAAGGTTGAGAAGGCCGGAGATTACAAGCTGGTTGTTAAGGCCCATGATGCGGCAGGCAATGAGAGCGAGCTGAACTGGAGCTTCACATACGGTTCCAAGGTGAACTGGCTGCTGATCTTCGGTATCGCAGGCGGCGTTCTCCTGCTGGCGATCATTCTTCTGATCATCCGCAAGAAGAGCTGGAGCAGGAAAAACTAACAGATCACCCTTCCGAAGGGATGCACAGCATCCGGCAGGAAGCGGGGACAGTACATGAAGTACCGGATGCGCGGGCTCGCGGCTACAGCAGCCCGCGCATCTTTACTTTTATAGCAAGACACAGTATGATACTGTATGGAAAGAACACGACCCGGAGGCAGGCTATGGGACCATTTGAAGCAGTAGTATTTGATATGGATGGAGTGATCTTCGATTCCGAGAGGGTCTACCGGATGATGGAGCACCGGGCAGCAGCGAAGTACGGTCTTCCGGATGAGAAGGTAGAGCCCTTCTGCAATCTGATCGCAGGAGGAACCAAGGAGACGAACAGGAAGCACTTCGAGAACACGTTCGGCACGGATATTGACTATATGGAGTTCCGCGAGGTGGTGAATTCCGGAGTGGATGCCTACGGAAGGGACCCGGGCTATGATGTGAAGCCGGGGATCCGGGAGCTTCTTACCTATTTAAAGGAGCATGGCTTCCGGGTGGGGATCGCAACCTCCACCGCAAAGGAACGGGCGGAGTATCACCTGAAGCGGCATGGACTGATCGACTACTTCGATCAGATCATTTACGGGGATATGGTCCACCGGGGGAAGCCGGAGCCGGATATCTACCTTACGGCATGTGAGACCCTGGGAGTTGCACCGGAGAAAACCATCGGCGTGGAGGACTCCATCAACGGAGTGATCTCCTCCGGCAGAGCCGGGCTCTATACCATTATGGTGATCGACCTGATCCAGCCGGATGACCGGGTGCGGGAATACGCGGACCGGATCCTTGCCGGGGCAGACGGGATCATAGAGCTTCTGGAGGCTGCGAAGGATTCCGGGGACTTTTAGAAAAGTATTTGATTTTACGTATGAATATGGTATAATGTCTTTCGTGCTATGCCCGAATGTCGGGAGAAGTACCAATCAGGAGGTAAAAATCATGGAAAGAATCAAGACTTTAACAGAGACGACCTACCAGCAGACACAGGAGCATGGTGGATGTGGCGAGTGCCAGACATCCTGCCAGTCCGCTTGCAAGACATCCTGCACAGTAGGAAATCAGAGCTGCGAGAATCAGTAATACGTGCGGCCCTTAAGGACTAAAGATTACGCGAAGGGGACGATCCATGCGGATAGTCCTCTTTGCTTGCATGGAGACCAACATGAAACAGGTGCATCAATTCAAGAATAACGGATATAACATCGTGCTGGATGTATGCAGCGGATCGGTTCATGTGGTCGATGATCTGGTTTACGATCTGATCGCTCTTTATGACGGGCGAAGCCGTGATGAGGTGACCGCGAAGCTCCGGGAGGACTATCCCGGCGAGACGGAGGATTCCATCGGCGAAGCCTATGACGCGGTGCAGCATCTGGTGGATACCGGACGACTGTTCACCGAGGAGCCGTATCAGGAGGCAGTGATCGATTTCAAGAAGCGGAAGACCGTGGTTAAGGCCCTCTGCTTAAATGTATCCCACGACTGCAATCTAGCCTGCAAATACTGCTTTGCGGGACAGGGGGAGTACCACGGAGACAGGGCGCTTATGTCCGCTGAGGTGGGAAAACAGGCGCTGGATTTTCTGATCGAAAACTCCGGAAACCGCAGGAATCTCGAGGTAGACTTCTTCGGCGGAGAGCCCCTCATGAACTTTGAGGTGGTAAAGGAGCTGGTAGCCTACGGAAGGCAGCGGGAGAAGGAGACCGGGAAGAACTTCCGGTTCACTCTCACCACCAACGGGATCCTTTTGGACGACGAGGTGATCGACTTCGCAAACCGGGAACTGAAGAACGTGGTTCTGTCCATCGACGGACGTCGGGCAGTGAATGACGCCATGCGTCCGGCACGGAACGGGAAGGGAAGCTATGACGTGATCCTTCCTAAATATAAGCATTTTCAGGAGAAGCGGAAGGGTGAATACTATATCCGCGGAACCTTTACCCACCACAACCTGGACTTCTGTGAGGATGTGGTAAGCCTGATGGATGAAGGCTTCAAGGTGATCTCCATGGAGCCGGTGGTTGCACCGCCGGAGCAGGATTACGCCATCCGGGAGGAGGATATTCCGGTCCTTCTTACGCAGTACGACCGACTGGCAGCAAAGCTGGTGGAGCGTGCAAGGGAGGGACGTCCCGTAACCTTCTTCCATTTTATGATCGATCTTACCGGCGGGCCCTGCGTCTACAAGCGGCTGTCCGGCTGCGGCTCCGGAACGGAGTACCTGGCCGTGACTCCCTGGGGGGACCTCTATCCCTGCCATCAGTTCGTCGGGGACGAGAAGTTCCTGCTGGGAGATGTGTGGAAGGGAATCCACAGGACCGACATCGTGGAAGAGTTCAAGTGCAACAACGTCTACGCGAAGGAGAAGTGCAAAACCTGTTTTGCCCGGTTCTTCTGCAGCGGCGGGTGCGCGGCCAACGCCTATCAGTTCCACGGAAAGATTCTGGAGGCCTACGATATCGGCTGCGAGCTGGAGCGTAAGCGTGTGGAATGTGCGCTGATGATGAAGGCAGCCCTGGCGGATCTTCCGGAGGCGGTAAAACCGGAAAGCAAGCCGAGAAGCAGCGGATTTACAGCGGATGAGGATTGCGCGGAAAGCTGCGAGGAGCCCTGCGAGTCGGACCTGTCATCCTGAACAAAGTGAAGGATCAGATTCTTCAACCTTCGGTTTCAGAATGACATACCTTTCTGAGCGGCAAAGGATGGCCGCACAGAAACCCTCACTTCGTTCGGGCAACTCCTTCGGAGTTGGGTGCAGTACGGTTCTCGTACAGCTGAAGGCTGTACAAGAACCTATGACATAGATTTCAGGCATCGAAGAGATGCATAGAAATAAAAGGAGTAGAAGCAATGAAGAAAGCAAAGAGAAATGCGGTGCTTGGACTGCTGCTCTTCGTTCTGCTGGTAGCAGGTATGGTTTACACCATCCTCTGCGGCCTGGGCGAGACGAAGGCAGGCCGCGCAGAGGATATCGTCCTGGGTCTTGACCTTCGGGGCGGTGTCAGCGTAACCTACGAGATCGTTGAGGATGATGCATCTGACTCTGCGATCGCCGCAACACAGGAGAAGCTGCAGCGAAGAGTGGATAACTACAGTACGGACGGTGAAGTGTACCGTGAGGGCAGCAACCGTCTGACCGTTGAGATCCCGGTGGATACCAGCAAGTACGATCCGAACAAGATCCTCGATGAGATGGGTCGTCCGGGTACACTGGAATTCCTGGATCCCACCAACTATTCCCTGTTCGCATCCGGACAGGAATACACCGCTGCTCTGACCGGTTCCGATATCAAGGAAGCACAGGGCGGTATCCGTGAGGATCAGACCACGGGACAGAAGGAGAACGTTGTATCCCTTCAGTTTACCGATGAGGGTGCCAAGAAGTTTGCAGAGGTTACTGCTGCAAATGTAGGCAGCCCGGTCTACATCATTTATGACGGTGCGGTAGCAAGTGCTCCTACCGTAAATGAAGCGATCACCGGCGGAAGTGCTGAGATTAACAACATCAGTACCTATGAAGAGGCTGAGTCCCTGGCAAGCACCATCAAGATCGGTGCCCTGCCGCTTACTCTTCGCGAGCTGCGTTCCCAGGTTGTGGGCGCTAAGCTGGGTAGTGATGCGGTTTCCACATCCCTGTTTGCAGGTGCCATCGGTCTCGGTATCGTGTTCCTGATCATGATCATCGTATTCCGGTTCCCCGGATTCCTTGCATCCATCGCGCTTTCTGTTTATGTTATTCTGGAGCTGTTCTTCCTTCAGACACTCCATATCTCCCTGACCCTGCCGGGTATCGCAGGTATCATCCTGGGTATCGGTATGGCCGTGGACGCGAATGTCATTATCTTCACGCGTATCAAAGAGGAGATCGGTGACGGCAAGACCACGAAGACCGCGATCAAGAACGGTTTCTCCAAGGCCTTCTCCGCCATCTTCGATGGAAATATCACAACCATCATCGCCGGCCTCGTGCTTCTGGGCATGGGCTCCGGTGCGGTAAAGGGCTTTGCCAAGACTCTTATTCTCGGTATCGTTCTTTCCATGTTCACGGCACTGATTGTTACCCGTGTTCTTCTGAACTGCTTCGCAAACCTGGGCGTAACCAACAAGAAGCTCTACGGTGAGTCCAAGCATAAGAAGGTTGTGAAGTTCACAAAGGCCTTCAAGTTTACCGGCGTGATCTCTCTGGTGATTATTGCATGCGGTATCGGTGCCCTCTTCGTAAACAAGAGCATCGACCATCGCGGAAGCAGCCTGAACTACAGCCTTGAGTTCAGCGGCGGTACATCCACCACCGTAACCTTTGACAAGGCATATACTCTGGAAGAGGCTGAGACGGAGATCGCTCCGATCATCGCCGAGGCAGCAGGCATCAACGCCGGCACCATCCAGATCCAGACCGTAGACGGTACAAACCAGATAGTATTCAAGACCTCCGAGCTGGATGAGGCAACCCGTACGAAGGTAGCCAATGCCCTCGAAGCAAAGTACAGTCTGACGGATGACAAGATTGATTCCCAGAACATCAGCTCCACCATTTCCAACGAAATGCAGCGCGATGCCATCATCGCAGTCGTAGTTGCTACGATCCTGATGCTGATCTATATCGCGATCCGGTTCTCGGATGTCCGCTTCGGTGCGGCAGCCGTGATCGCCCTGGTACACGACGTCATGGTAGTGTTCATGGTCTACTCCGTGGCTTACCTCTCCGTCGGCGGTACATTTATCGCATGTATGCTGACCATTGTCGGTTACTCCATCAATGCGACCATCATCATCTTCGACCGGATCCGTGAGAATCTGCGCGAGATGAATGTAAAGCAGGTTGGGTATGATACCGTGGTTGATACCAGTATCTCCCAGACCATGACAAGAAATATCTATTCAACACTGACGACCTTTGCTACGATCCTGATGCTGTACATCCTGGGTGTTGCTTCCCTGAAGGAGTTTACCCTGACGCTGATCGCAGGTCTGCTCTGTGGTCTCTACTCATCGATCTTCATCACCGGTCCGCTGTGGCTGTTCCTGAAGAAGCATATCGGTAAGAAGGATACGGGCAGCAAGGATACGGAGAAAAAGGTGGCTAAGAGCAAATAACACCGGACGAACAGGAGGGGATTCCCCCTCCTGTTTGATTCATTCACATGTTTGAGGGTTATGGGGGAGAAACGATGCTTAGAGAAACGGAATGGCGCATGCATACGAAAAGAGCGGACTTCAGTGAGATCGCTGCCCATTTCGGAATCTCTCCGGTGATGGCAAGAATCCTGGTGAACCGGGACCTGGATACGGATGAGAAGCGGGAGGAGTATCTCTACGGGAGTCTCAGCAGTATCCCGGATGCCGGGAAGATGCTTGGGATCGAAGAGGCGGTCCGCCTCCTGCAGGAGAAGCTTCGGGCAGGAAAGAGCATCCGAATTGTTTCGGATTATGATGTGGACGGAGTCACCTCCAATTATATCCTCTATGACGTGCTGCGACGTCTCGGGGCGAGGGTAAGCTATGATATCCCCGACCGGGTGCGGGACGGCTACGGAATGAATGTCCGTATCGTGGAGGAAGCCCATGCGGACGGCGTGGATACGCTGCTTACCTGTGATAACGGCATCGCAGCCTTCGAAGCCATCGACCGCGCAAAGGAGCTGGGGATGACGGTGATCGTTACGGATCATCACCAGGTGCAGGGACACCTTCCCGCGGCGGATGTGATCGTAAATCCCTGGCAGCCCCTTTGTCCCTATCCCTACAAGACGATCTGCGGTGCGGAGGTTGCCTATAAGCTGATGCGGAAGCTGGCGGAGGCGGAGGGTAAGCCCCTTTCCGCCACCGATTATCTGGAGTTTGTGGCCCTCGGGACCGTCTGCGACGTGATGCCCCTTACCGGAGAGAACCGGACCCTGGTCCGGGAGGGCATGCGGGTGATGCCGGATACCGAAAATGTAGGGCTTCGGGCACTGCTTACCGCCAGCGGTCTTCTGGACGGGCGGAGCATCAGCGTCTATCATCTGGGCTTTATCATAGGCCCCAGCATCAATTCCGAGGGACGGCTTTCCTCTGCAAAGGAGGCCATGCGTCTTCTTCTTACGAAGGATCCGGAGGAAGCAAAGCAGCTGGCGGAGGAGATGAAGCAGCTGAATGATGAACGGAAGGCTGCAACGGACGCGGGTGTCCGGGCTGCAGTGGAAAGCATCGAAGCAGGCAGCTTTTACGAAAAGAATCATGTCCTGGTGATCGAGGTTCCGGGACTGCACGAATCTCTGGCCGGGATCGTGGCCGGGAAGGTGCGGGAGCGGTACTACAGGCCAACCATCATTTTCACGGAGTCTGAGGAGAATCCCTCCGTCTATAAGGGCTCGGGCCGATCCATCGAGGGCTATAATATCTTCGAGGCACTGACGGCTGCGGAGGATCTGATCGATCACTTCGGCGGGCATCCCATGGCTGCGGGTGTTACGATCCCGAAGGAGAATCTGGAGGCTCTCCGGGAGCGACTGAACAGGGAGGACGGACTTACCGCGGAACAGCTGGTGGAGCGGATCTATATCGATGTTCCCATGCCTCTTTGCTACGGGACACTTTCCCTTGCGGAGCAGCTGGAGCAGCTGGAGCCCTTCGGCAACGGGAATCCGAAGCCGGTCTTCGCGGAGAAGGACCTGCAGATCGAGGAGGTCCGGACCTACGGAAGCGGCAAGGTAGTGCGTCTGGCCCTTAGGGACAGCCGGGGGAACCGGGTCTATGCCAAGAGTTTTTCCGCAGAAATGCTCCTCGCCGACATAAAAATGTGGTCGGAATGCGATGAGTGTGATAAAATAAGGAAGTATCCGAAGCTCGATCTGATCTATCGGGTTTCAGTGAATGATTTTCGAGGAGAGAAAAGTGCAGAGTGCTGGATCGAATATTATCGGCGAAGCACTGTCTGACACGTGAATCCGCCTCCGACAGGAGGTATATATTTTATGGAGGTTACAAAGCTATGAAGACCGTTGCGGACTATATCATGACAATCCCGGATTTCCCTAAACCGGGGGTTATGTTTCGGGATGTGACCAGTTTGTTGAATAACCCGGATGGGTTCCAGCTTGCTGTGGATGAGCTGTCACGCCGGCTGGAGGGTGTGGACTATGATCTGATCGCAGGAATTGAGGCCAGAGGCTTCTTCTTCGGCAGCCCCATCGCCTACAATCAGCATAAGGGTCTGATCGCGGTTCGGAAGCAGGGGAAGCTTCCCCGGGAGACGGTTGCGGCTACCTACGATCTGGAGTATGGTTCCGCGACCATCGAGATCCACAAGGATTCCATCAAGCCGGGACAGAAGGTCGTGATCATCGATGATCTGATCGCCACAGGCGGTACAATCGAGGCGGCCATTCGTCTGGTAGAGCAGCTCGGAGGAGAAGTCGTTAAGGTTCTCTTCCTGGTTGAGCTTACCGATTTCGAGAGAAGTGAGAAGCTGAATAGTTATAATATAGAAAGTTTAGTTCAGTATGAGGGGGCTTAAGGCACACCATGGATGAGACTATTCGCGATCTGATCCAACAGCATAAACCGGAACAGGACCTGGCGACTCCGAAGGATTTCACACCTCCGGCGGAGCTTTATCTTGAGCTGCTTTCCCGCATCCGCAAGTACCATCCGTCGGATGATTTTTCCATGGTCGAAAAAGCGTACCATGTGGCAGATCAGGCTCACGAGGGGCAGATGCGGAAGTCAGGGGAACCCTACATCATCCATCCCATCTGCGTGGCGATCATCCTGGCAGAGCTGGAGATGGATAAGGAGACCATCGTGGCAGGCCTTCTTCATGACGTGGTGGAGGATACCATCATGACGAAGGAGGACGTGGCCAGAGAGTTCTCGGATGAGGTGGCGCTTCTGGTGGACGGTGTTACCAAGCTGACTCAGTTGAACCTGTCCCAGGATAAGCTGGAGATCCAGGCAGAGAATCTTCGGAAAATGTTCCTCGCCATGGCCCAGGATATCCGCGTAGTCATCATCAAGCTGGCGGACCGCCTGCATAATCTCCGTACCCTGCAGTATCAGTCTCCGGCCAAGCAGATCGAGAAGGCCCGTGAGACCATGGATATCTATTCCCCCATCGCTCACCGGCTCGGTATCTCCAAGATCAAGATCGAGCTGGATGACCTTTGCATGCAGTACCTGTATCCTTCCGTTTATAAGGAGCTGCAGCAGAAGATCGATGACCGTCTGACGGAGCGTGAGGAGTTCATCCGCAAGATGGAGGAAGAGGTGAAGTCCTATATCCAGGAAGCGGGGATCGAAGCGGAGATCGACGGACGTGTAAAGCACATGTTCAGCATTTACAAGAAGATGAAGACCCAGGGGAAGACACTGGAGCAGATCTACGATCTGTTCGCGCTCCGCATCAAGGTGGAGACCGTCCGCGACTGCTACGCCGCGCTGGGTATCATTCATGAGAAATATAAGCCGATCCCCGGCCGGTTCAAGGACTATATCGCCATGCCGAAGGCGAACATGTATCAGTCCCTGCACACCACGCTGATCGGAAATGAAGGGCAGCCCTTCGAGATCCAGATCCGTACCTTTGACATGCACCGAACGGCAGAGTACGGTATCGCTGCCCACTGGAAATATAAGGAAAGCGGCTCCACGAATGTCTCCAAGGAAGAGGAGAAGATGATCTGGCTTCGGGAGATCCTGGAGTGGCAGAACGACACGGCGGATAACCGTGAGTTCATGAGTGCGGTGAAGACCGACCTGGATGTGTTCCAGGATCAGGTTTACGTCTTCACACCCGCCGGAGATGTAAAGAGTCTTCCGAAGGGATCCACACCCATCGACTTTGCGTATCTGATCCACACGGCCGTGGGCAATACCATGGTGGGTGCGCGGATCAACGGAAGCATGGTTCCCATCGAAACGGCGCTTCGGAGCGGAGACCGGGTGGAGATCATCACCTCCGCAAATTCCAGGGGCCCCAGCCTTGACTGGCTGAAGGTGGTAAAGAGCACCCAGGCCAAGACCAAGATCAATCAGTGGTTCCGTCAGGAACATAAGGCAGACAATATCCAGCGAGGTAAGGCTGCCATCGATGCCTACTGCAAGAGCAAGAACATCGTGACCGCAGATCTGCTGGTTCCGGAGCTTACCGCTCCAACACTGAAGAAGTATAACTTCCCGGACTGGGACAGCCTGATGGCGGCCGTAGGACACGGGGGCATCAAGGAAGGACAGATCGTAAACCGTCTGCTGGAAGAGCAGCGCCGGCTTACGGATGCAAATAAGACCGATGAGGACGTGGTTTCCGAGGTTCGCCGCGGAAAGCGGGTATTCGAGATCCCGAAGGGCGGCATCAAGGTGCACGGCATCCACGATGTGGCAGTTCGCTTCCCGAAATGCTGCTCGCCGGTACCGGGAGACGAGATCGTCGGATATGTAACAAGAGGCCGTGGCGTCTCCATTCACCGGACCGACTGCGTCAATGTGCTGAATATGGATGAGACCGACCGGACCCGCCTGATCGACGCGGAGTGGGCCGGCGGAGAGAGCCCGGAGACGGAGTATATCACGGAGATCAACATCTATGCCACCGGCAGGAAGGGTATTGTCTTCGAGATCTCCAAGATCTTCAACGAGGCGGAGATCAGTATCACCGGCATGAATGTCCGGACCTCCAAGCAGGGCAAGGTGACCATCTCCATGCAGTTCGGTGTGCATTCCACGGAGCAGCTGGCATGGCTGACCTCCAAGATCCGGAACGTGGAGGGCATCATCGATATCGAGCGTACCACAGGCTGACGAGGGATCCTTTGCTCAGGCGAAGGAGCATAAGAAAGAGGAAGGTTTCTCTATGGTAGAGCTGAACATCATTTCCGCAGTTCTCGGACCGGTGTCCACGAACTGCTATACCGTATCAAATGTACAGACCAAGGACACGGTCATCATCGATCCCGCAGACAGCGGGGATCACCTGGTGGCCATGATCGAGGACCAGGTACTGGTTCCCCGTGCGATCCTGCTGACCCACGGACATTTTGACCACTGCATGGCAGTGCCGCGGCTGAAGGAAGCCTATCCGGAGATCCAGGTGATCATCGGAAAGGACGACCTGAAGTGGCTGCAGGATCCACAGCTGAACCTGTCCATGCCCTTTATCGGCGAGGCATTTTCCTGTGATGCGGACCGAACCGTGGAGGATGGTGAGATCCTGGACATTCTGGGAACGAAAATGCAGTGCATCCAGGTGCCGGGCCATACGCCGGGCGGAATGTGCTATTATTTCCCGGAGCAGCATCTCTTGTTTGACGGAGACACCCTGTTCTCCGGAAGCGTGGGACGGACCGACTTCCCGGGGGGGAGCCAGGATGCGCTGATGAACGGGATCCGCAATAAGCTGTTTACCCTGCCGGAGGAGACTCTGGTGTTCCCGGGCCATGACCGCCCGACCACGATCCAGAGGGAAATTGCAGAAAACATGTACTTCTAGAGGTACCATATGATCCTACTTGTGGAAAACGACACAACCTATACGAATGATCTTCGTGCCATGCTGCAGGCCTTTTATGCAGAGGAGAAGATCCAGGGGGTCTCCCCGAAGGAGGTGGCAGACTACAAGAAGGAGCTCTTCTCGGAGTTCCGGTTTGTGTTTACTGCGCTCTTTCAGGACCGTCATACCCGGCTACGGCTGGAGGAGGGCGGAAAGGTCGTTTTCACCGCATATATCAACGGAGACTATGAGGATAAGCCGAAGTTCCGGAACCGTCTGAAGCTGGCAAGCTACCGACTGCTGACGGACTATACGGGACGGGAGCTTCCCTGGGGGAGTCTTACCGGCATGCGCCCCACGAAGATTGCTTCGAAGGCCCTTCGGGACGGGCTGGAGAGAGACGAGATCATCGACGGCTACATGGAGGCCTATCAGGTTTCCGAGGAGAAGGCAACCCTCGCTGTGGATGTGGCCATCCGGGAGAAGGCCATCCTTGAGGCGGTGGACCCGCGGCAGGATTACTGCCTGTATGTGGCGATCCCGTTTTGCCCCAGCAAATGCTCCTACTGCTCCTTTGCATCCTATCCCATCGATATGTATGCACAGTCTGTCAGTGATTATCTGGATGCACTGATCCGGGAGTTGCAGATCATATCTTATGTAAACCGAAAGCGTCGGCTGGTATCCATTTATATCGGCGGAGGAACCCCCACCTCTCTGGAGGCAGGCTTCCTGGACCGTCTGCTGGGCGCCATCGAGGACAATTTCGACTTCACGCATTTGAAGGAATATACGGTGGAAGCCGGACGTCCGGACAGCATGAATCCGGACAAGATGCGGGTGCTGAAGCGCCGCGGCGTAACTAGGATCAGTATCAATCCCCAGACCATGCGGGATAAGACCCTGCAGCGGATCGGACGGAATCATACCTCCGAGGATGTGATCCGGGCCTTCCGTCTGGCGCGGGAGCTTTCCTTTAAGAATATCAACATGGACCTGATCGCAGGCCTTCCGGGGGAGACCACGGATGACATGCGCTACACCCTGGGACTGGTGGAGAAGCTTGCTCCCGACAGTCTGACGGTGCACAGCCTGGCCGTGAAGCGGGCAGCGGAGCTTCGGAGTCAGTTCGACGAGCTGCGCCACACCTTCCATAAATACACGGACCAGATGCTGGTTCTGGCCAACGAATCCGCAAAGCGGATGGGGCTCGAGCCCTACTACCTGTACCGGCAGAAGAACATTTCCGGGAATCTGGAGAATGTGGGGTACGCCAAGGAACCCTGCCTCTACAACGTCCTCATCATCGAGGAACGGCTGGATATCCTGGCAGCAGGCGCCGGATCCGTAACGAAGATCCTCCGCATGAATGAGGAGACAGGGGAGATCCTGGGTGTGGACCGGGTGGAGGATGTGAAGAATGTCGATCAGTACATGGACCGGATCGACGAAATGATCGAGAGGAAACGGGAAGCAACCGAGAGCTGCATCCGTTTTTCATAAAGACAGAGGAGACGTAAGATAATGGCTGAATCTATGAAGGGACTGAAGCGGTCCCACAGATGTGCAGAGCTTTCGAAGGCAAATGTCGGAGAGCAGGTAACCGTAATGGGCTGGGTACAGAAGAGCCGCAACAAGGGCGGTATCGTATTCACCGACCTTCGGGACCGTTCCGGCGTGCTGCAGATCATTTTTGAGGAAAAGTCCGTAGGGGCTGAGCTCTTCGAGCGGGCCGGCAGACTCCGCAGCGAGTTTGTCATCGCCGTAACCGGTAAGGTGGAGCTTCGCGCCGGCGGGATCAATGAGAATATGGCAACCGGAGAGATCGAGCTGATCGCAGACTCCCTCCGGATCCTTGCGGAGGCTGAGACTCCTCCGTTCCCGGTGGAGGCAGACAGCAAGACGAAGGAGGATATCCGTCTTAAGTACAGATTCCTGGATCTTCGTCGCCCCGACATTCAGGCAAATATCATGCTGCGCAGCAAGGTGACCACCACCGTTCGCGCATTTATGGCAGAAGAGGGCTTCCTGGAGATCGAGACACCCATCCTCTGCAAGTCCACCCCCGAGGGTGCAAGAGACTACCTGGTTCCGAGCCGGATCCATCCGGGCAACTTCTATGCGCTGCCCCAGTCTCCGCAGCTCTTTAAGCAGCTGCTGATGTGCTCCGGGTATGACCGGTACTTCCAGATCGCAAAATGCTTCCGGGACGAGGACCTTCGGGCCGATCGTCAGCCGGAGTTTACCCAGATCGATATGGAGCTTTCCTTCGTGGACGTGGATGACGTGATCGACGTAAATGAGCGTCTGCTGCAGCGGATGTTCAAGGATGCCATCGGCGTGGATGTGCAGCTGCCCATCCAGCGGATGACCTGGAAGGAAGCCATGGAGCGCTACGGCTCCGATAAGCCGGATCTTCGGTTCGGCATGGAGCTTTGTGACCTCTCCGAGACCGTAAAGGACTGTGAATTCGTGGTCTTTTCCGGTGCGCTGGAGGCGGGCGGAACCGTTCGCTGCATTACCGTTCCGGGCATGGGCGGTATGCCCAGAAAGAAGCTGGATGCCCTGACCGAGTTCGTAAAGGGCTACGGCATGAAGGGGCTGGCCTACATTTCCATCCCCGAAGAAGGAGAGGAGAAGTGCAGCTTCGCCAAGTTCATGAAGCCCGAGGAGCTGGAAGCCATCAAGGCGAAGGCTGAGGCCAAGGCCGGAGACCTGGTGCTCATTCTGGCAGATGCAAAGAAGAAGCTGGTTCTGGATACCTTGGGAGCCCTCCGCTGCCACATGGCAGAGGAAATGGGACTCTGCGACAAGGATACCTTCCGGTTCGTATGGATCACCGAGTTCCCGCTGCTTGAGTGGAGCGAGGAGGAGAACCGGTTCGTGGCTATGCACCATCCCTTCACCATGCCCATGGAGGAGGACCTGGACAAGCTGGAGAGCGATCCCGGTGCAGTCCGCGCAAAGGCATATGATATCGTTCTGAACGGCGTGGAGATCGGAGGCGGATCCGTCCGTATCCATCAGAATGACATTCAGGAGAAGATGTTCGAGGTCATCGGACTCACGAAGGAGAGTGCGGAAGACAAGTTCGGATTCCTGCTCACCGCCTTCAAGTACGGTGTACCGCCGCACGCAGGCCTGGCTTACGGTCTGGACCGCCTGCTCATGCTCATGTGCAAGTGCGACTCCATCCGCGAAGTAATAGCCTTCCCGAAGGTAAAGGACGCGTCCGACCTTATGAGCGAAGCCCCCAACGTGGTGGACCCCATCCAGCTCGAGGAACTGGGCATCGCCATTGTCACAAACGAAAAACAGGAGTGCCCCGAAGGCACGTGCTAGTTAAAGGATAAACTATGGATATTGTTTGGATGATCATCTTCATACTGCTCGGCACGATCGCAGGGGCGCTCCAGGCAATTGGAAACCGCCGTTGGGACGCCTACATTCGCGCCCGCGAGGACTACGACGAAGACGTAGACGGCAAGATGACCAAGAAGCAGAAGCAGGAATTCGAAGCCCGTAAGGAAGCCGAAGCCAAGCTCACCTGGATGCCCGCGAAGGACGTCATCAAGGAGCGTCCCGGCCGTTTCGCGGCCTGCCTCATTCTCGGAGCCATAGGAGCTGTTGGCCTGTCCGTAGCATATGGCGTGAATGCAGCCACCTGGACACTGCTGGTATTCTTCACCGTGCTGATCCTGATCGCCATGATCGACCTGGATACCATGGAGATCCCCTTCTCCCTGAACCTTGTGATCCTGGGCCTGGGCTTACTGTCCCTTCTTACATTTCAGTGGACCGAACCCTTCTCCGAGATCACCATCGTGAACCGTATCGTCGGCATGCTCTGTATCGCCGGCCCCATGCTGATCATAGATCTGATCATCCCGGGAGCCTTCGGCGGAGGAGACATCAAGATGATGTTCGCGGCAGGCTTCCTGCTTGGCTGGAAGATGATCGTTGCAGGATTCTTCATGGGAGCCATCGTGGGAGGTGCCGTGGGCATCACAGTGATGATCCGGAAGAAGAAAGGGGGCAAGGAGCATATCCCCTTCGGCCCGTCGCTGTGTGTGGGCATGTATCTGGCAGTGATGTTCGGAACCCAGTTGATCGACTGGTATATCGAGATACTGAAGAAGGCCAGGGGCCAGTGATGCTGTACGGCATTGCAGGTGAAAATGCTACGGAAGGTTGATCTGCTTTGTGATCCCCGCATCATGGAATGATGATCGGAATATAAAATGGCAGAACAGAAAAAAAGGAATAAAAGAAATAAAAGAAAGAAGCGACTTCTGGTTCAGGTGGGAGTTATCATTTTCGTGGTATTCTCCCTGCTCATCCTGTTACTGGGAGTTCTTCTTGTATTTAATCCAGAACATCCTTCTTTGATGGCCAAAGGGATTCCATGAAGGCGGAGTTGGAGCAGACGCAGAAGATCATAGATCAGGATCCCATGTTTGTCTGGTTGTCTAAAATGTGGGAACGGTATCCGGAGGATATGCGAAAGCCCATGACGTCGGATGAATACATGGAGCCATATGTTCAGATGTTCATGGATGAATCGAATCCCGAGGTGGGTAGAGAGATCGTGGAGACTCTGAGCCAGGAGGAGCAGATCCTTGTCGCCAGGGCGCTTACGGAAACCCTTGCCTCCAGACTGATGCTCGCCATAGCCATGTCCAAGGATATGGCATTTGTGATCGATCTCGAGAAGACCTGGCAGGGGGCCTCCTGCTGAAGGGAGGTAAACCTACGAAGAGGGGATGGCGCCTTTGGTGTCGTCCCCTCTTCGTTGTTCCCGCTTCATGGTTCCCGTTTCATGGTTCCCGTTTTCGATTTGTTGCACTTTTGTTACATATGATCCATTATAATAATTACGATGATAGGGGCAGAAGGCCCATAACCGGGGAGGGTAACTTTTTTCCCCGATAAAATATACGGATACATAGCAGATTTTACACACTATGAGGTACTGACAGGAGGGTAAGACTATGCCGGGAAAAGAGAAAAAGAATCAGAAGAATACAGAAGTCGACCGGGAAAAGGTTGAACTTACTCCGGAGCAGAAGCAGGCTCTGGCTCGTAAGGAATATATGAATTCATTAAAACATATCCGAAACCTTATAGGCAATGGATATGATCGCCTTGAACGGGTTTTTGGCAGTTCCGGTAAGATGCCGGATGGGATGAAAGGGAAGGAGACCTATGATCGGACGCGTCTTCCGGAGGTGCGTGATTGGCCGGAGCATTTTGTGACTGCGGTTGCAATTGGTGCCATGATGGATCCGGAGTATCTGAATCGGGCCATGACATCCTCCGGCTTCGCAGCGGGAAGCTCCACCTATGTGGAATTCAATCAGAACTATCTGGTGGAGAGCATTCCGGCAAATGATAAGCGGTTCGGATGGTTCCCTCAGGTTCTGCTCTCCGGACGGAACAGGGCGTCGAATGCGCTGATCCGGTTTCTGGACAGAAAAAATCCGGACATGGTGTATGCCTATCTGAACAATTTTGTTCAGTTCGCTGCCCATCAGGTGAAAAACAGTCCATATTACAGTTCCCGGAATCTTGTAAATGATTTTGAATACACCGGTTACAATTATGTGTACCGTATCGCAGCGGAAATCATCGAAACAGAACCCTTTAAGAGCAATATCCGGATTTCGGAATTTGACCGCATGAAGCTGATGGCCTTTAAGCATCAGACCGATGTAAAGAATCAGCTGATAGAGGAGAAGGCGGCCCTGATGAGTAATCCCCCGGTGGCAGGAAGCACGGAACGGGAGAATGCCGTCGCAGAGCTGATGTTTAAGGAATATCTTCTCGGTCTGGCGGTCCATGAGAGAAATGAGCTTTACAACGAGCAGGAGCAGATCTTCACGGAGATTCTGGATCTGCAGGGTCTGGATCCCACAGTCCCGGAGTATGAACGACTGTCAACCATTCAGGCTGGCATTGAGAACTGCCGTTTTCGAATGAATGCAAACATATCACAGAACAGGACTACGGACAGAGAAGTGATCCTGAGCCGGCCGGATGGAGTAGAGACCCTTCGGAAAATGTATATGGAATCCATCCGCAGCTCGGAAACCTTTAAGAACCTGGTGAATGCGGAAGGGACGGAGTTTCAGGACCAGCTGATCCGGCTGGACCGGACAGCCTCCAAAGGTCTGACGGACCTTGCGAATATCCCCACATCCGGGGAATCGGCGGCCTATAATCGAATGAACGGAGAGGCCTTCGGGAGGAATAACAATGAGATCAGCCGTAGGATCGGGTCTCTGTTGGACGGAATGGCTCGTCGGAACCACCTGATCACCACATATGACGAAAAGAGTCTTGCCAGAAACCGGAGGAGAGTGGATGGACTGCTTCGTGAATTCACGAAGCATGAATCCGCATTTCCCGATGATACGGATCTGAAGGCAATAAGATCCGGACTCCGTTCCCTCCTGGATCAGGCCAGCTCCATGGAGAAAGCGGGAAAGGCTGCTGAGGAAAATCTTAAGGCATATACCACCACCATAGATACTATCCTGGGAAGTATAAGCGCCTTCCGTACCGGAAATGGTGCTTCCGGTAATAATGATAAGCAGTTGGATATGCTCCGTATGCTCCGCCGCATGGAGAGAAACCTGAAGTGGAACAGGTCGGGCATCATGGAACCGGTACGGATCAAGGAGAGAGAAAGGATCCTCCGCGAAAATGCAAAGACATATGCGAAGCCTGTGAAGGAAGGGATCGATGCCCTGGTTCGGATCCGCAGGGAGGAGCAGGAAGTCCGGATGCTGGATGCAACCGGCAGCGGACAGATCCTGATCTCCCGCGCCATGAACGCAACAGCACGGCTCGGAGAGATGATCAAGGCAGGTACTCCCCTGACGGGTGAGGAAAAGACAGCAGCCATAGGGTATCTTAAGGATATCCTGGCGGAGCGTGTCTATACGAAGGCGTATTCCGGAACCTCGATCATGGAAATCTATGGTGCGGAGCGTTACGCCGGTGCTGTTGCCGAGAAGCTTCCCGGCTTCCGTTCCCTTACCCAGAACCTTTCCGCCATGGAGATCGGAGAGTTCGTATTTGAGGGCGGCGCGGACCGGATGCTGGAGTCACTTAAGCCGGCAGAACTGTCCGCAAGGTTTGAGCAGGAGCCGATTCAGGAATCCCAGGCTATGAATGAAAGGATCCTAAGGGAAGACGCCGAGCAAAGGGCAAGGGAGAAAAGGGAAAGAGAGCAGAGAGAGAGAAGAGAATACAAAGAGATCGTCCTCCAGCGACAGTCGGATTATATGGAAAACAACCGGAAGATCGTGGAAGCGTATGGTCCAAAGGGACATTTCCCATCCTGGCTCAGGCTGTCGGAAGAGTACAATGCCCTGACCATTGATGTGCCGAAGGGGTTGGACGAGAATACCGTAACAGCCATCGTGCTGGGTTCCATCATGCAGAAGAAAAGGATGGATCATCAGATTACCAACTCCAGTGTTGGAGGGGGGGACGTTTCGTTCACGGATTTCAACCAGAATTTCCTGATCGATAATCTGATCGGCAAGAATGAGGAAGATCGTCAGGGGACCTTCGGGCTGGCCCTGGTGGAGGGCCGGAAGGAGGCAATCAGCGCCATCGATGCCTATAAGAACGGAGATCCGGAACCGGCGAAAGCCATGCTCCGGACGTTCCTTGATTTTTCCATGATTGCTCTTGAAATGAGTGTAGGGACCTCAGCTGAAAAGCTCAGTAGTATCTCTACCATCACACAGCAGCTGGCCATGATCCAGCTGGGAACGGAAATGATCGGTAAAGCCCCGTTCAATCTCACCGTAGAGGGGTCGGAGTGCAAAAAGATCACGGGAATGGCAAATGAGCAGGTCATGCAGACCGCATACCGGATCTGCGAAGAGAAGCCGGGAATACTGAATAATCCCAAGGCACCGAACAGTACGGAACGGATCCGGGAGATCGAGGATCTGATGTTCCGTGAGTATCTGGTGAGTTCCCTCTCCGTAGAAGTGGAGAATAAGCAGCGTGCAGGCTATCAGTACGCCAATAAGATCCGGGAGGATCACGGATACAGCCGGAATGGTGACCGCCAAAGGTCCAGAGAATATACGGATGTTGCCGGGGATCATGAGGCCAGGATTTCATGGAACTTTAGGGTTGAGACAGTAACGGACCTGGAGGTGCTTCTTTCCACGAAGGATGGGATACGAAAGCTCCGGGAGTTATATATGCCCCATATCCGGAAGACAAAACTCTACCGGGATCTGATCCGGGCCCGGGGAGAGGAATATGAGGATCTCATCCGAAAACTGGATAAAGAAGCATCCAAAGGCCTCCGGTCATTCAAGGATGTGGAATTACCTCCTGCTGCAAAGACGATCAATGACCGGAACCGCAAGGTGCTGGAGGAGAAAAACCGGGAGCAGGAGATCGCCATCGACAAAGCAGTTGATCGGATGGTGAGGGAAGAGATAAAGATTTCGGGTTTAACGAGGGAGACTCTGGAGAAAAATGCAAGGCTCATGTCCGGCCTGAATGACCGGCTGGACAAGGAGGAACTGCAGGATCGGGATCTGTCCACGGATATGCGGAAACCCTTAAGTACCATCAGAACCAGTGTGGCCACATATGTCCGACTGGCAGAAGAAATGGCAAAAAAGAAGAAGCCGGTGACGGAAGAGGAACTGAGAAAGTATATGGAATACGCGGACTTCCTGAAGCAAAGCTGCGACAGGTTCCTTTTGCAGCATAAGCCGAAGGAGGAGAATGAAGCGGAGCGGAAGGTGACCTATACTCTTCGCCGGGTGCGGAACATAGCCAGAGCGGACGCAGGGAAGCTCATGGACCTGTATCAGGCGAAGCTGCGAAAGGATCGGATGGCGGTCCTCAGGAAAGACCTTTTCGGGGACAACTTAAGAGAGATGGGCGTCCTGATGCGAAAGGAGATGGAGCTGACGAAGGCCGGTAAGAGTACGGCCAGGCGG
>CACWHK010000007.1:57435-155261 GCA_902760755.1 uncultured Lachnospiraceae bacterium | reverse complement strand
TTTTGACAATCCTGTAATTACTGTTTTAAAAAGGATTTTCATCCGAAAAATAATATAAAAGAATTTTTCGGGGTTGCTATGGTATTAAATTGTGAAAGAGCATTATAAAAGCCGTCGCGTTGGTGTCCGTCTTCGATGTCTCTCGTGCGACAGCCTCTATATATTATCATTGAGTCCCCCGGATGTCAACCACTTTTTTTGCATTTCTTCAAATATTTTCCAGGCACCGTTCTATATGCTGAAAACAGTGCTGATATTCGTAACATTTCGCGGCGTATCGACGCCCATTTCTGCCCATTTTACGCCGTAGCCCGGGGTCATCGTAAAGGCGAAGGATCGCATCCGCAAGCGCCTCCGGATCCTGCCTCTTCACAACGATGCTGGTATAGCCCGGACGGGTAGCCTCCATAAGGCCGGGAATGTCCGAGATCACAACCGGGATTCCTGCCGCCTCTGCTTCAACCGCAGCAACCCCAAAGGATTCGGAATCCAGCGTGGACGGGATCACCGCCACATCGGAATCTGCCCAGACCCGTGCTGCCTCCTCCTGAGGGATAAAACCGGTCCAGACAACGGTTTCCGAAAGCCCCAGCTTCTCTGCCAGCACATGATACTCCTCTTCTGCCGGTCCCTTTCCCGCGATCACCACCCGAAGATTCACCTCCGGCCGCTTCTTACGGATCAGGGCTGCGGCCTGCAGAAGATCCGCGATCCCGTACTTCGGATCCAGCTTCTTTACGAGTCCGATCTGAAAGACGCCGTCATCCGCAGTTCTGGTCCTTTTGTCAGGGCTGAAGAGCTCCATATCCACACCAAAGGGTGTGATCTCGATCCGCTTTTTCTTATTATACTTCCTGGTTTCTCTTGCCATGGCCCGGCTGGTGGAGAAAAGACAGGTAGCACGGGACAGGCTGTATTTCGTCAGCGCGCGGTGAAGCACGCTTTTCCTCGGAAAGTCATAGATGTCCGCACCCCAGACAGACAGGGAATACCCGCGGTATCCGGAGAGCGCCACTGCAGCTCCATAACTGGTAACATAGTGAACGCTTACCACATCCGGACGGATCTCTTCGATCAGACGACGAATCTTTTTCCCCTTCGTCAGATACTTCAGCTTTGCGAGGTCACTCTCCTCCCCCTCCAGACCAAGATCGATCCAGTGGATCACGGCCCCGGGGATATCTCCGTTGGTAAAGGAGATCACATGCACCTCATGGCCTTTTGCCAGAAAGTACCTGCACCATTTCTCTATATGCGCACTGTTTGCTTCTGCGACCAGGCAGATCTTCATAGACGGCACAACTCCTTTGCTACGCTCTCCACTTCTTCCTTCGTCATATCCGGATACATGGGCAGACTGAGCACACGGCTGCAAAGCGCTTCCGTCACGGGGCAGTCTGCTTCTTCGCTTCCGGTCCCCGTAAATGCGCCCTGCAGATGCATGGGCTTCATATAATATACCATGGCAGGGATTCCCGCTACCTTAAGGCCCCCCTGGACAGCGTCCCGGTCAAGACGCTCCGGCACCCGGATCGTAAACTGCGCCCAGCTGCTCCGGAAGCCCTCCTTCACTGTCGGAAGCACAAAGTCGGTATCCGAAAGCGCCTCGCGGTACCAGCCAGCCACCTGATTTACCATGTCGACCTCTGCCCTTCGAAATGCCTCCAGCTTCGGAAGCAGAATGGCAGCCTGCAGGGTATCCAGCCGGCTGTTCATTCCGAGTCTTTGATTATCATACTTGCTTACGGCACTCTTTCCGTGAACGCAGTAGCTCCGCAGAAGCTCCGCCCACGCATCGTTATCGGTAAAGATTGCACCACCATCCCCGTAGCATCCGAGAGGCTTTGCCGGAAAGAAGCTGGTGGTGGAGATATCTCCAAAGCTGCAGGCCTTCTTCCCGCGGATCTCTCCGCCGAAGCCCTGGGCTCCGTCCTCCAGGAGCAGCAACCCATACTGATCGCAGAGGGGACGGATTCGGTCATAGTCCGCCGGCTGTCCGAAAAGATCCACTGCCACCACTGCCTTCGGTGTAAAACGCCCTTCTTTTTTCACAGTCTCAATCGCTGCAGCAAGCTTCTCCGGATCCATGTTAAAGGTATCCGGCTCCACATCCACGAAGATAATATGCGCTCCGAGGGATGCCGGAGACTCCCCGCTGGAAAAGAAGGTAAAGTCCGGCACGAATACCGCGTCCCCGGGTCCGATCCCCCAGGCCATACAGGCCAGGGTCAGGGCATCCGTCCCATTTGCGCAGGTGATACAGTGTTTTACGCCCACATAGTCTGCAAGCGCCGTCTCAAGCTCCCGTACCTCCGGTCCGGAAATGTAGTGACTTGACGCAATCACTCCCGCGATCCGTCGGTCAATCTCCTCCTTCAGCCGGTCATACTGTCTTCCAAGGTCCCGAAATTCCATCTCTAGGTCCATCTCTTTCTACTGTTTATTCTTCCACATACACACCATCGGAGCCGAAGTTGTAAGTCCTTCTGCCGATGGTCTGCTGTCCTGTCAGCATATAACCGCTCTTACTGAAATAGTACCAGTTTTCGCCAAGCTGCTTCCAGCCGGTGGTCATAACACCCTTCTCGTCCATGTAGAACCACTTACCGTCCGCCTGGAGCCATCCGGTCTTCATGGTTCCGTCTGCCTTGAAGTAATACCATTTCCTACCGAACGCCTTCCAGCCGGTAACCATATCTCCGTTCTGATCGAAATAGTACCAGTCGTTTCCGAAAGAGAGCCAGCCCTTCGTAAGGACACCCTCCTTGGTGAAGAAATGCCATCTTCCGGACATTTGCTTCCACCCGGTCACCATGGCCCCGTTTGTACCGAAATAATAGTTATTCGCACCAAGAGTGAGCCAGCCCTTATGCATTCCGTCCCACTGATCCATATAGTACCAGGAGCCGCCGTCCTGCAGCCATCCGTCCACTCTCCGTCCGTTTGCCGCACTGTAGTACCAGTTTCCGTCCAACATAAACCAACCGGTCCGGAGTCTCCCGTCCTTTCGGAAGCAGTAGGCACCGGTTCCGATCTTATTCCAGCCGGTAACCATGACACCTTCACTGTCAAAGTAATAATACTCCCCGTTAATCTCGGCCCAGCCCTTAGCCATAAAGCCGTTCTCCAGGTAGTAGATCTTTTCACCGATCTTCGTAAGGCCGTCCAGCATCCTGCCGTCCTCTCCGAAGTATCTCCAGCCATCCTCCAGCTGTACCCAGCCGGTTTTCAGGGCACCGTTTTCCTTAAAGAAGTACCCCTCTCCGTCGATCATATGGAAGCCGGTCAGCACATGCTGATCGGGAAGGAGAAAATAGGTTCCCTTCGTATCTTTAATCCAGCCGGTTACGGACGCACCGGTCTCCGGGTCCAGATAGTAGAAAAGGTCATCCTCCTTCTTCCATCCGGTCTGCATGGTACCATCGCCCTTGAAGAAGTACTTCTTTCCGTCCTCCTCCAGCCAGCCGCGAAGCATGAAGCCGTTCTCCTGAAAATAGTATGTCGCCTCTTCCTGCTTCAGCCATCCGGTCACAGGTACATTGTCCCGGAAATAGTAAAACTCCGCCGTTGTGGCATTGGGTCCCACCATCTGCTTCCAGGTAACCCAGCCCTCGCCCTTCTTAACAACCTGATTAAGGCAGGAAGCTGCCGATATAAGCACAGCGTCCTCCTTCTCGCCTGTTGCCTCCAGGATCTGTATCTCTCCGTCCCGGAACTCTGCCACGATTCCCTTATCCGAGGCACCTACCTCATAGGCCGAGGTTCCGTAATTTGTTTTGGAATAATAAAGCGCGGAAAAATATCCGCCCGTGGTATCCATGGCTGTGACCGAGGTCCGGATATTCGGAGTGATAAAGCAGTCCGGCTGAAAGAGATCGATCATTTCCTTTGCAAATGCAAGATTTGCTCCATGGTCGCTGGACTTCATGACATCAATCCCGCCAAAGTCGTTGTAGACGGCTCTTGCCACCTTCTGCTGTGCCTCGTACATGACCGTCAGGTCGCCTGCGGTGAAAAGACGCTTTCCGCCGTTTACGATCACCGTCGCGATGGAATTCGGATTATCATCCTTGTTATTTCCCGCAATGGCGTAAAGATTATACAGGCGCATCTGAAACTCGCCGAAGGTAAACTCGATATAATTGTCGTAATAATCCTCCAGGTCTCCCTGATAATAGGTAACCTCCCGTAGATACGGATTGGTCGAAATGGCATCCACGATCTCCTGCATGTCCGAGGGCTCCTCGGGGTCCTCGGAGGTCATCAACCCGTTGCTAACATCCACCACCGTTCCGCCGCGATTCTTCACGGCCTCGATGGCCGCATACTCGTAGGCCTGGGTGTGCCAGGAATCCTCCCGAAGCTCGTCTCCCAGATCATCATTCAGACTGTTCACATGGTGATACTTTTTCTTCAGATACACCGTATTCTCATCCACAAGGTAGTGAACGCCTGTCTCATCCTCCAGAAGCAGGTTCGCGATGTCCGGGATTCCGCCGCTATGGTCGGAGTGTGCATGGGAGCTGATGATGAAATCCAGGTGTGTCACTCCCAGGGTTTCGATCATATAGATGGCTGCGTCTCTTCCGTTCCGCCCCTCTGCCTGCACGGAATACCCCGCCAGGGTTCCGTCCTCATAGTAGAAGGGGACTTCGTACGACGTACCGTCCGCATCCACGATGGGTTCCGACGAGTAGCGATGTCCCGAGTCTATGATCCCCCAGTGTCCGTCAGATTCAACAATGATAAAATCTCCGTTGGCTACGCCACCGGCCAGATTGTAAAACCATACACGGTTTCCGCTTTCGATCTTCGACTCTGCCGGATGGTAAATCTGCACGTCTTCCGCCATGGGATCGGCCTCTTCCGGATCGTTTTCATCCGGATCATTTTCATCCGACTCCATATTCAGTTCCTGCTGTGACTGCTCCTCCTCCGTATCTGCGTAGGCCCTCCCCGGGATTCCGAGAAGGACCGCTGCAGAAAGGCTCAGCATGCACAGCCATTTCATTGCCTTACGCATGTTATCCTCAACCTCCGGTTCAACTGCAACCGGCTTCTAATAGTTTCTGTACCAAATATTCACATCGACTCTTCCGTAGATTCCGTCGATGGTCGCATACTCATCATACTGCCAGATCTGATAGGGAACCCCGTACTCGTCGCACTGATTCCGGATCCAGTACTGCGCACACCAGTGCATGTAGGAGGACAGCTGATCATACAGAACATATCCGTCCACACAGTAGCCCATTCCCGCATAATACATGGGGCTGTAGCCCGCATCCGATACACGTTCGCAGAAAGCCTTGATGATATTGGTTCTCTGCTGCGGGGTGATATAGTTCTGACGCCCGCCATCCGTGTTCTCCGTATCAATAACCACCGGAAGCTCCACGTTGTAGCCCTTGATCTTCTCCAGCGTGTAATTTGCCTCCTCGATGGCCTCCTCCTCCGTGATGGCCTGTGAGAAGAAGTATACACCCACCGGAATACCTACGCGGTTTGCTTCCGCAAGATTCCGGAGTGCCTTGCTGTCATCATAGATCTCACCGGATGCCATGAAGCGTCCGCCCACACGGATAAATGCGAAGTCCACGCCTGCAGCCTTCACCTTATCCCAGTCAATGATATCCTGATAACCGGATACATCGATACCGAACCAGGAGTCCACTCTTCCCTGTGCATCCACGTGATACCGCTTTCCGTCGATCAGCGTCCAGGAGGTATCATGGATGATTCCGGTGTAGTAGTACTCTGCTGCTTCCCGGATGCTTCCGTCTTCCTTGAAATAATAGATCACACCGTTGATCTTCTTTTCCACATTTCGATAGAAGATACCATTTGCCTTCGAGAAGAACCAGTGACCGTCATATTCCAGCCAGCCGGACTTACGTCGTACCTTACCGCTCTTCTCTGCGTAATACATGTCATTTCCGTAATAGAAGAAGGTTCCCTCCTGTACAACACCGAAAAGATCCAGGAAGTACTCCACCCCACTGATGGTAAGGAACTGATTCCGAAGGATCGCGGAGTTCTTATCCGCACGGTACCAGAGTCCGCCGGACTTCACCCAGCCTGTGGCAGCCGTAAGAACGCCTTCCTTATCTGCCTTGTATGCCTTTCCCTTAGAGATAACACCATCGCTGATCACCATGGCTCCGTCATCTCCCATGAAATACTGCTTACCCTTATATTCGATAATGTCATTCCGAAGCAGGGCCCCGTCTCCGATGGCATAATACCACTTGTTCTTGATCTTCATCCAGCCCTTGTTCATCTTCACGCGGCCGTCTGTATCGATGTAATAAAGGATATCCTGATACACAACGATATTGCTGGTGACCATCTTTCCCACATCATCCATGAAGTACATTTCCTTCTTGGAAACAACCACGAACTTATTTCTCCGGAAGGAGCCATCCGACTCCGTAAAATACCAGTCCGAGCCGATCTTCAGCCAGCCCTTCTTCGTGCGGAAGGCACCATTCGAACCGGCATAGTACATCACCTCATCCACGACAACGATCTCATTTCGAACCATCCGTCCGTCATCGCCGAGATAGAAGCGGTTGCCCTTGGCGTCCTTTGCGGTCAAATTGCATCTGGCACGTCCGCCCTCTTCCAGGAAGTACCACTGTCCGGAATACTCGATCCAGCCGGACTTTGTACGGAAGGCACCATTTCCCTCCGCATAATAATAGGTCTCATCCTCCACGAAAATGATCTGGTTGGTGTAGAGCCTTCCGTCTTCTCCGGCGGAGTACATCCTTCCGCCCACCTCCGTGATCATATCCCGGACAATGGCTCCGTCCGTTCCGATCAGGAACCATGCGCTTCCGTACTTCACGGGTCCTGCTTCCGTTCGGCATGCACCGTCCTCGCCCAGATAGTAAAGCTCTCCTTCCCATTCAACGATGGTGGAGGAAAGCATGACTCCGATATCATCCAGATAATACTTTCCGCTGACCCAGCAGTTCTTCCGGGGAACTCCCTCTGTATCCGTGCAGTACCAGTCCTCACCGAGCTGTACCCAGCCGGACTTCACCGAAAGCACACCCTTCTTATCTGCGCGGTAGATCACGCCTTCGTAGTAAATGGCTCCGGATTTAAGGAGGATTCCGCTGTCCTGCAGCCAGTACTTCTTCTCATCCACTGTGACCATGGTGTAGGTAAGAACCTCTCCCTCTTCGTTCCGGTAGTAGGTCTCTCCGTCTTCTCCCGTGAAGAAGCCGGCCGTCACCTCTTCCGAAGGCTCCGGGTCTTCATCCGCTGCCGCATCCGAAACTGCTGCCGCATCCGAAACCGCTGCCGCGTCTGAAACAGCTGCCACGTTCGAAACCGCTTCCGCTTCTAACTCCTCCGCAGCTTGGAGCACCATTTCCTGCCGCTCCATAGAGACCGCTGCCTCAGCAACCGCTGCCGTTTCCCCGGCAGTCTCATCTACCGCGGTCTCCTCTGCCATAACCGGCATGGCATATCCGATGGATGCCGCCAGTCCGAACGCCAGGATCCCTCCCTTTGCTTTGTTCAAAAATCTTCGCATATAAAAGCCTTTCCTTCAAAAACCTATGACTCTCACGCTTCAATACAAATCCCGCCGAGGATCTTTACCTGATTCTCTTTACAGAAATCCACGATCCGGTCCACCATGACCAGTTTGGAACGGTGCAGCTGTTCCACAAGGAATACCGGCCGGTCCTTCAAGGCATCCTCTGCCGCTTCCAGATTTCCGACGAAGGAATCCGCAACTAAGAGGGTGATCCCGTCCTTCTTTGCCAGCGCCGTAAGTGTTCCGATTCCTTCCAGATCCTTCATATCCCTGCTGCCGATCAGAAGTGCTTCGCTCTTCCCGGTGGCACGAACTGCTTCTCTTAACTGAAGATAGAGAAATGCAGGGCTTCCGGAGGTTTCTGCCCTCGGATACTCTGCCCGCTGCAGCATGCCGGGGATTCCCTTCTTCCCCTTCTCCCGGAGGACGCCGTAGGAACGAAGTCCGTAAATGGATGCCAGGTCCTTCTCAAAGAGAAGTCTTCCGGAAAGAAGGTTTCCGAAGAAGATGAGAAGCACTGCAAGCACGAAGCCTGCACCCGCACCCACAATGATCATCGGAAGGATCCGACGCTTCGAGGGAACCTCCGTCTCCACGGTGGCCTTTCTCTTCTGGGTTGCACCCTCCAGAACAACCTCCTCAACCGTCTCCTTCTCGGTGCCGTTGATCAGCATATTGTAATATGCCAGCTGCATGCTGGAGAACTTCTTAACTGCATTGTCCAGACGTGTCTGGTCAGAGATCAGCGCACTTCTCTGGGATTCGATGGCGGAGTTCAGGCTGCTGTGATAATAATTAGCCTGATACTGTCCCATGCTTACCACGGAAAAGCCGGGGTAGGTGGAAGCCAGCTTTTTGCTGTATGCCAGAAACGCCTGACTGATATGATCGATCAGATCCTCCGTCATGGGGGAATGGATCACGTTGATCATAACGATCCGGTCATACTCGTTCTTTCCGCCGTCTCCGAAGGAAATCAGCTCAGAAAGATCTCTGGAGCTTCTCTCGATCTCTCCCTGCAGATCATCCACCAGACCGTTGTAATTTACGTAGTTCTTTAATGCATGGACGTAGGAAGCAAAATCCACGTCATTCATCGTCTCTCCCTCATATTCCACACGGAACTGGAGATAGGATGCGGTTACGTTGTAGGGATCCAGCTGCAGATACGGAGAGGTCTCCAGATAATCTCTTCGCTTCTCCTTCTCCTCATACCAGTGATACGCTTCCATCACATCACTGATCTGGGTCTTCTTAAGACCTGCGAGGCACTCCTCCTTCGTGAAGGTCTTCTCCTCGACGATATCCTTGGTCAGCTCCTTCTGCGCCTCGATCTCTTCCTTCTGCTTCTTCTCATTTTCCTCGATCTGCTTATCAACTCCCTGGTTATAAGAGAGGGTTCCCTTATAACCGAGAAATGCACCGGCAGCCACGAAAAGAACGATCAGAAACCAGAACCGAACGCAATCGATCAGAATCTTCTTTACGCCTATGCTTCTCTTGTCCATCATTTTCCTCCTGCAATGGTAGCTTCCCTTCTCCTAGATCACCGCAAGCACGGTTTTAATCAGAATCTTAAGATCATTCCATAAGCTGAAATGGGAAAGCTCTTCCAGATTGTATTTCATTTTCTCCGGGAGTATAAACTCCGTATAGGTTTCATCCACCGAAAGCCCCTGCTCCCGGTACGTCTGCATCACGCGGTCCTCATCCTTATATGCCACACTGGCACTGGAGGTAACCCCTGCGGGAAGAAGAAGGGTTGCCATCCATTCCGGGCGGTAATGCTCCACATACTTTAAGACCTCCGGCCGGGTACCCACGAAGGTCATATCCCCTGCCAGAATATTAAAGAGCTGGGGCAGCTCATCCAGCCGGGTTGCCCGGATCTTATGTCCCACCTTCGTGATCCTGGGATCCTCCTCCACCGTGACCAGGGTTCCCAGCTGCTCCGCATCCGTTACCATGGTACGGAACTTACAGATCCGGAACTTCCTTCCGTACTGCGTGATCCGCTCCTGCCGGAAGAGCACCGGGCCCTTCGAATCCGTCTTGATCCAGATGGCGATTCCCAGCATCACCGGAGAAAGAAGGATCAGCAGGACGGATGCCGCAAAGATGTCGAAGCCCCGTTTCAGAAGAAGACTCCCCCGCTTTCGGTACAGACGTTTATAATACTTTTTCACCTCCGGGAGACGCAAGCGCTCCGGAAGCTCACTCCATCTTATGATCATCCCGATACCACTCCACCACATTTCCTTTTTCATCCACGCGTCCGACCACCCGTGCCGGTACTCCGGCCACCAGTGCGTAGTCAGGCACATCATCCGTTACCACTGCGCCGGCTGCAACCAGAGAGAAGCACCCCAGGGTGTTTCCGCAGACGATGGTTGCATTGGCTCCGATGGACGCACCACTTTTTACCACGGTCTTCTTATAGTTTGCCCGTCCCTTCGGATACTCTGCACGGGGAGTCAGGTCATTGGTAAAGACACAGGATGGTCCGCAGAACACGCCGTCCTCCAGAACCACACCCTCATAGATCGACACATTGTTCTGCAGCTTGCAGCGGTTTCCGATCACGGCTCCGCCGGCTACATTTACGTTCTGTCCGAGAGAGCAGTTTTCACCGATCTTCGCTCCGGACTGGATATGGCAGAAATGCCAGATCTTCGTTCCGCTTCCGATCACGGCTCCTTCGTCAACGTAGCTGCTTTCATGTACGAAAAACTCCTGATTATTCGTTTCACCCATGGTAAATGTCACTCCCGTTTTATCTAAACAGATTCTCAGTCTTTTTCTTCTTACGAACACTTTTTGTCCGGATCAGCCTCTTCGCAGTCTCCGAAGCAGGAAGCCGGCAAACTTTCCGACCACCTCACGGAACAGGATCAGCACTGCCGCAGTAAGGCCGGTCCATACCAGAAGACGAACCCAGACTTCCGTTCCCTCCAGAAAGAAGCAGGCAGCATACAGAGCCACGACGGCGATCCCCACTCTCCACACGCCGTAGTCGCAGGGGTACAGCCGTTCCGAGAAGATATAGACAAGAATGAATACCGCCAGATACCCGATCAGTGTGGTGAGCGCCGCTGCCTTCATCCCGTACTCGGGAATCAGCAGGAAGTTAAGTCCCAGGTTCAGGGCCACACCCACGGTTACCGCGATCAGATAGTAAACACTCTTCTTTGCAAAGTTGATCCCGTAGCCTACCACATTTGACATGGCGTAAATGGCCTGTGCAAAGAGCAGGTCCCGAAGGGGCTCAGATGCACTGTAGTAGGATTCGTCCGAGGACATCAGCCGGATGGCCTCCGGTCCGAACAGCGAGATCGTAAAACACATGAGAAGGAGGAAGACCGCCTCCGTCTGGAAGACGTAATAATACTTCCTCTTTGCTCCTTCTTCATCCTTCGTCTGAAAGGCGAAGGTGGTATAGGCCATGGCAACCGCGGAGATCACCACATTTAACACGGTCACAAACCGCATGGCAACACCGTACACACCCACCGTGCCTTCCCCATGGAAGTGCAGCAGCACGTACCGGTCGGAGATGGCCAGCACCCAGTTAAGCACCGACATGGGCACCAGGGGCAGACTGAACCTGAGCATATCCCTGAGAAGCTTCCTGTCCACCTCTTCCTTCTTCGGCACCTTCCGTACAAAGAGGAACAGGATCAGAAGCTGCAGCAGTCCCGAAAGCAGGGAGGAAAGGATCAGTGCCTGTTCTCCGAAATGCAGCACTGCCACAAAAAGGATATTGAGAAGGATCATGGCCAGCGAGGCCGAAAGATTTGCGATCCCGAAGGCCAGCATCCGGTTCTTCATCCGAAGCTCCAGCGACAGCGGCAGATACCAGAGATTCACGGCCAGCGAGAAGAAGGCCATGACCGCCAGTCCCTGATACCCCGTATCATGGAACAGCAGCCGGGACACCGGCACCGCAAATACCGAAAGGGAGGATGCAACTAAGCCCAGCAGGAAGAACATGATGCTGAGGGTGCTGTAGACCTTCTTCCCCCGCTCCGGTTCTCCCTTTTCAAAGTAAAATGCACTGAACGCCGAATCCAGTCCCAGGGTCAGGATCGGAAAGAGCAGGCTCGTCAGGTTCGTGACCGAGTCCGAGATTCCCAGCTGATCCGTAGTGAGATGCTTCGTATAAAGAGGAAGCAGGAAGAAATTCATGGCCTTCAGACAGACGTTGCTGATCACCAGAATGCTGCTCCCCTTCAGGAACTGCGCCAGATTATTTTTTTTCGACGTCTCTTCCATACCTTATCTCTTCGGTCCTGCCATATCGTTTCTCTTTGATCTTCCGCACGCGGCGGTAGGCTTCGCGTCCGGTCACCGGGGCGTACCGCCCCTCGTAGATTCCCTTCAGCAGCCAGGCGACTGCCCGGTAATCATGATAGGTCTCAACATAGGCACGGCCTGCCATGCCCAGTTCTCTTCTTCTTTTTCCGTCCAGGATCAGCTCCTCGATCCTTGCCTCCACCTCATCCTTATCTGCGGATACCACCGGAAGCTCCTGCGGATAGCTCTTCCACATCCTCGGATCGATAAAGCAGACCACCGGCTTTCCCATGGCCATACACTCGATGGAGAACACCCCGTAGGTCCCCACAAACACCTGATCCACGATGATGTCCGCAGTCTTGTAGATCTCAAAGGCCTCCTCCTGCGTCTTTCCCTCCACGAGAACAAACTCCAGATTCGGATACTTCTCCTTCAGATGCTCAAAGGCTTCCAGAATGAAGGCCGTTCCCTTGATCCCGCGCTTGCTGGGTGCATGCACGATCCGGATCTTCTCCGGATTCTCCTCGGGATAGGCCGGTGTGAAACGCTCAATATCCACACGCAGCGGAACTCCGTAGACCGGAGCATGCTCCTTCGGAAGATAGGGGATCAGCTCATCATCATGCAGGATGATCCCGTCTGCCTTCCTGCAGATCTTCCGGTTCCGCTTCTTGGTATGCTCATCGATATCCTGCTCCGGCAGATACTCCATCTTACTGGTCTCGCAAAACTTCCGGATATCCCGGACGTCCGAGCCGTGGAATTCATAGAAAAGCTTCTTATGAAACAGCCGGTACAAAAAGAGTTCATGATTGAAGCCGATGCTGTTGCCGAAGTGGAAATGAAATGTATTGTACTGCTTTAATGCCCTGCAGAGAAACTTCCCCAGCTTCCAGACGGAGGAAGGGAGCTTCTTCTTGTTGTTTCTGTCCACATGGAGACAGAGGTCATTCTTATAGCCGAAGGGATTCTCCATCAGAACCGCGGAGGTTGCATCCAGACCGATTTCCCGAAGGCCCAGAACCGCATAGGAGTTCTGTCCGGCGATCTCCGTCATTCCGTGAAGGATATGCAGTTCTCTTTCATCCATAAGCCGTCCTCTTCTCTCTTCTCATTTTCCTTAGCCAACTGACGCTTTCCGCACTCCCTCATAAGTAAGAGAAGTGCCAGAAGGCCCCAGGGATAGGTATTCAGGATAAAGCTGCTGGGTGCAAAGGATACGGCGATATACACCGCAATCATTACCACACCGATCATCCCGTAATTCCGGATCACCTCCGTCTCTCCGTACCGGTACATGCGGTACAGATCCTTCGCCAGCCATATAAGCAGGAGCAGGAAAAGGACGAAGATCACAATCCCGTACTGCGACAGGATCTCCAGCAGGAAGCTGTGGGGATTCACAAAGTTGGAATCCGACGGGAACTTCTCACAGTATACCGGGAAGCCGGCCGGACCCAGTCCCAGGAATCCGGTGCGCAGCGAGGAAACCAGGGCGTCCCGATAGATCAGGATCCGCGCATGCATGGAACCGCCGCCCACACTCATATAATCCATCTGGTCCTGCCATCTGGCCACCAGTCCGCCTGCAGACTGACCCAGGGCCAGATACAGCCCCACAAGAACCAGAAGCAGACCGAAGAGTCCCAGCAGGATCCTTCCCATCTTCCTCCGGTCGTGGGAGGTACTCACCAGAAGGTACACCAGCACTCCAAGCAGAAGTGCCGCATTGCAGATATTCGCATCATTGATCCGGTTGATCAGGACCACCCCTGCGATGGTAAGCCAGCCCGCATCCAGATAGCCTCTCCGAAGACGTATCCGAAAACGCCCGATGGCGATGGGACAGAGCATGGTCAGCAGCGCACTGAAATCGTTGATGTTATACATGATCCCCGCCGCCGTATGGGTGTCCACCTTCTCCACCACCAGATTCTCCGGGTCCATAAACATGGACGTGGACAGGTGATTTGCGGTGATGATCTCATAGAAGCCGAACAGGGTAAGCCCCGTCAGCAGCAAAAATGCGATCCGAAGCAGCCATTCGATCTCCTTCTCCGAAGGATCGAAGCAGGAATAACCGAAGAAGGTAAGAAGCGCGCAGAGGATCGTAAAGAGCTCCTGCACTCCCCGGCTCTTATCCGCGTAGGTGGATACCACCATCAGCACCGCGCCGTAGGCCAGCCAAAGAAGAAAGAAGGCCATCCAGCGAAGAAAGCCCCTCCGCTCCGTGATCCGGATCTCTCCCCGGAACAGGATCAGGATGCACAGCGTCACAAGAACCACGACGATCCGGTAGAAATTCCAGTGGAATCCAAAGGTATTCACTTCAAAGCCCATGTTCGGCACGATGGACGCCACAAGCAGCAGCGCCAGAAGCACGAACCGGATCCGAACTGTCCGTTTCAAGTAAGCCGTCCTCCAAACATTTATCAGTCAAAGGTCCCCTTCATATCCAGGGTGGAAAAGTCCGTAAGCGGGAGCCCCACAGGACGTCCCTCCTTCCGGCTCTTATAAATCGCAAGTACCATCTCCAGCGCATTCCGGCCGGCTACCGCATCCACGTATGGCTCACGGTCCTGCTCTATGGCTTCGATCATATCCCGGAACAGGCTGGTGTGCCCGTTTCCGTAGACATTGCTGGTTGCTTCCTTCAGTCCCTTATTCTCGGTATCCTGCTCCGTCTCATCCGCGAAGTCCCAGACATCGATATTATTGGTGGAGGTTCCTCCGATCTTTACAGTTCCGTTCTCTCCGAAAATGTACAGCGTCTCCTCCAGGTTCTTCGGATAAACATTGACCGTTCCCTCGATGGTGGCGATGGCTCCGTTCTTAAACTTCACCACTGCCATACCCACATCCTCTGCTTCCAGATAGGGGTGCTGCACCTGACGGGTCATACCGTAGACCTCCTCCACCTCGTCTCCGAAGGTCCAGCGGAGAAGATCGATGCCGTGAATGCACTGATTCATCAGGGTGCCTCCGTCCTCGGCCCAGGTTCCTCTCCAGGGTGCCTGATCATAGTATGCCTTATTCCGGTTCCAGCGCACATGGATGGAGCCGTGGGAAAGCTTCCCGAAGCGTCCCGCCTCCAGGGCGCGGCGCATTTTCTGTACGGCCACGTTGAAGCGGTTCTGATGACAGGCGGATACCTTCACGCCCTTCTCCTTCGAGCGGCGGATGATCTCCTCCGCATCTGCCATGGACATGGCCATGGGCTTCTCGATGATCACCGGAATCCCGAGATCGATGGCGTAAAGCGCGATCTTAGCGTGGGATCCGCTCTCCGTTGCGATGCTGACCAGCTCGGGGCGCTTCTCCTCCAGCATGGTCTTATAATCCGTATATCTTTCGATGGAGGCATCCTTTTCGAGGCCGTGCTTTGCAAGCACCTCCTCCATATGCTCCGGTACGATATCGCAGACTGCCACGATTTCCAGCTCGTTGTTCAGTGCTGCCTTGATATGATTGGTTGAAATCCTTCCGCATCCGATGAGTGCGTATTTCATGTTGGTCGTTCCTTTCACGTCCTTTTGATTACGGAACTGTCCGTATCATTTCTTATTCGTTTGTACCGACGGAGGAGCCCTCCGTCAGTCCCCGTGCCACCTGCTCCGCCCGTGCGGTCCAGAGGTGACCTTGCTTCCGGCTCTTTGCCCGGGCCCGCTTCTTATCCAGCTGCTCCGGATCCTTCATGATCTCCAGAAGCTTCTCCCGGATGGCTTCCCCGGTACAGGGGACAGACCAGCCGTAGCCCACGGAATCCACAAACCGTCCGATTAAGGTTCTCTCCGTCACGAGCACCGGAAGCTCATGGGCCAGATATTCATAGGCCTTGACAGGTTGTGCCATGCCCCAGTACTCTCCGTTCTCAAAGAGCAGGGAACCAATGTCCGCTTTTTCATAATAAGGAGCCAGCTCGTCTTCGTTCTTATGGATGATCTCCACCCGGTCCGTAAGATACTGTCCCAGTTCTTCTTTCTTTTCTTCCCACTCTGCTTCCCTGCAGCAGATGGTGACCCGGACATCCTCCAGGGTCTTTGCCGCAGCCAGCAGTGCGTCGATCCGGTAATGATTCAGGATTCCGCCCACATAGAAGATCTGCAGCGGTTTCTTCCGGAAGTCCCGTCCGGCGTCCGTACGCACCGGAGCCTCCACCGGATCTGCTCCCGGAGGCAGTGCCTCCGCGATCCTTTCGATCCCTTCTCTTCCGATGTAATCGCACATCTTAAGATCCGGCACATAGAAACGGGTAAGAAGCTTTTCGTACTGCTTCAGATCCCGCTTATATTCATGAATTGCAAAATGATACTTCGGAGCCGAAAGCGCCTCCCGGTACACCGGGAACTTCCAGTAAATATCACAGTAAAAAAGGCCGATGGGAATCCCCTGCTCCTTCAGATACCGGAACAGGCCGAAATCCAGACAGGGATTGGTCGGCAGGTGATGCGGCTCCGTAAGACGCATGGGCTCCGTGCTGCACTCCGCATACATGAAATCGAAGCGGACACCCCGCGCGATCATCTTCTTCAGTTTGTTGATCTTACATCTTCTTTGCTTCGCATATCCGAGGATCGTATAGACCTTATAGCCGTTTGCCCGAAATGCCTCCAGCATCTTCCTGGGGCGGAGCTGCCTGGCCTTGTTCCCGGTCTTTTCCAGAGGGTATGGAAGGAAGAATATGCAATTCTTTTTTATCATGAATGCTCCCATTCCGGAAAGATTCTTCGCCTTCGGCTCAGAATGACATCGATGGTTGTCATTCTGCGACCACCGCCCGAAGAATCTATTATCCTACAGTACTTCAATATTGTCCCGCGGAGTGATATCCTTCATCACGTTCTTGGTATCAAAGATAGCCTTTGCTGCCTTTTGCACCATCTCATAGTCTACATTATGATGTGCCGTGGTGATCATCACCAGATCATACTGTGCCACCACCTCAGGAGTCAGCTCCGGGATGGACTTCCCGCTCTCCCCGTACATATTCTTAAACTCCGGAACCCAGGGATCGAAGTAGTCCACCTCAGCTCCCACCTTGCGGAGCTCCTTCAGCACGCGGATGGCCGGGCTCTCCCGGTAATCGTCGATATCATTCTTATAGGAAACACCCAGCTGCAGGACCTTTGCTCCATTGATGGCCTTCTTATGACGGTTCAGGATGTGCATGGCACGCTCCACGCAGTACTCCGGCTGTCCGTCGTTGATCACCATACTGTTCTCGATCAGCGTGGTATGGAAGCCGTACTCTCTGGCCTTCCAGGTCAGGTAGTAGGGATCCAGCGGGATACAGTGTCCGCCGAGGCCCGGGCCCGGATAGAATGCCTGGAAGCCGTAGGGCTTGGTCTTTGCCGCATCGATCACCTCCCAGACGGAAATGCCCATCTCATGGCAGAGCCGACCGATCTCGTTGATGAGGCCGATATTGATATTCCGGTAGGTATTCTCCAGGATCTTCTCCATTTCGGCTACCGCCGGGGAGGATACAGTGAAGACATCCCCCTCCAGTACCGCGCGGTACATGGCGGAGATCACCTCGCCACCGTCCTTGGAGATCGCACCCACCACCTTCGGTGTATTCTTTGTCTTATAAATGAGATTGCCCGGATCCACTCGCTCCGGAGAGAAGCCGAGATAAAAGTCCTCTCCGCAGGTAAGACCGCTGCCCTCTTCCAGAAGGGGCCTGATCAGCTCCTCCGTGGTTCCCGGATAGGTGGTGGATTCCAGAACCACCATGGTTCCCTTCTTCAGGAACTTAGAAATCGCGATGGTTGAATCCCTGACATAGCTGATGTCCGGCTCCTGATGGCTGTCCAGCGGGGTCGGAACGCAGATGGCAATAAAGTCCACGTCCTTGATGAATGAGAAATCCGAGGTCGCACGAAGCTTCCCTTCCTTCACCAGCTTCTCCAGATCCGAATCCACCACATCCCCGATATAGTTGTGGCCTGCATTTACCATGTCCACCTTGGCGCTCTGCACGTCAAAGCCGATGGTGGTAAAGCCTGCCTTCGCCTTCTCAACGGCCAGGGGAAGTCCCACGTATCCGAGTCCCACAACACCTGCGATCAGGGTGCGGTCCTCAATCTTCTTCAGCAGTTCACTCTTCATGTCGCTCATCTCTGTATCTCCTTTATTCACAAGATTCTTCGGGCTATCGTCGCGCCTGCCGGCTTGGTCGGTTCGACGCCTAACACACGCCACCGGCGTGTGGCGTCCCTCAGAATGACACAATTGTTTCTCAATTCATAATACATGGATCTATGGGAAAAGCTTTGCAAACTCCTCCGCCTGCTTCCGGTAGGTATACTTCTCTATGGCAGCCCTGTGGCCTGCCTCTCCCATCCGGGCGAGCTCTTCCTTCGGTGTATTCTCCCACCGCTCCACAGCCGCATCGATCTCCTCCGGTGCATCTGAGGGCACCATCACGCCCGCTCCGTTTCTTGTTACGATATCATCCGGTGTGGAGATCGCACAGAGGATCGGAACTCCCGCCATCATGGAATCAAAGATCTTGTTCATGCAAAGGCCGAAGCGGTACAAAGAGGAATTCTTTGCCCCGACGTAGGTGCAGTCAAACCATTTCGTGAGGGAAGGCACTGCCTTCTTCGGTACCTTCGGAAGGAAGTAAACCTCCGAAAGGCCCATCTCCTTTGCCTTCTTCTGCAGGGCTTCCTTCTCCACGCCGTCCCCTACCAGAACATAGGAAGCACGTCCGCCCCGCTCTTCTGTCTTCGCAGCAGCATCCAGAAGAACATCCAATGCATTGGAAATGGCATGCCCGCCGAAGTATCCGACGATAAAACGCCCGCGGTCCCGAAGCTTTGCAAGAAGCGCCTCATGCTCCTTCGGGATCGGTTCCGGATCCTTCCACTCTTCCTCCACGATACCGTTGGGGATATGGTACCATTTCCCGTCCGCGAGACCATGTTCCTTCATATAAGGCTCCGTCAGCGGAAGCAGGGATACCACAAGATCTGACTTCTTATACGCACTGTTTTCCCCGATCTGCATGGCTACCGTGAAGGGATGATGCTTCGACATCCCGCCAACCTCGATCAGGGTTGCGGGCCACATGTCATGCATCTCATGGATCAGACGTACGTCTCCTGCCTTCCCGGTACGACGTCTTGCTTTCCTTGTCAGCTTCCGAAGCCGTTGTCCCACAAAGGTATCCAGCGGATAAGTGGAGGACGTGATGATCACATCCGGATTGTAACGCTCTGCGATCCGACCTGCAGCTCCCCAAAGCTTTGAGAGAAACTGTGCCATGGTGATCGCACGTGCAGCTCCGTTTCCGGAATACTGCCGGGTGTGGATCCAGTGATAGCGGACCCCGTCCTCTGTCGTGCACTGGAAATTATGATCGATCACAGGATTCTCCATCCGAAGATGGGAGAAGTCTGCAGCCACGATGTCCACGCGGTATCCCATCTTCACCCATTCCCTGGCCAGATAGTACGGCCGGAACTCCATTCCCATGGTGGGAGAGCCTGCATAGTGCTCTATATAAAGGATTCTTTTCCTATGTTGATTCTTCCTTTCGGATGACGTCTTACTCATGTTTACACACGTTCTCCTGCATTTGGACAGACTTTAACTGAATAATTATAGCACAAAGCCTCCTGAAAGGAAACAAAAAAAGCAGGGACGGACTTCCGCCCCTGCCGGATTGCTGTTAAGTTTAGTTGTTTTCGATCAGAGCACCATAATTTGTGAAATGATACGTCTTACCGCCGATGGTCCGTGTACCTGTAACATGTCTACCGTTGGAATCGAAGTAGAACCACTTTCCGTTTATCTTATACCACTTATTCTTTGCGATCTGTCCGTTCTTATCAATATACCAGTCTCCGTAAATGGTATCCGTAAGCAGCTTTCCGCCTGTGAAGTAATACGTCTTCCCGTCGATCGCACGCTGGTAGTCACTGATCAGGGATCCGTTTTCGAAGTAGTACCAGCTTCCGTCCGATGCCTGATACCAGCCATTGATCTTTACAACCTGCTTCGTCAGCGCACCATCCTTATCGAAGATATATACCTGCCGGTCGATGGCGTGAGTTCCCGTCAGCATGCCTTCGCTGTCGTCAATATAATAACGCTTCTTTCCGAGGGTGATCCATCCGGATACCGCACGTCCGTCCTTCAGGAAATAATACCACTTCTTCCCGATCTTCTGCCATCCGGTCACGGTCTTATCCGCTACGCCGTTCTTTCCGTAATAGTATCCGTATCTTGAACCATTCGACCAGTAGTAGTCATATTCGACCGTCTTCGACATCATGGTCGGGTGAAGTGCATACTTCTTTCCGAAGAGCGTCAGCTCTCCATAGTAGTAATCATTTCCCTGGATATAGATCCAGGAATCCAGATACTCATACCAGCCATCCTGAGGATCATTCAGTGTCCTTTGCCACTTTCCGCTGAGATCCATCAGGTGTACCTTCTTACCGTCGCGGAATACGCCTGTTGCAACCGTTCCGTTGTCGCCGAAATAGTACCAGGAACCGCCGATCTTAAGCCACTCGTTCCTTGCGATCTTCCCGCTTTTCTTAACATAGTACTTCGGGGACACCTCTTCGATAGTATACCCTTCACGCTTGATCTCATCCGCATACTGGAAGATGCTAAAGGAGATCATCGAATACCATCCCTGCTTCTTAACCCATTTTCCGTCCGCGTCAACCAGATAATCCTTATCAACCACTTGATTGGTCCGGAGTCTTCCGTAGGATACATAATAGTTGCCGACCCATCCGGTATAATAATAGTTTCCGTCTTTGGTAACGTAAAGGTACTCTCCGTTTACCAGGGTCCAACCGGGCTTCAGCCGTTCCGTCTTCTTCACGGCACCGTCTGCATCCGTTGTATAAATATAATCTGATTCCTGAATCGTTCCGGTCAGAAGTCTTCCGGAATAGTCAAACCTGTATGTCTTTCCGTCGATCTCCCTGCTTGTGTATCTCACATATGTCCCTGTTTCCGGATCCACATAGAACCAGTTCTGATTCAGCTTCACCCAGCCGCCGGTAATAAGCTCACCGTTCTTGCCATAGATCTCATAGGTGGAATCATTCACGTAGTTTGTACAAAGCTTCCCACTGATGAAATAATAGGTCTTTTGGTCAAGCTTTCCGTCCACCTTCATGAATCCGGTCTGCATCACTCCATAAGAACTGAAGTAATACTTCTTACCGTCGATGGTCTGGGCCCCTTTCAGAAGCTCACCGCTTCCCTTGGCATAATATACTTTTTCATACAGACTGATCCAGCCGTTCCGGGCCAGTCTGCCGTCCGGCAGAAAGATATAATCAGATCCGTCCAGCGTCGGAGTACGGTTCTCACCTTCTCCGTAGGAATCGAAGTAGTAATAATCTCCGTCCACCTTTCTCCAGTCTTCTTTTACGAGTTCACCACCGTCGAGCATGACAATGCTGTTATCATAGAGACGATACAGCCCGTTCTTTTTCACCTTCGAAGGAATGCCCGAGCCATTTCCATAGTATAGTACATCATCCCAAACCGCATATGCGGAGCAGATCAGCTTGCCATAGAAATCGAACATGTACTTCTTTCCCTTTATGGTGGTTATGCCTTCCGCTGCCTGATTTCCATTTGCATCATAGTATTCGTCCTTAAACCATGCTCCGGTCAGAAGTGCACCATCCTTATCCGCGCGATGATACCCCGATTCCACGAAGAACCGTGTATTCATATACAGAATTCCATCAGAGGAGAAGCCGTAAAGCTTTTCTCCGATCTGCAGGACCTTGTACTTCTGCTTAGTTCCGTCTATGAAATAATAATAGGAATTATCGACCTTCAGCCATCCGTTGTCCGGAGCTTTTTTGGCAACGCCCTTCGAATCCACGATCCATAAACGTCCCGTATCATCCGTGGTTTCCGTATTGGTATACATAGTTCCGTAAGACCCGAAGTAATAGTACTTTTTCCCGATCTTTTTCAGTCCGGTTACCCTGAGACCGTCGCCTCCGAAATAATACCAGGAGGAACCGTCCTCATACCATTCATTTCTGTACAGAGCTCCGCTTTTCTTTGCGCAATAATAGTTGCCGTCTATGCCGAATTCCGCACCCTTATACATCTGGCCATAGTAATCGAAGCCGTACAGCTTCCCGCCAATCTCAAGCACCTGATACTTGACGAGTTCACCATCCTTCACATAGTAGTACTTTCCTTCTCCTGCATTCAGCCATCCGGTCTTCTTCGTAACCTTCGAAGCCTTCCCGTTCTCATCGGCCACATAAAGCTCGCCGTCATACTGGATAGCCTTATTGATTACTAAACACCCGTAGGAGTCAAACAGGTAGTATGTGGACCCCAGCTTGGTATATCCCGTTGCAGCCGAATAGTCCTTCTTGAAGTAGTAATAGTATCCGGTATTCGGATCCTGGTACCATTCCTGGCGGCGGAGAGCGCCACCCTTTTTCGCACAGTATAGCTTTTGCCTTGACTCCTTAGAGTCATAGATGCTGACGACGCTGTCATCAACCATCTTTCCGTCATTAAAAAATGCGTAGGATGTTCCGTTCCACTCAATGACGGCGCTACTCTTAAACTCCCCTTCGACACAGTAGAAATACGCATCATCCACCTGGGTCCATCCGTTTTTCTTCAGCTTTACGGGTGCTCCGTTCTTATTTCCGGCATAGGCATCATCCTCCACATACGTGGCAGAATGAACCATAAGCATTCCTTCATCGAAAAGATATTTTTTCCCGCCGATGGTCCGGATGCCCTGGGCTCCGCCGGCATCCGCTTCAAAGTAGTATTTTGTATCGTAAGGACTGCTATACCAGGTAGAACGGGCCAGAACACCATCAGAACCTGCATGAAAGCATGTGTAGGCTTTTCTCTCATTATTGTACATCGTGAAAAACGAATTCTTGTAAAGATGTCCGTTATAGTTAAAGCCATAGTATTCGCCACCGATCATGAGGACCTGACTCTTTACCTTCGCTCCGTCCTTATAGTAAACCTTATATCCGTTCTCCTCAGCCCATCCGTCCGTTGCATCTTCTGCAGCTTCCGAAACAGCAGTTTCCTGCGCCGCATTCCGGACAGTGTCCGTGCTTTCATTGGAAAGACCTGCGAAGGATGCATCCTCCTTCTTGGGATCGGATGCTTCCGTATCCTCGTTGCTACCCTGCGCTGCTACAGTAGTAGAACCCTCCTGCGCAGTTCCACATGTAGCATCCCCCTGCGCAGTTCTACCTGCAGCATTCCCTTGCGCGGTTCCACCAGCAGCATCCCCCGGTGCAGTTCCACCTGCAGCATCCTCCGGTGCAGCTGCATCCGTTTCGTCCGCCTCTGCTGCGCTTTCATCCAAGCCTTCCGGATCCGTCACGTCCCCGTCCGACGCAGCCGGGTTTGCATCGTCCGCATCCGCTGCATCCAAAACGGTTCCGTCCGCACTTACATCGGTAACAACTCCCGATTCCTCTGCTTCCGCTGCCAGGGCCGTATCCTTCGCACCGGCTACGCCGGACGAAAGAAGCGCCACGGTCACACCTGCCAGAAACAGCTTCTTCTTAATCCCTCTTACGTGCATCCTTTACCTCCTAATAATCCAGGTAATAAATCTTACCGCCAATCTTCCATACTCCGATAAGAAATCTGCCGTCCTGTCCGAAGTAGTAGTACTTGTCACCAATCTTCTTCCAGGCACCTGTGACGATCACACCATTTGCATCTGCATAATACTGTCCGACCAGTTCATTACATGCAAGCCGTCCGTCATGATCAAAGAGGTAGGTCTTGCCACCAACGGTTACAACATCTCCATGGACCGCTTCCCCGTTCCGGAAGTAGTACCAGTTTCCGCCGGCCTGCAGCCAGCCACTCTGCTTCCGGTAGGTTTTTGTCAGGGCACCATCCTCATCGAAATAGTAAAGGATTCCATAAATGACATGGTATCCGGTCAGGATTCCGTCAAATTCCTGATAATAATTCTTCCCTGCATCATTGATCCAAGTGTACGGAACAGCCTTATAGTTTGTTCCGAAATAGTACCACTTTCCGTTTGCCTGATTCCAGCCCGCCTTCTTTCTTGCTGCCTGCTTTACATTGAAGTAGCAGCCTGAGGATCCATATCCGAAGGTGAGGCCGTCACCCTGCAGAAGACTGTCGATAAAGGAATAGGTCTTGCCGTCGAGCTCCAGGGCACCCTGCACCACTTCCCCACTCCGGAAGTAGTACCAGTCCTTACCTGACTGCATCCATCCGTCCGGAAGAGTCTTTCCGATGGTCTTCTGATATGCTCCGTCCTGTCCGAAGATATACCAGATCCCGCCGATCTTTGCAGCTCCGGTGGTCATGGAGTAGCCCTCACTGCCTCCGAAGTAATACCACTTTCCGTCAATCTGCTGCCACTGATTCTTTGCCAGCTTTCCGCCGCTTCTAACATACATCTCGGTCCCGTATCCGGAAGGATCCTTCACCCAGCCGGCGGTTTTCTGATATTCCCCGTTCTGGCCCACATAATAGCCGCCCGGGGTTACGGTATTCCGAAGCATCGTTCCGTATACTACATAATAGTTTCCGACCCAGCCGGTATAGGCGGATCCGTTCTTAAAGTAGTAATAGCACCCGTTACAAAGGGTCCACCCGTCCTCCAGCTGCTTTATGGATGTGATAACACCGTCGGCATTTACGGTCTTCTGTTCCCCGAGCTCCGTAAAGTCGTTCCGTGTCAGACTTCCCGAATAATCAAAATGGTACTTCTTTCCGCCGATGGTATAATCGGTACCGGCAACCAGGAATCCTGTATCCGGCTTCACATAGTACCAGTCCGATCCGATCTGGTACCACCCCTTCTTCACCTGGGCTCCGCTCTTATTGAAGGCCATGTAACCACCGTCATATGCGATGGTATCTGCTTCCATGGCACCCGTCTGCTGGTTAAAAAAGTAACCCACGTCCTTGATCTTATGATAGCCTCTGTAAACATCTCCGCTCTCATAATAGAACCATACATCCTGTATCTGATTCCAGCCTTCCTTCGTCAGCTTTCCGACATAGGCTCCGTCCTGTCCGTAGAGATAGGTCCCGGTCTCCGTCGTGATGATCCCCTTCATCAGATACCCGTCTCCCGAGAAATGATACCAGGTTCCGCCAATCTTCTGGTCACCGGTTGCAAGAGCCCCGGAGCCTGTCACATAACAGTCGTACTCATCATGGATCTTTGCCCAGCCCTTGGTAACCATGGAGCCATCCGGCCGGAACAGATAGTACTTCCCGTCAATCCAGGAAACATCGTCCCGGTATGCATAACCGTCTGCACCGAAATAGTAGTACTTCCCACCACTCTGCTTCCAGGCATTGGTTACCAGTTCCGTACCTTCCACATAGACAAACTCCTCACGGTTTGCGTCCTCGTAATAGAATCCGTTCTTTGTGATCTCGGTCAGCTTACAGTCCATATCCGCATGATACAGTTTTCCGTCATCTGCGATATAAGCATCCTGAAGCGCACGCCCCTCTACACTGAAGTAGTACTGTGTCTTGCCGATGGTAAGCATCCCGGAGGGAGCTACCGCCGTCTTTCTGTAGTAGTAATTGTTATACCACTCTCCGGCATACAGCTTTCCGCCGGGTTTGGCACGATAATAATCGAAATCGATGGTAAACTGGGTGTCGTCATACATTCTTCCCTCAAAATCAAAGCCGTAGTATGCGGTCCCGATCTTCTTTACCATATCTGTAAGGAACGCTCCGTCCTCCACATAGTAGCTGTATCCGTCCACCGTGGTCCAGGCTCCGTTCTTTGCCTCATGGCAGTTACCCTTGGAGTCGATGATATAATTCGTACCCCCATCCTTAAATGTGGTGGAGGTCCACATACGTCCGGTGTTGTCGAAGTAATACTTCTTATCGTTGATCACGGTGAGGCCCGCAGCACTCACGCCACCTTCTCCGTAATAGTACTGTCCACCATCCGCATCCCTGTACCAGGTATTCTCATAGAGCTTCCCGCTTGCATCTGCCCGATAGTAAAGATACTCGCCTTTTTCGGAATCATAGAGAAAGAAGGCCTGATCCTTGTACATCTTTCCGCCGTAACCGAAGCCGTAGGTGGTACTTCCGATCTTCTTTGTCATTTCACGGATCAGCTCCCCGCCCTGCATGTAATAATAGGATCCGTCGACAGACTTCCAACCGTCCTTATCATCCAGTTTGGTGGCTTTCCCGTCTTTGTTGGACACGTACCAGCTTCCGTCGATCAGCTGTGCATAATCCGTCATCAGAAGGCCTCGATCGAAGAGATAGTCTACCTTATTTACGGTCACAAGGCCGTTTACGGCAACGGCGTCTTCTCCGTAATAATAGTAATCTCCCCAGCCTGCATCATACCATGCAGAGGTATAAAGCTTTCCGTTATCCTTCGCCCGGTAGAAGTCTTCCCGTTCCGTCTCATAATTCCAGAAGCTGAACATCGTTCCTTTGAAAAGATACCCGGAATAGTCGAAGCCGTAATAAAACCCGTCGATCTTTATTACCATACCACTGAGATAGAGACCATCCACATAATAGCGGTCTCCTCCCTCTTCCGAAACCCATCCGTTTTTTTCCTCCTGCAAAGACTCTGTTTCCAGTGCCTCTGCTTCCCCCATCTCGGAGGTTACATCCAGTTCCTCTGCCTGAACACCATGATCAGCGATCGTTGCCGTAGCTGCAAGCGCAAGGATCAGAACTGCAGCTTTCAGTCCTTTCTTCCTCATGGACCATCCTTCTCCTTTCTTCCTTCACCCAAACCGTCGGTTCCTGTCATTACGGATTCAGGCATATGCCCTCCGAGCTGAACTTATAGGTTACGGGACCGATCTTCAGCGTTCCCGTCGCCATGGTTCCGTCATTCTTAAAGTAGTACCAGGAGCCGTTATACTTATACCATCCGGTCCGCATATCTCCGCCTCCCTTGAAATGGTACCAGTATCCGCCGATCTTCCGCCAGCCGGTGACCATGGCTCCGTTGCTCGCCAGGAAGTACCATTTCCCGTCCGACTGCTTCCAGCCGGTGGCCATCTTGCCGTTACTCCGGAAGAAGTACCATTTGGTTCCGATCTTATTCCAGCCGGTCACCATGTAACCGTCTGCTCCGAAATAGTACCAGCTGCCGGAATCCTTCATCCACGCGGAGGAGGGATAGGTTCCGTCCGCGTTCCGATACCACCAGCCGTTCTTATCATGTTTCCAGGTTCCCGTTGCCGTGTCCCGGATGATATCCCCGTATCCCGTGGATGAAAGGGCAGCCTCATAGTTTTCCGGTGTTACCTCTACCGTAAACTCTCTTTCGGCATCCGCCGGCTTCGCCCCTGTCCTCGCGCTGTCATAGCCGAATTCCTGGGCCCAGTAAAGAACCATAATATCATCGACCTCAACACAGCCCACACCGATGCTTACGTACCCGGAGCCAAGGATATTCTCCCGATGCCCCATCTTGGAATTCATCCATGCGGTCACCACCTCTGACGGGCTTCTCTGTCCGCAGGCAATATTCTCCGCATAGGTCTTATCCGATACCTTAAAGCACTCTTCCTCATTCGGTCTCGTATGAGAGAGACCGCCGGAGATGGCCATCATGGCAACACACTCGGCAGAGCGCTGCATGGCAGCCTCCAGAAGATCCAGATCCATGGTAAGCGTCGAAAGGCCTGCCTTCTTACGCTCCTGATTCACCAGATCCAGCACCTGATAGGCATAGCCGTACATGGCCTTCGCCGTAACCTTCACTTCCTTCGTTTCTGCAGCCTCGGCAACGGAGCCGCTGCTTTCTGCCGGGATGATCGGGCAGATTCCGGTAGTTACTGCCAGCAGCAGGGCCAGAAGGACCGCCTGCCACCTTCTCCTCTTTCTTTTTTCCATAGGCCGGTACCTCATGCTTTCTTAACACAATAACCCCTGTCGTTCCTGCATGGTTCTATACTCTGTCTCTTAATTACCGCCGAACCAGTTCTTGAAATAGATACCTGTTTCCTTCAGGTCGGAATCCGTCCAGCCGCTATGCTTTGAGCAGTCGCTCTTGATCATGGCTGAGGATTCTGACTTGTTTGACAAACTCCACTCCACAAAGGACAGATTGTTGTCATTTATAAACTTCTTCCATTCATTTGCTGAGGTGTAATTGACCGATCCGCCTCCGTCCGCTGAACAGATACTGCACTCAGTGATGAAGACCGGTGCTCCTAAGTTCCGGGCAGTGGTGATGTAACCTCTCTGATCACTTCCATGGGTTGCCGCATAGAAATGTGCCACATACATCACATTCTTCTTCTGCTTTACCGGATTCTTTGCTGCCTCATCCGGTCGTTGCGACCACTGGGGAGTTCCCACCAGGATCACGGCGTCATCATCATTTTCACGGATGATGGGGATGATGGTGTCCGCGTAGGACTTCACGTCCGCCCAGGTGGTTCCCCGGTTCGGTTCATTGCAGATCTCATACAGCACGTTGTCATAGTTGGAGTACTTGTAGGAATAATCCGCAAAGAACTGCTTTGCTTCCACGATATGTGTATTCGGGTTGTTGTCATTCAGGATATGCCAGTCAAGGATCACATACATTCCCAGCTTGGTTGCGTAGCTGATGCCGTTTGCGATGGTCTGATCCAGCACGGATCTTTCAACATCATTTTTGCAGTATCCGCCCCACTCCTCTGTATAAACCGCAAGACGGATGGTATTTACGCCCCAGCTCTTCAGTGTCTTGAAGGCATCCGGATTGATATTGTTCTTACCCTCATCCCAGATGATGCCGAAGGTGCTGACGCCCTTCAGCTGCACCTTGGTTCCGGTAGCGGAGCAAAGATCCACGCCCTTTACCTGAAGCGCTCCCCATGTCTTTACCGCGGAACCCGCCGGATAGGTAGGGGTCCTTAGCTGCTTCGTCGTCGGAGTGACGATGGGTTTCTCTGAGGACCGGGTCTTCGTCCAGACGCCGTCCTTATCCACGTAGTATTTTCCGATCCACCGGTTGGTTACCAGATATCCGTCGGAACCGAAATAGTAATACTTCCGGTTGTACTGGATCCATTCATTCTTCGGATACCAGGAGCCTGCCTGGAACCACCAGCCGGTCTTATTACTCTTCCACTCGCCATCCCACTTCTTCTCCCAGTAGCCCTTCTTGTTTACATAACTTCCGCGGATCCACTCATCCTTCGCGTATCCGCTTCCGTCCTTAAAGGTGTAGTACCAGCCCTTGCTGTCCTGCTTCCAGGTGCCTGCAACACTTTTGGTAGCAGCTTCGCTCACATCCGGAACCTGATATACCGTAAATGCGATCATCAGGACCAATACCCACGCCATGATCCTCTTCTTCTGCTTCATACACCCCTCCTGATTCTTCTTATCCGATCTCGGCAACACCGATGGCGCCGATCACTTCCACATCATTTTCCTTACAGAACTGCAGAAGCTCTGCAGCCTTCTTCCGGTTTCCGCCCTGCAGCTCCTCCAGCAGGATACAACGTCCCGTGTTCACAAGCTCTGCAAGCGCCTTGCTGTCGTGTCCCACCTTCTCGGTGGAAAGGAGGTCCACCTCCTGCTTCCGAAGTGCCATGGCCAGCTCGGTCACTGCTTTTTCCAGCGTCTCTGAGCTCTTGGAGGAAAGGACTGCCAGCCGGTCGATCTCATGATTGTCACAGAATACTCCGATCCGTACGGCTGCATAATCCACGCTGTCCTCGTTCTTTTCAAACAGGGAATCCTTCAGCTCCTTTCGCATCAGCCAGCTGCGGAGAGGATGCTTCTTCTTTCCGGCCGTGGTGATGAGACCGAAGTTCCGGAGTCCCAGGTTCTCGCTGTAATCCGACGGTGTCGCGTGCTTCAGGGAAAGATACAGAAGCAGGAAGCAGAGGCAGACGCCTCCGGCAAATCCCACAACGATCCCCACAGCCGCATAACGCTTTGAGATACCGACGTTTTTCTTTTTCGCAGTGCCCTGATCCTTCATGAAGCCGGTCAGATACCGGAAGTAGGACTGCTGTGACGAAGAGAAACCGTTATACGCCGTCGTGTAGTTCTTCCGGTAGGTAACCATGTTGGAGTAGGTATTCTTTTGTACCGAATCGGTACTGGAATCGTAAACATTCACGGTTCCTTCCTTCATGGCGTCGATCCGAAGCCGGGGTTCCATTTGCTTTAACTCCTCCATATAGGCTTCCACGACTGCCCGGACATCCTCTACCAGATTCGGATATGCATCATACTTCATAACTCCCAGCGTATACTCGCCGCCACCGGAGTTGTTGCACCATACCAGTTCCTTCAGGAAAGGGTGACCTTCATATTCCGCGCTGCGGCCGATCAGATCCCCGATAAAGAGACCGTCGTTGATATAGGCCCGGAGCAGCTGAATATATGTGCCCTCCACAGTTCCGAAGGAAGCTTCCCCTGCCGGAAGATCCAGCAGGATGCGGTACTCAACGATGACCTGATCCTCTCCCTTGGAGTTCACCTGCATCAGAGGTGATCTCTCCATATAGATTTCCAGCTCTGTTGCGTACTTATACTGCAGTGCCGCATTTTCCACATCATTCCGTTCGGTCTCGGAGAGGCTGCTTCCGTTATTCTCCTTCTCCGTTTCCGTATTCTCTTTGGAATCCTTGTAATACTTATAACCTGCCAGCAGTGCGCCGCAGCAGACTGCGCAAAGCAGGATCAGCCAGAGCTTTCTCACCATGTAGAACCAGAGGCTTCGTATACTGATCCGTCTTGTATTCATTTCATAACTCCTCTCACCATAAGATCCTTCGGATCTTCATTTTTATCCCGGATCACTTCCGTCACCAGAAGGATTGCGATAGCAATGGCCGACAGCCGGTTTCCGCCAAACATATGATCCGTCATTCCCCGGAAGCACAGCGTAAGAATGCAGCATAGATATACGCCTCTCCCGCTTCGGATTGCCCTTACCACTGCACGGAGGATCAGGATGAGCATCGCCACAAATCCGAAGATGCCCATATACGCATGGACAAACAGGAAGGAATTGTGCAGGTTCCCGCTGTACTTCTGGATCAGCACCTGCGTATCCAGATCCACTCCCAGGAAGAAGCTCTTCAGGGATTTTCCCATGGATTCGATGTACTCGATCCAGGCAGGGATCCGTCTTCCTCCGTCCAGACCCCGGTCCAGAAACCGGTTGATCATATAATTGTCCGTCTCCTGACTGAAGACTGCCCATACCACGATGATCAGCACGGGGATCAGGATCACCACCAGAAGGAAGCCCAGCAAGACCTTATCTCTCCGTCCCTTCTTCTCGCCGAGGTAGTTCCGAAGAAGCACTCCCGCCAGCAGGATCGTTCCCGCCAGGAATCCGCCCCGTCCGCCGGACAGGAAGCAGAGAACCCAGATCACGACCGCCGGAACGATAGGTATCTTCTTTCCACGTGCATCCAGGAGACTGTAGTAAAGCAGTCCCGGAGCCAGCAGATGGATGGATACATAGTTGTTGGAGGATCCGTCATAGACCGGCGCATTTGTGCCCCGAAGGACGATATGGGCTATAACCACCGCCACATTCAGATACAGGGCGATGAGGAAGGTCCTTTCATCCACCGCATCATCCAGCATCAGGGCTGCCACGAAGAAGGCCGCGACCAAGACCAGAGACCGGATAACGGTTTCATTTCCTACAAAAGCAGTGTTAAGCCCTGTCAGAAGCCCTGCTCCCATGGCCAGAAGAATGATCGGCCGAAACCGGATGCTCCGGCTCCTTCCGAAGTAAACAACTACGCCGATCAGGATCGCCAGATAATAAAATGCGCTTGTTACCGCGCCTGACTTCTGATTGACCAAAATGATCGACAGAAAGTGGAGGAGCACAGCTCCGGACATTCCCAGCTTCGTCAGGTCCAGGTAACCGGTATTCACTTTTTTCCCAGTTTCCAAGACCATCTACAGCTCCTCCCGGATCTCCCGGATCACATGCTCCAGCTCCGCTTCCGTCTTCGGTATCCGTATCCTGTCCGGATTTCGGTAGATCTGCTTTGTCATTTCAAAGAAATGATCCCGTTCCTCATCGGTCCCCTGCTTTTTCTTGAAGAGATGGTACAGGAGAACGATCCGCGGTTCCTCATCCAGCAGCAGTTTCGGCATGGTCGTCGCCGTGGAGAGCACCGTGATCAGCGTCATCTGCGATGGTTTCGAAGAGAGACACGTGATCTCAAAGGGCGTGCCGGAGAACGGATATTCCCGGATGCCGTCTGCGTGTTCCGCCTTGTCCCGCGGGTGCCGCTTGATCACGATCTTATCGTCACCGAAGATCTTTCGCAGCTTTCCGTAAAGAGCTTCCAGCCGCTTTCCGTCCTCGGGAGACAGAGCTTCCTCCTTCAGGACATCCATGATCACCACAGGTTCCCGGATTTCCTTCGCTTCCTCCGCCTGAAAAACCTCGGAGATCACGCGAAGCACATCCTTGTTCTGATGGAACTTCGGAAGCTGGTACACGAGAACATGATTCTCGGGATGCATGCTCCGGAAGAGATCCGGAGAATACATATAATACCTTCTTACTCCCCGGAAGGGTTTTCTGCCGAGCACCATACGCTTGGCCATACGGTCCGGGATGCTTTCCTGATACAGATCCTTCTCGTCGTAGCTTCCCTCGCCGTCGTCGTAGTAATACACTCTGGTCCGAACATCCTTCTTGGAGATATAGAGCATCAGTACATTTGCAACAAATACATTGTGTGTGGCGTAGAGGAGACGGTAGCTCCGGTCGGGGATCAGGATCTCCTTCGCCGCATCCTCGATGTGACGGTAGATCCCCATCAGCTCCTTATACCGTTTCGCCTTCCCTGCGGCTTCCCGTACGCGCTTTATGCACGGTACATCCAGAAGAACCCGCACCTCATCGAAGATCTTTTGCTCCCGGATCCTCTCGGCCAGTTCCTCCGCGCCGTCAAACTGTGCATCGATATAGAGATCCGCACTTTCCTTCCGGTTGATCACCAGGCTGATGGCCGACATGATCTGGAAGGGCGTGGTGCAGATATACATGGCATCCATATTCTTCATGCTGCTTTGCAACTCCTGTCTTCTTAAAGTTCAAGATAGTCTCTGTAGCTATGCTCCGTATCGATCAGAACTCCTGCATCGATGTTCGGATCCACCTGCTTTTCAACCGGCGGAAGCTTCATGAAATCTCCGTACCGCCGGGTCAGATACTTCTCCGGCTCTGTCGGGCCGAAGAACTTCCGTCCCTCAAACTCCAGGAGCGTCGGCCTGCCGAACCACTCTCTCGGGTAGGTGATGGCACTGCAGAGCGAAACATCCTCTCCGTAGTAATCCAGGATCTCCTTCCCCTTCGGTACCTTCCGGAGCTTATACTCCATCCGGCGGATCATCTTCTCCCGGCTCTTACCGCGGAAGATGGTGAGGAAGAACTTCGACATCAGCTTGGTTGCCTTTCCGTGGTTCTGAGGGATATACCCCGCAACCAGCACCTTGTAGATATGGGAGCGCCAGATGTTAAGGAGCAGTCCTGCCTTCGTCTTCGGCGCATTATAGAAGGGATAGATGTCAATGGCGATCCCCTGGTTAAAGTCTAAATGCTTATACTCGTCCCAGACATAGGCCGTCTCGGAATTCCGAAGCTTGTACGCGATGGATATATAGTTTGGATCGGTCTTCCTTGACTGTACGAAGTAACGGTCTCCGAATTCATCCTGATGCTTTGCAAGCTCTGCGGCATCCCGGATCGGCATCAGTACATCGATATCATGATCCCAGGGGATGAAGCCCTTGTGCCGCAGGGCACCGATACATGTTCCGTAGGCCAGATAGTAACGAAGATGATATTTTCTGCAAACCCTGTCCAGCTGGATCAGAAGATCCATCAGAATCTCTTTACTTTCCTTTTTCATGCTGAAACCTCTTCCTCTTTTTTTTCGGTTCCGAAGAACTCCTCCATGGTGGCGGAGGTCTCCGAGCTGATGCCTTCCCGCTTCAGGACGATACGTACAGTATCCAGCAGGATCTTCATATCCCCGAGAAATGTGACGTTATCCACATACTTCACATCCCAGTCAAACTTCTCTTCCCAGGTGATTGCATTTCTGCCGTGAACCTGCGCCAGTCCGGTAAAGCCGGGGCGCACCTCATGGCGTCTTGCCTGGTGCTCGTTGTAGCGCGGAAGATACTTTACCAGCAGCGGCCGGGGGCCGACGATGGACATATCTCCCCGCAGGATGTTCCAGAGCTCCGGAAGCTCATCCAGGCTGAGGGACCGAAGCAGCTTCCCGAAGGAGGTGAGCCGCTCCTCATCCGGAAGCAGGTTGCCCTCTGCATCCCTGCCGTCCGTCATGGTACGGAACTTATACAGCTTAAAGACCTTTCCGTCCTTTCCGGGACGCTCCTGTGCGAAAATGACGGGGGAACCGAGCTTGGTCCTTACCAGGATCGCCACCGCCAGCAGCACCGGCGAAAGAAGGAGCAGTGCCAGTCCCGAAAGACAGATATCCATGGGGCGTTTCACCACCGCCTCATAGAAGCCCTTCGGCTGATGCTGCTTTACATCCGTATGGATCGTGGTCTTTTTAAAGATATAGACCGCTGTAAGGATCGATGCCGCCACGCCGAGGGGGACGATCCAGTTCTTTTTCTTTTTCATTCTGTTCTCCTCTGTCCTTCGAAGCAAGGCGCTTCTTCGGATTACTCGAAGCAGCGGTGGATCAGCTCAATGATCACATCCTGCTCCTCCGGGGTCATCTTGTTGTCACTGGGGAGACAGAGTCCGCGTTCAAAGATATCTTCTCCCACATCGATCCGCTTTCCTTCGTCGATATAGGCGTTGCTTCTTGCGCGTCCGCTTCCCTCTGCCGTAATGTACGGATGGGTCTGGTAGATCGGCTGCATATGCATGGGCTTCCAGATGGGGCGTCCCTCTGCATTGTACTCCGCCAGCTTCTCCAGGATCTCCGTCGGACAGGTCTTGCCCGGCTCTGTCTGGAAGAGAACCGTCTTCTCTCCACGTACCTGACGGCACATGGCCTCCGGCCGGATGGTGCAGCAGGACAGCCAGAAGTTGGGCTCCGAACAGGAAAGGTACGGATTCATATCCACGGGAAGATCCGCAAGTCCCGCCTTGTAGCGCTCGTAGATGGCCTTCTTCTGTGCGATATGCTCCTCCAGATAGGGCAGCTGTCCGCGGATCACGCCCGCGATGACGTTGCTCATACGGTAGTTGTAGCCCATCTCCTCATGCTGATACCAGGGAGCATCCTCACGGCTCTGGGTGGACCATTTCCGGACCTTATTGGCCAGCTCTTCATCATCCGTCAGCAGCATACCGCCGCAGGACCCGGTGATGATCTTGTTACCGTTGGCCGAAAGCACACCCGAAGGATTTCCGAAGCTTCCGGTCTGCGCACCCTTGTAGGTTGCGCCAAAGGACTCTGCCGCATCCTCGATGATCAGTGCATCATGCCGTTCACAGATCTCGCGGATCTCATCCATCTTCGCCGGTGTTCCGTAGAGGTGGGCCAGCATCACGATCCGGACATCCGGATAGAGGGCAAATGCCTTCTCCAGTGCCACGGGATCCATATTCCAGGTTTCATATTCCGAATCGATAAAGACGGCTTCTCCGCCCTCATAGGCCACTGGATTCACGGTGGCATCAAAAGTCATGTCACTGCAGAAAACCTTTCTTCCGGCCAGGCACCCCTTGATGGGATCCGGCTGACCGTACAGCTGCTCTGCCGCAAGCTTGATGGCCATATGCAGGGCTGCCGTTCCTGCGGAAAGACCCACACAGAACTTCCGTCCCACCTTCTCTGCCGTAAGGCGTTCCACCTCGTCGATATTCTCGCCCACGGTGGACATCCAGTTGGTGGCAAATGCCTCCTGCACGTAGGTCATTTCCGGTCCGTGCATGGTCGGTGAGGAAAGCCATACCTTCTTCTCGAAGCGCTTCAGCTCTCTCTTTGCCTTCGGCTTCGGGGTAATCCCCAGCACCTGACCGAAGGACTTTATTACATACTCCAGCTCCGTATCCGTCATACAGGTATTCAGCGGAAGCGTCAGCTCGTTCTCGTACTGGGCGTAAGCATTCGGGTAGTCCTCGATCCGGAAACCCATATCGCGATATGCCGTGTACATGGCCAGCGGCTTGTAGTGAACATTGGTTGCCACACCGAGATTCGAGAGCTCGGAAATGATCCGGTTTCGCCTTTCCTCATTGATCCCGTGGATCCGCAGCATATAGAGATGCTTGCTGGATTCCTTCGATACGGCATCCGCCTGGATCACATCGATGGGGAAGTCTGCGAAGGCTTCATTGTAGCGGTCCACGATCTCCTGCCGCCGCTTCAGTGTATCCTCATAACGGGCCAGCTGGGTAAGACCTGCGGCCGCCATCATATCCGTCATATTGCACTTGTAGGCCGGCAGCAGGATATCATACTCCCAGCCACCCAGCTGGGACTTCTCCAGCGCATCCTTGCTCTGGCCGTGCAGGGTAAGAAGCATCAGCTTCTTATAGATCTCATCATCCGGGCAGCCCGGGATGGTACGCCATACAAGAGCACCGCCCTCTGCCGTGGTAAGGTTCTTTACTGCATGGAAGGAGAATACCGTGAAGTCGGCGATCTCACCGCACATCTTCCCGTCCCTTCTTGCTCCCAGGGAATGAGCCGCATCCGCTACCACCGCGATCCGTCCGATGGCCTCCTGGTACCGTCCGCCGGGCCGGAACAGATTCTTCTTCTCTTCGATGATCCGGTAAATGGTATCATAATCACAGACCACACCCGCCAGATCCACAGGGATGATGGCCTTGGTCCGCTCCGTGATCTTCTCGGCCATCTGGTCATAATCCATCTCATAGGAGCCGGGCTTTGTATCCACCAGCACGATCTTCGCACCCACATGGTGGATGGGGCTTGCGCTGGCCGTAAATGTATAAACCGAAGTGATCACTTCGTCCCCAGGACCGATCCCTAAGATCCGGAGTGCCATTTCCAGACAGGAGGTTGCCGAAGCGAGGCAGACAGCCTTCGGTGTATGGACGTATTCGGCGATCTTTCGTTCAAATTCTTTGGTGCGCGGACCGGTGGTGATCCAGCCGGAACGCAGGGTCTCGGAGACCTCAGCTATGTCGTTTTCCCGTATATCCGGGGGTGAAAAAGGTATCTTCATGATTTCGCCTTCCTTCTTTTGTGCATACATATTCAGATTATACCATAAACACGGCAAAAATGCACCAAAAAGAAGAGCTGCGAAAACCGGTTTTCGCAGCTCTTCTTCTACTGTTCTTCTACTGTTCTTCTGCTGTCTGCGGATGGTAGGTCGGTACCATTCGCTGTACAAAATCACGGATATCATAAGGCTCCGTGATCACATAGTCACTCAGCTCCTTCAGCTGTTCCATGAACTTCGTTTCATCCAGCTCGATGGGCTTTCCGATATGGATCAGCTTGTTCTCCGTCTCCTGCATGCCCTCTTCCTTCATGAGCATCTCTTCGTAGAGCTTCTCACCGGGACGAAGACCCGTAAAGATGATCTTGATGTCCTCATCCGGCTTATGTCCGGAGAGCAGGATCAGGTTTCTGGCCAGATCCAGGATCTTCACCGGTTCACCCATATCCAGGACGAAGATCTCCCCGCCCTTTGCGTAGGCACCGGCCTGAAGCACCAGAGACACTGCTTCGGGGATGGTCATAAAGTACCGGATGATATCCGGGTGGGTTACCGTCACCGGTCCACCCTCCGCGATCTGCTTCTTAAAGAGCGGGATCACGCTTCCGTTGGAACCAAGTACATTTCCGAAGCGGACCGCCACGAAGGAGGTCTCGGAATGCTTGTCGTAGGTCTGTACGATCATCTCGCAGAGACGCTTGGAGGCACCCATGATATTCGTGGGGTTCACGGCCTTATCCGTGGAGATCATGACGAAGCGCTTTACCTTCCAGCGGTCTGCAGCCTGTACAATCTTCCAGGTTCCGAGGACGTTGTTCTTGATGGCTTCGTTGGGGCTGTCCTCCATCAGCGGAACATGCTTATGTGCCGCTGCATGGTATACGATATCCGGGCGATAGATCTCAAAGATCTGATCCATCCGCTTGGTATTCCGGACGGATGCGATCAGGACCACAAGATCCAGCTCGGGATAGGTCTTCTTTAATTCATTCTGGACATCATAGGTGGTATTCTCATAGATATCCACGATGACCAGCCGCTTCGGATTATGCCCTGCGATCTGTCTGCAGAGCTCGCTTCCGATGGATCCGCCACCACCGGTGACAAGCACGGTCTTGCCGGATACATATCCCATGATGGAATCGATGTTTACCTGGATCGGTTCCCGGCCCAGAAGGTCATTCACGTCCACCTCACGAAGGTCCGTAACACTGACCTCTCCGGTCACCAGCTGATAGATGCCGGGCATCTTCTTCAGCTCACATCCGGTTACCTTGCAGATCTCCAGAATATCATGGATCTGCTTCGGCTTAGCCGAGGGCATGGCCAGGATGATCTCCTCCGCACGGAGCTTCTCAGCCATCCGCGGGATGTCCTCTCTCTTACCCACGACCTTTACGCCATGGATATAATTCCCCACCTTGCCGGCATCATCATCGATCACGCCGACCACCTTCATGGGAAGATACTCACTGTTCTTGATCTCACGGATCAGGTCATTTCCGCCGCTGCCCGCTCCGACGACCAGGACACGCTTCTTCTGTACACGGGTTTTGGTATCCACCACCTGCCGCTTTACGGAGAATACGGTCCGGTAGAAGAACCGGCTGATGATCACGAGGATCAGAAGGAATACCACATAAAGCACGTAATAGCTTCGCGGAAGCGGTACCGTCTTCTCGGAATTGATGGCCATGATGATGCCCATGTTCAGAAGACCTGCCAGCGCACATGCGATCACGATGTTCTTAAACTCCGTGGCACCCGCGTAGCTCCAGAGACTCGAATAAAGCCTGCAGAAAGCAAATACCACGATGGTGGTAAGAACCGCCACCCAGAGAGTACTCTTCATAACATCCAGGTACTCCTTCGGAACCTTGCTGAACTGCAGGTCAAAGCGGACGATCAGCGCCAGTATACTGGCAGCGATCACGGCCGCTACATCATATAAGCCCAGTATGCACTTTGTAAGTATTTTTCGTTTGCTCATTGCTTACTGACTGCCTCCGGAAATCACAACTCGCGCTATTCTACCACTTACCGTTGAAAAAAACAAGAGCGGATTCCAGCATACGATCCTAGCGTCCCCTCAGCACCTTTCCGATCAGGTTATGATCGGACAGCCACTGAAGTCCGCCGTTGTCTGTAAGGAGATGTCGGTAGTTCTCCGGATTCATGGCGATGGACAGGATGAACATGAGAAGCCATACCACCAGCAGACCCATCAGAGCTCCGAAGAGGGCTCCTACCGTTTTATCCACCGCACCGACGATCGGAAGGGCCTTAAGCAAGCCTCCGACCAGAATATTTACGATCACAAACAGGAGACGCAGCACGATAAATGTAAGAATCCCGGCCACAATGTTAACACCGATGGTAGCGGCGCTCTTTGCGATATACCGGTACACCGTGGAAACTCCCAGCTCCCTGTAGTGCTCCGTGTTATTTCCGTCCAGAAGCGTCTGTCGCAGAAAGTCCGGCAGCTCCAGTTCATTGATCAGGGAGATCTGCTCGTTCTTCGACGGATTCGTCTCCATGATTTCCGAGACTTCCTTATCTGTGATCTCGATCTCAACCGGCTTTCCCGAGGGCTCCAGTTCCTTCACCTGCTCCCGGGTCTTTTCCGTCACCTGCTCCTTCACTTCGTCCTGTACCAGACTGTAGACCTTATCCTCGATCGTCTCGTCCAGACTGGTTCCGTTGGTAAGCCACCCGGCAACCACCGGGGACAGCGCATAGGAAAGCAGGATGGCAACTATGGTGGTACAGGTCCCGAGAATGGTCCGGACCATCCCGCGCATATATCCGATCCAGCCGAAGAGACCGATCACCAAAATGGTCACGATTACTAACCAGTTCACTATTGATCCTCCATACGAAGACCGATCTTCTCCGTCTTCCCCTCAAATGTAACCACATACTCATTGTTGGAGGATGTGGGGATCATATTGCGCACCATATCATCAAAGGAATAGCGGAACTTCACTCTTCCCTTCTTCGTGATGATCATGCACTGATTTCCGCCGGTCAGAATGATCTCATCCTTGCCCGCGTGGATATTGTCGTAGATCATGTTAAAGGAATAGTGGAAGATCTCCTTCCCGTCCAGGTCATAGACCCGCATCATATAATCCGTATTCTCCGAGGCATCCTTCGGATGCTCGATCACACCCAGATAGGAGGATGCATAGAAGATACTCCGAACATCATCCTCATAAGGGATACGTGCCAGCTCTGAGGGCTTCTCCTTCATGCTGTACAGAATGATCTCCGTATCCGAAAATGCGGCAACGATATTATTTGTCAGGAACTCCACCTTTGCAACCAGCTCGTCGTCCAGGCTGAAGCCGCCGACCATACGGTCTGCATTTGCATTCTGTCCTACGGAACCGAAGTTATAGGCTGCCAGGTTGTTCCTGTTCTGGATACCCTCCATGAAGAAATAGCTGGTGAAGAGCTTCTGTCCGTCCTCGGAAATGGCGATATCCAGCGGGTAACCGCTCTTATCGATGGAGGTCTGCATCTCGTAGACTGCATTTCCGTTCTTGTCGTACATGTTTACGTAGTTTGTGGTATCACTCTCAAGCACTACCGTGAAGGCACCCTGGGAAGCCACGTCAATATCCAGGATCTTATAGGGCATGACCAGATCACTGACTGCCCCTTCCGTATTGAACACGCGGACGGAATTTCCGCCCTTGTCGGCTACCACCGCATAATTTCCGTTGGTACTGGAGATCGGTACCTTCATGTCCGCACCTGCGGTCCATACCACATCTCCGTTCTCGTTGATATAGGAAACACCCTCCGGTGTCAGCTTCAGAAGATTTCCGCCGAACTCGGTATACTCCGCATTTGCCTCGTAGGTCGTATCCGCACTGTGGAGAACCTTGTAGCCCTGGAACTCGCGGATCCCGGAGTAGACATACCAGACCACACCGATCACCACAGCAAGAAGGATCAGCAGCACAAAGAGACGTGCCTTACCGGCACGTTTCTTCTCGCGTCGTTCCTCATTCTTCCTACGAAGCTCGGGATCTCCGCCAACCTCTATAATATTTCCGCGTCTCTTCCGGAAGGAACGGATGGGAGCCTTTTTTACCGGCCCCTCTCCCGTATCCTCCATCAGATCATTCTCCGGTTCCACCGGAAGCTCCTCCTCCTGAAAGGACGGATTCTTTGGCTCCTCCGGACGTTTTCTTCTAGCCATACCTACACCTAAACAGTTCCCTTATTCGGGTTTTTATAATATGCGATCGCTTCGGAGATCGTGGATGCCTGCCCGGACTCCATGATCCGTACCAGATCCTCCAGCTTCTCGGACTTCATCATATCCTCTCCGAGATGGGAGACATAGTCCCGTGTGATCTCCAGCGTCTTTTCCTGCAGAGCTTTTTCCACCTGCTCCAGCTCCGCTTCGGTGGCAGCCTTCTGCTGCTTCATCTCCTCCAGCTGAGGAAGCCTTCCGGCCTCCACCTCCGCCTTCAGATTCTCAGCGGTCTGCTCGTCAAATACCTTCAGTGCCTCGCTCTTTTGCTCCAGAATATCATCTTCCTCAGCAATGATTGCTTCCAGCTTCTGATTCAGTTCGTCCACATCATACTGACTCTCGTCCGTATCCTTCTCCACGGAACGACGGATCTCACGGATCCTCTGATCATTCTTTGAAACCGCATTCCTATACCGCCGGCCGAGCCGGAGTGTATCGATATGACGGGCCTTCACCTTCACGTAGATCAGGAAAATGATCACCATGAAGAGAATGATCATGACCGCCGGGATCAGGATACACCACATGGTCCTTGCCTGCTCGGAAGCATCCTTCAGAAGGAAGTTTCTTACCAGCAGGGTTACCACCGTGGGAATCCCCGCAAAAAGCACAAGATAACAGATGATCATCATCAGGATCTGCAGCGGACTGTTGGGCATGAACATCACATAGAAAAGCTTGCTTCTGGCGAAGCCCGGAACCTTTTCCTTCCGGAACAGCTTCTTCAGCTCCTTCTCCGCCTCCCTGGAGTCCTCCACGTGATCCCGGGTTTCCTCCTTGATCCGGCTTTCCTTTAAAGCATCCACCTTCTTATCCTTCTCGGACGCAGCCTTCTTCTTCCGGCTGCGGATGGAAGAAAGCTGCTTATCATACTCATCCTCCACCTCGGAACGGCGCTTCTTAACTACGGAGTTCACCTCATCCCGGATGCTCTTTTCCTCGGAAGCAATATCCTTCTCCTGCTTCTTCAGACTACTCTTTAACTCTCCGGAACGTTCCGTCAGCTGATCCTTCTCCGCCAGTGCTTCCCGCACCCGGATCAGATATTCTCTGCCCTCTCCGAATACATTTTCTGCCACAGTATCCTCCTACTCTCCGCAGCTCGCGGAGTCCCCCATAGCATACCGTTTTCAGTAGTCTTATGACTCAGCCTGAAGCGAACGGTTCACCGCACTGATCAGTGCATATGCCGAAGCAACGATAATATCATCCTGGATGCCGGCACCCCAGTAAACCTTGCCGGACTCCTTCCGCTGGATTCCCACATATGCGCAGGCCTGGGAATTGGATCCCCGTGTGATGGCATGCTCCTCATAGGTGATCAGCGTATAATCGATATGGAAATGCCGCTTCAGCGCGTTACTGATGGCGTCAAGACGTCCATTTCCCTGTCCGTGATATACCTTCGGAACGCCGTCACGCTCCATGGTCAGCTCGCAGCGGATGCCGTCCACCTGCTGGAAATGACACTCGATATAGTTGATCGGCGTACTGATATTTACATAGTCCTGCTTAAAGATCTGAACCACCTCATCCGGCTGAAGCTCCTTATGCTGACGGTCTGAGTAATCCTTGATGGTGTAGCCCACATCCTCCTTCATGGCCTTCGGAAGAAGGAAGCCGTACTTGGTCTCAAGCAGGAAGCCGATACCACCCTTTCCGGACTGGCTGTTGATGCGGATCACGTCTCCGTCATAGGTTCTTCCGATATCCTCCGGATTAAGAGGAAGGTAAGGAACCGTCCACATCTGGTTCGGATCTGCCTCACGGTACTTCATGCCCTTTGCGATGGCATCCTGATGAGAACCGGAGAAGGCTGCAAACACAAGCTTGCCGCAGTAGGGCTCTCTCGGGTAGATCTCCATGCCGGTCAGGCGCTCATAGGTTGCCTGGATCCGCGGCATATCCGAGAAGTCAAGCTCCGGATCCACACCGTGGGTGTACATATTCATGGCAAGGGTGATCACATCCACATTTCCGGTACGCTCCCCGTTGCCGAACAGAGTTCCTTCGATCCGGTCCGCACCGGCAAGGAGTCCGAGCTCCGCATCCGCAACGCCGCAGCCGCGGTCATTGTGAGGATGAAGCGAAAGAACTACATTTTCACGATATTTCAGATTCTTGTTCAGATATTCGATCTGGCTTGCATAGACATGGGGCATGGACATCTCCACGGTGGCCGGGAGATTGATGATGGCCTTCCTGTCTGCCGTCGGCTGCCATACGTCCAGCACGGCGTTGCAAACCTCAAGTGCATACTCCGGCTCGGTTCCGGTAAAGCTCTCCGGAGAATACTCGAAACGGTAGGGTGCACCATCCTCATCCGCAAGACGCTTCAGAAGCTCTGCTCCGTCCGTTGCGATCTTCTTGATCTCGTCCTTCGACATCCGGAACACCTGCTCACGCTGAGCCACGGAGGTGGAGTTGTACACATGAACGATGACATTCTTCGGGTTCGCACCGCGAACTGCCTCGAAGGTCTTCTTGATGATATGCTCTCTTGCCTGGGTCAGTACCTGGATGGTCACATCCTCGGGGATGAGATCCTCCTCAATCAGACGACGGCAGAATACATACTCGGTCTCGCTGGCGGCCGGGAAACCGATCTCGATCTCCTTAAAGCCCACACGGATCAGTTCCTTGTAGAACTCGATCTTCTCGTCCAGACTCATGGGAACCACCAGTGCCTGATTTCCGTCACGAAGGTCCACGGAACACCAGGCCGGTGCCTTGTCGATATACTCCTTCTTCACCCAGTCGGTGGACTCCACCGGCGGCATGAAATAGCCTCTTCTGTAATGCTCAAAATTCTTCATACTGTCAATCCTCCAATCTCCTATTGTACTATGAAACCGTCTCGTTTTCAACTGTTTTGGCGGTTTCCCACGGGTGACTCTGAAGGTCCCGGATGCGTAAAAGAAAACGCCTCCACGGGTCCCCCCGTAGAGGCGTTGTAACACGCTGTACCACTCTACTTCACCTTACACACTTCGTAAGGCCTCATTGCAGATACGGATTCCATACGGAATCTTATATCCTCCCGATATCACGGTCGGGACCCGTCCGAAACTACTCGGCATCATCTGCCTTTCGCCCAGGCTGCTCGAAGGTCAGTTCGTAAGCCTCTTTCCCACTGTCTCGCACCAGCCGACAGCTCTCTGCAGGGCTCCAAAGCTCCTACTACTCCTTGTCAACGCATTTCATCTTTCTTCTGTTGATGAGCAAACTTTACCACGGCCTCCCGGGAATGTCAAGCATTTTAAGGAGGACGATACCAACGGTTTAGATCTTCATGGTAAGGCAGTTCAGTCCGAGGGAATTCACATAACGGATATCCTTGGTCATCTTGAATACCATGCGGATACCGATATGGGTTGTGGGATCATCCTCATCCGGACGCATCATCTGGTAATACTTCACCGGGTCAAAGCTCTTGCAGTTATCACGGATCCGGACGATCAGTTCATCATCCCTGCAAACAAGACGGATATCGATCTGATTGTTGCTTCCGGAGAAGCCGTGACGCACGATGTTGTTCGCCATCTCTTCGATACAAAGCGCCGTATACATGGACTTCCGCTTTGATACACCCTTCTCATCGCAGAACTCCGAAGCCTCGATGGCTGCCTCCTGAATATCCTCTACCTTGCAGATCTCCATCTCCAGAGCATCTCCGGGTGCTGCCCCGAAGCCCGGCGGCAGACACACAAAGCTCTGATGGCTTCCGAGAGGAGCCCCGCTCCGTCTCCAGACGTAGATGGTGATATAAAGGAGCGACAGGAGCTCTCCGATGGGATAGAAGAACCATACACCGGGGGTTCCGAAGATCGCACCAAAGGATACGACAACGATGGCCGGGAATACCAGGTTCTGCATTACGGAAATGGATTCCGAGAACTTGACCATTCCGATGGCCTGATAATACTTCTTAAATGCAGCATTTATGGAGCTGATCACCAGACAGGTCGCAAAGATACGAAGTCCGAAGATCGCCGTTGCACGCTCCGGTGCATCAGACGCAACAAACAGACTGACAACCGGATCCGCCAGAGTCAGGAATACGATGGATCCGAAGAGGTTGATACCGATGGAGAAAATGGTCTGATTCTTCACGATATCACTGAGTGACTTCTCATCATCCTCATTGTAGGAGATGCTGGCCAGCATCAGGGATACCTCGGAGATACCGTTTCCGATACAGTATCCGATATTTGCGATGGTGGAAACCAGAGCGTAAGCCGCAACGGCCACTTCCTCTCCCACCTTGACCATGGTACGGTTGACCAGATACACCAGAAGCACCAGGCTGACCTGATTGACCATGGTGGGGATACCGCCCTTGGCGATCTCCCTGAACAGCCCCTTACCCAGCTGTTTTGAACGGAACGTATAGATACAATCCTTCCGGAAGAAATAAACGATTCCGATGGCAACCGCCACAACATAACTGAGGGTGGAAGCCAGTCCCATTCCGAAGGTGGACTTCTTGATCACGAACACGTTCAGAAGGTCAAATGTAATATCTGCCACGGTCATGGAAAGCACCGCAACCACCAGCTTGGTTCTCTGCCCTGCCATCTGCAGGAAGGGAACCAGGATCTGGGCTCCGATAAAGAAGGGAGCTCCGAATACGAAACCGATCAGATAATCTTTTGTCAGATTAAAGACCTCGGTTCCCTCCTTGGCTCCGAGAAGTGTACAGAGGGGATCCACGAAAACCACTACCAGGATCACGCCTGCGATGGATACGCTTGTGGCTATGATCACGGACAGGGAATAACAACGGTTGATCTTATCCTCATCTCCCAGTCCCATGGCCCGGCTGCAGACCACCTGGATTCCGCTGGAAAGCAGACTTCCGAAGGACGCAAAAACAAGCAGCACCGGACTGGCAAATCCGTAAGCTGCCATGGCATCCGTTCCGAGGAACCGGCTGATCATGATACTGTCAATGACAAGACAGAGCATAACCGCCATGGCGGAAATGATCTGCGATATCACCATCTGTTTGAATAGCTTCTGAATCATCGGGTATACTCCTTCAGGTAGCACTCTCAATATTAGAATTTTATCACGGGAAGCGAAAAGAAACAAGTAATTCTTGTTCCCTTCCGTGATTTGCGTTATGATGATGCATGGAACATAAAGAACTACGAAAAAGGAGTATTTCCATGCCGCAGATCACAAATGACTGGGCTCCGGTGCTGAAGGCCGAGTACGCAAAGCCCTACTACCGGAAGCTATACGAATTCATACACAGCGAGTACGCCAGCGGAGTCATCTATCCGCCTGCACAGGACATCTTCAATGCCTTTCATCTGACGCCCCTTTCCGGGGTCAAGGTGGTGATCATCGGACAGGATCCGTACCATGAACCGGGCCAGGCCCACGGACTCTGCTTCTCCGTTCAAAAGGGCGTGGATATCCCCCCCTCCCTTCAGAACATTTATAAGGAAATGCATGACGATATCGGTTTTGAGATCCCGGACCACGGGTGTCTTACCCCCTGGGCCGAGCAGGGTGTGCTGCTTCTCAACGCAGTTCTCACGGTCCGCGCCCACGTGGCAGCCTCCCACCAGAATAAGGGCTGGGAGCAGTTCACCGACGCCGTGATCCGTGCCGTGAACGAGGTGGACCGTCCCGTAGTCTTCATGCTCTGGGGAGGCTTCGCCCGGGGAAAGCGGGCCATGCTCACCAATCCGAAGCATCTGGTGCTGGAGGCCCCACATCCAAGTCCCCTCTCCGCCTACCGGGGCTTCTTCGGATGTAAGCACTTCTCCAAGGCCAACGAATTTCTGAAAGAAAACGGAGTTGACCCCATCGACTGGAGTCTTGATTGATTAATATATACAAAAGAGAGTCCCCGGGCCGTACGGCATTTCAAATGTCATACGGCCCGAGGACTCTCTTTATATGAAATATAGTTCACTACATAGCCTTGACTTCTTCGAACTCCGACTGGATTTCCTCCTCCGGAGCCTTGGTCAGAAGGCTGAATACCACGATGAAGATCGCGGATACTGCGAAGGCCGGAGCCAGCTCGTAGAGATCCCATCCGCCTCCCATGGGGCGAACCAGGTATTTCCAGATGAATACCATGGCACCACCGGAGATCATGCCTGCGATGGCACCCACCGTATTGGTTCTCTTCCAGAACAGGGAGAACAGCATGATCGGTCCGAAAACGGCACCGAAGCCTGCCCACGCGAAGGAAACGATACTGAATACGGAGCTGTCCGGATTCCATGCGATGATCACACCGAGGACTGCAACCACGATCAGCGTAAGACGCGCGGTCAGCATGGCTGCCTTGTCGCTCATCTTGATCTTGAAGGTATCACGGAAGATATTCTCGGATACCGCACTGGAAGCGGCAATCAGCTGGGAGTCTGCCGTGGACATGGTAGATGCCAGGATACCCGCGATGATCAGACCGCCGATCAGAGCGTAGCCGAAGCCGTTCTCTGCGATATGTCTTGCAAGAACCACGATCAGCGTCTCAGCCTTGGAGGAGCTGGTAGGATCCTCGATCAGGGAATCCAGTGCACCGGTCTGGGTCATAGCCCGACCTACAACGCCCAGGAATACTGCTACCGACAGGGAGATCACAACCCATACGGATGCGACGCGGCGGGACAGCTTCAGCTGCTTTGCATCCTTTACTGCCATGAAACGGAGCAGGATGTGCGGCATACCGAAGTAACCGAGTCCCCAGCAGAACATGGTGATCTTGTTGAAGATCCCGTAGCTGTCTGCGGAGCCTGTCACATTGTTAAAGGTCGCATTGATGTCCAGATATCCCGCAAGCTTATTTGCGTTATCAACCACGGCACCGAAGCCGCCGGCATGATAGATACCATAGCCGAGCACGATCAGCAGCGCGGCGGACATAACGATGGACTGAACGAAGTCGGTCCTTGAAGCTGCCAGGAATCCACCGGTGGTTGTATAGGCGATGATGACAATGGCCGAGATCACCATGGCCACCTCATACTTCACATCAAACAGATTCATAAACAGCTTTCCGCAGGCGGAGAAACCGGATGCGGTATACGGTACGAAGAATACGATGATGGCGATGGCTCCCACCAGAAGTGTTACATTACTCTTATCGCGGAAACGCTTCTTGAAATACTCCGGAATGGTGATCGCATTTATCTTCTCAGAGTAATTACGAAGCCGCTTCGCCGTGAAGAGCCAGTTGAGATACGTTCCGACTGCCAGTCCGAAGGCTGTCCAGCCTGCATCTGCGATACCGGAAAAGTACGCAAGTCCCGGGACACCCATCAGGAGGTAGGAGCTCATATCCGATGCCTCTGCACTCATGGCAGTGACAAAGGGTCCGAGTCTTCTTCCGCCCAGATAGAAATCCCCGACATCGTTTGTGTTTCTGGATGCCATGAAGCCGATGATCAGCATGCCGACCAGATAGACCCCTATGGCTACCAGAATACCGATTTGTGACGTTGTCATTGTTCTACCCCTTTACCAAAAATGTATGATGATCCCGCTTATCTCTTGAAGTCATATTTCATGACCGTAACGGAAAGCGGAGGTACATCCAGCACGATGGAATTCTCCATGCGGTCGCAGGCCACAGCCTCTGCCTTGATGGCCTTCTTGTTGTTCCGTCCGAGACCGCCGTACTTCGGATCATCGGAGGAAAGGATCTCCTTATAGCTGGTGATGCAGGGAACGCCGATCCGGTATCCCTTCCGCTCCACCGGCACAAAGTTGCAGATGAACAGCAGCTGGTCCTTTGCGGTTTTGCCTCTCCGGACAAATGCCACGACGCCGGAATCCGCATCATCCACCTTCATCCACTCGAAGCCCATGACATCATTGTCATTGTAGTAAAGCGCATCAAACTTCGTATACATGTGATTCAGATCCTTTACGAAGTCCTGCATGCCCTTATGCAGCGGGTTGTCCAGCAGGTACCAGTCAAGGGACCGCGCCTCGGACCACTCCCGAAGCTGTGCGAACTCCTGTCCCATGAACAAAAGCTTCTTGCCCGGATGTCCGCACATGAAGCCGTAGGCTGCACGAAGGTTCGCATATTTATCGAACTCAAGACCCGGCATCTTGTTCAGCATGGAACACTTCAGGTGTACCACCTCATCATGGGAGATGACCAGGATATAGTTCTCAGCGTAGGTATAGGAAAGGCTGAAGGTCAGGCGGTTATGATTGAACTTCCGGAAGTAGGGATCCAACTTCATGTACTCAAGGAAGTCATTCATCCAGCCCATGTTCCACTTGAAGAGGAAGCCCAGCCCCTTCATGTCTGCCGGTGCGGTTACACCCGGCCATGCGGTAGACTCCTCGGCGATCAGATATGCGCCGGGGTTCCGCTCCTCCATCACGCGGTTGATGTTCTGCAGCAGTGCGATGGCTTCCAGGTTCTCCTTGCCGCCATCCTTGTTTGCTACCCATTCACCGTCCCGCTTGCCGTAATCCAGGTACAGCATGGAGGCAACGGCATCCACACGGAGGCCGTCGATATGGAACTTCTCCACCCAGAACAGTGCGTTGGAGGTGAGGAAGTTGATCACTTCATTTCTGCCGTAATCGAAGATGTAGGTACCCCAGTCCGGATGCTCGCCCTTTCTCGGATCCGCATTTTCGTAAAGCGGCATACCGTCAAAGCGTCCCAGGCCATGGGCATCCCTCGGGAAATGTGCCGGTACCCAGTCCAGGATCACACCGATCCCCCGCTTATGCATCTCATCCACGAAGTACATGAAATCCGTGGGTGTGCCGTACCGGGATGTAGGTGCAAAGTAGTTTGTTACCTGATAGCCCCAGGAGCCGTCGAAGGGATACTCGGCGATACCCATCAGCTCGATATGGGTATAGCCCATCTCGGTGATGTAGTCGCCCAGCATGCCTGCCAGCTCACGGTAATTGTAGAATCCGAAATCTGAATCCTCGATCTTCTTTTTCCAGGAGCCCAGATGGCACTCATAGATGGACATGGGCTGCTTCATGCGGGCCACGCGGTCCTGCTTCTTTCGGTTCTCGATCCACTCCGTATCCTTCCAGGTATAGGTAAGATCCGCAACGATATTTGCGTTGTCCGGACGCATCTGGTCCTGATTGCCGTAGGGATCCGCCTTGAAGAGGATCTCGCCGTAGCGGGTCAGGATCTGATATTTATAGATGGCTCCCGGAAGAACATCCGGGATAAACAGCTCATAGATGCCGGAAGCCGGGTGGATCTGCATGGGATTCAGCGCACCATCCCACATATTGAAGTCTCCGACTACGGAAACTCGTCTTGCATCCGGTGCCCAGACTGCGAAGTAGGTACCCTTCACGCCGTCGATGGTCATGAGATGTGCACCCATCTTGTTATAAATGTCGTAGTTCTTGCCTTCCGCAAAAAGATACGCATCATAATCGGTGATCTGACCGTCGAAGCTGTAGCAGTCGGCTGTTTCCACCGAGGTTCCGTCATAATATTCCGTTACAAAATGATATTTATTCCCCTTGAACTTCTTCTTCGGGAAATAGATGCCGTAGAAGCCATCCTCTCCGATTTTCTCCATAGGCGTAAGCGTCTTACCGCTGGGTGTCTTCACCGATACGGAAGAAGAATGAGGCTTGTAGCAGGTGATCACCTGTCCGTCCCCGAAATCATGATTGCCCAGAAGATGCTTCGGTGCATTGATCTTCCCGTCGATCAACTCATCATACAGGATCCAGTTGACCCAGTTATGCAGTCTTTCGTCCATACGTAACCCTCCAAGTAAATAGTATCGTCCCCGCGCGGAATAACTCCCAAAACCGCGCCCTCTTTCCGACCTTCACAGTCCATTCTATTTTACCATTTCATGCACGTTTCTTCAACCTGCATTTTCCCTGCTTGATGGCCCTGCGGTTGGTGTGATAAAATAGCGTGGGACATCCCAGAGGACAAAGGAGAACCGTTATGGCACCTAAAAAACCGGTACGCGGCATGGCACAACTGAAGAAGGAGCTGGACGAAGGAACCATCCGGAAGCTGTACCTTCTGTACGGCTCGGAGCGGTATCTCATCCGGCAGTATAAGGAGCTTCTCCTTTCCCGGGTTACCAATCCGGGAGATACCATGAACTTCGCTTCCTATCAGGGAGCCTCTGCCGATATCCGGACCATCCTTTCCGACCTTTCCACCATGCCCTTTCTGGCAGAGCACCGGGTGGTGCTGGTGGAGGACAGCGGTTTTTTCACCAAATCCGTGGATGAACTGACGGACAGTCTGCCGGACCTGCCCGACACTGCGATCCTGATCTTCGTGGAGCCGGACGTGGAAAAGTCCACCGGTCTCACCAAGGCCGTGGATAAGCGCGGACGTCTTTTCAAGCTCTTCGATCAGGCCGAGGGCGCCTTCTGCTTCGATGTTCCGGACGAAGCAACCCTCCGTTCCTGGATCACGGGGCGTCTTGCCGAAACCGGAAAGAAGGTGGAGGCGAAGGTCCCCGAGCGTTTACTTGCCGCTGTCGGTCAGGACATGTCCACCCTGGACTCCGAGCTGGAGAAGCTGATCAGCTATACCCTTGAAAAGGACGCCATCCGCGTTGCCGACGTGGAAGCCATCTCCGTAACCATCGCGGAGGATAAGGTCTTCGACATGGTGGACGCCATTTCCGCAAAAAACAAGGAGAAAACACTTCTCCTCTACAATGACCTTCTGGAGCTTCGGGAACCGGTGATGAAGATCCTCTACCTGATCTCCCGCCAGTATCAGATCCTGGCACAGGTGGCCCAGATGCAAACGGACGGAACCCCCCGGGAGAATATGGCAAAGATTGCCGGCTTCCTCCCCTTCCTCGTAAAGAAGTACCAGTCCCTGGCTGCTTCCTACACCAAGGCGCAGCTGCTCAGTGCCTGCGACGCCTGCCTGGCTGCGGACCAGGCGATAAAGACCGGACTTCTTTCCGATCGTAACGCCCTGGAGAGGCTGATCCTCGATCTGCTTTCCCCGGAAGCAAAATCTTAAGAATACAAAGCGGCGGTTTCCCGATCTCCCGGGGAACCGCCGTGTTTTCATTTTCCTGACATGTTACGGATTGGTGCAAATGCCGTCCTTATTAAAATTATAAACCTTGCCGTCAATCTTTTTAGTTGTATTATAAAGCATGGCACCACTTGCCTTATCCATGTAATACCATTTTCCTCCGGACTTCACCCAGCCGGTCTTCATAACTCCCATCGTCTTGGAATCTGTGCTGAAGAAATACCAATCCTTCCCGATCTTCTGCCAGCCCTTTACCATGGCACCGCTTCGGAAGAAGTACCAGCTGCCGTTGATCTGCTGCCAGCCGTTTTGCATGACGCCGTCTTTAAAGAAATACCACTTATTATCGATCTGCTGCCATCCATCAACCATAGCACCGTCAGAGCCGAGGTAATACCACTTTCCGGCGAGCTGCTGCCAACCGGTCAGCTTCACACCATCCTTGTAATAATACCACTTGTTCTTTTCCTGCTTCCAGCCGTTTAGCTTCGGTTCTTCCTTCGGCTTCTTGGAGGTCATGGCGCCGGTTTCCTTGTCAAAGGTATAAATGTAATCCCCGATGGTCATGGTTCCGGTCTGCATCACGCCCTTCTTATCAAAGTAGTAGGTCTTCTTACCGATCGTCGTGAGTCCGGTTTCAAATCCACCTTTCCCCTTCATGTAATACCACTTTCCATCGATTTCAGTCCATCCGATCTGCCGTGCACCGAACCGGTCGAAGTAATACTTCTTCCCATCAATGGTCTGGAAGCCGGTAACCTTCTTACCATCCTTGTAGTATACAGTTGCTCCGTCTTCCTCGATCCAGCCGTTTAGCACTGCTGTGGTGTCAATCTCATACAAACTCATAGAAACCGTAACGGTTCCTTCCTCTCTGCTGATGTCAAACTTCCCGGCTTCATACTCTTCGTCGTTGCATACGATCGTAACCGTCTTCGGAACCGAATACTTCGAAAGATCCGATACCACGAGGGATACACCGATCTCATACTTGGTATCCGCCTTGATCTCCTTCAGAGGATGTTTCTCCTTCTTATTCATCTCTTCATCACTGTAGAACGCATACTGTACGTCATTATCAAGATCAAAGAGCACGCTCTGGATGTATGCATACTCCAACTCTGCCCCCTCCGTAAGACAAGTGCCGGAAATGGCCGGTGCTTCGCCAACCACTGCCTTCACTTCCAGAGAGACCTCGATGGCGTCAAGAACCGCCGGTTCTTCCGCAGCTTCCGCTGTCATGGGAACATAGACAGCAAGCATGGCAAATGCCATAATGATCGCAAGAATTTCTTTCCATTTTCCTGTTTTTCTCACCCCTGTAATCCTCCTTTGTATATTTTGCACATTTTTGTTTGTGAATAATGCTAACAACATTATAGCAGATATAGAGGATTTTAAGTCAGCTTTTGACATTATGGCAAAATGACAAATCGTCAAGTGAGCAAAAAAAGAGACCGACGAAATGTCGATCTCTTTGTATAAATCAATTCACGCAAGAATCTATCGCTTACGCCATCTTGTTGACTGCCAGAGTCAGTCTGGAAATCTTACGAGCAGCAGTGTTCTTGTGGAAGATACCCTTGGATGCAGCCTTGCTGATCTCGGAGATCGCAACCTTCAGTGCATCCTCTGCCTCTGCCTTGTTGCCCTCAGCGATTGCAGCTTCCAGCTTCTTTACAAGGGTCTTGATCTTGGACTTTGCAGACTTGTTCCGCAGCTCCTTCTTCTTTGTTACAAGAATTCTCTTCTTTGCTGATTTGATGTTAGCCAAAGCTCTGTACCTCCATAAAACATGAAATAATGTGTATGTAATGGATTCCATTTAGCCAAGACACGGTCAGCTTCAAAAAGCCGGGCATGTGGAATCAATCATTCAATCAACGCACTGAATCATATTAGCATCCAACGCTTCGTTCGTCAAGCACTTTTTACTTCAGGAAGCCCTTTGCATCAAAGGTGTATTTCTTGCCGTCGATCTTGTAGGTCGCACTCTTTGCGTACCAGCCCGTTGCGTAGCCGTACCACCACTTGCCCTGATACTTCCTCCAGGCAGCCTTCCGGCTCTATATTCCATTTGTACCCGATCCCTGCACCTTCATGAAATACTGATATGTATTTCCGTGCCTTGCCGCACGCAGTCCGGCCCCTTCCGGAACTCTTTTCCTTAGCTTTTTCAATTCAGATTTAACCCGTTGTAAGCTGTCCTCGAGGAAACTGATCTCGTTTGCTATATCCGTATTGCGTATCATATGCACCTCCGTTGTTCGACACATTTGTTATTCTCCCATTATTTGATTTGCTTCAGTAGCTATACCTTTTCATGAGAAGCTAACCCTACCGTAATCTGATTTGCTGCAGTAGTTATTCCTTTTCATGAAAAGCTAACTATAATCATCTTCATGTAATTAGTCGTTCCCCTCCTCCCTGCCATATTATCCATCCATGCAGCTAACGCACCATCACTTCTGTTACTATTATTAGCCTTTTCTTTCTCCGTGATTGGTACTCTGCGCCAATCCGGCTAATAAAAACTAAAGCATGAACCTTATATTAGCCGTATTCATCACCGTAACCCTTCTGCTTTCACCTTTGGGGCTAATCCTTTATGTAAAGCATGAACCTTATATTAGCCGTATTCATCACCGTAACCCTTCTGCTTTCACCTTTGGGGCTAATCCTTTATGCTTATCAGCCTGACTGATTAGCCACCTACTCTCGTATCCCTTGCGGATCATGCCTGTTTGGCTAATCCTCTACGCTTATCAGCCCGACTGATTAGCCGCTACCTCTCGTATTCCTTGCGGATCATGCCTGTTTGGCTAATCCTCTACGCTTATCAGCCCGACTGATTAGCCGCCTCCTCTCGTATCCCTTGCGGATCATGCCTGTTTGGCTAAAATATAGTGCATATCCGGAAGTTTGATTAGCTTCGGGGGCTTGCTTACGGCAGTTCCACGATCACCGCCCCGTTTTGGTCTGTCCTGTAGATTGTGAAGCCTGCTTTCTCCAGCCGTTCCAGAGTTTCCCCGGCCGGATGGCCGTAAATATTTCTCCTCCCGCAGGAGATCACCGCAATCGGAGCGTTCGATGCCGCAATTGGCACATTCGATTCAGCAATTGGGGTGTCCGATGCTTCAAACAGGGATAGCAGTTGTTCCGAACTTGAGAACCGCGAGCCATGATGCGGAACCTTCAATATACGCACCACATCCGCTGATGTTTCGGCATCTTCCTCCGGACTGTTGTTTGCAGTTCTTTCTTCCGCCTCCCTCAGGATCTCCGCCAGCTCTGCTTCCCGCTCAGCTCCGATATCTCCCGTGAAAAGGACACTACAGCCGGGAACCGTAAGACAGTTCACCATCGAGTAATCATTTCCTTCTCCGCTCTCTCCTTCCCTCGGCAGGAGTACACGAACCGTGGTTTCTCCCGAAACGAGCGCATCCCCGGCCCGTAGAAAGTGCACCTTCGTTCCTGCAGCCTCTGCCGCCTCCGAAAGTCGTTTTAGGTTCTCATCCTCCACCGTCCCCGCTCCAAGCAGGATCCGGTCCACCCGGATCCCGTACAGCTCCCCCTGTTCCAGCAGCTGCTGCACTCCGCTGATATGATCCGTATCCGAGTGAGAAAGGAACACTCCATCCAGCTCCCGGATCCCGTAATACCGAAGAGCCGGGATCAGCACATCCGTCCCTACGGTTTCCTTTGAGGAGGACCCGCAGTCGAAAAGAAGATCCGTTCCGTTCTTTGTATGGACGATACAGCCATCTCCCTGTCCCACATCCAGAAAGATGATCCGTCCCGCCCACCGGTTCCTTAGCGACGCATAAAGAGCCCCCGCCAGATAGAAGGCTGTGATCAAAAGAAGCGTAAGCAGATAGGCACTCCATTTTCGATCCTTCCTTTTTCTTCCCCGCAGCAGATGCCAGATACCGTAAACAACCGCCAGAATAAGAGGGATGGCGATCAGTGCCTCCGTCTCCCCGATCCCGCCCGTCAGGATCTCATGTCCGGGGATGTGGCTGACAGCTCTGCAGATTCCCTCGTAGAGTCGGAGGATCCCCCGGCAGGGAAGAAGCGCTGCCTCCGCCAGATTCCAAAAGCCGGGAAGAAAGGATAGAAGGAGTCCAACGGCACCGCTCATCACTGCTGCCGTAAGCAGCGGAACAATAAGAAGATTCACCAGCGGACTGTAGGGAGTAACGGAATAATAATCCCGAAGCATCACGGGCTCCAGAAAGAGCTGCAACATAAGACTCAGCAGGATCATTCCCATCAGACGCTTAAAGGGTCCCCGAAGCCGGGTGGGAAGAAAGAGAAACCGCTCCCGGTCAAAGATGGCACGGTAACAGGAATCTCCCGCAACGATCCCCGCCACCGCAAGGAAGCTCATCAGCATCCCGGAGGAGGTCACCCGGTAGGGCTGAATAAGAAGGATCAGAAAGAGAGCCCCTCCGGCGGATGTCGGAAGATCCGACGTTCGCCGGAGCATCCGCCCGAAGCAGACGGCGGAAAGCATCCAGATGGCCCGAAGCGTCGACGGGGAAAAGCCCGTCAGCGCCCCATATAAGAGCAGGAACAGGATCGTAAGAGCCCCTCTCTTCCGCCCCGAAATGGGGAGCAGGGAACAAAGAGCCATCAGCGCTGCACCGATCAGTGACACATGCAGCCCCGAGATTGCAAGCACATGGGCGATCCCGCTCTGGCGGTAGAGCTCCTTCAGCTCTTTATCCACCCCTGCCCGTTCTCCGAGAAGCATGGCAAGGAGAATCCCTGCCTCCTTCTTCGGAAGCAGCTCCTCCACCTTCTCCCGACAGGCGCTCCGGATCCGGTCCAGCATACCGAGGAACCAGTCCCCATTCCGTTTCGTAAGAACTATTTCCTCCGCCGTTACCTGCCAGTGGATTCCTTCGCTCTCCGCATACGCTGCATTATCAAATGCCCCGGGATTCGTGGCTGCCTGAATCCGTTCCGGTACTCCTGTGATCCGGATCCGGTCTCCCACCCTAAGGTCCTCCGGAAGCTCTCCCCGGACCCGCAGCGTTCCGGCTTCCGTCCGGAGCAAAAAGGCATACTCCCGCTCTTCCGTGATGACACCCTCCAGGGAAAGGGCTTTTCCTGCCGCTGCCGCATCCGATGCCACTGCCTCCCGGGAAAGCATTTGTTGCCGCACCCCATAGCTCCAGAGAGCTCCCAGAGCAAAAAGAAGGAGAAGCAACCATTGGTATCGCGACTTTGCAGTCACGATCCTCCGATTGCTTCTCCACACGATTCCCGCCGCGGCCAGCGCCGCACCTAAGGAATACGGAATATTCTCTTCCAACCACTGTCCCGCAAGCTCTCCCAGAAGAAACAGCCCGAGCCGATCTCATCCTTCTTCTCTCCCTCCACAAGGATCTGCACCGAGGAAATGTGGGGCAGCGCCGCAACACTGTCCACCAGGGAATACACCGCCAGGGAATCCGCACCGGTGGCAAAGGCCTCCGTCAGATCCACATAAGCCACCTTCTGGGTTACGGATACGCTGATCAGCTCCGTTCCCTTCGGGAAGATATCCCGCTGGATCAGCTGGCGCACAACCTCCTCCTCGACGGAAACATCCAGCTGCAGCGTAACATTTAACGTGATATCCGTAAGGCTGCTCCTCTTCTCGTCCGGAAGGAACAACCGGATCTGTCCGTTGTTCTGACCGGTGGGGATCACACGGTCATAGTAATAGAAGGACCCGCCGCTGTAGGTCTTTTCCTCCACCGCGGAGCCATCCTCCTTCTTGATGGAAAGGGTCATGGTTCCGATGTTCCGGATCTGCTCCAGGGTACTGACGATGGCTGCCTTCTCCAGCAGCAGCGTTTCCCGGCTGACCGAGTCCTCCACCTGGAAGGACAGGGTCACAGCGTTGTCCTCCGCCATGGTGTAGGATACGAACTTAACACCATCCGTAAGAGGGATCACCGCCATGGTCTCCTCCAGAGAGCTGGCCACCGAATCCGGCTGCTTCGGCTGGAACCGTTCCTCCTCCGCCACCACAGACCGGTCCTGCACGCAGTAGATCGTGATCCCACGCTCCTCCGACAAGTTCGAATCCACGCTGTCGATCACCGTCTCGGTAATGATGGTTTCCTTACCGCACGCCGAAAGAGACAGCAGCATGGCCACTGTCAGGCAAACTCCCATATATGCTTTTTTCAGGTGCAGTCGTTTCATTTCCTATGCTTCATCCTCTGTGGTATCCTGCTCCGATGCCTCCTGCTTCAGGGGCAGGCGCACCGTAAATGTAGTTCCCTTTCCGGACTCACTGTACAGCTTGATGGTTCCTCCATGCGCATGAATCGAAGACCTTGCGATGGCAAGCCCCAGCCCGGTTCCGCCGGTATCACGGCTCCGGTCCTTGCTGACACGGTAGAACCGTTCGAAAACCTTATCCTTTGCATCCTCAGGGATACCGACGCCTGAGTCCGCAACCTTGATATAATAGTACTTGTGGTCCGCGTTCAGGGTGATCCGCACCCAGCCGTTATCCACATTGTACTTGATGGCATTTTCTACAAGATTCGAGATGACCAGCGACAGCTTCACCTCATCCGCTTCTGCCTTGACGGAGCGATAGCTCTCATAGGTCAGCTCGATATTCCGCTTCTTCGCAATGGGAGTCACCCTTCGCATGATCACATCGATCAGCTGGTTGATGTCCACCTCTGCGAAGTTCATGACCGCATTCTGCTTATCCGTCTTTACCAGAGCCAGCAGATCGTTGATGATCTTGGTCTCCCGGTCGATCTCATCCACGATGTCCGTCATGAACTCACGGTAATCCTCCGTGGATGCATTTTCATTCTGGAGCAGGGATTCCGCCAGCACCTTCATGGAGGTGATGGGAGTCTTCAGCTCGTGAGACACATCCGACACAAACTCCTGACGGGTGGAGTCGATATCCGCAAGCTGCGCGATGACCGCGTTATAGTTCTGCGCCAGATACCGGGTCTCCTTAAAGCCGCTCTCCGGCAGCTTCTCATCCAGATTTCCTTCCGAGATATGGGCGATCTTCCGGTTCATGTCCCGAAGTCCGCGGACCGTAAGGCGCGCCACCAGGGACACTGCAAGGAACGCCACAAGAAGCACGGCACCGCTGAGCAAAAGGGTATTCCGGACAATGATCTTATGCTGCTGCTCGATCGACCGGGTGGAAGCCGTGGATACGATCACCCCGAGGATCTGGTTACTGCTGTCCCGGATCGGAAGCATCACCTCCGCATAGGAATTGCGGATCCAGCCAAGCCGTTCCTGTTCTCCGGTCATGACCGTCATAATATTCTCACTGACGATATAGGACTCCTGCTGGAAGGAAAATGTATCCTTCACGATCCGGTAGTTCCGGTCGATCACAAGGATCCTTCCCCCTGCAAGAAATGCAGTCTCATCCAGGTCGGCTGCCAGGGTGTTCTCCGGGGACTCGATCCGGAAGCGGTGCAGCGCGATCTGGTCCGCCAGCCGCTCCGCATGCTCCTCCGTCTCATCCAGGAGCTTGTCCCGGGCCGTCTGCCCCGAAAAGACGATGATGCCGATGGCTGTCCCTGCCGTCACAAGCAGGATCACGAGAAATACCGTGATCACAAGGAAGGTCCTCATACTGATATGCTTTTTTTCACGTTTTTTCTCGTCCATCGGTTCTTAAAACAAGTTCCTTACTCTTATTTCCTTACTGTACCTCTTCCTCCACAGCCCTGGTCACCGAGGCTCCCACGGCATCATAGGCCATCTGATACAGCTGTTCCTGTGCGTTGATCTCCGGCTCCTCATGCAGCACGTAAGCATAGCTGCCGTCCGGCTGCTGCTCTCTGGCCTTCACATTGTCGGCCAGCTGTGTCCGGAACATGCTCCGGATCTGATCCCGAAGCTTGCTGTCATAGATCGGTGCCGCCACCTCAACGCGGTGCACGGTGTTCCGGGTCATGAAATCCGCCGATGAGATATACATCTCCTCGCGGGCTCCCTGCCCGAAGATATAAACTCTGGAATGCTCCAGAAAACGTCCGACGATAGATACGGTGCGGATATGATCCGTCTTCCCCGGGATACCGGTGCGAAGACAGTTGATCCCCCGGATCACCATTTCCACCTTGACTCCCGCCTCGGAGGCCTCGATGATCTTATCGATGATCTTCTTATCCGTAAGGGAGTTCAGCTTGAAGCCAAGATACGCGTCCTTCCCTTCCTTCGCGCGCAGGATCTCCCGATCGATCCGGTCGATCACCTTGTTCTGCAGACATCTGGGTGCCACCAGCAAATGCTCCGTGCCGGTCATAACCTCGCCAAGAGACAGGGTCTGGAAGACTCTGGCTGCCTCAAGACCGATCCCCACATCTGCCGTGATCAGGCAGAGATCCGTGTAGAGACGGGCCGTTTTTTCATTATAGTTTCCGGTACCGATCTGGGTGATATACTGAACACTTTCCCCGTTCTTTCTTGTAATGAGACAGAGCTTGGAATGCACCTTCAGACCGTCCAGACCATAGATCACGTGACAGCCGGCAGACTCCAGCATACGGGACCACTCGATGTTGTTCTCTTCATCAAAGCGGGCCTTCAGCTCCACCAGAACGTCCACCTGTTTCCCGTTCTCGGCAGCCTCCACCAGAGCCTCCACCACCTTGCTGTGTTTGGCCAGACGATACAGGGTCATCTTGATGGAGACAACCTCCGGATCATTTGCGGCCTCCGTCAGCATGTTCAGGAAGGGGCGGATACTCTCATAGGGATAGGAAAGCAGCTTATCTCCCTCCAGGATCTGTGGCAGCAACGGTCTTGTCTCATCCAGCATCGGGGACCTCTGGGGGAACCGCTTCTCAAAGAAGAGCTCCGGCTTATGACGAAGGATATCCTGGATGTCAAATACAAAGGACAGATCCAGAGGTGACTTGGTCTTGAAAATCATGTCCTTATCGATCTTCAGGAAGTTCTTCATCTGTGTCAGCACCTGCTTATCCAGATCGCGGGTATACTCCATGCGGATCGGAGTCAGCTTCCGGCGCTGCTTGATCACCTCGGCCATATGATCCCGGTAGTTCAGCTCCTCATCATAGACCTTGTCGGCATCGATATCCGCATTTCTTGTTACACGGATCAGCGATTTACTGATGATCGTATAACCCTGAAATACCTGCGGAAGGAAATGCAGGATCAGCTCCTCCGCAAGCATGTAATAGCCCTTGGAATTGGGAATCTGGATCAGGCGTCGGAACATACCGTTGTTACACGGAACGATACCGATCCTGGTCTTCGGATTCTTTGCCTTGCTGTTCTTCGGGATCAGAACACCGACGGCACAGATCTCATTGTTCTTGATAAACGGAAACGGCTGCTTCTTGCTGACCGTGATCGGAGAAAGAAGGGGCATGATCTCATTCTCGAAATACTTCTTCAGATAATCCCCCTGCTTCTCATCCAGCTTCGCAAAGTTGATGAGATGGATATTCTCCTCCTCCAGCTTCTCCATCAGCTTTGAATAGGAGACATCCTTCCGCTTCGTCAGCTCCTTCACCCTCTCACGGATTGCTTCAAGCTGCTCCTCCGCCGTAAGATTCGTCTTATTCTCCCTCGGGTTCTCCTTCAGGAGCATCTCATCATGGAGCGACCCCACACGCACCATGAAGAATTCATCCAGATTCGTCTGGAAGATGGAGATAAAGCTGAGGCGTTCACAGAGCGGTGTCCGCTCATCCTCAGACTCCTCTAATACGCGTTCATTGAATTTCAGCCAGGATAACTCCCGGTTTTCATACATCTGTACACCCATAATTCTTCTCCTTCCCATCTGCCCGTCACCCCACGCGCAGACTACCCTTTATTCTACCACAAAACCGCTCAAAATGAACCATGAAATTTGAAAAGGAATGACCCCGGGCCAGGTCAGAGTCTTCTCTGACACAGCCCGGGGGCTCCCGGAAATCATTCTATGATTTTTTATTGCTAATCTTCCTTCGTGATTCCTTCGGTCTTGATGATATACTTCACGTGGCTCTTCATCTCGCTGTTTACACCTGCGAAGGAGCTGTATGCCTCACCGGCCTTGCGGATATTCTCGATCCGCTCCTTCAGCTCATCCAGCTTCACCTCACCGTTCTTAACTGCATCAACGATCTTACCCGTAGCATCATCCATCTGATCTGCACCGTCTTTCAGCTTGCCGCTGTTGGCTGCCAGCGTGGACGCTCCGGATTTCAGCTGAGCAGTTCCGCTCTGCAACTGACTGGCACCTCTGGAAAGCTTTCCGGTTCCGTCTGCCAGGGTTAAAAGTCCCTGATTCAGCTGACCGGTTCCGCTGGTCAGCTCACCCAGTCCCTGATCCAGCTTGCCGGTTCCGTCGGACAGATCTCCCAGTCCCTGATCCAGCTGACCGGTTCCGTCGGACAGGGTTCCCAGTCCCTTGGAGAGCTCTGTAGAGCCGGATGCCAGCTGACCTGTTGCCTTCTTCAGTTCCTTGATCTTCGGAGAGAATGCCGCAAGCTTGTCATTTACCACTGCGAGCACTGCATCCATACCATAGTTTACGCCTGCATTTGCATAGGCCTCACACATGCCCTTCAGAACCGGGACTACACCCTGGCTCATATTCTTGGACATGGTATCCGTAAATGCCTTAAACTCCGTTGCCAGCTTACCGTACTCCGTACCGTAGCCCGTGCCGTAACCCGTACCGTAGCCGGTACCGTAGCCCGTACCGTAGCCTTCACCGTAGCCGGTACCGTAGCCTGCGGTATAAGCGCCTGCCAGTGCCTGCCCAAGGCTTGCCATCTGGCTGCTTACCGCTGCATCCACCTGGGACTTCACTGCCTGCTTATAGGCTGCGATCATATCTTCGGAGAGGTCATTATAGGAAAGATGTGCGGTTGAAGGATCCTGCTTCAGGGCTGCATTGATGGCTGTCACGTACGCCTGGCTCTCGATGGAGGAACGTACGGATGCATATACCTGCTGGAATGCTGCAGATCCCGTGATCTTCGACGGATCCTGCTGAAGTGCCTCTGCTGCTGCCTTTGCCTTATCTGCTGCATCCGATGCGATGCTCTGCTTTACTTCATCGGTTACGGATGCCTGACCTGCTGCTGCAGCCTCCTTCCGGATCACTGCTGCCTTCTCGGCATCTGTCATATTCGGATCGGAAAGAGCTGCGAAGGAGGGAGCAGAGCTGAGAGCTCCCGATACGCTCTTGGTCAGAGCCTCCGACACCTTGTCCTCCGTATAACCCTGTGCTTCTACTGTTTCCTGAATGCTCTTTGCCGCTGCGGCACGCTGCTCATCCGTGATATTATCCTTTGCGCCGTCAACGCTGGGAAGGGACAGATCCTTAACTGCGTTGTTCAGCTGATTTGCACCGTCTGCCAGCTGGCCGGCACCTGTCTTTGCATTCTTGGCACCATCTGCGATCTGGTCTGCGCCGTCCTTGGCATTCTTTGCGCCCTCGTACAGCTGATCCGCACCTTCCTTGGCACTCTTCACTCCGTCGTACAGCTTGGAAGCACCTTCCTTGGCACTCTTTGCCCCGCTGTCCAGCTGTGCTGCTCCATTTGCCAGATCAGCCGCACCGGAGTCCACCTGACTGATACCGTCTGCCAGCTGATCCACGCCATCCGTATAGGCTGCGATACCGTCTGCCAGCTGATCCATACCATCCTTAAACTGGGAGGTCTTGTCATCCAGCGTTTTCTTCAGCTCATCCACATTCAGATTGATGGCATTCTCATCCAGCACGATGGGTGTTGCAAAGGTCAGCGCCATATCCATCTCGAAATCCGTGGTATCTGCTTCAAATCCCATATGATCCGGAATGGTAAGGCCCTCCACATCCAGCTTCAGGCTGTCGGAAAGCCCCGGCATGCCGACGCCCACAACGATATACCGGCTTCCGTCACCGATCACCTCTCCGCCATCAGCCTTTACATTTGTGAAATTCTCACCGCCGAGAAGCACGCCGGTTCCCATCAGGAACGGAGCATATACCTCACCGGACTTTGCATTGTTGGTATAATCGAAACGAACCGATACGTGACCGGAAGCACCTGCCAGCTCCGAGGGTTCAACCTCTTTGCCGTTCAGCATGTAGGTCACCTTTACCTGAACCGGGATCTCCTCTTCGGACTTTCCCTGATAGTAGATGGGGTTTCCGTTTGCCTGCCAGGTGATCTCTTCGCCGTTTTGCGTAAATGTCTCGTCACCCTTTACATTTTCAATATCCGTAAGGCGGCTTACATCCTTGATCTCTGCAGCGCCGTCACTGTTCTTCAGCCACTCGCTGACGATCACGGAATTCACATTTCCCTTTGCATCTGCCATGGCGTAGACGGTCTCATCCTTTTCGCCGTCCAGTGCGCCATCCAGATTAAAGGATGCCTCCACCAGCTTCCCGAGCTCCAGGGCTTCTTCGGTAGAAGTCTCCGCAGGCTCCGCCATGGTAGCCTCCTCCGCCTTCTTCTCTTCCGTCCCGCAGCCACCGAGGCCCAGCAGCATGGCTCCCGTCAGGACACCTGCCACCACTCGTTTCGTAAGATTCTTCTTCATGGAAATACACCTTTCCTTTCTGGTTCTAGTCTATGATCGTCATCTCTATGCGATCTGATGCTCTTTCTTTCCGGTAATGCTCTTAAAGCCCATGGAGGTGTGCAGGATGATGGGATCAAATACCCGCAGCACCGCAGGAAGGAGCAGAATAACTACAAACATACTGATGATCGCGCCTCTGGCCATCATGGACGTTAAGGCACTGATCATATCGATATTGGAATACAGGCCGACACCGATGGTCGCCGCAAAGAACGAAAGTGCGCTGACGATCACGGAGTGGATGGAGTTCTCAAGAGCCGAGGTTACGGCTTCGACCTTCTCCATACCGGACAGTCTTGCGGCCTTGTATTTATTCGTCATCAGGATCGCATAATCCACGGTAGATCCCAGCTGGATCGTACCGATGACGATGGATGCCACGAAGGGCAGTACGTCTCCGACATAATATGAGATTCCCATATTGATGAAGATTGCAAACTCGATCACTGATACCAACAGGATCGGAAGGGTTACGGACCGGAATACCAGCAGGATGATCAGACCTACCATTAAGATGGATACCGCACTGACAACCTTGAAGTCGTGATCCGTAATATGGATCAGGTCCTCGGTACAGGGAGCCTCACCGATCAGCATACCCTTGGTATCATACTTATCCAGGATCTCATTGATCTTATCGCACTGGGCATTGACCTCGTCCGTTGCCACCTTGTACTCCGAAAGGATGAAGATCAGCTGATATTCTCCGTTGTCCAGGATCTGGATCATCGATTTCGGAAGCATCTCCCGCGGGAAGAGGGGTCCCAAGATGGAATCCAGACCGACGACGGCCTTCACGCCATCCACCTTGTTCACCTCATCCACGAACTTATTCACGTTCTTGGAATCAACCCGGCTGTCCATCAGGATCATATGAGTTGAGCTCATATTGAACTTCTCATCCAGCTTGGCCTGTGCCACCATACAGGGCAGGTCATTCGGAAGGGAGGAATCCAGGTTGTAGTACACCTTGTTGTTTGCCTGTCCGATATACGCGGGAACGATCAGTACCGCGAAGAGGATCAGGCCGATATAAAAATGCTTCACGATCCATTTGCATATGCCGGAAAGATTCGGAAGCACCGGTTTATGTCTTGTCTTCTCGATGGCCTTATCAAAGATCAGCACCATGGAAGGAAGGACCGTTACGCAGCAGATGACGCCGATCACAACGCCCTTTGCCATAACCAGACCCATATCGAAGCCCATGGTAAAGCTCATGAACATCAGCGCCACGAAGCCTGCCACCGTTGTGATGGAGCTTCCCACCACCGAGGACAGGGTTTCATTGATGGCATTTGCCATGGCCAGCTTCTTATCCCCGTGGCTTACTTCCTTCTCCGCCGAGTAGCTGTGCCACAGGAAGATGGAGTAATCCATGGTAACCGCCAGCTGCAGGACCGCAGCCAAAGCCTTCGTCACGTAGGAGATCTCTCCCTGGATGAAGTTGGACCCCAGGTTGTAGATCACGGCAAAGCCGATACTCAGAAGGAAGAACAGCGGGATCAGGAAGGAGTCCATGGTGAGCATCAAGATCACCAGACAGAGGACAACCGCGATCACTACGTAGATCGGCACCTCTCTGTCGGACAGGTTCTTGGTATCCACGATCATGGCCGACATACCGCTGATGTAGGTCTGCTCACTTGCCACCTCCCGAAGATCCTCGATTGCCTTCATGGTCTCATCCGAGGACATGGTCGTGTCGTAAATGGCGATCATCAGGATCGCATCCCCGTTCTTCAGGGCCTTCAGGTATTTCTCCGGAAGGAGCTCCGCCGGAATCGAAATATCCGCAACGGATCCGTACCAGATCACACTTCTCACATGGTCGACCTCGTTCATCCGTTCCGCCATGGTCTTGATATCCTTCTCTGGCATCCCCTCGACGACGATCAACGAGAATGCCCCGGTTCCGAAATCATCGGCCAGGATCTCCTGCCCCTTCATGGTCTCGATCTCCTTCGGAAGGTAGGTCAGGATATCATAGTTGGTTCGTGTCGAAAAGTATCCGATGACTGACGGCACCAGCAGGGCCAGCGCTACGATCAGGATGGGAATCCTCAGCCGTACGACCACTTTTCCTAAGCCTCTCATAAAAACACCTCCGATTTTAGTATCCGTATGTCAGGACAGCATACGTTCCCGACACACCTTACTATAAAACCGAAGGTTGTTTGTTGCACTAGACAAATGTAGAATTCTGTTCAAGTTATTATCAGACACAGGTTACTCCCCCTGCTCCTCCAGCATCTGCTTATATGCCAGCTGTTTACAGATATCCAGCAGCTTCCGCATCCTGCCGGCAACCACTTCCGGGCTATCCTGCATGCCCTTTTCGATCCACTCGATCACCATGCCGCAGACACCGTAGGCGAAGAATCTTGCAATAAACTGCTGCTCCACCTCATCCATCCGGCGGACCTCCCGGTTATCCAGTGCCGGCTGCGCCTTCAGGAACTGGATTGCAGCGCCGAACATGTCCTCCGTGTCCGCAAGAAACCACTCCCTGATATCCTCCTCCGTATGACGGATGGTATTGATCGCAAATGCACGGTCCTTTTGCACGGATGTCAGGATCTTCACCAGACACTCATCCCAGTTCTCCATGGTGATCCCCTCGATATTCGGCCGGAAATAATCCTCCTTATAGATCCATTTCAAAAGGTCATATTTATCCTGAAAATGATAGTAAAAGGTCTGACGGTTCACATTGCTCTTCGCGGCGATCTCTCCCACCGATATCTTATCGAAATTCTTATCCTTTGACAGTTCCTTAAGACTCTCCGCGATCAGACGTTTTGTATCCATTGATTCTACCATAGCTGTCCCCCTCGGATTCCTACAGATTCATGCCCCATATTGTACCATAATCTGACCGTTTCTTCCATAAAAAAACAAATTATCATTTTTATTTATGTAAAATCATGATAAAATGTGATGTAGTGTTTATTATAAGGAGGAACAAACGCCGTGGGTTGGACAGGTCTTATCGTCATGCTTCTGATCATTCTGCTGGGAGGCTACTATATCTATACCGTAAATCGTGTCAGTAAGCTGGACAGTACCGCAAGAAATCTGGCCGGGGAGATCGACACTCTGCTCTGGGACAGGAATCATGTCTATGATCAGATTGTGGCACACCTGACAGAGAAGGAGGTTGCTCTGGACGAGGAGCTGACGAAGAAGCAGTCTCTCGGACTCGGAATGCCGACCTCCATGCAGATGGCTACCTGCACGGAGCAGACGAAGCGCTGGAATAAGCTTCTCCCAATCCTGGAGGAACATGTATCCGGAGATGAGGAGCTGACCCGGCTGAAGACGCGGTTCGAAGCCCTCCGCGGCGAGCTGGTCAGTGCCGGGAAGGAACACAACCGGGCTGCAACCACATTTAACTCATATATCGAGCACCCCTTCCCCGGGTTTATCGCATCCAGAAAGACCAAGGGACAGCGTGCTCCCTTCAACGTAGAGCTTGCAGAAGCGACTGCAAAATAAGGAGGCGCCATGCGCGTATTAGTTGTCGAAGATGAAAAAAGGCTGGCGGAAACCATCGCGGACATCATAGAGGAAGCCGGTGACACCGTAGACGTACAGAACAACGGGGAGGACGGCTACTATGACGCTGTGTCCGGGATCTACGATGCCATCGTTCTGGACGTCATGCTTCCGGGCATGAACGGATTCGATATCCTGAAAAAGCTTCGTGAGGAGGGGATCTCAACCCCCGTCCTTATGCTGACGGCCCGTGCAGAGCTGGTGGACCGGGTTCAGGGACTTAATCTCGGTGCCGATTATTATCTGACCAAGCCCTTTGAGAATGAAGAGCTGGTTGCCACCCTGCATGCCATCATGCGCCGGAAGAGCGATTTTGTTCCCGAAAATGTGACCTTCGGCGATCTGACCCTCTCTCCCTCCTCCTGTGAACTGACCTGCAAAGAGAAGTCCATCAAGCTGAACGCCAAGGAGTTCGAGCTGATGCGGTATCTTATGATCAACGGAAAGACGATCCTGTCGAAGGAAACGCTCATCAATAAGATCTGGGGCTATGACTCCGATGCCGGTGACAACAACGTCGAAGCCTATATCTCCTTCCTGCGCCGGAAGCTGGCCTCCCTGAAATCGGGAGTTTCCATTCAGGTGGTCCGGAAGGTAGGCTATCACTTAGAGGATGCTTAAGCATGGAAGAAAACACGGTAACTGAAAAGAATAATAAAACCAAAAAGAGCAAAAAACGATCGAACCCCCTGATTCGGAAACTTCGGATTAAGTTTATTTCCATGATGATGGGGGTTGTCGTATTATTCCTGCTGGTGATCTTCGGAGCCCAGTACTTCTCCTCCAAGCGCAGCATGGAATCCGATTCTCAGGCTGCTCTGAACAACGCACTGAACACAGCTTCCTTTCCCTGGGATCTGCCGGACCCGGAGCCGACACCCTTCCCGAACGGAAATAATCTCCCTGGCATCACGAACAATACGGAGCTCCAGGAGGGTAGCTTTGGTAATAACGGCATAACCGTCGATGGTCAGAGAGGCCGCGGCTGGAACGACCGCTCCGGCAACCGGATGGCAGACTTTGCCAACCGGCAGGACCGTGTTGCGATCCTGATCGCCTATTATGAAACCGACGGCTCCGTCACCATAAGGCGGAACGATATCTTCTTTATCGGAACCGAGGAGGATGTGAAGGAGATCGTTACCGCAGCCGTGGCCAAGGAAGAAAGCAGCGGAAGCCTCGAATCCCACAACCTGCGATACACGAAGAAGACCATGCCCAACGGCTCGGTAGCCGTTGCCTTCGCCGACATTTCCAATGAAATGTCCATGCTGCAGAGCACCCTCATCCGTTCCATCTGGATCAGTCTGGGCGTGATCGTGTTGCTCTTCCTTCTCAGTCTCTGGTTCTCCCGTCTGGCAACCCGTCCGGTGGAACGGGCCTGGGACGACCAGAAGCGGTTTGTGGCGGATGCATCCCACGAGCTGAAGACCCCCCTTACCGTGATCATGTCGAACACGGATATGGTCACCCGGTCTCTGGATAAAATGCTGACGGATCAGTCCCTGGGTATCGAAGCCGACTCTCCTGCCGCAGGCAAGCTGAAGCGGAATCTGCACCGTATGGAAAATGTCAGCGAAGAAAGCAACCGCATGAAGGAGCTGATCGGCGAGCTTCTGGATGTGGCCCGCGGTGATCTGGAGCAGCATCCCGAAAACTTCCGGGAGATCTCCTTCAGCGAGGTCGTAGAGGACTCTCTCCTCTCCTGGGAATCCGTCTATTATGAAGCAGGAAAGACTCTGACCGGCAGGATCGATCCGGACCTTACCGTAACCGGTGACCGTACCCTGCTCCGGCGTCTCACGGGAATCCTGATCGACAACGCCCTGAAGTACAGCTCCGACGCATCTGAGGTGCTGGTCCGCCTCTGCCGTGAGAAGATTCACGGAAAGAAACAGCTGCATCTTTCGGTGGAAAATGCAGGAACACCCCTTACCCCCGAGGAGATCTCCCATCTCTTCGACCGTTTCTACCGGGCCGACAGCTCCAGAGAGCAGATCGCCGGCTACGGACTGGGGCTTTCCATCGCCGAGAGTATTACAGAATCCCACAGAGGATCCATCTGGGCGGAGGCCAAAGACCATGGAAACTGCTTCCATGTAACCCTGCCGTAATCAATGAAGACGGCAAAGAAAACCGGATAATACATCAGGAGACCGCCCGGTGTGACATGGGCGGGAAATAACGAAAGATGCCGCAGGGTATGACACTTCACTGGCATACCCTGCGGCATCTTTCGTTTATAATTCTTTCCGACGAGGTCACTCCGTCCCCACGTGGAGCACATTTTCGATGCCCCTGGTCATGCTGCGATGATAGATATAAAAGTCGAAAAGCACCGTCAGAACCAGGATTCCCGCTCCCAGCAGTGTAACCGAAACCTCCGCCAGCTTGAAGAGAAGCACTGCTGCTCCACCCACGGCTGCCGCGATCCCGATGGCAATCGCCATACAGAAGAAGGTGTTGTAATTCTCACGCAGGGCGGAAAGCGCATCCTCCCACACCAGCTTCGGATTCACGGAATCCAGCATCATGCCGAGGTAGGTAATGGCAAAGGATGCAGCTGCCGTGATCAGGATATACAGGATGAGCTGCAGGATTGGAACCCCTGCGTAGATCCCGAAGAACAGGAAGAAGGGTGCTGTGCCAAGGAAGCTGACCATGACACCGATCGCTGCCTTTGCATTCCACTGAACCCGTATGGAAACCGGCAGGAACTGCAGCACCTCATAGTGCTTTCCTTCCCGTGAGAAGGCATTGGAACCAAGGCTGTTCATGGCCCCCATGATGAGGGGTGCCGCAAATGCCGCGATCATCACCCCGAGGGCAAAGCCGGTATCTCCTTCTCCGATCCGGTCCCTTAGATCCCCGGGCGTCATGGAGGTTCCGGTCATAGCCCCTGCGATCACTACAAAGACCGGCCAGATCCATGTGATGAGAATACAGTTTGTAAAGAACACCGGTGTTCTCCGAAGGATCTTCCACTCCTTGGAGATATAGCTTCGGAAGGCACTCCGCTTCTGCAGGGCCCGGTCCATATGAACGGCACCGCGCCTTGACCGGTGTGTCCCCTCTCCGAGACGGCTTACGGAATTGATGTAGAACCGGTCTGCCACAAGAAGGAAGATACAAAGCACCGCGATATGCAGCACCGCATAAAGAAGGATCGCAACGATGCTTCCGTCATTCAGGAAGCTTACCAGCAGCGCATTTTCAAAGAAAACCACGTCCATTATGCGGACGAAGGGGATATCCTGGCTGGCTGCATTAACGATCCAGCTATCCACATCCACCTTCTTCAGGGTTGTGAGCGCCAGTGCCATCAGTGCAAAGACGATCAGCATGAAGATAACGGAGATCTTCCTTACCGTATCCTTTGATTTCACCACCCGGGTAAATGCCATAAGCAGGATTCCGAGGATCGCACAGTACAGCATGGGGATCAGCGACAGCGTGAACCCGATCAGAAGGGCGATGGGCCAGCGCCATACCGGCAGATCCGCCGCCAGACCGTAGCCGATGGTGCAGGCAAGGATCAGGATGAACTGCATGACATTTTCCATCTTGTAGGCCGCAGAGAACTTGGCCGCTGCAATCTCCCGTCCCCGGATGGGAAGCGGCAGAAGCCGGTCGATATCCGTGGAGAAGTACAGCTCATTGAAGATCACGTTGATGCCGAATACCATGGTGAATATGGAGATCAGGTGGTACATCACCCGGATTCCGAAGTCATCATGTCCCGCACGCACCAGAGAGCCCGTCATCAGATAGGTGAAGAGCCCGCTGCCCACGGCAATGGGGATCATTCCTTCATGATCTCCAGGAATACCTGCTCCAGATCCGACTCCTTATGCATGGCCTTCAGCTCGTCCAGCGTCCCGTAGTACCGCTGCTTTCCGTGGGAAATGATGATGACACGGTCGCAGAGCTTCTCTGCCACCTCCAGCACATGGGTGGAGAAAAGAACACTGTTCCCCTTCTCCGCGTGCTCCCGCATCATCCGTTTCAGATTATAGGCCGACTGGGGATCCAGACCGATCATGGGTTCATCCAGGATCCAGACTGCGGGATCATGCACCAGGGCCGCAACGATCATTGCCTTCTGACGCATACCGTGGGAATAGCTCTGCATCCGGTCTCCCAGCACATCCGTCATCCCGAACTGCTCCGCAAAGTACGCGGTCCGTTCCTTCCGGTCTGCCTCCGATACCCCGTAGATATCTGACATGAACCCGATAAACTCATATCCGGTCAGCTTTAAGAACATGTCCGGATTGTCGGAGATATATCCGACGATCCTTTTTGCCTCCAGCGCATCCGGTGCCATGGGGATACCGTTGATCCGGATCTCGCCCTGATCCGGACGGAGGATCCCCGTCAGCATACGGATCGTTGTGGTCTTTCCGGCACCGTTGGGTCCGATAAAGCCCACGATCTCCCCATCCTCCACCGTGAAGGAGAGGTCATCCACCGCCGGTTCCTTTTTCCCATAGGTTTTTGTAACATTTTTGATCTCGATCATCTTAAAATCCTCCGGATCCTGTCGATTTCATACCCTCCGGTCCCCCGGAAATCTCATCTTCTATTCTACCAAGTTCGAGCCCGTTCGGATACCCCTCATTTCATCTGAAAAGCGTTAATTTCCGCCGATTCATCCATTTTCGTAAAACTGCTGAAAATGGGGTGCGGATTCCTACATATTTTCCACAAAAAAAGGATTTACATAACGTTCATTCTATGGTATCATACAAATTGTTACGATTTTGTTACGTTTGTAATATTTTAATTCTTTCTATATATTCGGAGGCTATCATGCGAAAGATGAAACGGGTCATCACGGCTACGCTGATGACTACACTTCTTGCAGTTCCTGCCGTACCTGCACTCTCCCCGGAGAGCACAGCGGTTGTCTATGCTGACGAGCAGGATGATATCGAAGACATTAAGAAACAGAACCAGGAACATGAAGAAAAGAAGGAGCAGGCTCAAAACGAGCTGGACGACCTGAACTACACCGCGGACATCATCCGCGATACCATCCAGGAGCTGGATAACGAGATCGGTGAATGCGAGGACCGGATCCGGGATCTGACGGCAGAGCGAAATGCCGTGCAGGCCAAGGTATCCATCACCAAGTCCGAGCTTCAGATCGCCATTATTTCCAAGGAGAACCAGCATGACCGCATGCTGGAGCGAATCGCCTACTCCTACGAGAACGGCGAGATCGGATTCATGAATGCCATGATGTCCATCGACGACTTCTCCAACGTTCTGAATCAGTCGGAATACGTGGATCAGGTATCCAGCTACGACCAGAAGCAGCTGACGGATCTGATCAACATCACAAAAGAGGTTGAAGAAAAAGAAAAGCTCCTGAAGGAACAGCTCGAGAAGGTGGAAAGCCTGAAGAGCGAAGCCGAGGATGAGCAGGCAGTCCTGCAGACCCGTCAGGACGAAAAGAAGGATAAGCTTGCCGAGTATCAGTCCATGATCTATCAGACCGAGGATGAAATCAGTCTGTACGACCGCTTGATCGAAGAAGGCGAGGACGAGATCGTACGTCTCGAGGCTGAGTACCGGAGAAAGCAGGAAGAGGCCAAGGAACGGGCAAGACAGGCCGAGGAAGAAAGAAAGCGGCAGCAGGAAGAGGCAGCCCGCAAGAGTTCGGAATCCTCAAGCTCTTCCAGCTCTGAATCCTCAAGCTCCTCCAGTTCCTCTTCTTCCTCAAGCTCCTCTTCTTCCGAGAAGTATCAGGAAGTGGAACCGTCCTACCGGGAGACCGGTTGGTACTGGCCGGTTCCGTCCAGCCATCATATCACCTCCTACTTCGGAGGACGTACGGCTCCGACGGCAGGTGCGACCACCAACCACAAGGCCATCGATATCGGATGCTCCTACGGTGCTTCCATCGTAGCGATCGCCGGCGGCACGGTCATGTATCGAAGCTACAGCAATGCCCGCGGATATTACATCCGCATAGATCACGGAAACGGGATCACATCCCTCTACCAGCATCTCTCCGGTTATGCCAGCTATGATGCAGGGGATCATGTAGATGCAGGCGATGTCATCGCCTATGCAGGAAATACCGGAATCTCTGCAGGAACCCATCTCCATATCGAGATCTGGGAGGACGGAACCCCGGTTAACCCGCTGAACTACATCGGATAATACGAAACAAAATGAGCGAATGGCGTTACATATCAAATGCAACGCCATTCGCTCTTCTCGTTTCATACGTTTTACAGGTTATTTATTCGTCCCCTGGTTCACCTGGGTCTGCTCCCACATGGCTCTCATGTAATCTCTGTAGTTCAGATTCTCCTGATTATGTCCGAGCCTGATATGGGGACAGAGGGGTGCGATCACGTCAATACACTGTGTCATAACCTCCTCCATGCTCTTCGGATAAGCAATCTGACTTGTTCCCCGCACCGTCTCGATCACCCAGAAGTACATGGTTGAGAAGTTGGTGGTTACGATCCTCTTATACATGAGAAGGACCTCCTGTACAGGAAAGATCGCTGCGATATCCGACTTCGGTGCGAAGAAGCTCTGGGACACCACCACCATATCATTCTGGAAGATGATATTCCGGAACATCCAGTCGGCCTGCTGCAGTGCCACCGGGTTCTTCTTCAACTCCCTGCATTTCATGGGATGCGTGTACTTTACGAGGAAAACGATCGCAAAGGGAAGAAATACCAGGAAGAAGAAACCTGCGACAACGAAAAGCACATAGTTTTCAACGATAAATCCGATCACCATCAGCAAAAGAGCGATCCCGGCGAAGGCGGAAAAGAGGATCATCCCCGGCTTCCGCTTCTTCTTTACCGCTGCCAGAACCTCCCGGCTTCCCACGGTGTTCGCATCATAGTTACGTATGGCTGCCATTTTCCTACCCTCCCTACAGCTCTGCGATGGCTTCGATTTCGATCAGCACATCCTTCGGAAGGCGTGCCACCTCGACGCAGCTTCTTGCAGGGAATCTTTCCGTAAAATACGTGGCATAGATCTCATTTACCTTGGCAAAATCGTCCATATTCTTAATGAATACCACCGTCTTCACCACCTGAGGCAGGCTGCTTCCGGAAGCCGTAAGCAGAGCCGAAAGATTCTCCAGCGCCTGCTTTGCCTGCACCTCGATCCCGCCTTCCACCAGCGTATTCGTTGCCGGGTCGATGGGGATCATCCCCGAGGTAAATACCAGATTCCCGACCTTCACTGCCTGGGAATAGGGTCCGATGGCTGCAGGTGCCTTAGGTGTCGATACAATGTCTTTCATTTCTTCTGATTCTCCTTTATCTTGTTATTCTTCTGTCATCTCGATGGACTTCTCCAGGATTCTTACCTTTCCTTCCTTCAGGAGTCGTCCCACCGCGCGCTTAAATGCATTCTTGCTGAGTCCGAACTCGGCTTTGATCCGCTCCGGGTCCGCCTTATCCGTAAAGGGAAGGGTTCCTCCGTAGCTCCGGATCACATCCAGAACCATCTGTGCGTCTTCCTTCATCTGCTCCGGGATAGCGTCCCTGAGGGCCAGGTCCAGCTTCCCATCCTGCCGTACGGATACGATCCGAACCTCCACCTGATCTCCCACAGCGATCCGGTCATACAGTTCGCTGGCGTGGATCAAGCCGCTGTAACGGTTTTCCACCGCAACAAGTGCTCCGAAGCCCGGACGCACCTGATACACCACGCCCTTTGCATGATCTCCCTTCCGGAAATGGTGGTCCGTTGCGAGATGATCATACAGCCGCATGGAGGCAGCCAACCGTCCGGTCTTATCCACATACATCCGGACCGGATAGATCTTTCCCTGCACCACCTTCACGGTCTGCTCCTTATAGGGCAGGAAGAGGTCTCTCTCCAGCCCGCAGTCCAGAAAGGCTCCGATGCCGGTCACATCCTTCACCGTAAGGCAGGCGATCTCCCCTGCGGTAAGATACGGCTTTTGCAGCGTAGCGATCAGCCGGTCATCCGAATCCCGGTAAAGGAAGCAGGTAAGGGAATCCCCGACCTTCGCTCCCTTCGGCACCTGACTCTTCGGTAGCAGCACATCCTCCTGCCCGTCCGTAAGATAGGCTCCGAAATCCTTGAACCGGCTTATGGTTAATTCATTCCAGTCACCAATTGTAAGCATGTATAAATCCTTCCGTCCTTATTGAATCTTTTGCAGCGTCCGCTCGTAGATATTCTCATCCGTGACACCGTCATCCGTACGATAGGTATCCGCGAGCCGGATCCGGAGGGTTACGGAATTCCCGTCCACCAGATTGATCCCGTCCAGACGCTCCTCCAGCCTTGCCGCCAGCTCCTTCATCTCATCCTCAGATTTAAAGTAGGACAGGATGGCAAAGATGGATTCCTTCGTCCTGGATACCGCTGCCGACTGTCCGGTCACGGTGGTGATCTCCTCTCCGATCCGCTTCAGCACACGGTTTGCAAAGATCTCTCCATAGGTGGCCACGATCCGGTCATGGGTTTCATTCCGAAGTGCGATCAGACCATATCCGGTCTTTCTGTCATTATAATGGATTGCATAATCGATCATGGTCTCCACAAAGGAGTGAGCATTCATGAGTCCGGTCACCGAATCCAGCTCCGTAGAATCCACGGTAGCTCTGATCCGCTTCATCTCCTCTTCCCGATCCACGAAGAATCCCATGAGCCCCACGATCTCTCCGTTCTCATAGATCGGCATCTTACTGCAGAGGATATCCCGGACAACTCCGCGGACGATACACTGTCCCGGCACATTCTGAACTCTTCTTCCCCGAAGCAGGACCTCCCACTCATCCGTCTGATAGGGAATGTCGTTGATATGCCAGTGCATCTCCTCATCCGTCTTGCCCAGCACTTCCTCTACGGAATCCATTCCGTAATAATCCAGAAATGCCTGACTGACGCCCCGGAATCTCCGCTTCTTATCCTTCCAGAAGCATTTCAGCTGAGAATTCCAAATCACATTTTCCCAGAGCTTTGCGTACTCCATCCGCCGGGGTGCATCCGGATCCTGAACCCCGGTCTGGCGAAGCACTGCCGTATTCTCCGGTTCTACACCGATCACCGTGGTCTGGTAGGGACGAACGCAGTAAAGATACTCCGCGCCCTCCGTGCCGGAGACCATCATAATACTGATCTCCTTCCGCTGATAGTTGCCATTCGGCTGCTTCAGACGGAACACCTCCGTGATATATCCGTTTTCACTGTTTTCCACGCGCTCCCGAATGGTCTGAATATCCACAAAACGCATGAACTTCGTCTTCTCCGTCGGGAACAGGATCGTATTGATAAAGCGCTCCTCAACCTCCCGGATATCCCGGCTCTCCGTCACCTCTTTATTGATGTACTTAAAGGTTCCGAGCAAAGATGTGATCCTGTCCTCGGGAATATTAAAGAGGTGTACCTCATCATACAGCTGATTGATCTCGCGGAGCTTGCTGTCCAGCCGCTCCGTCTCAACCGCCTTCGGATCCTTGGTCAGATTAAAGACCGCTCCGCGGATGATGTAACTGTCTCCGCACTGAGCAAGCGCCTGTACACGAAGGCAGATATAGTTTCCGTTATAGGTATAGTAGAAGGTCTCCAGCTTGCCGGTCCGTTCCACCACATTTGCAAACTCCCGGTACTGTGCCAGAAGCTGCGGATCCCGGTGGTACAGACGCTCGTCGATCTCGGCAAGACTCATCTTTTCATATCCGCACTGCTCCAGAAATGCCTCGTTCATAAAGAGAGTCCGGAAGGTGGTACCGTCATCCTCCAGCACCTCCAGCGGCGTATCCGTTACCCGCACCTGGAAGCTTGCCACATCATAGAAATGTCGCCACTTCCGTGTTTCCACCAGAACACCCTTCTCCTGCATATGCAGGAACATATCCTCGATGGGCTCAGGTCTTCCGTAATAGTAGCCCTGCAGACGACCGCAGCCAACACTCTTCAGGAACTCCACCTGCTCAAGGGTCTCAACGCCCTCCGCAAGGGTCCGGATTCCGATATCCTTCGCCATGGTAATGGCGGAACGCATGATATCCCTGGACTTCTCCGTAAAGGGAGAGAGGAACCGCATATCCATCTTCAGCATATCAAACTGATAATCCTTAAGAAGGGTCAGGGATGAATAGCCGCTGCCGAAGTCATCCATCCAGATCTCATATCCCGCCTTACGGAAGCTGCTGATCACATCCCGCATCAGGCCTTCATCGGAGGCGATCATACTCTCCGTGATCTCGATATGGATATAATCCCGGGGGATATCGTACTTCTTAACCGCTTCCTCCACAACTGCCAGCATATCCTTCATGATAAAGTCCAGACGGGAGAAATTCACGGAAACCGGAACCATGGGAAGACCTGCGTCCGTCCGTTCCCGGATACAGCGGCAGACCTTGTCCACCACATAACAGTCCAGCTTCGTGATCTCACGCTCCGTCTCCAGGATCTCGATAAACTTGCCCGGAAGCAGGAAACCGATCTCCGGATCATCCCAGCGGACCAGAGATTCCATGCCGCAAAGTTCCCCGGTCAGAGAACGGATCACCGGCTGGAAGAACAACTTGATCCAGTCATTGGCGATGGCCTCATCCACCTTCCGGAGCACGTACTCTCTGGTGGTGATCTCCTCCGCCAGCTCCTCGGAGTATTCCACGATACTCTTCTTACTGTCATACTTGATATAGTCACAGGCAACCTTCGCCAGGGAGATGGCCGACTCCACATCCATATCCGGATTCGGGACCAGACGGTAGATGCCGCACTTTCCGCTGACATTGCTACGGATGCCGTAGTTATCCATAAACTGCTTCTCCGTCTCCTCGATCCTCGGGAAGACGCCGTCATACTTGGCAAAGATTGCAAAATGATCATCGCCGAGACGCGCAATAAAGGAATCCCGGAAGTTCTCCCGGAGCACCTCCGCAACGGCCAGAAGGCAGTTATCCCCCTCTGCCACACCGCGATTGATGTTGAGAAGCTTAAAGTTCACAAGGTTGATGTAGAGGATCGCATAGTCCGTCAGCTCCCGTCCCTCTGCACGACGGATCATGCCCGAAACGTAGCTGCTGAACTCATTTTTCCCATACAGACCCGTAACCGAATCCAGATCCGTTCCGGTTATCTCGAACTCTCTGGATACCACGAATACATAAAAAATGTCCCCTTCCTCCGGATCAGACACGTAGGTCCAGTGATCCTCGATCAGACGGACATTTCCATTCTTGGTACGGATATTAAATATAATATGACCTGAGCGGTTCTGCGCACTGTCCACCTGCAGTTCGATCTCCTTCTGAACCGCACCCAGCTGCGCCTCATCCACGATACCGTCGAAGCTGTTGCCCACATATTCCGCAAACTCTTCATAATTCGCGCACTCAAAAAGACGCACCATATTCTGGTTTGCGAATAAAAGCTCATGCCCCTCTGCTGCCCGATATGCAAATGCACCACCGGACATTCTCTCCGTAAACTGCTCAGTCAGATTGTGACGGATATTCTCCTGCCCCATAACGAACACCCCCTCACCATAGGTATTTAATTATACCATATGATCAGGGGGTGTGTCTATGGATTTATCCTCTGCTTCCCGGCGAGAAACCCGATCATTCCTCGTTTCTTTCCCTGAACCTTCCGTCCTCGATCATCTGCTCGAGTTCGTCGATCGGAAGCGGTTTTGCATAGTAGTAGCCCTGGAAGCTCTGAACCCGATACTTCTTCAGGATCTCCTTCATACCTGCAGTTTCGATACCCTCGATGCAGACCTTGGCTCCGAAGGTGGATGCCACATTTACGAAGTTCTCCACCAAAGCCTTCTCCTTCTCATCCTCCTCGATCCGGAGCACGAAGCTGCGGTCGATCTTAATGGTATCAAAGGGCAGGTTCTTTACCAGACCGATAGATGAGAATCCGGTTCCGAAATCATCCAGCGCGATCTTCACGCCATAGCTCCGGAGTGCCGCGATCATATCCTTCAGGATTCCCATATCCAGCAAACGGCAGCGTTCCGTGATCTCCAGACAGAGATGATCCGGCGGATACTCCTGCTTCTTCAGGGTCTGGAGTACCATATCCACGAAGCCGCCCTTCTCCAGCTGGGTATAGGACAGGTTGACATTTACCACGAAATCGGGGACCGTCTTCATGATCTCCTTCGCATCCTTCAGGGCCGTTTCCAGAATCCACTTTCCAAGCTCAGGGAACAGCGGGTCCTTCTCCAGCAGCGGAATGAAGTGATCCGGCGGAACTACGCCGTAGCGTTCGCTCTTCCAGCGGATCAGCGCCTCCGCACCGATCAGCCGTTCCGTCCTGGAATCCACCACCGGCTGGTATACCAGATAGAAGCCCTCATAGTTCTTCATGATGGAACCCCGGATGTAGTGAAGCTTCTCGATCCTCTGGGAGTTTTCGTTGTTCAGCTCATTCAGGAAGCTTACCATATCTCCCTGCTTATGCAGCTTACTCTCACTGTAAACAAAGGAAAGGCACGCATAAACCGTCTGGGAATCCACATCAAAGTTCTTAACGGAGATATGTCCCGCATTCAGATCCAGAATGATGTTCTTTCCGTCCACCTGGAAGCTGGTCCTGCAGAACCCCCGAAGGGTTTCATACCGTTCCCGGATCTCCGCCGATTTATAGGTATTGCTCATTACCACAAACTTGGTACCGTCCAGCCGGTAGACCGTTCCCGTATTTCCCACATATTCATACAGATGACGGGCAAACCGCTGCAGGATCTTATTGCCGAAATGATAGCCGTAGACATCATTGAACTCGGCAAACCGCCCGATCCCGAGCAGGGTGATCTCCATCTCCTGCTCCTTCTCCATGTTGGCCTGGAGACTCTCCAGGAAGCCATACTGATTGGCAAGCCCGGTCAGCGTATCGATATGCTCCTGATCCGCATGATTCCGGATGGAACCCGCAAAGTATTCCGGCACACCGTTGGCATCGATCAGAACGGTACCACGGCAGGTACAGATCACATATTCACCGTTGGTCTTCCGTGCACGGTACTGCATGTCATGACCACCGGATTTGCCGCGGAAGATGTTGTCGATCTCCGAATGATACACCTCCATATCCTCGGGATGGATTTTCTCCTCCCAGATGTTCCCGGCCGCAAACATATACTCTGCCGGAAGTCCGAAGGTTTCAACCGCATTCTTCGACCAGCGGGAGATATCATACCGCATGTCACAAAGATAGACATAGGTTCCCTCCGCCACGATGGAGAAGGCTTCAAACAGACGGTCCAGTCTGTACTTTCGTTCCTCCGGGTACTCACTCAGCTTTCCGGCATCTGCCGGGTGGAAGGGATCCTCAGGATCGCCCATCACCACAGCCATGGGCTCTATTCCTTCCGCCAGCGCATCCTTGATCCTCTTCTTCTTATCATACATCTGCGTATCGGCACGCTCAAAAACGTCCTGCACGCGGATATCCTTCTCAGGATTGTATACCGACATACCGAAGGCGATGGTAACAAGACCGTTCTTCCGGTTCTGCTCCTGCACCCCTGCCAGCTCCGTAACAAGCTCCATCCGGTGCTCATAGTCCGCCCCCTTCAGGATCACAACGAATTCATCTCCGCCGATCCTGTAAACCGGACTATGCTTATAGGTTTCACAGATGATATCGCAGGCACTCCGGATAAAATCATCTCCGGCACTGTGTCCGCGGGTATCATTTACCTGCTTTAAGCCATTGATATCGCAGACAACGATGGCAAAGGGCTCGATGGCATCCTTCTGGATCAGCTCATCCATCTGCATCTCGGTATTCGCATAGGAGTGCTTGTTCTTAACGCCGGTCAGTGCATCCTTGTTGGCCATATCCATGGCCGAACCTATAGCACGCTCAAACTCCAGCTCCTTCCGCTTGGCTGCATCCACATTTGCAACCGCCACGATGATATGGTCCGAATCCTCCTTCGGACGCACGGCAAAAAGCGTCACGTATTGCGGACGGTTATCCAGCATCAGACGATAGTTTAAGAAGAACTTTCCGCTTTCCTCAAGGTTTCTGAGAAGCGTCTCCTTCTCCATGGCCCTGCTCATCATCGGAAGGTCATCCGGGTAGATGTCCTTCTTCATATTCTCACCGGTCTCGATGAAGAAATCCTTCCCCTTACTGCCAACCTTCAGTTTGGCATACTTCTCACTGGAGCTGTACTCCTCGTACTCATTCGTCAGGATATTTACGAGATAGATCACCTCGTAGCGTCCGGCCAGCGCACCTGCAATATAGCGGTAGTTCCGTATCTCGGCTTCTGCCTCATGTTCACGCTTCCACTGATCCTCCACGTTCCGGACACCGATGATCACCTTCTGATCTATACCGCGGATGGTCTTCAGGAAATAGTGAAGAGGCTCGCCGTTCACCATAAGGCGGTAGTTCAAAGAGAAGGACCTTCCGTTCTTCAGGATCTCAGTCACACTTTCCTTCTTGAAGGACGAAATAAAGAACTCCTGATCCTCGGGATACACCTGATCCCGGGCATCACGAACAACATCCCGGAAGAAATCATCTCCCGAAGCCCGCTTTACCAGCTCCTTATTATCTCCCTCTGCCAGATATTCCACATAGTTGTCATCCTCGGAATTGATCACGAAAATGCTGTCATAGTCGCCTGCAAGCGCAAGGGCGAGTTCTCCGAAGGTGATCGGTATATTCTTTTTATTGTTCTCATTTCCCATAGCGTTTCCCCCTGCCGACACCGGTTCCCCGGTCGATAGCATATACCAATTTATATTATATCACACTTTTATTCAAAAAGGGAACGGGATTTAGAAAAAAGAGCAACCGCAGTGTGTTGCATGCGGTTGCCCTTTTTCTGATATTAAATAATTAAGTTCTTAGAACTCGAGCTCCTTCTTCCGGAACACCACCTGTGACAGGAATACCGGCAGAATGATGTAAATGGCAATGAAGATTGCCGTGTACAGAAGCCCCTTTCCGAGGTCCTGGGCGACAGGCAGATCCGTTGAGCTTGCCGACGGTGTATATCCGAAGAGATACTGCTCTGCATTTCTGTGAACACCCTCCGGCATGATCGAGGAGACCTTGATCCCATTATCCTTCAGGAACGGGATCATATCCAGCAGATTAAGGAGCAGTGAGAATACATTTGCCGTGAACAGGATAAAGAATACAAGTCCGGTAGTCGTATTCTGCGTTGCATAAAGAAGCAGCATTCCGATGGCAAGATATCCCAGGGTAAGGAGGACTTCAAACCATTCCTTCCCGAGCATCTTGAAAAGCTCTCCTGCCGGTGCTCCGAGGATCATCCCGATCCCAAGGCTCAAGATCGAAAGAACGACCGTAGCCTCGATCAGAAGTGCTATGATCTCATAGAATCTGGCCAGAACCAGTCTTCGTCTGGAGATTCCCCGGCCGATGGCCGTCTGCATGGTACGGCTCTTGAAATCATCCGAAAGAACCGTCTGGAATACGGGAATTCCCGCAAGGAACGGGAAAAGACCCATAACTATCGAAGAGAAGCTGGTGAACGCTAACCCCTTTCCATTCTCGACCCCTTCCGTCGGGAAGAGGGTCGCTATGACCGCCATGGCGACCATCAGAACAACAAGAACTCCAAGGCATATAAAAAAGCTTTTCTTCTTCTGCGCACGCCGCAGGTCCGTAAATACGATTCTACGCATCATTTTCGCCACCTCCGATCAGACCGAAATAGAAGTCTTCCAGAGATGTGGTCGCCTGTGCGGTCCCCTTCACCTCTATGCCACCGTTCTTAAGCAGCTCCAAAGCCTTCTCCACATCATCATCCGCAACATTGATGGATGTCATCTTGGTGGTACGCATATCTTCCTGCGTCATTTCCCTCATCAGTACACCTTCATGTACGATACCGAAGCGATGCGCAGTGTGCTCCAACTCACCCAGGATATGGGACGATACGATGATGGTTGTTCCCAGCTCCTCATTCACCTTCTGGATCATATGACGGACATCCATGATACCCTGGGGATCCAGACCGTTGGTGGGCTCATCAAAGATAAGAAGCTCCGGATTGCCCAGCATGGCATTGGCCAGACCCAGACGCTGCTTCATACCCAGCGAATACATCTTCGCCGGCTTTTTTGCCGCATCCGTATTCAGACCGACCAGTTCGATCACACGGTCCACTTCGCTCGTTTCCTTAATTCCCTTCAGTCTCCGGAAATAATCCAGATTCTCACGGGCATTCATATACCCGTAGAAGTTTGCGCCGACGAAGAAGCCGACACGATTCCGGTTTCTGGCATTCTCCCGATGGCTCTTTCCTCCGAAGAGAGAAACTGTTCCTTCCTCATAATGAGACAGTCCGAGAACCACCTTGAACAGTGTGGTCTTACCTGCACCGTTCTTACCTACAAGGCCGTAGATATCACCCTTATTTACGGTCATATTCACGCCCTTCAGTACCTTGTGACGGCCGTAACTCTTCTTTACGTCCTTCAGCTCCAATACAACTTCGCTCAAAGCCCTATCCTCCCTTTTGGCTTTTTTTCTATACGCATGATTTTAAGGGAATCCCTCCGGTTCGTCAACTCTTGTTTTACTCTCCCGAAGGTCCATGGTACTTAAGGCAGAGCATGGTCAGATCATCGAACTGTTCCGCCTCCTTCACGAATGCGTCCACGGACCCGCGAACTACCGCCAGAAGCTCCTTCGGAGATGCCTCCGGCCTCTTGTTCAGCGCCTCAAGCATCCTGTCCGTTCCGTACATTTCATTTTCGGCATTCGTCGCCTCCGGCACACCATCCGTGTAGACAAAAAGCTTTGCACCGGGCTGCAGGGTCACCTCATATTCCCTGTACTTCATTCCGACCATACCGCCGATCACGAAGCCATGTTTATCCTTGTAAAGCGAAAACTGCCCGTCGTCTCCGGTAAATACGGGATACTCATGCCCTGCATTTGCTGCCGTAAGCTTTCCTGTAGAAAGCTCCAGAATTCCGAGCCATACGGTGACAAACATCTCCTCTTTGTTGTTCGAGCAGATTTCGGCATTCGCATCCGTAAGGATCCGGGCCGGGCTCTTTCCCTGCATGGCATGATGCTTCAGCGTGATCATCGAAGCCATCATAAAGAGGGCCGCAGGAACTCCCTTCCCGGATACATCTGCGATCACCGTGCAGACATGGTCATCATCAACCAGAAAGAAGTCATAGAAATCGCCTCCCACTTCTCTGGCCGGATCCATGGATGCATAGATATCGAACTCCTTTCTGCCCGGAAATGCAGGGAATTCTCCCGGAAGCATGCTGCTCTGAATATTGGTTGCAAGTGCAAGCTCCGTGCTGATCCGTTCCTTCTCGCTGTTCAGCGTCAGTATTTCCCCGGTATACCGGTCGATCTCCGTCGCAAGATCCGTGAAGCTGTCGGCAAGAACCCCTATCTCATTTCTCACATGAATCCGCTCCATCTTTTCAGCAACCGCGTTACTGTCCTTATCCTTCATATAGTCCTGGACACCTGTCTTAACCTTCAGAACCGGTGCGATTGCTTTTCTGTACAGGAAGAGCATCAGAAGACCGTTCAGCAAAAGAAGTACCAGAAGGCCTGTGAGCATGGAAGTCCGTGCATTTCCGAGGAGTTCGCTATGGAAATCACTCCAGTCATAGCAGATGCCCAGCAGGCAAAGCTCCCCGTTCTTTGTGCAGATCGGGATATAGCCTATATAGTACTCTTTTCCTTTCTCCGAGTCATGGAAGATCTCATAGCTTGTTTTGTCGAAGTCGTCGATCCCCTTCTTCAGGATCGAAGCCACCGCACTATGCTCCGATGCCGGGTAACTGATCCTTTCTTCCTCTACTCCATCTTTTTCAACGTTGTACGTATCATTATCCATATAGTAAAAGGAGTTCTGTTCATCCAGGATGCCCAGGATAAAGATGGACGAATAATCCAGATTTGACGTATTCTTCAGATTCAGCGCTATATTTTCATACAGACGCTTTGCGATCAGCAGCTGCTCCACCGGCTCCATCTCTGCCGGATTCTTTTCCGCGGATAAGCATGCTATCCAAAGATCCACCATTTCTTTGCTCTCGTCCTGCTTAAGTTCCTCTTCCGTATACTCTCTTCTGATCTCCTCCGGGTGCTCCCTCCAGTACGTTACCGCCCAGGGGAGGATCACGATATGTATCATCTGCTCTCTCAGATTGTTAAGATCCCGGTCGATCATTTCATTCTTGGATGAAAGATATGCATTTCTCGTGATCGTAAAATCCGAAAAAAGGGTAAAGACAAGCGTCGCAACAAAGATGAGAATCGTAATGATCCCCACCTGAATCGCAAGCTTCTGTTTTTTCTCCTTCCTCACTTCAGGTTCGTCTCCCTTAAGATCTATGATGTGGTTCCTGTCATACTACTCTTTCTTTTCCGCTATAGAGTGTTTTTGTCACGAATGCCAAAAACTTTTACTCTATCATAAATGTGCGAGAGAGATAAAACACTTTATATTCCCCCAAATAACGATCAGCGACCACCGGTGTTATGATCCGAAATACTCCGGCCGGTTCACTCATGAAGTCCCTCCAACGAATCTGTATAGTATTTGGAACATCACTACTTGTGTCCGTTACACCATCGGAGAAAGTGGTATGGATTGTACTCCACTGCTTTTTCTCTGGATCCCAGTTCTGTAAACAATAGTCTTCGCCCACCTTGAAGCTGCTTAGATCCGTCGGATTGTTTTCGGTATAGCTATACTTCAGATTGCAACCATCATTGTCGGGTTCAACCACCTCCATGCAAATCCCATATTCCGGAATCTCCCAAGAATAAACCTTCGGATCGTACATATCACCGATTGGTAGTCCCTCTACAGCCGCGTCATTCTTGTCCTTAATTTGAAATTCTGCCACGATCTTACCAGCTTCTTCCGTTGTTTCTTCATATCCTACCGGTATCAATATGCGGTATTTCCCGTGAGAAAGCTCACCATATTCAGAAATCCAGTTTATATCTTCCTCTGTTTTTTTTCCGGGTTCAACAATCGTCTCTATACAACCTGAAGTCCGAAATTCCCGTAATGTTTGAACAGAAATCCACCGATTATCCTTCCATGCTTCAATCACATATCCATCATTATCGAAAGTTACAGTCCTATCATCAAGGTTTTCAAAAATTAATGTACAACGATGCTTTTCAATCGTTTTACCATCTATATAACCTACAAGCACCCGAAAGCTATCGCTGCTCTCACTGCCGCTTTCGGTACTATTCCCCACCTCCGTCTGCTTTTCTGTAGTCTCTGCTGCGGATTTACATGCTGTGAGCAATAGTACAAGTAATAAAAGAAGAAAAGGTCTTCTCTTTTTTGATGATTTACTCATAAATCGTTCCCTCCTTCCGGCAGCATCCGCATCCTGTACATTTAACATAGACGATTCTACAATATGTTTCACACTCAAACTAATCGGATAATATCCTGCTTCGGTACTATACCTAATAAATTCCTCCGGGATGACCTGAATCATTCATTTCACCCCCTGACCAACTTGGTTCATCCAGTTCTCCTGACCATATTATAACAGATTATTATATCCAATTCTAATCCTTCATATCACTTTCAAGAAAGAACTCACCACTTTTCTGCATTGTCGCTGCATTGTCCGAATTCTACATTCCTCAGTTTAGTACTTGACGATAACTCAAATATTGCTCATAGATTCTTGGAAAATCCTTGATCATCATGGGCTAAACGAGAAAAGACCTCAGCAAAAATGCTGAGGTCTTAGAGCTGGGGTACAAGGATTCGAACCTTGAAATGACGGAGTCAGAGTCCGTTGCCTTACCATTTGGCGATACCCCAATGCGTTTACAACGAAGGTTATTATAGTATAGAACAATCGAAAAAGCAAGCACTTTTTTCAGAAATATGTTTTGCGGAATAAAATGAATGCCGGGAGGGTTCTGTCCGATCCTTCCCGGCATTTTCATGTCATATAATATCTCGTTTTCCTTATCGTCCCAGGTTCTCTGTTTCCGGAACAACAACTGTCTTATCGTAGCAGGAAAACATCTCGTCCACCTTCTCTTTGTTCACCTTCGGTGTGATCGCACTTACGATCGGAACCAGGATCAGGCCTGCGATCATGGTGATGGCACCTGCGTTGATCGGTGACTCGATGAAGTGAAGGAACATGTTCAGTACGGTGAAGCATACACCCAGGATGTAGCTTGCCCATACGGCTGCCTTCGAGATATTCTTGGAGTAAAGACCATACAGGAACGGTGCAAGGAAGGCTCCTGCCAGTGCTCCCCAGGAGTAACCCATCAGCTGAGCGATAAAGGTCGGCGGGTTAAATGCAAGGATTACCGAGATTACAATGAATACGACAACGAAAAGCTGCATCAGACGAAGCTGTACCTTGTCGGTCATCGGTTTCTTCTTCAGAGGCTTGATCAGATCCAGTGTCAGCGTGGAGCTGGAGGTCAGAACCAGGGAAGAAAGTGTGGACATGGAGGCTGAGAAAACCAGCACGACCACGATACCGATCAGGATATCCGGCAGAGAAGAAAGCATAGCCGGAACGATCGAGTCATATGCAACCTTTCCGGTTGCGGGATCAACGATACCCTCAATATCTCCGAAGAGACGACCGAAACCGCCCAGGAAGTAGCATCCGCCTGCGATCACAATGGCGAAGAAGGTGGAAACAACCGTACCGGTCTTTACGGCCTTCTCGTCCTTGATGGCATAGAACTTATGAACCATCTGCGGAAGTCCCCAGGTACCGAGGGATGTAAGGATCACGACACCGAGAAGTGCCAGCGGATCCGGTCCGAAGAAGGACGCGAACAGACCCTGGCCATCCTGCAGAGCTTCCGTGGTTACGGAAGGATCCGTAGCGATCTGGGACAGGCTCTTTACTGCCTCGGTGAAACCGCCCTTTCCTGCAAGGACTGCACCGATCACGAGGCAGATACCGATCAGCATGATGATACCCTGAATGAAGTCATTCAGTGCGGTGGCCATGTAACCACCGATTACCACGTAAGCTGCAGTCAGCGCAGCCATGATGATCACGCAGATACGGTAGTCGATGTCGAAGGCCATCCCGAACAGACGGGACAGCCCGTTGTATACACCTGCGGTGTAAGGAACAAGGAATACAAATGCGATGATGGATCCCGCAATTCGAAGCGCCTTGGAATCAAAACGCTTACCGAAGTACTCCGGCATGGTTTTTGCATCCAGCTGCTGGGACATAAGACGTGTACGACGTCCCAGGATAAGCCATGCAAGAAGGCTTCCGATGAATGCATTTCCGAGACCGATCCAGGTAGATGCCAGACCGAACTTCCATCCGAACTGTCCTGCATATCCGATGAATACAACGGATGAGAAGTAGGATGTACCGAATGCGAAGGCCGAGATCCACGGTCCTACGGTACGTCCGCCCAGGACGTAGTCATTGACATTCTTTGCCTTGTTGCGGGAGTAAATACCGACTCCGAGCATCGCAGCAAAGAAAACTACGAGAAGAATGATTTTGATTGCCATTGTTCCACTCCTTCATGAAATTCAGCGTTTTAACGCTTTAACGTCATGAAGTGAATTATACACATTCCCGAATCCTCTGTCAACCTCTTTCCCGGCTTTTTCTACATCATTTTAATGGGAATGACGGAGGTTATTCCGAGCGCACCTTCTCGAACCGGTACTCCTGGCTGATGTTCGGATACTTGTCATGATCCACGGGGCTCATGAACATGGAATACGGGCGGACATACATTTTAAAATCTCCGTAAAGCGCCTGATAAACCACCATGATCTCCCGTGTCTCGGAGTGCTCCGCGATCCCGACGATCTTATACAGATACTTGTTTGCCTTTGCTTCCTCCGGTGTGCAAAGCTCTCTCTTGAAATGTTTTACCACATCTCCTGCATGCAGTCTTCTGTCTCCCATACCTCCGCTCCTTTCGTTATTTCTTCCCGATCACAGCCAGCACTTCCTCGATCCGCGGCGGATTCAGGGGAAGCGGAAACCGCGAGATCGCAACTGCAGAGCAGGCTCCTGCAAAGCGAACCGTTTCTTCATCCGACATCCCGTGCAGCAGTGCGTATACACAACCGGCCTTATAGGTGTCGCCTGCTCCAAGCGTACTCTTTACTTCCACATCATAAGCGGGGATCCGGTGCGTCTCCTCGCCCTTTCGTCCGAACAGCATATCTCCTCCACCCTGTGTCAGGATCGTGAGTCCGTCGGTTCCTGCCTTCATCAACTCCATCACCTCTTCCGGTGGCATTCCCGGGTAGCTCTGCTCCGTACATTCATGGGAGATCACATTGATCGCCGCATGCTGATGAAGGAAATGATCATGCATGGTATCGATCGTCACATAAGGAATTCCATGCCGCATACAAAGCTCGGCAGCCAGCAGTGAATCCTCTCCGAAGTAAGGGTCCACCGCTGCCACCTTACATCCGGCAATATCCTCTTCCTTCGGCGTATTCCACCACCTCTTTCCGGAAGAAAACAGCGTCTGGAACCGTCCCATGGGAGAACGCACCAGTCCGGCAATCACCACATAATCCATGACTCCCGGGTCATCATAATCAAAGTTAAGCGCCGAAAGATCCACCGACTTATCCTCATAAAACCGCTTCAGCATCGATCCCACTTCCGTTCCGATCCAGGTTCCGTCCATGGTCACGGATACCCCCAGGGATGCCAGCACGGTCGCAGCCGTTCCGGTCTCTCCTCCCGGCAGGAAATACTGCGCATCAATCTCGGAATACGCATCCGGTTCAAGAAATCCACCTCTGAGAAGAAAGGAATGGGTTCCCAGTACCTGTCCGAATAAATAGGCTTCATGTTTCATTTTTACTATCCCCCCTCTTTATTTTGATCATCTACGATCTTTGCTGTCTGCCCAGCCCTTCAGAATCCGAAACAGGTCATCATAGGAGGAAGCATAATAATCGATCTCGTAGGTCGCTACGGCAGCTTCAATGTCTCCTTCCGGCATGAACCAGACAGATGTCATGGCTGCATTCCTTGCCCCCTCCATATCGGAGGTAAGGGAATCCCCGATGACGATGCAGGATTCCCGTGGCTCTCCGATGGTTCGAAGCACGATATCAAAGAATTCGGGATCCGGCTTAGTCACCTTCATGTCTTCACTGACAAATAGTCCGTCGATATACCGATCCAGTCCGGTGGAAGCGATCCGTCCTTTCGCGTTGATGGTCGCACCGTTGGACACGATATAGATCCCGGAATCTTCGATCTCGCTTTTGATCCTTTTCATCAGCTCCAATGCACCGTCCATCAGAACCCCATTTTCCGACATGGTTCTGATGAAATCCGTATTGATCTGCATGGGATCAAGGCCCGAGGAATCCCCGTCGCACTGTTCGAAGATATACCGGAACCGTTGTTCAAACAATTCACTCCGGGTGATCCTGCCCTTCTCCAGTTCTCCCCAAAGAGACTTGTTGAAGGATTTAAACGCGAGATAGATCTGATCGGAACAGGAGAGCCCGTTCGCCTGCAGCACCTTTCTGAGAGCGATCTTCTCCGATGCATGAAAATCCAGTAATGTCTGATCCAGATCAAATAAAAAGCTCTTACTCAAACGCTTTCCCTCTACTCTCCAAACTTAAAATCCTTCAAAAGATCTCCCAGGGACGTTCCGATCTCTCCTGCCTCGGGGATCTGAACCTCCTCTCCCTCCGGAGCCTCCTCTTCCGGAGCTTCCAGAAGCGCCTTTATGGAGAGGGATATCTTGCCATCCTTGATGCCGATGACCTTCACATCCACCTCCTGCCCTTCCTGCAGTACAACCCCCGGATGCTTGATCCGGTTATGTGCGATCTGGGAGATATGGACCAGCCCCGACAAACCATCGCCCAGATCGATAAATGCACCGTAATCCTTGATCGTTGCAACGGTTCCGTGGAACACCTGCCCCTCCCGGACATCCGAAAGTTTCTTCTTTCTGCTTTGCTCCCGGCGCTCCTTCAGGATTTCCTTTGCCGACAGGATTAGCTTATCCTCATCCATATTTGCTTCAAAAACCCGAACCTCCAGTTCCTGTCCCAGAAACGGACTTAAGTCCTCCACCCGTTCCAGAGACAGCTTGGAAATGGGGATAAATGCTCTGATACCTTCAAAGTCGGCAACCACGCCTCCCTTCACAACCTCACTGACCGTTACTGTGAGGTTCTCCTGGGATTCCTTCATCTCCCCTGCTTTTCTCCATGCCAGAAGCTCGTCCGTATCATGGACGCCATCCCCCATCAGGCTGTAGGATTGCTCCAGCATTTCCTCAAAATCCTTCATGGTCTCTTCCATCTTCTTACTCTCCCTTCCTCGATTAAACCGTACATTCCCCATAGCGATACCCCCACTAACCGCATTCTGACTACCGATCATGATTTTCATTCCACGCGTTTTCCCCTTAGATCCACGCTTCTATATCCGCCGGAGTTTCCGCAATATAGTCTGCCCCTGCCAGCTCCAGCTCCTCTCTGGTTCCGTATCCGTACAGCGCGCCGATGGCCAGCAGGCCCAGATTCTTCGCGGCCTCGATATCATAACGCCGGTCTCCGATCATGACTGCGTCCCTGTAAATATCGGATACCGTAAGTGAATCATCCCCCAGGATGCGAATCGTCTCCTTTGCGGCTTCTTCGATCAGATCTTCCTTCCCTGCCTTCGTCTTCTCCTCCACCGGTCCGATCACGGCGGAAAGATACCTCTCCATCCGATGATGTGCTGCAACCATCTCAGCGATATACTTCGGCTTGGAGGTCACCATCATAAGGATGCAGCCCTTACTCTTAAGTGAAAGCAGGGTTTCCTCGATTCCGTCATACAGCGGTGCATTTTTATAGCCGCCACCCACATAGTACTCTCTGTAATACCGGATGGCCTGCTCCAGAGCCTCACCGGAGAGACCGTACAGTTCACCGAACCCCACCGTAAGCGGTGGCCCGATAAAAGCCCTCTTCTTCTCCGGATCGTCATCCTCGATCCCCAGCTTCTTCAGCGCATACTCGGCGGAGGAAAGAATTGCAACCGCCGACTCCGTAATGGTTCCGTCCAGATCCAAATAGATATACTTCTTCATTCTGCTCCTTCCGCTAAAAAGCATACTCCTTCAGCTCGCAGTTTTTGATGCCGAAGTCTCCGTATTCTTCATTTGTCATATCATAAAAATATGAATTCACAACGCGGACGATACCGTTATGTGCAACGATGAGATAGATCTTATCATCCTTCTTCAGTTCATCCAGAAGATTATAGATCCGCTGCGCCAGACGAAGCATGGACTCTCCGCCCTCATAGGAATTCACAAACTTCCGCTTATCCACCCGGAACTGCTGTCCGTTTCTCGCCGTGCCTTCCCACTTGCCGAAGTTCTGCTCACGAAGACGTTCCTCTGCACGAAGCGGGAGCCCCGTGATCTCAGCAACATGCTTTGCCGTATCATAGGCTCTGGACAGCGGGGATGCGATGATCCAATCGATCCGGATCTCTCCCGCGTCAAGCTTCTCCTTGATGAGATTTCCGAGAAGCACTGCCTGCTCATGTCCTCTCTCCGTAAGCCCGATATCCGTGGCTCCGCAGATCTTATTCTCCACATTCCAGACGGTTTCTCCGTGTCTTGTAAAATACAATGGTTTCATCCCTTAAGTCCTTTCTCTATACAACGAATGATCATTCACCGGCACATATGCTTATCTCACTGACCATCTGCTTCTTTAGCTCAATCGACCATTCCCGGACGATCAGAATTGTTTTCTTGCATTCTCAGCCACCATGCGTCTTTTTTCAAGCGTCTTCTCAAATAGTTCATCCGCAAGATCCGGAAGTTTCTCAAAGACCACCGCCGTTCCTTCCTGCGTGATCCCACCCTTGGTTGCAACCCTGGTTACCACTTCCTCGAAGGTCATCTCCTTCCGAAGCATCAGGTCTCCCGTTGCACTCATGGTTGAGAGAACCATCGCAACCACCTGATCTGCAGGTATCTCCGTATGCTTCTTCGCAGACTTGCAGATCACATCGAAGATGGATGCGATAAAGCCCGGCATGCAGCTGACAAGCTCCGAGCCCATGCCCATCTCCTTCTCCGGAAGTACAATCACATTTCCGATGCAACCGAGAAGAGATTCCAGCTGCTTCCTGTCGTCATCCGTCACCTTCTCATTATAGCATACCAGCGTCTGGGAGCGGTCAATTTCCGCGGTAAGACTCGGGATGACCTTCGCTGTTTTCCGATCCGTGATCCGTCGGATCATTTCAAATGAGATACTTCCATTCAGGGATACAAGAAGCGCATCTTCGCTTAATACCGGGGCAATCTCCCTGATCGTATCCCCCATATCCACCGGTCTGACACATACAAATACGATATCTGACTTTTCTGCAAGCTCTCTGTTGTCAGTACAGATGATAATCTCCGGAGGGACTGTGTTCAGCTTCTCCTTGCTCCGGTTGGCAACCAGCACCTGCCCGATATCCTTATTCCCTGATGCCGCGAACTTATCCGCCAGCATCTTCCCCATACTTCCGTATCCGATGATACCCACATTCATGATTCACTACCTCCGGTGAAAACCCAATGAGTTCCGTCGCGCTGCCGCTTGGTCGTATTCGGTGCATATTCGCGTGCCACCGGCACGCATGCACCCGCTTTGCTTAGGATTACATTTAGAAGTTTTATATACATTCCTTCCAATCATCAACCTATGTTGATTGTCTTCGTAATCTCAAATCCGCAACTTTTATACAGGCTGATGGCCCGTTTATTCCACTCTGCCACATGCAGCGTGATTAGCTCTCCCTGCATATGTTCCAGTGCCCAAAGCAGGATCTTTCTTCCATAGCCTCGTCCCTGATATTCCGGTGCCACGATAAGATCATCCAGTTCCTCTCCTTTCAGAGCAACACTCCCGATCAGATGTCCGTCATTAAGGAGGAGATATACCGCATCCATTCCTTCGGCGAAAAAGGAATCATCCTGAATAAAATCGTAGGGCCGGATATCCAGCGCCTCCCGCATTTCGTGATAACATGCATTATACATATTTCTGTATGTTTCCTGATATTCGGATGAATATGGCACAAGCGTGACCGTTGATCGTTCTGTCACCGGATTCCTATATCTCATCTCAAAAGCCCGTTTCATAATACTTCTTTCTCCATAGTTGTACTCACTTGCATTCCTGTCCCATGTCTATTTCTTTCGCAGAACGATCCGTACGATCTCCGGATAGTTATTGATCCTGACCGGAAGCACGCTGTTCCCCAGGCCTCTGCTTATGATCATGGTCATATCATCAAAATGGTGTTCTCCTTCATACAGCTCCGGAAAGAATTCCAGATCCGGAGATATCAGTCCTCCCTTTCCCGGTAAAATGATCTGCCCGCCATGAACATGGCCGGTCAGAACCAGGTCCGCCCCGGCATTTCGGTAGCTCTCATAATACTTCGGTTCGTGGGCCAGGAGGATCTTCAATTCTTCTTCCTTCATCTCATCCGCAGAATCTTCCGATGGGCTAAGGAGCTCCGTGAGATCATTTCCAAGAGACTTTTCTGCCACACCAGCAAGAAGAAACCCGTCCAACTGAACCGCGCGGTCATCCAGGAGATTTACGCCCATACTCCGGATCTCCGTGAGAAACCGGTCATAACGTTCTCCCGTCAGCCACTCCTCATGATTTCCCGAGATAAAGTAGACCGGTGCGATCTCCACTGCTCCCCGGAAGAAATCCTCCGCAAAGGAGTAGCGCGTATGCCCGGAATCCAGAACGTCCCCCGTTACAACGATAAGGTCCGGCTTACAGTCCCGGATCTTATCCAGAAGAATGCTTTCTCCGAATCCGAACCACTGATTGTGCAGGTCCGAGATCTGTACGATCACATATCCGTCCAGCGAAGAAGGCACCTTCGGGCTTCGGTACTCATACTCCGTCACCACCAGCCGGTAGTTCTGATACAGAAAGAAACCGTTCAGAAGCAGGAATACACCGAGAAGGCTCGGTATCGTAACCCGGAACTTTTTCTTCTTTGTCTTGTGATGAAAAATGAGCATCCCAAGAAAAGCCCCAGGGGCTCCGCCAATCACCGCCACCAGGATCAGCGTTGCCTCCGGGATCCGCCACTTCCGCTTCACGGCAAAGGACTTATCCAAACCATACAAAGCAAAAGCCGCCACATTTATCAGAATCAGGTAATATACAAGTATCATATACGTTCTATGTCATGTCCAGAGCGATGTGATAAACATTGGTGTGGACACCGTGCTCTTCTCAAAGCCGCAGTCTTCGTAGAAATGAATCTCCTTATCGTAGGCGATCACCACAAGCCGAAGAAAATCCTTGTAATGCTCCTTTACCATTTGCACGAGCGTTCTTCCGATCTTCATCTTGTGATAGTCCGGATGAACCAGAAGATAATGCACATAGGCATTCATGCTGCCGTCATCCATGGCACAGATGAGACCCACCAGCTTGTCCCCGTCCCACGCGGTATAAACCGTTTCATAATTCTTCATGGCGATGACCAGTTTATCCGGGAAGTGTCCGGAGGACCATTCCACCGAAAGGAACAGGGCCTGCAGATCCTCTGCCGAGAAATCATGGATGTCCTTATACTCGATATTCACCTTCGCCTCAGCTATGTTTTTATTCAGATATCCGCAGGTGAACGGGAAGAAATCAAACTTCTTAACGCCTTCATGAATAAAGCCGTGATCCTCGTACCACTTGCGAAGCACCTGATTCTCTTCAACAATGCTCAGCTTCATGACGTTACATCCCAGTGCTTTTGCTCTCTCGCAGGCATCCTCGAGCAGCTGATGACCGATCTTCTTATGCCTGTATTCGGGAAGGACACTCAGGCTCCCCAGCTCGCATTCCTCATTGTTGATACTCAGATTGTAGTATCCTACCATCCTGTCATCCGTGAAGTAACCGAACATGGGCCTTTTCTGCTCATTCTTCCAAAACAGAAGCTTTCCTTCATCCGTTGCAAAAGCGACAAAGCGCGGGGCATTTTCGGCTGTGAATCCGAACTCATCCGCAACCGTCATAAAACTCCTCGTGATCACTTCCACTGCTTCTTTAAACTCACTATCCCTGATCTCGCGTATCATAAGGTTTACCTCTTCTTCTTTGGATTCGGAAGCTCCTCATACATGGCTTCCACAAGTTCCGAGAGGAACTCTTTATTTTCAATATCATCCACCAGCAGCATTTCCTTTGCACCTTCGTAAGGAAGCTGCAGCTCTGCTTCCGGCATCCTTTCCGCAGCAGTCTTTGTATTCTTTACGAGAAAACGGTCGTCATAGACGCCACCGAAGATCTTTCCCCGATAATAGAGGATGTATTCCCCCATCATGGCTTTGCAGGTGATATCGTCCAG
>CACWHK010000007.1:0-57428 GCA_902760755.1 uncultured Lachnospiraceae bacterium | reverse complement strand
AGGGCGTAAGCCCGAAGAATCTTTTGGTTCGAGTGACAGGATTCTTCGCCTGTGGCTCAGACAATGCTACGCACTACAGTCAAACCAATTTATCGTCACCATAATTCTTCGACTTCAGAACCGTGTACCGTCCCGGGAAGATCTCCCGGCAGATCTTAAGCTCCAGCTCCTGCCGATGGATGAAATGCCCGATCATCGCATCCTCTCCGGAGACACCATGGGCCTTTGCGAAAGGTGATTCGTTGAAATATCCCAGCATCAGCGGGAACCACATTTCATTCCCCTCTGCATCCGAGCGTTCCTTACGGATCACGTTGATATTTCCTGCCACATCCTCAGATTCCAGATACAGGATGTGCAGCTGTTTATCCGCAAGGAGCTTGCCCAGTTCCCTGTAAAATTCAAGGATCTCCTGATCCGATGCGTTCTGATACAGGATCATGTCCTCCACGATGTTCTGGAAGATCGAACACTCAAAGATCTGCCCGTCCCCGGACCAATTCCGGAACCTGTCGAAGATGATCCTTTTAAAATCCTCCTTCGACACACGGTTGTTATAGATCTCATACTGTTCCAGATCCTTATAGAAACCGGGGGTATCCGTCATGATCTGCGTGTAGCAGTATTTCTCCAGATATGCTTCATACTGCTTCTCACTGACATATGCACACCAGGCAAGCTCTACCGGGTTGTAATCCCCCTCACGGAATACCTGATATGCCGGATGCTTTTCCGTCAGCTTACGGACTAGCGTGCTTTTCCCGCTGCCCTGCAAGCCTTCAACAAAGTAGTTCATCTGCGTGCCCCTCCATTCCATCGCCTTCCGCAGGATCTCATCGATCAGCGCCCTCTTCTTTTCGGTATAGGTGATCCGGTCCTCCGGATACTCCTTCGCCAGGCGCTCCTTTAACTTAGAGTATGCTCGTGCATCCTCTCCATGGCAGTTCAGATAATCCCGCATATTCACGTAATTATTCCAGTAGATCGAGTCATGAAGTACAACATGGATATGATGCGTTCGGGAATCCGCATCTCCGCACACATAAAGATACTGATCCGGAAGATCCTGTCCCCGGAAGATGAATCCCTTCGCTTCCAGTTCAGGATTTAACTCAAGTATCTCATCAATATCCTTCACACCGACAACGATATCGATGATCGGCTTTGCAGCGATACTCCGGATGGCTGTGCTTCCGATATGCTGTATATCGATCGCGACTCCCTGCAGGAGACTTTTCAGTTGTTCTATGGTTTGTGCCGCGGTCACTTCCCACTGCGGATCGTGGGGTTCCACCGCAACCATTCCGCGCTTCAGGCCAAGCTCCATATCTTGTCTCCATTCTGTCCCGGATTATTTCGGGTATCCATGCCCCTATTCCATACTTCGCGCTTACTCGCTTCGTAATGAAATCTACAACCACTGGATAAAAGCGGTTTTATCGCTGCTGTTGTAGCCGGCCTTCTCGTAAAACCGGAGTGTCTCAGGTTTCCTGGAGCCGGTGAGCAACATCATTTTATAGCAGTTTTCCTTCTCTGCGATGGTCTTTGCGTAGGCCAGGCACTCGCCGGCGTAGCCGTGTCCCCGGTAATCCGCGTGGGTTACCACATTTTCCACAAAGGCGTAGGGCCGCACATTCCGGGTAAGGTTCGGAATGATCACGCACACACAGGAGGAAATGAGCTTCCCGTCAATTTCCTTCACGATCAGGTGATGATTCGGGTCTCCGATGATCTGATCCCACGTCTTCGTGAGATGAGCGCTTGTCTCCGGGATGCTGTCCTCATGCAGATTCAGGTATAACTCCAGCAGCGCCGGAAGGTCCTCTGTTCTCGCTTCTCTAACCATAACGTACCTTCTTTCGTGATAACCTTTATCCTACAGTACAGAGCTTTCCACGCAGTACATATCCGATCTTTTCATAGCATGCATTGGACGCCACATAGTCCGCATTTGTATAAAGCATCGGCACATATCCTTTGTCCTTTACGATCCGGGTCACCTGATACACCAGGTGCTCCGCATAATGCTTTCTTCGATACTCCGGATGGGTGTACACCAGATTGACGGAGGCCATATTTCCGTTCGGCTGAAAGGCGCAGCTTGCAACGTTATGCCCCTCCGCATCCTTCCAGAAGTACATATTCCCGCTGCTGATCAACGCCTCTGCATCCGCGCGATACCCCGCAGCATCCTTCTGATCGATACCGATCTCCTTATGGAACAGTTCCTGAAAGTGAACCAGCTCCTCCAGATCCTCCGGTCCGCTGCAGTGGATGGCACCATCCGTGTTCCCTTCCGGTTCCAACGGTTCCGGACAGTCGTAGGCATACATATTCATAGAAATGGTGAGGCTTCGTCCGTCGTCTGTCGCCCTTTTTATGAAATACTCCGCCAACTCATATTTGATATTGAAGCTGCAACCGTCTGCAAACAGGGAATTCTCCTTTGCCAGCCGGTAAGCCTTCTCCATTTCTTCTTCCGTGGCATCCTCCGGAGTCCAGATCCATACCGGGAAGGGAGGCTCCGTAAAGCAGAGGATCAACCGTTCATGATCGGACAGAAGCAGCTTACAGTTTCCGCCCATGATCCGCATCAGAACAAAAAATGTATATCCGTCTTTCTCAAGAAGCTTATAATCTCTTTCATCCACAAAATGATCCATCGATACATCCTCCGTTTCGGCCTTACTCCTCTTCCGCGAAGAACCACTGATCCATACCCGCGCCGGTCTTCTCATTCGGACGAAGGAGGAAACCAAACTTCTCGTAGAAGGGTTCCTTCCCTTTCGCTGCCATCAGGTTGATCTTCACCTTATAGCCGGGCTTCATATCTGCTTTCACCCTGTCGATACAGGCCTCCACCAGCTTCCGTCCGATGCCCTGTCCCTGATACTCCGGAGCAACGATCACATCTGAAATAAATGCGATATATCCTCCGTCCCAGAGAAGCCGCATCACGCCGATGGCCCGTCCCTCGTCTCTCACCGACATAACCATATACGCATTATCCAGTCCGGCCTGCGCCTCTTCCAGCGGGAATTCCATCCAGCCTACCAGTCTCCGAAGCTCCATATACTCTTCTGCCGTTATTTCATTTCCGTATTCAATCATAGGTGTTACCTCCTACTTCTGCTATTTCACCAGCACCATACATTCTCCCGAATCGACAAAACCACACCTTTTATATAACGGTCTACCCGCCTCTGTTGCATCCAGGCTGATCTCCGTTGCACCTTTTCCCCAGGCATCCCTGATCAGCATATCCACCATCTTCCTGCCGATTCCCTGCCTTCGGTAATCCTTCGAGGTATAGACATTCATCAGGTGCGCCCGTTTTCCTGTGGGATGTGAAAATGTAGGCATGATCACGATATAGCAGATCGTACCGCATCCGATCACCCGATTCCCGTCCAGTACCAAGACCGTGGTCTGGTCTCCCTCCAGGAAGTACCGACGGCTTTCCTCCACGAACGCATCTTCATACACAAAATCATCCGCGAGATCATTTACTTCCCGGAGCATTTCCAGCCGACTGCTCATCATAAGGTCTATATCTTTTTCCGTTGCGATCCTGTATTCGATCATTTCTGATATTCCTCTTCTCAAAACACATGCGAATCTCTTTCCGGAAATATGCATGTACCCGGAAAGCGATACACTCTTAAATCTTTCCATATCCGCCGCAGGTCAGGATCTTGTCCTTCATTGCAACCGCTTCGGAGAACCCGGATTCACACAATTCAGAAGCCGCTCCGTCCAGAGCTTTCTCAAAATGATCCGCCACCTCATCAAATATAGATAACGCCATACGCTCCGTAAGTCCAACCTCCTCCGAAGCCTTTCCGAATGTGGATCGATTCATCTTATCCATATCTATCTCTCCGCCCAGGAAAAAGCTCATTTGATTGGTCAGATTGTAGAGTTTTGTACATACGATATCATACGCCGGAGATAACGTGATCCTCTTCAGATCTTCACTATAAAGCAACGACAGATTCTTTATATGACAATCCGTATTGCCGATCAGGAATTGAAAGCAGATCCGTTTCCAAAGCCTGCGCTGTTCATTGATGGGATCCACGGCATTTTCTCTTATCACATCAAACATTCTGCGAAGATAACTTGCCGGCTCCCGTTCGTACTTTTCACTTGCCGGTATGCCCATTGCCTGAGCCATATCTTCCTGATGAAGCCGTAGTGGAATCTGCAGATTATTATAAAATCGACCACTACCGTTGGTCCGGTCAAACCGTCTTATGGCAAAAAGGATTTCGTCATCCGCCCCCTTCCCGGTATTGATGATAAAACTCTCCGGGACATCGATCCCTATGCCCTTTGCTGTCAACATACAGAGTTGCTCATTCAGCACGATCTGCGACAGTCTTACATGACTTTGCTTGACGATATGAGTACTGGAAGCATTCCCCTTCGGAAGATACCAGTTTCCTTTTTCTTCATCGTAAAAAAGACCTACCTTCCCGGTTGCACCTGCCAGAGACAAATGTGTCTCCATCAGAATCTGCGTAGCTTTCGTTGCTCCTTCCCCGGCGAGCTCTTTTACCCGAGCCATAGAGAGAAGTTCATAACCATCCTCTCCGGTATCATGATCATCCTCCACGATCTTTATTGCACCCAGGCACTCTCTTCCAAGAACAGATAAGATTGTAATATAATCTGCCTCATCCGTCTTGATCCAATTGGATACTGCTTTTCTTGAGAAGCCCTCCGGAAGCAAACCTTCGAAGAAACACTTTGTTCTTTCAGGAGAAAATGGGGACTCAGAAAGCGGAAGCGAGACCGAGATCGGAGTTGCATAAGAAGCGTCAAGATAATCCTCGGAATAACAAAAGGAAGCATCCAGATACGAAGTACCTGTAATATCCCCTACATGTTTTTGTTCGCCTTGAATCTCCAGATATACGGAAAGACACTTCATAACTATCCCCTTTCCTTCAGCTCCACATCGATCCCCAGCAGATTCGCAAGATAGATTGCTTTCCCCAGTTCTATGGTACTCTTTCCATTTTCAAGGTCAGAAATATAACTGGCGCTGATTCCGCTTACCTCACAGATATATTTCTGTGTATAGCCCAGTTTCTTTCTTTTCAGCTTAATCATTTCGCCAAATGCCTTTGCATTATTGATCTTCATGAAGTAGCACCCTCTCTTAAAATAGCCGTACGACGTTATTCCTGAATTTCATTATAATTATCGCCGTACGGCTATGTCAAGCCAATTTATGATATTATATGATGATATTGGGCTGGAAACCCTAAGATTATCATTCCATGCAATGATTACAATATGCCCTGTTCTGCAGATTTACTACCGTATCCCTTCAGCGTCCTCTTTGCCTTTGCGCACCATTTCAGATAAGCCTCATAGGTGTCGATCCCGAAGGATACCGCAAGGTAGTAATACAGGTGATCCTCCACCTCCAGCCGCTGCTTCAGGTTCTCTCCATAGGTTTTCAGGATCTTCAGTTCCCGACGGATCTCTGCCTCAAATACCTCGATGTTGTGGAGCGTCACTTCCTTCTTCTCCGCTCCGCCGAAGAAGAGCTTCAGCAGAGTTTCATACCGGAGCTCATTCCCGGCATGCTCGTCCTTAAGCCACTTCGTTAGTGCTGCCTTCCCATCCCCGGTGATATGGTAGGTGATCCTCTCTCTGCCACCCACGGAAGTATCGTGCTTTTCGATCAGTTTCTGATTCTCCATATCCTTCAGCGCCGGATAGATGTTTCCGAAGCTTCCCTTCCAGAAGAAGCTGATGGCTCCGTCGATCCGCTTCTTGATATCATATCCGGTCAGATCTTCATGACTGAGGAGACCCAGGATAACCATATCGATCTTTCTCTCTCTTGCCATACGCGTTCCTCCATATCCTTAATCCGATATATCCTTTTGATACAAATTATCATCCCATTTTTAATCCCTGTCAACCCAGTTAACTACTAAAGATAACATTTTGTTTTTTTCCTTTACCGTGGTGGGTTAAGTCTTGCGATATACTGCCCCAGCACCGCCTTCACATCCTCCAGCGGTTCCGTCATTCCGCGGTCCACCCATTTGAAGATCACGTTCCAGATCGCACCCACATTAAATGCGATCAGGTAATCCGGCTCCAGTTCTCCGATCAGAAGCTTGAACGGATTCTTCTCCATGTCGGTCGTATCATTGATCACCGGGATCACCTCATTCAATTGGAGAAGTAACAGATACAGCATATTGTTCCTATGTAGAAGCGAAAGCAGCTTCCGGTTCTTCTCACAGAAGTCGAAGATCACCGCCAGCGGTTCCTCCGGCTTCTCCAACAATGCCTGCGTATATGCGTAGATTTCCTGGTTGATGTATGCATTCAGCACATCATCCTTCGAAGAGAAATTGCGGTAAAAGGTCTTGCGGACCAGATCCGTTTCCAGAACGATCTGCTTCACGCTGATTTCACTGTACGGATACTTTTCCATCAAAGCGAGAAGTGCGTCTATGATCTGTTGTTTCGACCGTACGGCCGACGGATTTCGGGACTCATTCATATTGTATTTTTCCTCCAAAAGTGACACAGTCAGCAAAGATTGTGTATCTTACTCTCACTGCATTGACAAGCGATTTCTTTGATATTACCATTTGATTATAAGATACACACATGTGTCACTTTTGTAAAGTAAGAAAGTGTCACTTATCGAAAGGACGGAATCTATGGATAAATACATCTGGCTTTTGGTAGTTATCTTCATCTTCCACGACATGGAGGAGGTGGTCGGGATCACAAGCTGGATCCGGCGAAACTATGACCGGATCATAGAGCGCTTTCCTTCCGCAACAAGAATCCTTGCCCCGTACAAAGAAATAACCACCGCCGGTATGGCGATGGCAGTTTACGAGGAACTGATCCTTCTGATCATCATTTGTCTGCTTGCGGACCTTACCATGAGTCCGGTCCTTCTTGGGCTCTGGTTCGGCGGGCTGCTGGGCTTCACCCTACACCTCTTCATCCATATAGCGCAGGCCCTGCTGATCCGTAGATATATCCCTGCCCTGTATACCAGTATTCTCTCGATCCCGCCAAGTATCTACCTGATCGTAAGATCCGTGCCACTTATACCGATGGGTGCTTCTTCGATTATCGGTATCATCACCGGCGTATTGGGTGTTGCCGTGAATCTGAAGCTTGCCCACATGGCAGGCTGGCGATTCCAGAGATTCCTGCAGGCTAGAGAATCGAGCCAAAGACTCTCCTAACAAAATCAAGGGATTCTTCGTCGCTACGCTCCTCAGAATGACAGACCTTTTTCTTGTCTTAACAACATGGTAGCCAACGAGAACCAGCCTGAATTTAGCAATACTCATTTTAATCCATGATTCCTCTCACATATTCCACCACTTCCTCCGTGGTGAAATAATCCTCATGGGATATCCCGTGAAATATCTTGCAATCCGCATCCTTATAGCAGTCCGCCAGTTTCTGCTGCAGCTTGTCATCCAGGGTTGTATCCGCATCTGAACCGATCACTGTCACCGGGCAGGTGGTGCTTTCCGCATAGAGATCCACCCGGACGTTATTCTTGATAAAGACTGTAAGCGGTCCCCAGAAAATGGGAATGATCTTATTGTACATATCCGCGCTGGTCCGGTAGCCGGAAGCCAGGAAGAGATGCTTACACTCCCTTACGCTGGCCAGATATGCCGCCATGCCGCATCCGTAGCTGTGGCCAATGATGTAGACATCCTTTCCCGGGTACTTTGCCACGGCATAATCATAGAGATCTTCTGCCGACTTCTGCATGGTCCTCAAATTCATTTTCCCTTTGCTGTCCTGGGAACCATAGTAATCCACGGAAAGGAAAGGACAGTCGAACTTTCCTCCGTACATTCCCACCGTATTATATGCGATATACATGGAACCACCGAAGAAAAGAACGATCCTGTCCGACTCCTTCTCCAGATTGTAGCCATAGCCGGTCAGTTCTTCGTTATACTCGATTTTCTCAGGTTGATACGCCACCTCATCCTTCCTCCAGTTCCCCTTATAGAACCTGTAGGATATAAACTGCATAACCGCATCCGTAAGAAAGAATACGATCAGCACGATCATCACGATTTTCAGAATAATGTACCATATGCTCACTTTGCCGGTCTCCTTCTTTTTCATGCCATAACCTCACATCTGTAGCAACTCTATCTATCTGTTTTTGCCTCTGTTTGATATATCTTTTTGATATATTATACACAATCAATCCGCAAACTGCAAGAACAAATTTAAGCACAATGTTACATACGAAGGATGGTCTGAAATCAAGAGGAGCGCAACAACGAAGCTTTCTTCTCTTCGAAGGGATTCTTCGTCGCTACGCTCCTCAGAATGACATGATTTTTTCATGTCTTAACGACATTGTGGCTATCAGACTACAGCCCTCAGTTTACTCGTGCCTCATTTTGATAATCTACTCAGTCCGTGGTCATCACATAGATCTGGCAGGGGTTTGCCTCGTCCCAGAGCTCCGGGAACACTTCGAACTCCTTGAAGCCGAGGCTGAGATAAAACCGGTTGGTCCGGTCGTAATCCTCATACATTCCCATCTTCACAGTCTTCACCTGCATAAAGGAATAGCCCTGGTCTCTTGCGATCTCCTTTGCCTTCTCGAAAAGCTGTCTTCCCAAACCGTGACGGTGGTACTCCTTCCGGACTCCCATCACTGCGATCTCCACCGTCTCCTTCCCCGTCTCTTTCAGATTAAGGAATCCTGTGGGCGTATCCCCGTCAAAGGATGCCACCATGATCCGGTCCGGGCTCTCCGCGATATACTGCTCCCGGCTTGCTTCCACTTCAAACCATTCCGGAAGGGCTTCCAGTATGGTTCGTGCGATCCGTTTCTTTTTTTCTGCGTCATTAACGATTACTATCAATGATCAATCTCCTTTGATTTTTACTATCTTGGTCAAACCAACTCATAATAGTTTCTTCCTTACCACATGTACCGGCCAAGAAAAGCTCTTATTTTGATAACCATTCGCTTACTGTAGTAACCCATTTTTCCTGCTCAAAGCTGGCCAGCTGTGCGTGCGCATAGCCTTCAAAACACATGATCTCGGTCTGCGGGTTGATACTCTTCATCTTTACCGCAGCCTTTTTGGATACGGATTCATTTCCCTTCGTCCCGTGCAGAAAGAGGATTCTGCAGTCTTCGCTATACTTCTTATATGCAAATGCACTGAACACGCTGTCCAGGATGTTCCGTATCGATTCCTCTTCCATATGGTCTGCAACCTTCAGATAATCAGGAATGTACTTCTCCGGCAGGAAATCCCGCTTCGCTGATGCCAGCACCTTGGGATCTCTCCTCCTGGATTTGCGGATGATCCCGACATAGGCTTTCCTCATGAACCCAACCATCAGCTTCGATACCTTAAGAAGCGGTGCTCCGTCCAGAACCAGATTCTCCACACGGATCCCCGGAAGTCCGGCCAGTGTAGCCGCGATACGTCCTCCCATGGAAAGCCCTCCGAGAAGGAAGAGGTGTCCGCCGGTATTCTCCATGAGATATCGCCTTAGTTCCTCCGCCTCCTTCTCAATGGATTGGAACGTGGTTGTCTCCTCTTCCGTGTGCGCATCCAGTTCCGGAACGATCACATAGTATTCTTTTGAAAAAACCTCGATGGCCGTCTCCCAGATCTGCCACGGGTTCAGCATACCATGGATCAGCATCACCGGTTGCTTCGTCTTATCTCCGAATGTATGAATTCTCATCTTATACCTTCTTTCTCATTATATCCTGAGGCAAAGTCCGGGGGATTCTTCGCCCTGCAGGCTCAGAATAGCATGGGCTTGTCATGCTACGCACGGTCCATCATCAATATTACCGATTCCGCGAGACAGGAAAACATGGTCTTCGGGTCATACTTCCCTTTCACCGTTTCTCCCCGGAAGCATTCCGAAAGCACGTATCCGTTTATGATCCCGTGATAGGTTGCGATCATAAACTGGAGGATCTCCTCCACAGATTTCATGGGCCTTAGCTTCTGTTCCCTGATCACCCTCGTAAAGTAAGCTCCCATGGCAGCCGCAACAGAGATCAGCGGACTCTGCTCATCTAAACCCAGCTTCTCCGTGATCCGGCTGACCCGTTCCGGATCGCTCATGGCCAGCACATCACTGTAAATGGACAGCTTCAGAAGATCCGTTCCCATTTCCGTAAGGTGATCCGCCAGCATCTCACAGGTCTTTCGGACGCCGGCCTTCCAGTTCTTCGTACCCGCTTTCTTCAGGATCTGATCCAGCTTCTCATCGACCCGATTCTCGGAATTCACCCGGATCACCAGATCATGAAGCACCTCGTCCAGATCCTTGTAATACCGGTAGATAGCGCCGTGGGAATATCCGGTCTCCGCAATGATATCCTTCATTTCCACGGATGAGATCGGCTTCCGGACGCACACACGGTAAGCTGCATCGATGATCTCACACCGCTTCTTCTCATAATACTCTTCACTGACCTTTGGCATAGCGTCTATCCTCTCAATTGTACACATAAAATGACTTCGCGTCATTTAGTGACTTGGCGTCATTTTAACATCACTTTTCCCTTTTGTCAATCCGGAAAAACTGGTATAATTTATCTATACCTAAAGGAGGAGTCAAGCAGCCTATGGGACTGAAAAAGATAAATGCCGTTCTTGGGCTTCTGCTTTCCGCCGTCTGTCTCACGCATGTGGTGACGGAAGTCTGCTATGTGGTTGTCGGCGGAGATGTTTGGACCCATCTTCAGATCATAGCGAAAATATGCGGCGCAATTGCTATCCTACATATTCTGATCAGCTGTTATATGATCTTCATATCGCATGAAGGGAAAAGGATCAGCCCGTACCCGCGGGAGAACATGTCCACTCTTCTTCAACGGATCAGCGGGTTTCTGATGATCCTGCTTCTGTTCTTTCATGTTGGTCTCGCAGAAAAGCTCCTCGCCCGTCAGGACGGGAGCCTGTGGTTCTTTATCCTGAATGTTACGGCTGCGATCCTTTGCTACGGAACCGTACTCCTGCATATCGCCCTGTCCTTCTCACGGGCCCTGATCACTCTGGGTGCACTTTCATCAAGAAAAACCCAGAGGCGGCTGGATAGAATCCTGTGGATTGTCCTGGGACTTCTCTTTATCGCAGCATCCATTTTGATCACATATGCATATGCGAAGCTATATCTCTTCAGCACCCCATGAAAGCAAACAAAGCAAGGCGAATTGATTGTCGTGAACTGTTGAACAATCACCTGAATTCTGAAGGAGACAAGTATGAAAAAGGTTTTGGTGATCGGAAGCGGGATTTCCGGCCTGACCACGGCCATCGAGTGCGCTTCCAAAGGAATAGAGGTTTTTCTGGTTTCCCCCTTCCCCTCTGAACGGGCCCAGTCCGTTCTGGCGGCAGGCGGTATCAATGCTGCACTGGATCATAAAAATGAGCAGGATTCCATAGAATCCCACATCGAGGATACACTGAAGGGCGGATGTTATCTGGCAGGCAAAAAAGCTGTAACCGGGCTCTGCACGGCCGCTCCTGAGATTCTGGAATGGCTGGAGCACCTTGGCACGGTATTCACGCGGACGAAGGAAGGTAAGATCGATCAGCGGGCCTTTGGCGGTCAGTCCCACAGGCGCACCTGTTATTGCGGTGCCTCCACAGGGAAGCAGATCGTAACCGCCCTCGTCATGGAAGCCCGGCGTTATGAGGGACAGGGATTGATCAAACGACTTCTCTGGACAGATTTCCACTCTGCTTTGATCCGCGATGGGATCTGTTACGGTGCAAGACTTTTCAACGAAGGAACACGGAAGCTGGAGGATATAACCGCAGATGCGGTTGTGATAGCCACCGGCGGACAGAATGCACTTTTCGGAAAAACCACCGGTTCCACCCAATGCGACGGCTATACGGCCGGGATGCTCTTCCTTCAGGGTGCGGAACTGAAGAATCTGGAATTCATCCAGTATCACCCCACCACGATCCTCACGGGACAGAAGAAGATGCTGATCTCGGAGGCTGCCCGGGGTGAAGGCGGACGGCTGTATTATGAAGATGGCGGGAAACGCATCTACTTCATGGAGGATCTGTACGGGGAAGCGGGCAACCTCATGCCCCGTGATGTGGTTTCCAGAACGATGTACGAGTTGAAACGGCCCGTATTCCTGGATGTGACATTTCTCGGAAAAAAGAAGATCCTGGAACGGATCCCCGAGATCTACGATCTCTGCATGAAATACCGCGGGATCGACATTTCAAAGGAAAGAATTCCGGTGGAACCGTCCGTGCATTTCTTTATGGGCGGACTGGCCGTGAAGCTGAACCACGAAACAAATATAAGGAATCTTTATGCTGTGGGCGAATGCGCCTCCATGTACCACGGAGCCAACCGTCTGGGCGGAAATTCACTTCTCGCCGCTATATATAGCGGAAGGATCGCAGCCCGCTCCATCGCGGAAGCAGAAGGAAGTCCGGGGGCTCCCGACCTTTCGGCTTCTCTGGCAGAGGATCAGAAGAAGCTGGAAGCCGGATATGCCATAGAGAAGGGGTTCTCCGTCATGCATGTAAGAAAGCTTCTGGCCGAGCTGATGCATGACCGGCTGGGAATCGTCCGTGAAGAGGCAGAACTGAAGCAGGGGATCGATGAAGTATCCTTCATGCTGGACACTGCGGACAAGCTGCGCTTTGACGCCTCGGAGCTGCCTTACTTCAATTACAGCATCAAAGGAATCCTGACGCTGGCCAAGGCTACCCTTACTGCTGCAGAGAGCAGGAAGGAAACCCGCGGCGCACATATTCGGAGGGATCATCCGGAGACGAAGGAAGAATACCGGGCAGCAACCATCCTTTCCTGCACAGACGGAAGGATCAGCACAAGGCCGGATCAGGAGGGTACCTATGAGAGTTAAGATATTACGACAGCAGTCTCCCGTTTCGGAGCCCTACTGGCAGACCTTTTCCTACGACGGCCCGGGAGATAAATCCGTTGCCGCGATGCTGGATGACCTGAATTATGCTGATGATCTGTATGATATTGAGGGGAACAAAGCCGAAGTGATTTCCTGGGAATGCTCCTGTCTGCAGGGAATGTGCGGCGGATGCGCCATGGTGATCTCCGGACATCTGGCTCTCGCCTGTGAGACATTTCTAAGAGACCTTCCACAGGATGAGATCACGCTGGAGCCTCTCCGGAAGTTTCCCACCGTCAGCGATCTACTGGTGGACCGGAGCATCATCTTCGAGAATCTGCAACGTGCAAACGCATATATCGAAGCCTATCAGCCAACGGATGCAAAAGAGCATGAGCATCAGTATCTTGCAGCAAAATGTCTGAAATGCGGGCTCTGCCTGGAGGTCTGCCCGAATTATTCCAAAGGGCAGAAGTTTTACGGCGCGGAATTCGCAAATGATGCATATCTCATTGCATCCCGCAGCGCAGAGCATAAAGAAAATATCCAAAGGGAATATGAGGAACATTTTGCAAAGGGCTGTTCCAAATCCCTGGCCTGCGAGGATATCTGCCCCATGAAGATCCCGACGCTTGCTTCCATGGCAAAGCTAAACCGCAGGAAGAAGTTCTAAAAAATGGGACGGTTCTTAAAAAGCTAAGAACCGTCCCTATTTTTGTCATCCAATCACCGGCAGCACCTTCTCTTCGATGAATTCCACCCGGTCAAATATCCTGGGCTTGAAGGTTCCGGTTATACCTACGGAGATCTCCTTCTCCCGATTCACATAAATGATGTTCCCGCAGTCCCCGATGGCCGCATATACTTCCCGGTCATCGAAGGGCTTGTACCAGAGGTATCCGTAGTTCATGAAGCCGAATCGTTCTCCCAGCTTCTGATACGGCGTTAGCATCTCACGGATGTATGTCTCGGAAATGATCTGCTTTCCGCCATACACGCCTCCGTGCATTACCATATCCCCCAGCTTCGCCATATCCCGCGCCGAGAGGCAGAGACCCCAGCCGGCGGTCACGGTGTCTTGTGGGTCGGAGTACCACTCATTCTTCCTCGGGTTCCTGTTCATAAAGAAGTCGAACTGGTCCTCCTTCGAGCTGTCTCCGTGCAGCATATGCTCCGGGATTCCCAGTGGTGTAAAAAGATACTTATTCGCAAGATCGATACACTTCTCTCCCGTTGCCCGCTCGATCACACCTGCCAGGATCTGGATACCCAGTGTCGCATACTTAAATTCTCCGGTAATCCCCTTCCGGCCTCCCAGAAAGTCCAGCACCGCCAGGGTCCAGTCCTCCGAGGTACATACCTTCTTCCAGGGCTCCGACTTATACTTGTAGGGTGCTGTCATGGTAAGGAGGTGGCGGACCGTAACATCATAGATGGTCTTCTCCCCGCGCTTCACTTTGTAATCCGGAAAGAAATCCATCACCTTCTGATCCACACTCTTAATGCTGCCCTGATCCAGCGCGATTCCGGCAAGCAGGGCCATCACGCCCTTGGTCACGGAATTAACATTCATGGCATCCTCCGACTGAAACTCGTGCCAGCAGTCCTCATAGACTATCTCACCGTTCCTTACGGCAGTGATCTGGCAGATGTTACTCTCATTTCCGGTACTCTCAGCGATCACCCTGTGCAGTTCTTCTTTGTTCATGTAAAAAGCCTCCTCTTTCATGGATTCGGACGTCCAAAGAGAAGGCTAACTTAATTAAAAATTGTTTTCAAGTATTTTTTTAGAGTTTTTTTACTCTTTCCGAAGGGATTTGTACAGGCTCACGTGCGTATCCAGATCCTTGAATTCATTCTTATGATAAAACCGGTAGGAGGGCTTATCGCTATCCGTCTGGAGAAAGATTCCGGCCAGGCCTCTATCCTGTATCTCTTCCTCGATCATCTGCAGAAACCGGGTCCCGATTCCCTGCCCGCGGTACTCCGGAGCCACACAGAGCTCTTCGATATTGTAATTGGTTCCTTCCCACCAGTGGCGGATCATTCCGATGGACATGGCCGAAAGCTTTCCGTCGATCAGAAGACCGAAGTTCAGTGCATGTTGATTCCCGGAGATCTCCTTCATGTATTCCATCAGCTGTACCGGATCACTCCAGTCATCATTCCACGGCTCCCCCTGAAATGAAACTCTGTATAACTCTGCCATTACCGGAAGGTCCTTTTCTTCCAGTAGTATTAATTCTTCTTTCATAGTCGTTTACTAACTCCTGTATAGTTGTGAAGGGATTCTTCGTCGTGTTGCTCCTCAGGATGACACGGACTATGCCTCATATTCCTCCTGCTGTTTTCTCCAATACTCCCGGTCCTCATCCGTGATCGGACGGATCACCCTGCAGGGATTTCCTGCTGCGATCACATGACTCGGGATATCCTTCGTCACGACCGAACCGGAACCGATCACCACATCATCCCCGATGGTGACTCCCGGGTTGATCACCACATTTCCGCCGATCCACACATCCGAACCGATGGTCACCGGCTTCGCATATTCCAGGTCCTCATTCCGAACCTCAGCGGCGATCGGATGCCCCGCGGTGTAGATGCTGACGTGTGGCGCCAGATATACATTGTCCCCAAACCGTACATAGTTTTCATCCAGGATGGTCAGATCCGTATTCGCATAAAAATGCTTTCCGAAGTAGGTCCGGTTTCCGTGGTCAAAGTAAACCGGCGGAGTCAGCACCAGATCCTCCGGTGCCTGACCGAAGCATTTCTTCAGCTCCTGTAATGCGGACTTGTCGTGCCAGAATTCCGATTCGTTAAACTTCTTCTGAGCCGCATGCACTCTCGCCCAGGAATCACCGCCCACCTTCCAGGGGGCATACAGCTTCCCTTCGATCATAAGCTTCCATTCATGTTCTGATATCATATGTGTCTCCAATTTCCAGATTCCAAGAAACTCTGCTTACTTACTCAATTGTCCGAAGCATACCGTCCACCACGATAAGCCCGGACAGCGGATACCATGTTCCGTTCCTTTCATACTCAACCACGCTGTCCTTACGCTCCAATTCCTTATCCGCGTCAACCATCACATAGCTGACCTTGACAACCGCGATCTCACTTTGTTTTTTCAGGAACGAATAATATGCATTATCCCCTTCCCCGGCCAGGAAGGTGTCGATATACTCCTTTGTGGTCATACGTACCACCTCATCGACCTTTGAGCCCTTGACTCCTTTTCCGTTCATGGGGTCCGGTACATCCGCCGTATGACTCACTGCCCAGTCACGCAGCTCCTTTACGGTGGATATCCCCTTCTTCTGCAGGACCTCTGCATCAACGTCGAGAAGCACATCCAGAGCCTCATCCGGTGTCTTATCTATGATCGTCTTCCAGTCCTTTTTCTCTGATGCATTCAGAATCTCCTGTGCCACACTCTCCGGTGTATTCTTATCTTTGAACACGAAAAACCAGAGAGTGAGCCCCCCGGCCAGCAGTATGATGACTGCCAGGGCCGCGATCAGCGCCCCTTTACCCTTCTTTCCGGACTCTTCCACCTGCTCGTTCATCTGCCCGTCCATCTGCTTTCCTTCTTTCACCAGTTAAGTTTATCCGTTTCAAATGTACCACATCACGGCAGGAACTTTCCTGCTGCCAGATACAGCTGATACCAGTCATGATGCGAAAGCGTCACATCCGCTGCCGCACAGGCTTCCCGTATATGCACGGGACTCATGGAGCCGATGATGGCCTGCATCTTCGCCGGATGGCGAAGGATCCATGCGATGGCGATGGCCGCTTTGGTCACGCCTTCACGCTCTGCCAGCTCTCCCAGCACCTTGTTCAGCTCCGGGAAATCCGGGTTATCGATAAAGGAACCGCCGAACATACCCACCTGCAGCGGTGACCATGCCTGAATGGTTATATCATGTAACCGGCAGTAATCCAGCACATTTCCATCCCGGTTGATGGACATGTCCGTGGTCTTGTTATTCATGTAAAGGGCCTGATCGATCAGCTGCGACTGCTCCAGAGACAGCTGCACCTGATTGATGATAAGGGGCTGCTTCACGTACTTCTTCAGAAGCTCCGTCTGCATGGGCACCAGATTGCTGACGCCGAACCACTTCACCTTACCGGCCTGCTCCAGGATGTCAAAGGCCTCTGCCACCTCTTCCGGATCAAACAGCATATCCGGCCGGTGCAGCAGCAGGGTATCCAGATACTCAACCTTCAGGCGTTCCAGGATCCCGTCCACGCTGGAGAGGATGTTCTCCTTCGTCCAGTCAAACTCCTGCCGGTCAGGGCAGATACCGCATTTGCTCTGGATATAAATGTCCTCCCGGGAAAGCCCCGTCAGCAAAAATGCCTCGCTGAACCGTACCTCTGCTTCCCCCATGCCATAGCAGGTTGCATGATCAAAGAAATTCACACCGCACTCATATGCGGTACGTATTACCTCAGCCGCAGCTTCCTTCGTCAGATCGGGCATCCGCATGCAACCCTGAATAATTGCAGACACACCCTGCGGACCATTCACGATATCAAACCTCTTCATAGCGTAAATACCTCCTTCGCTTTCAGACGCTTATATTGCATCAATTCTATTATGCCCGAAAATCCATCTTTTTCAATGAAAATCTTACAGAATTTCATGATTTCATAAAGAAAACACCGGCCACGGTGACCGCTGATCCACCATGACCGGTATCATAAACTATTCTGTCTTCGGAGCCCCGTAGACTCCGACCTCTGCGCTCCGCTCCAGTTCCCGGATCCTCCGGACTCTGGACATGGCAACCGCGATCATGGCAAGCCCGATCCCCGAAGCCATGATGGTAAGAGCAGCTCCCTTTCCGACACCGCCGCCGGTCATGGCTCCGACCGCATCCGCAGTGATCCCCGAAAGGGCATATGCGATCACGTAACCCATCTGCGAGATAAAACCGATAAAGCCCCAGGCTCTTCCCTGGTATTCCTCCGGGATGTTGGTCCTTGCCAGGTAATCCAGACTGTTGTTTGCGATGGGAAGCGCTGCAAAGAACACGAATCCTGATATGGCGATGAGCACGGAATTATTGAATACTCCGAAGAAGGCCATTCCAATCCCGGATATGAACAGACCGATACAAAGCATCTTCGTAAAGTTTTTCCGGATTCCCCGGACGCCCAGGATCACTCCCGTGAAAAGCATACCCGAGGCTGCAACTGACTCAATGATCCCGAGGGTCTTTGAATCAGCAAAGGAAAGAACAAAGGGCTCCCCCAGCACCTGGAACACTCCCATGAACAAGGTCACCGCCGCTGAAAGAAGGATGAGAAGGAACAGACCCTTCGTCTTTGCGATCACGCTCCACCCCTCCTTCATGCTCTGCAGGAAGGGCTTTCTCTCCACCTCCTTCACCGCGATGTTCTTTCTTACGACCGCTGCCGCAGCTATGGTCAGGAAGAAGGTGCAGATATCAATGATCAGGATTACCTTGATATCACTGAAGGAAAGGATAAAGCCTGCCAGGATCGGGGAGAAAAGATATCTTGCGCTTCCTGCCATGGATACCAGTCCATTTGCCTTGGAAAACTGTTCCTTCGTAAGAAGGTCCGTGATGGTTGCCGTAAATGCAGGCTCCAGAAGTGCCGAGAAGACCGAGCTTACGATCACACCCAGGTAGATCTGCCAGAGCTCTGCTTCCCCGCCCAGCATACAGAGCAGGATGAAAAGCACGCCGAGACCGGAGCAGCCGTCTCCGATCATCATAAGAAGTCTTCGGTCATACCGGTCCGCAAGCACACCTGCCGGAACCTTCAGAAGGAGTCCCGGAAGAAACGCCAGCAGTGTCATAAGGGCCATGCCGGATGCATTTCCGGTCTGCTGGAAGATATAGATCCCCAATCCGAAGCTGGTCAGGCCTCCGCCGATACTTGAAACCAACTCCCCTGCCCAAAGAAGCATGAATTTTCTGTAGTTACTCATGGGATTCTCTCCTTTTCCTCCGATGTCTGATAGCCTCATTATAGGAAGAGATTATTAAGGAATCCTTAAATCCCCATGAACGTTGAATTAAAAAGGGACCTGACCGTAAGGTCAAGTCCCTTTTTGAAACGGATCTATTCACTCAGCATCTGCTTCAAAGCATCAAACATGGCATCATCAAACGGTGCCTCTTTCAGCTTGTCCCATGCCTTCTTGGAAGCTTCACTGATCTCCGGTGGAAGGAGTTCTTCGTGATCTTTGTAATGCCCGTACCCACGGTAATGATCGGTAAACTGCGCCACTTCCTGTCCGTCCCTCATAACCCAAACCTTCATATTGGGTTCTCCCTCATGCGTGTTGTTACGCGGACGGAGCTCGATCATCCATGAATCCTTCTCAAGGATCACATAGTTCTTCCTGTTTTCCATACCCAAAAGTACCTCCTTCATAAATGTAAGTAACCCATGTTGCTTGTTTCTTTCCGCTCAGATTTCTCTTAAGCGACCCCAAGTCACATTATACCACAAGTGCACTATCTGGGACAGTACTATTTTCATCTTTTTCTCAAATTTCTGTCACAAGGTTAACCTTTACCATATGGAGACTGCCAGCCACGCCAGCAGACAGAAAACGATCTGGATCGCCACGAAGATCAGTACGATCTTCTTGATGGGGATGCCGAGCCGTTTTCTCATATGATCATGAAACGGAAACTGTATATTCTTAAATGCATTCTTCATCTTCAGATACCGGATCAGCGATACCTTGATGAGGCCCATTCCTCCGTCAAAGATGAATACTATGGACATCAGCAGGAAGATGAAGGGATGTCCGCTGTGCATGGCCAGCAGTGCCAGCAGATATCCGATGGTCCGGGAACCCGCATCTCCCATCAGGACCTTGCTGGGGTTCCAGTTAAAGCAAAGATACGCAAGGAGCACTGCCGCAAGCAGGATTCCCATCCATGCGTAGGTAGGCATAACCTCCCGGAAGATCAGGAAGTAAGCCGCAAAGGTCACGACCGAAACGCTTCCGCAGAGACCGTCCACGCCGTCAGAGCAGTTGGTCACATTGATGGAAGCCCACATCAGGACCACGCCCAGGATTCCGTAGACCACCACCGAAAGGTGGAAGCCGGTTCCGAAGAAGCCGATATCCGAGCTGTGGAAGCAGAGAAATGTTACAACCGCCGCGATGGAGATCACCAGATCCAGAAGTCCCTTGACCAGCTCTCCCCAGGGAACGGTGGAAGCATCATCCAGGTATCCCGTCAACATCATCAGAAGCATAAGTCCCAGGTTGATCAGCATTTCCGCGCCAAGGGGCAGGAACAGGATGGACATCAACAGGAACACGGGGACGAATACCACGCCCACGCCCGTGGTCTTGCCGCTGGACTTATCATTGATCACGATGATCTTCCCGTCCGGTGTCTCCACCTTCTTTCCCCCGTCCTTCGGCAGGAAGTTAAAGGGCTTCCGAAGCAGCAGCCAGGTGATCACAAAGCCGAGAATTGCCCCGATGGTGGGAATCAGCCATTCCGGAATGCTATCCTTAAGTAAGTTAAACAACATGTTCGTATCCTCTCGTTCTTATGTTGTGTTCTAAGTCAAATGCTCTGCCTGTGCAATTTAAACCAGTCGTTTCAGGTCCTCGATGGAGAAGGTGTAGTCCTTATTACAGAAGTCGCAGTGCAGATTCACGGGTTCTCCGTCCCGGATCATCTCGTCCAGTTCCTTTCGTCCCAGAGAGATCAGCGCCTTCTCCACCCGGGCCCGGCTGCAGTCACAGCGATACTTCGGCTCGATCCGGCGCTCGATCACCGCATCTGCTCCGAGAAGTACATGCACCAGATCCTCGATGGAATACCCGTCCGCGAAATACTCCGTCACGGAGTGAACCCCTTCCAGAACCTCCTCCAGCCAGCGAATGGTCTGATCCGTGGCAAAGGGAAGCAGCTGGATGATAAATCCACCGGCATGCTCCACATAGTTTTCCTTATTCAGAAGCACCCCAAGACCTACGGAGGTCGGGATCTGCTCGCTTGCCGCAAAGTAGTAGGTCAGGTCCTCTGCCACCTCACCGGACACCAGCTCCGTCTGCCCGACATAGGGGTCCTTCAGACCGATATCCTTGATGACCCGGAGCACGCCGTTACCGATGGCACCACCCACATTCAGGTGTCCCACGGCATTTGCCGGCAGGATCACTCCCGGCTCCCGTACCAGACCCTTCACTTCGGCAGCCGCATTTGCGGTTACGGTCACACCCTTCATGGGGCCGTCCCCTGCCAGCTGGATGGTCAGTACATCCGTATCATTCTTGCACATGGCCCCCATCATGGCTCCGGCCGTCAGGGTCCTGCCCAGTGCCGCAGTTGCGATGGGACTGGTGTTATGGATCTTCCGTGCCTCCTCCACCAGATCTCTTGTGTAGGCCGCAAAGAAGCGCACCTCATTTCCGGCAGCCATGCCGGTCAGTAATTCGTCCTTCATCTTCTTAATTCACGCTCCTCTTTCAGGAGTCTCTCCTGTTTTATTGATTCCGTGCTGCGGACTTCCCGTGTTCCCGGGCGATCATAACGATCCGGTCACTCTCCGCTGCTGCGGGACGGTCCGTATATCCGTCATAGAACCGGATATCCACAAGTCCTGCCTTCTTCGCAAGGGCCTTCATCTCCTCCGGGGTATAGCCCCGCTGCAGATGAAGCTCCTCGAAACGCTCATACCTGCCGTCCGCGTCCTCCCGGAAGATGGTAAGATACAGGCGGTGCAGTCCGTCCTCCGACTCCTCATTCTCCCAGATCATGGCCATATCCTCCCGGGTCTCTGCGATGGAGGCATCCCCAAGCACCTCGCTGTAATACCGGGGTGTATGAAAGTCCAGGATCAGGATGCCCTCCGGATCCAGGTAATTGTTCACCAGGCGGAGCACCTCCCCCACCTCCTCCGGATCCGTCACATAATTGATGCTGTCACAGACCGAGGTTACGGCCCGGACGGTTCCGTAGAGCTCGAAGGACCGCATATCCTGATTTAGATAGAGGATCCGGCTTCCCTCCTCCTCACTCTCCCGTGCAATCTCCAGCATGTCCGGAGAGGAATCGATTCCGATCATATCATAGCCCGCGTCCTGCAGCCGACGGGTCATGCTTCCGGTGCCGCAGCCAAGCTCCGCAACCAGTCCGTCCCGGATTCCCTCTGCCCGGAGGATATCCAGGATCCGCTGACACCATTCGTCATAGGGCACATTGTCCATCAGCTCTTCATATACTTCTGCAAATGCTTCGTATGCCATCTTACTGCTCCTGCTCCCGCTTTGCCTTCTGTCTCTCCCGTTCCTCTCTGGAGTATCTGCATCCGCAGTAGTCCTGCCGATAGAGACCGTACTCCGCGGAGAGTTCGATCGACCGCTTATATCCGTTCTTCTTCTTAAAATCACTGAAGAGGAAGTAGGGAGCACTCTCTCCTCCCCGCTTCTCCCGAAGCTCCTGCTCCATCCGAGCCCCGATCTCATTCAGCCAGACCGCATTCTTATAGGGGCTGATGGAAAGGGTTGTGGTAAAGCAGTCAAATCCATGCTCCGCAGCATATTCTGCCGTCTTGCGAAGACGCAGTTCGTAACAGTCATAGCACCGGCTTCCGCGCTCGGGTTCCAGTTCCCGCCCCTCTGCCATCTTCAGGAAGCTCTCCGGATCGTAGTCCGCTTCCACCAGATGGACTGCCTTTGCAAATGGGGCTTCCTCCGTGAACCGGATCAGCTCCTGGAACCGCTTCTCATACTCCTCTTCCGTATCGATATTCGGGTTGTAAAAGAAGACGGTGATGTCAAAATGTCCCGCCAGAAGCTCCAGGCAGTGGCTGCTGCAGGGGCAGCAGCAGGCATGGAGAAGCAGCCGGTCGGACCGGCTGTTTTGCACCTGTTTTTCAAATTTCAAGTAGTAGTTTTCCATGTTATGTTAATTTTGGCATTTTTACCGAAATCATCTTTTTGAATTGTTCGTTTTTTTGATGAAATTTAGCCATTATTTACAGTTGACTTTGTTTATAATAGACAATATAATTACAAGTAGAAGCGGTATCGCAATAGATGTACAAGGGGGTGTTCTACCATGACAGTTGAACAGGCGATCAAGAAATACAAGATGGAACCACTGAATGTTTATACTGCCAAAGTGAAAGCACAGGAGCTGAATGTTCAGGAAGTGCTTTATATGAATGTTCAGAAGAACAAGTATGCCTATATCATCCGTGACGGTGCTCGTGGTACTATGCTTTACAAAGATGAAAAGAGTATGTACACCAAGATGTATAAGGGGCTTAAGATGATTCCTCTGGATCCCTGATCGTATGTGATAGTATATGTCAAGACGCACAAGCAATTGTGCGTCTTTTATTTTGCCCTTATTTCCGCTCGAACTTCCGCTTCAGGGTTTCTGCCAGAAGCTCTACACACTCCTCGTCCAGATCCAGGATGTAGGCAGACTCCTTTTCCTTATCCCGTTCAAACACCACGAAGTACAGCTCTCCCCCGGTTCCGTCGGTATAGTCGATCACCTTCCGACGGTTGTTCACCTCCAGATCATTCTTCACCCGGTCATTCGACAGGGGTGCCACTCTCTGGATATTCTCCACCGTAATCTCCCGAAGGATCTTCCGGCTGTTCTTGTTGACGATCCTGGAGATCTCGATATCCCCGTTCACGATCAGGTACTCATACTCCACATGCATATGCTGAAGTCCCTGCCAGATCAGGATTCCTCCGATGGGAAGGAGGAAGAATCCGAGGGCATGCACCAGAAGCATCACCGCGATCCCTCCGGCAACCAGCAGTGCTCCCACGGCCATGATCGCAAACACCTCATTTCCGGGTTTTCCTTTTACCAGTCTCTCTTTATACTTGTCCATGATCTTATCCTGTTCCTTATCTACAGTTATTTCTTCATCCGCGGGCAGGATGCACAGGTGATCCCGTGCTCCGCTTCCTCCGGCGCACCCACAGCTCCGGATACCACATCCTGATACATATAATTATCCACCGTTTCCAGAAGGCAGATAGCCTGACAGGAGATTCCCTGCTCTGCTCCGGTGAACCCCAGCTTCTCCTCGGTTGTGGCCTTCACGTTGATCCTGCTTTCTTCGATCTGCATCACCTCGGCCAGACGACGGCGCATTTCCGGTATGAAGGGTGCCATCTTCGGCTTCTGGGCAATAATGGTTGCATCCACATTTCCGATGATATAGCCTTCGCGGTCCAGCATGCGGACCACCTCCTCCAGCAGCTTCATGCTGTCGGCACCCTCATATTTCGGGTCCGTGTCCGGGAAATGCTTTCCGATATCTCCCAGAGCAGCCGCCCCCAGCAGTGCATCCATGATGGCATGGGTCAGACAGTCGGCATCCGAGTGCCCCAGCAGCCCCATGGTATGCGGTATCTTTACCCCCCCCAGGATCAGGTCTCTACCCTCCACCAGACGGTGAACATCATATCCCATTCCGATTCGCATAAGTTCTCTTCATCTCCTATGGTTTTCTACAGATATTTAACAGTACTACTATACTAAAAATCCGCCGAAAAAGAAACAATAAATCAAAAAATAAGAAATAACTCCTTTACCCGGGCGGTGAAAACGTGTAAAATGTAACCGACTCGTTTTTACATGAAAAGGAGGATTTATTATGGCAAGATCACTTGGAGGCGGTGGCGGCTCCCACTCTTTTGGCGGCGGTTCCCGTTCCTTCGGCGGTTCACATAGCAGCGGAAGCCGTTCTTTCGGCGGATTCCATGCAAGCAGCGGAAGCAGCTCCACACGCCGGGTAAGCTCCGGCAGCAGCCATCACAGCTCGGGAAGCTTCTACGGCGGAGGACTCCCTCCGAGGCCACCCAGATATGGGCGTTCCTATTACCGGAGAGGCTACTCCGGACCGGTTATCATCAATAACGGGGGCGGTGCTCCCATGGGCGGAGGCACAGGCTGCAGCGGCGGTTGTCTGAAGACCGCGCTCTGGTTCTTCCTGATCGTGGCGATTGTCGGAATTCTGGCATCCTTCGTGAAGATGAGAGACTCCTCTCCGTCCAGCTACAACACCAGCAACTCCTCCGGTTACGGTTGTACCAAGTATACCGGTGAGGTAGATAAGAGCCACGGCTACTGGGAGGATCACTCCACCGGAGAGCCCTGGATCGACGGCTCCAACAAGCGGTATCTGGAGGAAGGCTTTGAAAGCTTCTATAACGAGACCGGCGTATGGCCGTATCTGTATGTCACAGACAAGTACGGCAGTTCCGGCAGCTTTGCCACCTACGAGGAAGCCATCTATGACGAGCTCTTCGGCAACTGCCCGGGCAACCTGCTCTTCGTCTTCATCGGAAATGAAGAAAGCTACTATATCGCAGCCGGCACCGGGAACGGAGACGTCATAAACAACAAGACCATCGAGGTCTTCCAGAATAAGATCAACAAGTACTGGTCCAACGGCGATCTCGGTTATATCTTCGGTAAAGCACTGGAGGATGCCGGAAAGCAGCTGATGAAGGAAGAAAAGACTCAGCTTCTGGCCAAGGATAATTTCAAGAAGATCATGATCGTTCTGATCATTGCAGCCGGCGTTGTGATCGTCCTGATCATCGCCATGAGCTGGTGGCAGAAAAAGAAGAAGGCACAGAAGGAAGAGGATGAGCGTCTGGAGCAGATCCTGTCACAGCCTCTTTCCACCTTCGGAAATGTGGAACTGAATGAACTTGGTAAGAAGTATGACAACGTGAAGGTTCCGGCAGGAACTGCAACCGGCAGTGCTTCTTCATCCGCCGCAACTGCTTCCGATTCCGTACTGAATGCAGGAGGCATCGATACAACCACAACCACGGTCGATAATGATTCGGTGCTGAATCACAATAACGATCAGTAAGAGTAAAGCAAATAAATAGGAAGGCCGTACGGTACACCATGGGAAATGTTGTACCGTACGGCCTTCTTGTTTATTCTACATGATACGATCGAGCGGTGATACACGCATCTCGCGATGCACTCTCGCGCTTCGCGCTATACGAGCGGCTTACACTCGCGCTGACGCATCTCGCGATGCACTCTCGCGCTTCGCGCTCGAGTTCGCGCTGTCGCGCTATACAGAAAAAGAATAAGACATGGGATTGGAAGCAAGCTTCCATCCCCATGTCTTATTCTTTTTCTATGCATCGCTCGTAGCCAGGCTCACTCTTCCCACACCACATCGGAGCCATCATTTACATATCTGCCTTCTTTGTATACCTTGAATGCAGAGTAGAGATTGAAGACGCCGAGGATCATAAGGATCACTCCGAATACGTAGAACAGCCATGCTGCCGCATCCAGCCATGCCTTTGGGAACAGGAACAGCAGAAGTCCGATCACGAGAGAAACAACATCCACCAGAAGATAGAAGTTATACTTCTCGGATTTTCCTTTCAGTGAGTGCTCCGTCACCAGACGGATCAGTGAATTCAGCAGGATACAGAGGCCTACGACCTTCAGGAAGAAGCCTGCAACCCAGCCGGGATTTGCAACACAGATCACACCCATGATAAAAAGGACGGAAGCCACAAAGACCGTAAGGGGCGAAAAGGTTGTCATCAGGGAGATTCCCATGACCACGCCTCCGATCATCAGGATCACACCCAGGATCGTAACGATCACGTTCAGTACATTTCCCTGGATCAGGACAAACAGAAGTCCGAGGATAAACATGATCAGGGGGATTATGTAGTTCTTGGATTCGTACTTGACGAAGTTCGGGAAGTTCTTCTCCCGGCGCATTACACCGGTGTCCTGTCCGGAATCCTTCTTTTCAATCAGCTTAGCCATTCCTTACTACCTCTTCTTTATTCATTCTCTATCATTGTCTTCAGTTCACCGGCCGTCATTCCGGCAGTTTCCGCAGTTCCGTGGGTTCCGGCATCTGCGCGCTGAACCTCACTGTCTCCTGCTTCGCCGTCCGTATCTCCCGGAAGGTCCTCATCATAGGTCTGCTCCGCCCGGTCATCATCCCCCGGCTTGTTTTTATCATTGTCAGTATCGGTTTTGTCCGGGATCAGGGCTGCACCACCGGAGGCCAGCTGATTCTTCAGGGCCACCATCTGTGCCTCCAGAGAAGCAATCTGGTTTTGCAGAGCTTCCTTCTCCTGCTGAACCTTCTCCACGGATTTCTCACTTTCCGAAACCGTCATCTGCATCCCGGAAAGCTCCGAATTCTTTGCGGAAAGCTCCTTCAGATAGGATGCCTCCAGGGCATCCTTCTCCTCTGCCGCATTCCTGCGGATTCCCGGAATGATCAGAAAGTACAGGATCAGCATACCGATGATGATTCCCGCAAACATGTAGACATTCGAGTACCGGGCCAGATTGGACTCCTTGAACCGCTGTCTTACGCTCACGCTTCTGCGCTTGCCTGCCGCGGTCTTCGGTTCGATCTTCCGGGCAGGCCGCTGTCCCTCCGGTGTCTCGACTCCGTAATAATCATCAAAAAGGTCATCGAACTCCTCGTCCCCCTGCTCTGCAAGACGGACGATCTGCTCCTCGGTCTCTCCCATCTCCCGAAGATACCGGAGGGCCGTGATATTCGTCCGGTCCAGTGTCAGAACCCGGGAAAGACATTTCCGGGCCATACCCTTTCGCCCCTGCTCCTGATAGATCAGGGCCATAAGCAGGTGTCCCTTGATGAAATTGTGATTGATGGAAACTGCCTTCCGGAGAGCGATCTGGGCCAGATCCAGAGAATGCTGCTTTGCATGCTCCAGTGCCTGATTGAACTCTCTTGCCATATCGGACGCCCGCTCCAGCTCCTTCGGGTCATCCCGAAGCTCCTTCAGATAACGGACTGCCTGATTACGCTCCGGCTGGTAGTTCATGCTGATCACCCACTGGCTGAGAGCAGGAACCACTTCACCCATTTCATACAGAACCAGTCCGAAGAGATTCCGGCTGCGGATGTTCATCTTGTTATAACGAAGGGACATTTTCAGGGAATCAATGGCTCCGGAAAGGTCCCGGCTCCTGGCTCTGTCCAGCGCAACGTTATAATGATATTCAGATGTATTAAATGCCTTCCTTAGGAATCCCTGATTCAGCCGGCACGCGGTACAGTACCCGTTCTGACTGACCGGCTCTCCGCAGTAAAGACACTTCTCGCGGATTGCCATTATCTCGTTACTCCCCGTAAATCCTCTGTCATCTGCAATACGATATCAGAGATATCCTTAAGATCACTGGACAGGATATCCGCCTCTGCCTGACTGACCTCAAGGCTCGGGCTGTACTGCTTCAGTTCTTCTTCAAAATCGATCATACGGATCCTCTTTCCTTCATCAACTCTTTTAACTCTCCCACCAGATACAGGGATCCGGTTACCAGAGTAAACCCGTCCGGGTTCTTCGTCATCTTCAGTGCATCCTCCAGGGTTTCCGCCGTCTGCAGCACCGGAAGGTCACGCCCTTCCCCAGCCATGGAATCCATCAGGATCTTCATTAACCGTTCCACGGATGCGGCCCTGCTTCCCCGGTACCGGGTAAGACAGACGCTGTCCCACGGAAATGTCAGCAGCTCTTCCATAACCTCGAGCAGGTCCTTGTCTCCGGAGGCTCCGAAGATCAAAGTCCTCTGCTTCCACTGTCCCGAACGCGAAAGCGCCTTCACGCTTTCCACGAGGCGGTGTGCTGCCGGAGGATTATGTGCCCCGTCCACGTAGAGACCGGGAGAAACCTCCTCCAGTCGTCCTTCCCAGGAGAAGTCTGCCAGTGCCGTTCGGATCACCTCCTGCAGACGCTCCTTCGGGAGCTTTGGAAAGAGGAATCCGGCTGCCGTTACGGCTGTCACCGCATTTTCGGCCTGATACAGGGCTTCCGCCGGGATCCGGACATGGTTGTATCTATCATAATCGTTTTGAAACGAAAAATCAATGCCAAACGGTGTAAGTTCCGCGTTGCAAACCGTAGACCGTGCACAGTTGATCACGGCCCTGCAGCCGGCTTCCTTCGCTTTCTCCTCGATCACCCGGTCCGCCCCCGGGTTTCCGGTATGGTAGATCACCGGTGAATCCCCGGTAAGGATACCCGCCTTCTCTGCCGCGATCTTTTCGATGGTATCCCCGAGATACTCCTCATGATCCATGCCGATCTCCGTGATCACATAAAGATCCGCGGGGATGCTTGTGGTTGCATCCAGTCTGCCGCCGAGTCCGGTTTCCAGAACGATATCCTCTGCCCCTGCCTGCCGGAAGTAAAGCAGTGCTATCACGAAGAGGACCTCAAAGAAGGTAAGCTGCGGAAGCCTCCCTGAAATCCGGGCCTTCTCCAGCATCAGGTAATCTTCCACCAGTGCGTCGTCCGGGATCTCTGTCCCATTTACACGGATCCGCTCATTCATCCGAATCAGATGCGGGGAATAGAAGCTCCCCACACGCCGCCCGGCCTGCTGCAGGATCCCCGAAAGCATCCGGCAGACAGACCCCTTGCCGTTGGTCCCTGCCACATGGATCACCCGAAAGCCCTTCTCCGGATTCCCGAGGGCTGTAAGGTATTCCCGAAGTACCGAGAAGTCATGCTTCTCCTTTGTAAACTTCGGTATGGCGAGAATGGCTTCCGTTACTGCCTCATATGTATACTTTTCCTTATTTCCTGTTTCCATGTTCATTCCGAAACCACAGCGATCAGCGGTTATCTACCTTTTCGGGATAAAGATCATGGTTTGAAAGCCGCTGCCATGCGACCTCCTCCCATTTCGTTCCCGGTTTTCCGTAGTTGCAGTAGGGATCGATGGATATCCCTCCCCGGGGTGTGAACTTGCCCCAGACCTCGATATACTTCGGGTCCATCAGCCGGATCAGATCCTTCATGATCTTATTCACGCAGTCCTCATGGAAATCCCCGTGATTCCGGAAGCTGAAAAGATACAGCTTCAGGGACTTACTCTCCACCATCTTCTCTACCGGAACATAGGAGATCGTAATGGTCGCAAAGTCCGGCTGTCCCGTAATGGGACAAAGACTTGTGAATTCCGGACAATTAAACTTCACGAAATAATCATTCTCAGGATGCTTATTCTGAAAGGTCTCCAGCACCTCGGGCGCATACTCCGTCGGGTACTTGGTTCCCGTTGCTCCCAGCAGGGTGATCCCCTCCGATTCCTTGCTTCTTTCCATATTTCCTCCTTTTGATCCGAAACGGCGATCACAGCCGTACCTCTCCGATTCCCGCTCCGAAGCCGTAGATCCATACCTCCCTTACGGGAAGCTGCAGGATATCCGTCAGTGTCTTTTCGTACAGGGATAGCTGCGCCCTGTACCGGCCGATCAGCTCCTCCGGGCTATCCACCCGGTCTGTTTTATAATCCATCAGGACCACGAAGGTATTCCCTGCCTCATCCTTCTCCAGGAAGAAGGCATCGATCACACCCTGCAGCACCACGGGTTCCTCCGTGGCAAGGGTAAGCGCGGTCCCTTCCTCTACCCGGACCGGCCTCGCGTCCGCCTCCGCCGCTTCCCGGACCGGAATCTCCTGCCCGAGCCGGCTGGCCGGAAGTCCGATCAGGAACTGCTGCTCCCGGTAAAGCCTTCCTCCCTCCGCTGCACGCTTCATTCTCTGAAACAGACTCTCCTGCTCCTCCGAATAGAACTGTTCTATTTTATCAATCCGTATCGCTTTACGCAAGTCTTCCGTAAAATGGGGTCCCTGCAACAGATTCTTCAGGGCGTCATGCATTTCCTTCCTGCTGTCGATCTCTTCAAAGGGCAGCAGCTCCATCAGCTTATGCACCGCCGTTCCGTACTCTGCACCTGTAATACCGCTTCCCGGTTTTGCAGTCTCCGAGCCGTCTTCCTGCTTCGGGACAGTCTCTGACGATCCCGGTACACCGGTCTCCTTCTGATCTGCAGGGGGCAGCTGCTCCTCCATGGCTGCATGCTTGATCTCCGACACCGACAGCTTGGTCCTGGTAAGAACCGCTGCCTGATACGGATAGATAAATGCATGCCGGGATTTCAGTTCCTCCGCCAGCGCCTCTATCCTTCCCGCATCCGAAGGACGCTCCTTCGTTTCGGTCTCCTCCTTTACGATCACCGGAACCGGAGCCGATTCAAGTTGCTCTGCAGAAAGAACCTGCACTTCCATATATTTCTCCGTCTCGGACCGATCCTTCATGATCACCGGAACCAGGAAATCCAGATAGGTCGTTGCGCCGGTCAGCATGGGATAGGTGATCTCTGACGGGATTCCTCCGTTCCGGAGATCTTCCAGCAGTCCCTTCCGTACACCGGTCAGGTAGAGCCGTTCCTTAGCTCGGGTCATGGCCACGTAAAGCAGCCGAAGCTCCTCATGCAGATCCGCCAGATTCTCCAGCCGGTTCACCGCATCCCGAAGCATCCCCTTCTCGGACAGCCAGTACTTTCCGCCGATCTTCCGGATCCGGTTCGGTGCCACGCCGAAGTCCGCACTGACCGTGATCATCTTCCGCTGATCCATCCGGTTAAACTGCTTCCCGAGACGTGCCACAAAGACCACCGGATATTCCAGGCCCTTGCTGCTGTGGATGGTGCAGATCCGAACCGCATCCGAGCTCTCGGAAAGATTTCCCATCTCCCCGAATTCCAGCTCGTGGATCTTACATTTTTCTATGTAACGGAGGAAGTAGAACAACCCGTGATTTCCGGCCTGCTCAAACTCCTCTGCCTTAAACCGAAGCTGCATCAGGTTGTTCAGCCTGCGGTTGCCCCGGGGCATCCGTGCCGCCACCTCCCGGAAGCCGGTATCCTCCAGGATCCGCTCCAGCAGCTGTGCTATGGATAGATAGAGACTCTCCCGCTTCCAGCGGGAAATGCAGGAATGAAGCCGTGTCACCTTCTCCCGGAGGGCGTCATCCAGTGACGAAAGCTCCTCCGGAGCTTCGGCTTCTCCCTCAAGGAAGAGCTCTGCCGTATCGTACAGGGCCTCTGCCCGGTCGGACCGGTGCATGGCCAGGTACGCCAGCTCCGCATCCGAACAGCCGCCGATGGGAGAACGGAGCACTGCCGCATAGGGTATATCCTGCCGTGCATTGTCGATCAGCTGCAGCACGGAAAGGATCACCACCACTTCCTCTGCATCAAAGTACGCCTTCGGATCCTCCAGCTGCACCGGAATGCCCAGACGCTCGTACTCCCGGAGCATGGCTCCGCTGCCCGCAACGCTTCGCTGCAGGATCACGATATCCCCGAACCGGGCCTTCCCATCACTTACCAGAGCCAGGATCTTCCGTCCGATCAGCCCGGCTTCCAGCACATCATCCGCCACCGGAGGCACCGTTACCGGCTGCCCGTCTCCGTCGGTTTCATCCACCACCGGATCCACCAGAAGACACTCCGGAAGAAGGCGAAGCTCCGGCTCCTCCCGGTTCTCCGGCGGGTTCAGCTGTACATTTTCATCATAGACGATCCCTCCGAATTCCCGCCGCATCACCTGCCGGAACACGAAGTTCGTTGCATCGAGGATCTCCGTCCTGGAACGGTAGTTCCGGTTAAGATAAAGAACCTCTCCCGGTGCCGTGCCCTTCCCGTACTGCTCCTCCTTCTCCAGAAAGAGCTGGGGACGCGCCTGCCGGAAGCGGTAGATGCTCTGCTTCACATCTCCCACCATGAAGATATTCGAGGGCATCCCGTCCTTCTGCCGGGCAACACTGTTCAGGATATGCTCCTGCATATCACTTCCGTCCTGGTATTCGTCGATATAGATATACCGGTACTTCTCCGCATACCGGCGTCCCACGGCCGTCACTTCCTGCTTATTCGGGTCATAAAGCACCCGGTAAGCAAAATGTGCGATATCCCCGTATTCATATTTCTTTCTGCGCCGCTTCTCCTGCAGCAGGGCATCCCGGAACATCCGGACCGCGCGGATGAGATGCTCCTCCAGCGCAGCATGGCCGGCCAGTTCGGCCTCCATGTCATCTCCCGCAAAGATTTCCAGCGCCTTCTTCAGTTTATCTCTCTGATCCTTCCTGGTCTTCGCAAGGATCTCTATCTCCTCCGGATCATACACCTTAACGTAGCTGGCCTTCATGAACCGTGACGCATCCACCTCCAGAGCCTTCGTCGCCTCCGTCAGCGTCTCTGCGTCCCGGATACGGTCATAGAACTCCAGGTCTTCATCCAGGATCTTCAGAATCTTTTCCGCCACAGGCTGCTTCTTCGGATCCGCCTCCGCCTCATACCTTCTGATCTCTGCTTCCACGTATTTAGATGCAGCCTCTGCCTCACGCTGCAGCTCCCCGAAATATGCCACGGCCCAGGGCATCTGCAGGATTTCCTCCGGACTCTGGTCCTTTCGGATCGTATTCCGTTCGATCCAGTCCTCCGGATCCGCAAAGCCCTCCGACACACGGTACACCCGAAGGATCAGCTCCCGGAGCCTGCTGTCATCATAGCTTCTCCGGATGAACGCCTTCGCAAATGCGGCAAACTCCGGTTCCCGGTACAGCCGGTCCAGCACATCATCCAGTACATCCTCCGAAAGGAGTGCCCCCTCTCCCGCATCGAAGAGGTCAAAGCCGGGGTCCACCCCTGCCAGCTGGAAGTTCTCCCGTACCACCCGGTTACAGAAGCTGTCGATCGTGGAAATATCCGCATTTGCCGAAAGCGACAGCTGCCGGAGCATCCGCGGATCTCCGCTATTATAGGCCCGTTCCTCCAGAAGCCGGGTGATCTTCCCCCGCATCTGGGAGGCTGCCGCTCTGGTAAAGGTGACCACAAGGATCTCGTCGATCCCGCAGAGTCCCTGCTCCACGCTGTCGACGATCCGTTCCACCAGTACCGCAGTCTTTCCGGACCCGGCCGCTGCGGAAACCAGGATATTATGATCTCTGGAAATGCTCTCCAGGATCCTTAGTTGTCCTTCATTCCAATTCGTCATGGCTTAACCTTCTTCAACCGTATCCTCGTCTGCATCCTCCCGTAACGTAAGAAGATGCTCCGGATCCTGCTCCTCCAGAAGCCTTGCTCCCCGGAGGGTAACCCTTTGCTTCGTACCCGTCTCCACCAACGCCTTGATCAGCTCCCTTTGATCCGACTCCTTCGGTACAAACTGCTCCGGGGAATCTCCCTTCCGGAACCGGCAGACCGCTGCAGCCGTGCAGTACTTACAGGAGTTATCCTGCTGACCTGCCTTCCGCGTGGGCTTCTTACCAATCTCTCCCCGGAGGATCTGCTCCGTCATGGATTTCATCTTGTACAGACTGTAATCTTCGATCCCCTGCATATCCTCCGTGGACGCAAGGATCGTACTGTTCATGGGCTGATGCTCCTTATTCACATCTATGGGAAGGACCCTTGCCTTCAGCAGCTCCCGGTTCTCATCCAGCGCATCCCTCTCCTGCAGCTCCACTGCAAAATGCTTTGGGAAGCCGCTTTCCTCTTCCTCCGTGGGACTTACATTCGGAATGCCACGAAGCCGGAGCTTTTGCTCCGTCTTTACCCGGGCAGCCTCTTCCTCATCCGACCTTCCCTTGGCCAGCTCCGTAAGAACCGGCTGATCCACATGATAATAATACATGCCCGCCGGGATGCAGGATCCCTCCTGCTTCGAAAAGATCTCCGTCAGGATCCTCAGGTACACTGCCAGCTGCAGATTTCTTCCGTCCCGGATATCCCGAAGCTCCAGCTTCTTCTCTCCGGTCTTATAATCCAGGATCCGTAAGAATACGGTACCGTCCTCTGCCCGGAAGGTATCCAGGCGGTCCACAAAGCCGGTGATCCTTACGGATTCCGTGGCTCCGTCCGGACGCTTTGCATCAAACTCCGCACGGAACTGACCTTCCATCACCTCCGGAAGCATTCTTCCGTCCTTCAGCTGACCGGACAGGATCTCCAGATTCCGCTCCGCAAGCTCCTCCAGCTGCTGCAGAACCAGAGCCGTCTTCCCGTCGCGAAGCTCCTCCTCCGAAAGGGTGGGCTTCTCCTCCAGGATCGCATCCCGGATACTCTCACGCATCAGCTTCAGCAGCGCCTCTTCCGGCAGGCTGTCCCAGTTATTTCCATGCTCCGTCTTCACCCGCCGGAAGGTAAGCTCCAGCGTGCGGTGCAGTATATTTCCGATATCCAGCTCCCGGATCTTATGTTCATCTCTGGGATAAAGCCGGAGGATATACTGCAGGAAATAGGCATAGGGGCAGTTGGCGTACTTTTCCAGCTGGGATACGGAGATCTTCACCGTAAGAGCCTTCATCAGTTCCTCAGGCAGGGCTTCCTCTCCCTGAGGTTCCCGCGGAAGCTCCCGCGGAACCTCCGGAAATGTACGACCGAGCACCTCCAGCCGAAGACGCTCCTCATCACTGAGCCCCTCCTCTGCCTCCTTCCGGAGCAGGGAAAGATATTCCATCCGGTCCGGAATTCCAGCTCCGGACAGCGTTCTTCTCACCCGAACCTCTTCCTCCAGCTTCGGGAAAACCCTCTGGATCCGCCCCAGCAGGAAGGACTTCTCCTGCTCCTTCCCATTTCCGGTCCGCGCACTGTAGGAAAGAGTCAGGGATTCGGTGGGCTTGCTCATGGCAAGGTACAGCGAAAACTGCTCCCGGAACCGCTTTGTAGTCTCATCCGGTGCCAACTCCTTACCCACCAGGGACTGCCCCATAAGCGTCCGGTCCTGATCCGAAAGGATGCTGGCCCGGGACTTCGGCTTCGGAAGGATCCCGTCACAGAGATTCACGATATATAATACACGCACCGCACCGATCCTGGTCCGTTCCAGGTCTCCCACAAGCACCGAATCAAGGGTCGGCGGGATCACACCCACCCGGATCTCACCGGCTCCGATCAGCAGGGTTTCCCTTAGGTCATGCACGGTCATCTGCTGATCTCCCAGGATGGCTGCCGTCTTCTCCAGCACGGATCTGTACCTCTGATGGATTCCCCGGTAGGCACGGGCCTCCGCCGGGTATCCCATATCCAGAAGCTCATCCGACGCCGCTTCTCCCCGCTCCTCCATATGAAGCCGCGGATCCGCTGCGATCTCAAGAAGTCCGCGGATCATATCCTGAACCGGATACTCCTTCCGTCCGCGGAAACGAAGAACCGGCGACATCACGTCCAGAAGAAGCTGCCGCACCTCCTCCACCTCGGAAAGGATCAGCTCCTCCCCTTCGGTCCGCCTGTCCTTTCTTACAAAATACTCCGCTTCCTTCTCCCAAAGCTTCCTGCCCCGGATTCCGTGGGCAAGAACGAAGTTCTCCAGAAGCTCCACTGCGTCCGCTTCCATTCCGGCTTCCGTAAGGGCCCTGTCCAGAACCCCTGTCTTCAGGAATGCAAATACACTTTCATAGGCAAAGTCCCGGTCCAGAAGCTCTAGCACTGCCAGCTGGGCATCTATGATGGGATTATTGGTAAAGCTTCTTGTATGATCGGAGAAGTAGGGCAGGCCGTACTCCTGCATTACAGGATCCAGAAAGCTGCAAAGCCCTGCCAGATCCGCAGTGAGGATCGCCGTATCCCGGTAACGAAGCTCTCCACGGAGCACACGGCTCCGGATATCCTCTGCCACCACCCGAAGCTCCTCCACGGGATTTTCCGTCCGCCAGATCCGAAGCTCCTCCGAAACCGGTGTCTTATACTCATGAACGGGGAACCGGAAGACATGGCGGGTCAGGTGACGAAGCGCCGAGTCCGCAGGCTGCGCCGGCTGCTCCAGAACCTTCGCCTCCGGGAATATGGTCAGCAGCTGGTCCAGCATCTCCTTACTCTGGGAAAAGAGGGGGTCCTCCTTCTCGGAAGGCTCCATGGTGATGGTGAACTGCAGCTCTGCCGCACGACTGCGCATAGCCAGGAGTACCTTCCGCTGCTCCGCCGTAAAGCCGGTGAAGCCGTCGAAAAGAAAGCTGCACCCGTCCACGGACCGGATATCCCCCGGTTCGGACAGCAGCCTGGCCAGATACGCCGGCAGTTCCTCAGCCACCATATACTCCGAAAGGAATACTTCATTTTCTCGGAAGGTCCGGTACACCAGACCCACATCCGAAAGCTTCCTTCTCAGCACCTCCTGCTCCTCCGGCAGCTTATGCTCCACCGCTTCGAGATCCTCCGGTCGGATATCAAAGAGCAGGAATTCCGAGAAGAGGGATTTCAGCTCGTCAATAAAACCCTGCCGGTCCACACTGCCCCGGTAGAGCTGCAGCTGATCCTTCACCTTCGCAACAACGGAGCGAAGCAATATCACCTTGCCGTAATCCTCCAGCACCTTCCGCATGGAACGGCCCTGTTCCTCAAATACGCGGTACGCCAGGCGGGAGAAGCCGATGATGTCTATGTTAAAAAAACCCTCCCGACCGGTCCGCTCCCGGTTAATGGAAAGGATTCTTTGCTCCATGCTGCTTCCGGCCTGTTCCGGAACGATCAGGTAGAACTGCTGCTCCGGGTGCCGGAAGGCACGGTCCACCAGTTCCTCATAATATCGTTTTGATTTTCCCGACCCCGCAGGGCCGATCAGGATCTCTGTCTTCGGACTCATAAAAACTCCGTTTCATACATGATCTGACTTCCATTTTCAACACTGATTTCCCGGGAAAAACCACCCGGGCACTCCATTTCATTGTAACATATACCCCCCTTCGAAACAAGCCACCGACGGGACACCGGAGGGCCAAACCCGGGGTTGAAGGTTCCCGGGCAGAATGCTATAATGTGACAGGAAGGTTTTGATCAAAAATCCAGTCAATAACAGCAAAAGGGGGACACTGTATTGGAGAGCTATAGAATAAATTCACCTTACAATAATCTGATCAAGTTAACCGTGACACCGGGACATTTTGCAACCACCTCGTCCCATATCAACGCCTATATCGACCTCACAACCCTGAAGGCCCGCAGCAGCGAGGCCCGTGCCGTTGCAAAGTCCATGTGCTCGGAATACATGGCCACCACCGTTGTGGACGTGATCATCTGCATGGACGGCATGGATGTGATCGGTGCATATCTGGCGGATGAGCTTACCAACAACGGGATCATGTGCATGAATGCACACGGCTCCATCTATGTGATCACGCCGGAGCAGAATGCCATGGGGCAGCTGACCTTCCCGGACAACGTGATCCCCATGGTCAAGGGAAAGCATGCACTTCTGCTGCTCTCCACCGCTTCCACCGGACACACGGTTGAGAAGGCCATGGAGTGTATCCAGTACTACGGCGGAGAGATTGCCGGAATCTCCTCCATGTTCACGGCTACGGATGAGATTCAGGGTCATAAGATCCACTCGATCTTCCATAAGAGCGATATCGAAGGCTATGATTCCTTCCCGTCGGATGCATGTCCCTTCTGCCAGAGCGGCGTGAAGCTGGACGGAATCGTATCCACCAGCGGTCTGAAGAAGCTATAGAAGATAATCAGGGTATACCTCACGAAAAAAAGAACCTGTGCAGCGCTCCGTATGACATTTCACATGGCATTCGGAGCGCTGCACAGGTTCTTTTTTTAGTATTCTATTCTGTTTATTTTTTACTCCAGGTGGAGGGTGCAAAGAGGATCAGCATGGGGAAGAGCTCCAGGCGCCCTGCGATCATATCAAAGATCATGACGAACTTGGAGAGACCGCTGAATGCGACGTAATTCCCCGTAGGTCCTACCGCCCCAAGGCCGGGGCCGATATTGTTCTGGGTTGCAGCCACTGCCGTAAATGTGGATTCCAGATCAAAGCCGTCAAAGCTGATCAGGAAGAAGGATACGACGAATACCAGGAAGTAAGCCATCATGAATACATTTGTGGTGCGAAGGGTCTCCTGCTCCACAACCTTCCCCTCCAGGCGGATCTTCTTTACGCTCCGCGGATGGATGAAATGGGACAGCTCACTTTTTATCTGCTTGAACCAGAGGATAATACGCGATACCTTCATACCGCCGCCGGTACTGCCGGCGCAGGCACCGATGAACATGACGAACACCAGGATGAACTTCGGCATGGTCCCCCACAGATTAAAGTCTGCAGTCGCATATCCGGTGGTGGTCATGACGGATGCCACCTGGAATGCCCCGTCCTTTAGGGCGGTTCCGAAGTTTCCGACATCCGAAACGATCCCGAATACCACAAAGCCTACAGCCACTGCGTAGATGATGCCGTAAACCAGCACCTCCTCACATTTCAGGATATCCTTAAACTTCCGGAAGACGATCAGGAAGTAGAGCTTGAAGTTGATACCGAAGAGCAGCATGAAGATGGTAATGATGATCTGACAGGAGGTGGAATAGCCCGCAATACTGTCATTTCTCACACCGAAGCCTCCGGTTCCCGCTGCTCCGAAGGAGATGCAGAAGGAGTCGAACACCGGCATGCCGAAAATCATCAGCAGCAGGATATTCAGAACCGTAAGCCCAAGATAGATGGCGTAAAGCACGAAGGCTGTCTGCCGTACCTTCGGGAGCATCTTCTCCACCGAGGGCCCCGGGCTCTCCGCCTTCATGATATTCATATCATCCGCATTGGAGGGAAGCACGGCCAGGATAAATACCAGAACTCCCATACCTCCGATCCAGTGTGTAAGGCTCCGCCAGAACAGCAGGCCGTGAGACATGGCCTCAATGTCCGTAAGGATACTTGCTCCCGTGGTGGTGAAGCCGGATGCGGATTCGAAAAGTGCGTTGATCAGATTCGGGATCTCCCCGCTGATCCAGAAGGGAAGCGCACCCACGAAGCTGAGCAGCAGCCAGGAAAGCGCCGTGATCACGAAGCCCTCCTTCGCGTGGATCTTTTCCTTCTTTGTTTTTTTCAGCCGAAGCAGGGTACCCACAAGGATTGCCCCCGCCATAACGGCTCCCAGGTGAAGCCAGCATTTTTCGCCGTAGATAATTGCAACAAGCACCGGAAGAGCCATAAGGAAGCCTTCCACCTGCAGCAGAATCCCGAGAATATGCACGATCTTACCGTAGTTCATGATCTGTCTCCAAAATGATTAATAGTGTTACCCCAGAATGTCATCGATGGAGTTCAGGCCCCGTTCCGTGGTTACTACCACAACACTGTCTCCCTCGTCGATCTTGTCATTTCCGCCGGGCCGGATGATCCTGCCCTTCCGGTTGATGCAGCAGATCAGGGTGTTCTTCCGGATTCTAAGATCCTTCAGGGTTCCCCAGGTCACCTTCGCATCCTCACCCACATTGAACTCCAGGGCTTCCACCCGCCCGTCCATCAGGCGGTACAGTGCCTCCACGTTGCTTCCGTAGCTGTTCTGCATGGAGCGGACAAACCGGGTGATATACTCGGCCGTGATCTTCTTGGTGGAAATGATCGTGCCCACGGGCAGCTCTGCCACCATATCCTCATAGGAGTTCCGGTGGATCTTGATCATACGCTTTGCGTCGCTGATCTTATCGACATAAAGGGAAAGCAGGATATTGGCTTCGTCCTGCCCCATCAGGCAGCAGACCGCATCCATATCCTCGATGGACTCCTCGATGAGAAGAGTCTTATCCGTGGCATCTCCGTGGATCACCATGGCCTTCGGCAGTTCCTCCGCCAGCTCGTCACAACGCTTCGGATCCTTCTCGATGATCTTTACCGAGATCCGAAGCTCCAGAAGCCGTTTTGCCAGATAGTAGGCTATGGTTCCTCCTCCGGCGATCAGGACGTTCTTGATCTTCTTTGCCTTGATCCCCACCTTCGTCAGGAACTCCGTCAGATCCTCCAGCGAGAGGGTCACCGATATGGAGTCGCCTGCCGCAAGACGGAAGTCACCGCCGGGGATCACAACCTGATTCCCGCGCTCCACCACGCAGATCAGCGCAGCCGTTCCCACCCTGGAACCGAAGTCCTTCAGCTGAAGACCATCCAGTATGGACCCTACCGGGATCACCAGACGGATCAGACTGATCCTGCCCTTTGCGAAGGTATCCACCTCCAGAGCCGACGGAATCTGGATCAGCCTCACCAGATCCGAAGCTGCCACCAGATCCGGATTGATGGACATGGAGAGTCCCAGCTCCTCCTTCAGGAACCGCATTTCCTCCAGATACTGGGGATCGCGCACCCGGGCGATGGTCTGACAGCGACCGGCCTTCCTTGCGATCAGACAGGCAAGCATGTTCTTCTCATCCTGATCGGTGGCTGCGATCAGCAGATCCATATTCTTAATTCCCGCATCGGTCTGGTCCTGAAGACTGGTGCAGTCTCCCTGGAAGCCGATGACATCCGAGGATGAGGTTGCGGACTCGATGGCGTGATAGTTTACATCCATCACCGTTACTTCATGACCTTCTTCATATAACTGCTGAGCCAGAGACTTTCCCACCTGGCCGCAGCCTGCTACAAGAATATTCATATACTCCTCCGGATCACCCTGTTATTTGTTGTTCCGGGTGATCAGATATAACTGATCCGTGATTTCTTCATAAGAAACAAAGTCAAGTAGGCTGCACTTATCCTGATCCGGACAAACCTCCTCCACCGCCTTGTTAAACTCCTCTGCGGTTACAAACTCGCCGTCCCATTTCCACTCGTCCACAAGCTGGCCATCGTCCTTTCGGATCAGATCATAGGAACCCTCTCCCTTTTTGACCAGGACTCCGTCATCCAGATGAAATGCGCTGACCCGGATCTTTCTCTCACTGGTATAAAGATCCAGGATCTCACCGGTGCCCGGCATATAGAGGGGGAAGGAGGATGCAAGATCAAAGGTCTGCAGCTTCCCGTCATAGTAGGTGTAAAGCTGTGCCGGTGTGCTGCTCTCTCCCGCATGTACCACCAGCTCCGGTGTGGAATCATCATCGATATAAGCAAGGGCGTACTCCGGCGGATACTCCGCTCCCCAGAGCTCCTTACTGATGCCCTCGAAGACGTCGATCTCCTCCATATACTTCTCTGCCCAGTCCGTGGAGGGCCTGGAAACCCAGACACCGTCTTCATCCAGAAGATATCCGTCTACCCAGCGGTTAACGACGGCATACCCTTCTTCATCGAAATAGTAATACTTTCCGTTGATCTTCAGCCATTCGGATACCGGATACCAGCCGGTCTTATCCTCGAACCACCAGCCGGTCTTATTATGCTTCCAGCGTCCGCCGCAGTGCGTGAGGTTCGTCACGCCGTTCTTTGCGATCCAGTACCCCTGACGGTAGCCATTTGATTCCATGTAGCCGCTTCCCAGGAAGTAGTACCATTTTCCGGAGATCTGCAGCCATCCCTTTGCATAGCTTCCGTCCGCATATTCATACCACCAGCCGGTCTTATTGTGCTTCCAGGTCCCCTGTGCGGCCTCAGCATCCTTCGCCTTCAGCCCCAGGCATCCGAGGATGAGCATTCCCACCAGCAGTGTGGCAGCGATCCATAGCTTTTTCTTCATGGTTCTTATGATCCTTTCCCTGTTTCTTCCTTCACACATGAGATTTTTCACAACACGGAAAAACCCATTTTGATTATACGCCTATTTCCTCCGGAACTCAATCAAAACCCGCCTCCGGCGGAAATGTACTACCCCACCATCAGGCTCCCGGCCTTCTTCCGAACTGGAAGGACAGGATCGCCACCGGACTTTCCGCAGCCAGTGCCTGATACCTTCCCAGCTTCCGGTTTCTGGACACATTGATCTCCAGATACTCCGCATCCTCGATGGTATACTCCGTGGTTACCGCTCCGCTGAGGAGCTGTGCCAGCTCCGTCTTTGTCTCCAGAGTAACCGCCGTGATCACCACTCTTGCATGTACGGACTTCCGGAAGAGCTCCTGCAGGATCAGGAACAGATTCCCGTCAGAGCCTCCGATAATTACATGGGTGGGAGCCGGCAGGTCCCGGAACACCTCCGGTGCCTCTCCCTCAACCACCGTTACCCCTTCAGAAGAAAGGTGACGGATATTTCTTCTCACCAGCTCTGCCCGCCCAGGCTCCTTCTCGATGGCATAGATCTCGGAATTCACCAGGATCCTGCCCAGCTCTGCCGCAAAGCTCCCGCTTCCGCTGCCGATATCATAGATCACGCCCGGCTCCTTCACCCGAAGCTTCCCGAGGGCTATGGTCCGGATCTCCTCCCGGGTGATGGGAACTCCCTTCTCCTGCAGAAACTCATCATTGGAAAGCCCTGCCAGCGCCTGACGCTCCCGCTTCTCCGGCGGAATCCCCGGCGCGTTGTTCCGGATCATCACCGTATAAAGGCCCTCCGGCAGGATATCCGGGAAGGGAACCTTCTTTGCATCCTCCGCTCCGATCCCCGGCCGTTCTCCCTCCTCCGCGAAGATCATTTCCTCGGGGTAGGATAACTGATAGCCTGCATACATGGAATACTTCTCCGGCTCCTCCTCACTGCGGACCCAGGAAAGCAGCCGTTCCACATCCTCCCGTCCGGAGGTAAGAAGATAGCTTCTCTTTTCATATCCGAGGTGGCTTAGCACCTCCTTCCAGGCCTCCCCGTCACTGCCGCGAAGACTTCCCACATAGGCAGCGTCCCAGTGATCCTGCAGACGGGACGCAAGGAACGCCACCGCCGAGATCCCGGGAACCGTATGGATCTGCATCTCGATCCGACCCATATCCGAAAGCAGCATCCGCCGTCTCCAGTTGGTAAGATAGAATACCAGCCCGGCAGCTCCGCTGTAGAAGCCGGAATCTCCGGAGAGAAGCACAGCCACGCGGACATGGGGATCTCCCTGTCTTGCCTCCTGCAGAAGGGTCTCCAGCCGGGGAAGGATTTCCTCCCCGCGCTTGTAGGGGTATGCCTTTCGGTCATTCTGATAGGGTTCGATGAGACGCGGTGCTCCGAAGAGAACATCCGCCTCACGAATGCTCTTTCTTGCCATTTCCGTGAGGTATTCCTCCCGGCCCGGTCCCATACCTACCAAAGATACCGTGATGGTCACCGTATCACGAAGGTCCACGGAGAAGAGCTCTCCCAGCCGGTCCAGAACCTCTGCGTAGGGAATGCCGTCCTCTTCTCCGGCTCCTACGATATAAACCGCCGTCTCCGTCTCCTGAGCAGCAAAAACCTTCTCGGCAAATCCTCCGCTGCCGGTACTCTGCTTTGTAACAAGATGACGGATCCCGTAGCTGTGGATCATGGCCCGGTTCATTTCCTGAGAGAAGGGTCCCTGCATGGCGATGATCTGGCGTGCGGTAAGACCTGCCGCTTCGCAGGCAGCAAGACTCTCCTTTCCCGGATTCACCCGCGCAAAAAGACGCTCTCTTAGTCCCTCCGCTTCCGCAAATGCAGCAACACTGTCCGCACCGGTGGTAAGAAGGATACTACCGGTGGTCCGCTGCAGTGCAGGGATCACCTCCTGAATCTTTGCAAACTGAAACACCTTCTTATCCGGTGCATCCTTGGTTTTTCGCTTCAGACGAAGATAAGGAACGCCGGCATGCTCCGATGCCAGACGGATCCTCTCCGAAACCTCAAGGGCATAGGGATGGGTTGCATCCACTACGACCTTTGGAGCAGCTGCTCTGATGGCATCCTCCATGGCCTCTGAATCCATCCGGTCATGCAGCACACGCACCTCATCTCCGAGACCTGTCTCCTCCAGGGTTACCGTGCCGTATTCCGCCGCAACGGAAACCGCTGTTTTGATCCCGGCTGCGCCGAGTCTCCTGGCGAGTCTTTGTCCTTCTTTCGTTCCGGCAAATAAAAAAACCTGATCCATCCTGACTCCTTTATCTGTACGGGTCCATGTAGTAATCCTTGTCCTCTTCTTCCTCTTCCTCGGTATGCTTTCCCTTCACCGTCAGCAGGAAGAATATGATCGTTGCTCCCACCAGTCCTATGATCAGCCATTTGTAGGACGGTACCGATGGCATGGGGTACGAATCCTCTGCGACCATCGTGTTGTATCGTTCCGTATTATATGCACCGAGCCTTCGGTGCTTCGGAAAATCCTGATCACTTTTCAGGAAATAGGTGTAGCTGACTCCGGTTCCTCCCTGGTCATCCCAGGTGACATCCAGATTGTACCATTTCCCTTCTACCTGAACCATATTCCACATATGATTCAGCTCGTCTCCCAGCTCCTCTCCTGCGCTTCCGGTGATCACATTTGTCTTTATGCCCACCTTGTTCAGCAGGTAGTAGGCTGCCAGGCTGTAGCCGGAGCAGACCATGGTCTTATCCCGGAAGCCGTCGATATCCGTGTGATTTTCCATGGAGGTCCGGTAGTCATACTCAAAGTTCTTGATCAGATAGTCATGGACATTTTTCACCGTCTCGTAATCCGACTTTCCCTTCATCTGCTCAGCCAGACGGTCCATATTCTCAAAATGCCGGTCCATCTCTCCCTTCTGGTAGGGATAGGTCACCATGACCTTCAGCTGGGTACCGCTGTAGGTAAAGTAGATGGTCTTCAGATAGTAGCAAAGATAACAACCGCTCCGAAGGGGATCCGCCGGATTCACGTGGGACTGAAAGCTGGCAAGATCCGAGTGAACGATCTGGGTTCCGAGGGCGTGATTCTTCACCGTGTAGTACTCCAGGACCTCCCGCCGGTAGACCTGATCCGCCAGCTTCGTATAGAAATCCTCCATGGAGCTGATCTCCTGTACACTGGTGGCGTAAGCCTCCGGTGTATCCTTCGTATCCGAAAGAAGCCCGGTTATCCCGATGATAACCAGACAGAAGGTAAGAAGCAGCAGACGCAGCTTCCTAAGGGGCCTTTCTTTTTCTTTGCTCCTCTTCATACGGGGCTTCCTTTCGAATCAAATGGCCATAAACACCTAACTTTAAATTATACCCGTTCTGCCCGTCAAACACAAGAAAAAAGGAAAGCCCCTCCGAAGAGATTCTCCCCGGACAGGCTTCCCATTATCCTTATGATCCTCTTATAACAGCTTCACCAGCTCGTCTCTTACGCCATCCATCCGCGCATCCGCGATACCGAAGTCCATCTCGCGATAGGTCCATGCCGCGCGACCGATCTTATGCTTATCAAAGCATGCCGTGATGAGCTTAAACCACTTCAGGGCATCCTCGGGCGTTGCGCAGTCGATCACACCGTACTCTCCGCAGTAAAGATTCACATCCCTCTCCCGGGAGATACGAACCGCCTCTTCCACCATCCGCTCGAAGTAACGGATATTGATCATTTCCTCCGGATCAAGACCGGTGAAGCAGTTCTTCTCCAGTTCCTGATACATGGTAAGCTCTTCGTTGGAATACTTCAGATAATCACCGTAGTTGCACTCGAAGGGCATGCGGAATGCCGGATCCATTCCCTCCACCCAGGGAGCTCCCTGGTGGGTAAATACCAGCGGCTCATAGCAGTGGAAGTTGTAAACCACCATGTCATCCACCGGCCATGCCAGATCCGCCAGCGGCTCGATACTGTTGTTGTAGTAACCGCCCAACAGGATCCAGGTATTCGGTGCGAAGGCACGGATCCGCTTGATGCAAATGGTGGAAACCGCATTCCAGGTGTCGCTGAACCGCTTCTCGGTCACTTCATTCAGAAGCTCAAATGCCACATGCTCAAACTTTCCGTAACGCTTTGCAAACTCCTCCCAGAGACGGTAGAACCGCTCCTGATATGCTTCATTTTCAAAGAAGCCGAACTCGTTCTCTCCGCTGTCGAAGGAGAAGCCGAAGGTCTTATGCAGATCCAGGATCATATTAAGACCGTACTCCTTACACCAGTCGATCACATTCTGCAGACGCACGAAGCCCTCTTCCTTGTAGTTTCCTTCCGCATCCTCCACCAGATTATAATCCACGGGGACGCGGACATGATCCAGGCCCCAGGACTGAACCACGGCCAGATCCTCTTTTTTGATAAATGTATCATATCGTTCCTCAGTATGGTCGCACTGGGAAAGCCATCCTCCCAGATCGATCCCGTGCTGATATCCCGTAAAATCCTTCATCGATATTTCCTCCTATAACTCAGGATAAATGCTGCTCTACTGCACTTCCTCCAGGCGCACGTTGCGGATATGGATCGTAGCCGTGCTTCCCTGATTACCCATGTTGAACTCGATACGTCCGGCATCATCATCCCGCTCGGTCATTTCGAATTCAAACTCAAATGTCTGCCAGTCCTTGGTCAGCTGGATCGGCGTATCCGGGAAGTAACGGATCCAGTCTGCCAGCGGTGCGGTAACTGCCGGCTTCATCTGACGGTCCTCATCGGCATAAGCCTCAAAGGAGAACTTGTACTTCTTGCCGTTCATCATCGGCATGCCCGGCTGAACCAGCTGGATCGAGTATTCCTCAGTTCCGAAATTCTCCGTTGTAATGATGATCTCTCCGTCCTTAATCTCTGCGGAGCCCTTGCCGTCATTCAGCTGCAGGAACTTCCAGTTGGTATCATCCGTAAGATCCTCTGCTTCCGCAAAGTCACCGTTGGTGATGAAGTTTCCGGTTGCATCCGCTTCCTTCCAAACCATCTCACGGATCGGCTTGGTTACTTTTTCGTTGTAGTTTCTTCTTCGATACATGCGGACATAATCCACATACATATTGGTGCTCTCACCGAATTCCAGATTCGGATCCGGATCTCCCGGCCAGTCACCGCCCACAGCCACATTCAGGATCACATGGAAGGGCTGGTTGAAGGGTGCCGGATAAGCTCTCTCCTCCCCGTCCAGAGCCGAGAACCAGTCGCTGGTCTCAAAGTACTGAACGCCGTCCACATACCACTTGATCACGCCCGGATACCACTCGATGGCATAGGTGTGATACTCCGATGCGAAGTCTCCCTCTGCCAGGGTGTAGCTGCCCTGCTGCTGCTTATGGGGCTCACCGAAATGCAGGGTTCCGTAGTTCATGTTCGTGCTGTTGCCGAGAACCTCCATGATGTCGATCTCGCCGCACTTCGGCCACTGTCCGTAATAATCCTCATCCTTCGGCATCATCCAGAAGGCCGGCAGGAAGCCCTTTCCTGCAGGAACCTTCAGTCTGGCTACGATATAACCATACTTGATATCATGCTTGTTCTGTGTGTTGACACGACCGGAGACGTAGCTTACATTTCCGTCTGCATCCACATTCTTTACCGGATGGATCACAAGCTTTCCATCCTCGATATATGCGTACTCCGAGCTGGGGATGTACTCCTGCAGCTCATGGTTTACCCAGCCCACCTCATGCTCTTCATAGTTCCAGTCTGCTTCGGAAAGCTCGGTTCCGTCAAACTCGTCAGCCCACACCAGCTCATAGCCCTCCGGTGCGCTGCCCTCCGGGATCACGTTCGTCTCTTCTGTTGCGGCCTCTGTCAGTACCTCCGTAGCCGTCGGAGTTTCGGTTGTTGCCATTGTAGCCTCCTCCGTGGTAACCGTCTCGGTTGCTGCCGTTGTTGCCGGTGCTTCGGTAGACTCATTCTCCGACTTGCAACCGGTCATCATAAGCCCCATGGCTGCAACAAGGAGAACTGATTTCATGACTGTTCTCTTTCTCATAGTTTCCTCCTCTTTTGCCTCAATCTGTACGCCCATCATAACGGAAAGAAATGAAATACTATATCAGTTTCATGCATCTTTTATCGATTTTTTGATCTGTTTCCATGGGCCGATGAGATAGAAAGACACCCCTATGGAACATTTTACCATATTTCGTTCAAATCCTCCATCATTTTCTACAAACCCGTGCCCTGCCTGCGATGTGGATTTCTTTGCTTTTTTCAGGGAAATGTTGTATAGTACCATCTGTGAAAAAACAGATTGTGAATGAAATGGCCATGAAAGAAAAACTGATCCGTTTTATAAAACAAGATACGATCCTTGTAATCTCCGGACTGCTGGCACTGCTGTCCTGTTTTTTTGTACCTCCGGATGCCGGATATAAGGATTATGTAAACTACCGTGTACTGGCGATCCTGTTCTCCCTGATGCTGGTGGTCAGTGCCATGGTAAGGATTGGAACCTTCGGATACCTGACCGGAAAGCTGCTGGGGAGGATCCGCTCCGAACGGGCCATCTCCCTCTTTCTGGTACTGCTGTCCTTCTTCCTCAGCATGGTACTCACCAATGACGTGGCCCTGGTCACCCTGGTGCCCTTTGCCCTTCTTTTGCTGAAGGCCTTCGGCGACCGCAGGCGAACCGTCTATACATTGATCCTAATGACCGTTGCGGCCAACCTGGGAAGCATGCTGACTCCCATCGGAAATCCGCAGAATCTATATCTCTATACGGAATATAATTTCACCTTCGGCAGCTTTCTGAAGCTGATGCTCCCCTACAGCGTGACGGCGCTTGCCCTACTGGTGATTTCCGTCCTCTGGCTGAACCGGACCGACCACACGCTGGATACGGCCGCGGTGGAGATAGCGGAGCGTCCCTGTCTCAGGAAGCTGGCACTCTACCTCCTGCTCTTTGCCGTCTGTCTTCTTACGGTGGCAGGAACCCTGCACTACGGCATCATGCTCGGGATCGTAGCCGTGCTGATTCTGGTGGTGGACCGGGGAGCCTTCCGGAAGGTGGACTACACCCTCTTACTTACCTTCGTGTTCTTCTTTATCCTGATCGGAAATCTCGGACGGATCGACGCAATCCGGAACACCCTCACTCTGATCGTGGAAGAAAATGTGGTATTCACCGCTGTCATCTCCTCCCAGGTGATCAGCAATGTTCCGGCAGCCATGCTCCTCTCCGCATTTACGTCCAGGGGAAGTGCCCTTGTGGTGGGCGTAAACCTGGGAGGTCTCGGAACCCTGATCGCAAGCATGGCAAGTCTTATTACCTATAAATTCTATGCAAAGGAAAAACAGCCCGGCGAGCGGTATCTTCTTCGCTTCACGGTGATCAACCTGATCTTCCTTGCCGTGCTTTATACCCTGCACCTGCTGATCCGATAACCAAAGAAAGGAATGCCCATGCAGATCGATATCCTCTGTGTCGGAAAGATCAAAGAGAAATACTTCCGGGATGCCCTGGAGGAGTATAAAAAGAGGCTCAGCCGCTACTGTAAAATAAATGAGATCGAGGTTCCGGATGAAAAGACGCCCGCAGACTCCAGCGAAGCGGAGGACCGGAAGATCAAGGAGATCGAAGGCGAGCGTCTTCTTGCCAAATGCTCCGATTCCGCTACGGTGATCGCCCTTTCCATCAACGGCAAAGGTTACACCAGTGAGGGCTTTGCAGCCGAGCTGGACCGTCTGGCCATTGGCGGAACCAGTCATATCCAGTTCGTGATCGGTGGTTCCCTCGGGCTTTCGGACGCTGTCCTCTCCCGGGCTGACCAAAGGATCAGCTTCTCAGCCATGACATTTCCGCATCAGCTGATGCGGGTGATCCTTGCGGAACAGATCTACCGGGCATACCGGATCCAGCGGGGAGAACCCTATCATAAATAACCGGAATTCCCCCGGGCTGCAGGGTTGACTTTCCCCACCGGAATTACTACAATAGATGCAGAGAAGGAGGTATTTTGTTATGAACGAACCTAACAGCTTTGCAGTCAATCCTTTTATGCCCGAGAAGAAGATCCAGCCGGTGAACGAGCTGATCTCCGTAAAGCGGGGCTATATCAGCGGGATCAAGTATTACTACTTCATCATCATGAAGGAACGGTCACTCTCGGAATATCCGGATATCTATGAGGCACTGGTACAGTTCGGTTCCGAGCTGGCAGATCTTCTGGAATCCGAAAGTGCAGATTCCGTTGCAAAGATGTCGGAGCTCTTCCGTGTCTTCTATCCGGACGGAATCCTACACAAGGCATTTGAGTCACTCCAGCTGGAGGTTGCACTGGACGGCATCAGTGAGTGTCTGTTCCAGCTGAAGAAGATGTATCATATTGACGGCAAATGATGCTTCACAGTGCCCCGCTCCGATCACGGACCCGCCGCGCTTCGCACGTCGGGCGCACCTTCGGTGCTTTCCGTCCGTGATGGCACGTGGCGGCACCTGCTTCGCACGTCGGGCGCATAATTACGAATTCACAGTACCGACCACGCTCCGATCACGGACCCGCCGTGCTTCGCACGCCGGTCGCACCTTCGGTGCTTTCCGTCCGTGATGGCACGTGGCGGCACCTGCTTCGCAGGTACGAAACAAGAAAAAAGCACTACTGTCATGCAAGCATGACGTAGTGCTTTTTTCTTGTTTCTACTGTGAATTCTACTACCTTCGCTCCTACTCCCTGCCATCCCAGCAGTAAGTACATAATTTTTCTTTCGGCAATCCCGTTGCTGCGATCATATCATCCAGACGGTTGTAGGCCAGGGTTGTGAAGTTCAGCTTCTGGCGGATCCGCTCCAGCATCCGGTGATACCGGTCAGAATCCGGATTCGCATAGTCCTCCAGGACTGTACGGGCTACCTCGACGCCTTCCTCCTCCTGGATCACCTGTCTTGCGATCAGCTCCATCTCAGAGTTGGATCTGGAGAAGTTGATATACTTACATCCAAAGAGCAGCGGCGGGCAGGCCGGACGGATATGAACCTCCTTGGCTCCGCTGTCATACAGGAACTCCGTGGTCTCGCGAAGCTGTGTTCCGCGGACGATGGAGTCATCGATCAGCAGCAGCTTCTTCCCGTTGATCAGCTCATGCACGGGGATCAGCTTCATATGTGCGATCAGGTTTCTCTTATCCTGATGTGTGGGCATAAAGGAACGGGGCCAGGTGGGGGTGTACTTCACAAACGGACGGGAGAAGGGAACTCCGGATGCATTTGCATATCCGATGGCGTGTGCGGTTCCGGAATCCGGGACACCTGCAACGCTGTCGATATCATCCTTCGTAAATCCGTCACGCATGGCCAGCTTGGCACCACAGGCATTCCGCATGGTCTCAACGGAGATTCCCTCGTATTCGGAGGAGGGATATCCGTAGTAGATCCAGAGGAAGGTACAGATCTTCATCTCCTCTCCGGGCTTAGCCAGGGTTGTCACCGCCTCCGGAGTCATGACCACGATCTCGCCGGGGCCCAGCTCCCGAACCGGCTTGTAGCCCAGGTTCAGGTATGCAAAGGATTCAAATGTGGCACAGTAGCCGGAATCCTTCTTACCGATCATCACCGGTGTACGGCCGTACTTATCTCTTGCACAGTAGATTCCCTTCTGGGTCAGCAGCAGGATGGTCATGGAGCCGTCGATCATCTCCTGCGCATACTTGATACCATCCACCAGATTGTCCTTCGTGTTGATCAGGGTGGCGGTAAGCTCGGTCTTGTTGATATCCCCGCCACTCATTTCCAGGAAATGGGTATGATCCTTCTGGAAGATCAGGTCCACCAGCTCATCGGTATTATTTACCTTACCGACAGTCAGGATGGCGTAGGTTCCGTGGTGGGAACGCACCAGAAGGGGCTGCGGATCATAATCGGAGATCGAACCGATTCCCACATTTCCTTCCATCTCCTTTAAGTCCGCCGTGAACTTGCTCCGGAAGGGAGAATTCTCGATGTTGTGGATCGCACGGTTAAAACCGCCCTTTCCGTAGACGGCCAGTCCGGCACGCCGGGTTCCCAGATGCGAATGATAATCGGTCCCGTAAAAAAGATCAAAGACACAATCTTCCTTCAATGCTGCTGCAAAAAATCCACCCATGGGTTCTCTCCTGTTCTGTTCTTCAAATAAATAACCGTTCCGCACACTTCGTCCTGTGACGGATATGCCGAACGGTTACCATTATGATATAGAATCCGCGAATTGTAAATCAGAAAATATGACGGTTTCCGACGGTATTCTTATGCACATTTCACATGGAAGGCCGCCCGGCTTACGCGCTGACCTCATCCGTATGCAGTCCGAAGAAGGTGCTTCTGTCGATGGCATCATAGGACTTCTTCATCTCATCGATGCACTGCAGCTGCTCCTTCGGTACATTTACATACATATCTTCCATGGAGATTTCCGTCTCGCCGGCATTCAGCGTGATGGTCTCATCCAGCTCGTTGTAAGGCTCTGCCACAAGGATCTTCCGCACTGCCGCGGAGAAGTAGGGCATGTTCTGTGGCAGGGAAATAATCCGCTGCATCTCCAGGAACGTGATTCCCTCCTTCTTCAGAAGGCAGAGCTGCTTCTTGGCGATCTTCTCTGTGGCACCCTTTACGAAGGCTGCTGCCGCACGCTGCATGATATCCTCCCGAACCGAATTGGACGGGGATACGAACATCACGTTCAGCTCCTGCAGCGTAAGGGGATTCTCGGAAAATGCAGATGCGATCAGCTTCTCCGGTGCAAATCCTCCGATACCGATCAGAAGGTTTCGGTACACCTTCTCCATCTCCTGACGAACCGGAACCAGACGGCCGTTGTCAATGTCCGCCTCGTGGTTTACCATCAGGTTGATCAGACCCTTTCTTACGTCCTCGATCTTCTCCTCCGTCACATAATCAGAGGGGAGATACTCATGACGGTTCGCGCTCTTCATCATGTAGCTGATGACATTGTTTCCGTTGATTGCAAGATCCTCTACGGAGTTCCAGAGATCCTGATCGAATCTGGAGTAGGTATCCACGATCTGCTCCGCACGCTGACGCAGCATACGGATCACATCACCGAACACATCCTGATCATTCAGGCCCTCACGGATGGCTCTCCGCTCGGTCTCAAGGATCTGTCCGGTCCATGCGTCATAGTAGCCCTTCTCCGTCTCACGCTTCGCAGACGGAAATGCAAAGAACCGCTTGGAGACGATCTGTGTGATGGACTCAATGATCCGCTCATACTCTCCGCTCTCCATGGGGGTCCGGCACATGGTTTCCAGTGCCTTTGCCTCCGCAACCATGCCCATATCCTCCGTCAGGCCCTCGAAGCCTTTGGCTCCGATCATCTGGACGGTCAGGAACGGTCCGTAGGTGTGAAGGTATTCCTGAATATGTCTCTCCAGAGAGGACATCATACTGTTCTTTATGGACTTTACGATCACCGGTACCTCGCGGTTGAAGTTATCCAGCTGGCGCGGTACGGAGGTTCGGAACTCATCCTCCCCCTTCTTGATCTGCTTATAGTTCGGACGCGGGAACGAAGCCACACGGATCAGGCCGTTGGCCTGCAGATGGATATCCTCTCCGCCCCGTCCCTCCAGGAACTCACGGATCTCCCCGAAGCTTTCCTTCTTATCCCGCTGCATCAGCTCGTCATTCTGCTCCATGGTATGCAGCCGCTTGTAGGCCTCCTTGAACACCTGGAACTCGCAGATGTTCTCGATCTCACGGATCGGAATCCGGTAATCCGACTCGTTCAGAACCTTGAAGAGCCGGGAACCTGCCTTGTCGAAGAAGGCATCCCGCATCAGCATCTCGGCACCTTCCTCTCTCCGGCTACCCACGTACTTCACGCAGGTCAGCTTGTACAGGAAGTATGCGATATCGCTGTAGATCACATGCTCCGGCATGTAGCCCTGAGCATCCTCCTTGCCGGATACCAGCATGCAGGAATCAAAGATATTCTCCTTCATGGAAACACGATGTGCTCCGCTTTCGAAGGTATAGCTGGCGCCGCGTTCGGTGAGGGTCATCAGGTCTTCCAGTTCCTTCAGCGTTGCATAGGCATTTGCCTCAAGCACGCTTCGCTTCTCCCAGTCGATGGACTGGTTTGCGAAAAGAACATCCGGGGTAAGCAGACATCCGCCGATCCGGAAGTTCTTCCACTTCTTGGATCTTCCGTAGGCCCGGATATTGTAGGTCACATCCGCAAGGATACCGCTTCCGGTTCCTCCGGACAGACCGCTGATCACCATGACATCCAGCTTCCCGTCCTGCGAACGGTTGTATACTTCATCCAGCTTCTCAAAAAGAAGAACCCGCATATCCTCATATGCATTTGAGAACATGAGTCTTCCGATCTGACGATTTCCTCTGGCGCCATCTCTTCCGATCTGGACTGCTGGGAAATCCGGACGCATCCACTTTGCGATGGTAGCCTGCACCGGTCCCTCCTCGGTTCCGGTCTCCAGGATATTCTCCAGGTTCGGACGATAGACGCTGATGACCTCCAGAGCATTCAGACCCACACCGTCTCTTGCATCCTGGATCGTAGCCTCCATCTCCGGAATATCCGAATCGATCAGAAGGAAATGGATATTATCCTCCTGCCTGATCTTCCCCTGCATCATCCGCTTATATGCAGTTACACACTGACGTCCTACCCCACCAAGTCCGATCAGCAGAAAATCTCCGTAAAACTGGTTTTCTTCCTCCGCCTTATTCAGGATACGGATCTGTCGCAGCTTACTGAACTCTTCCTTTTGTGTATCAATAAGAATCATAGTTTTTCTCCTTCACCTGACAGATTCATGCGCCACATCCATCAGGGATATTGTCTCCTTGTTACAAATACCTTGGTCTTTTCGTTCTCACAGATACTGAAATTATAACACATTCTGTGCAAACATACCATATAAAACTCCAAAAATTATGCGTATTTCATAAAAATAGAGCGATGTTTCGTGAACACGCAAAAAGACGGGAAAAGCAACGCTTTTCCCGTCTTCCAAAGTGCAGGGGATGAGAGAATCGAACTCCCACCAAAGGTTTTGGAGACCCCTATCATACCATTTGACCAATCCCCTATGCCGCAGCCCTTTCGAACCACAACGCATAGTTTACCTTATTCTCCTCTGCTTGTCAACAAAAATATCCAAAACATTTCCAACGATTTTCCCGTTGTTCTTCTTCCGACTTTCCTATATTATGATGATAGAGGCAAATGATACTTTACCCCAAAATCTTCGGAGAAAGGAGGCCATCGCATGATCCCATACAAGCAGCCCGTCCGTCATACCGGCAGAGATATCCTGATCGGGGTCCTGATTGCTCTCATCTCCATACCGATCTCCATGGGCTACGCCATGGTTGCGGGCCTTCCCGCGATCTACGGCCTCTACGGCTCCTTTCTGCCGATCCTGGTCTACGGCCTGCTGTCCGGATCCCCGCGTTTTGTCTTCGGCGTGGATGCGGCTCCTGCGGCCCTGACGGGTGCGCTGCTTACATCTCTCGGGATCACGGCCGGCTCCGAGGATGCCATCCATATCATGCCGCTGATCACCACCCTTGTAGCCATGTGGCTTCTGATCTTCTTCATTTTCAGGGCCAACCGGCTCTTAAAGTTCATCTCCGAGCCCGTTATGGGCGGCTTCATCACCGGCATCGGCATCACCATTATCTGCATGCAACTCCCGAAGCTCTTCGGCGGCGTCTCCGGAAGCGGGGAACTGGTGGAGCTTCTGATCCATACCTACGATCAGGCAACCAATACCTTCCATCTTCCCTCATTTCTGCTGGGGCTTGGCACCATCATCCTGATCCTGGTCAGCCGGCGATTCCTTCCGAAACTTCCCATGCAGGCCATCGTCCTGGTTCTCGGTACCCTCCTGGTAGCCCTCACTCCGTTAAAAAACTCCGGCATCGCCCGCCTTCCTGCGGTGGAATCGGGACTTCCGAAGCCGGTATTTCCGGATTTTTCGTATATCTCCGCAGATTTTCAGACGATCCTGATCTCCACCTTCACCATAGCCGTTGTGATCCTTTCGGAAACCCTTCTTGCCTCCAGCCATCTGGCCATGAAGCATGAGGAAACCCTTCGGCCCCGGCGTGAGATCCTTGTATATTCCCTCGGAAATGTAGCTGCGGCCGCTACCGGCTGCTGTCCGGTGAACGGAAGCATCTCCCGGTCCGGCATCGCGGATCAGTTCGGCGTCCGCTCCCAGTGGATGTCCGTCTCCGCCAGCCTTACCATGGTCCTGATCCTCCTCTTCGGCACCGGATTTATCTCCCACCTTCCGGTTCCGGTTCTTACGGGGATCGTGATCTCCGCCCTGATCGGAACCTTCGAGTTTTCTCTTTCATCCAAGCTCCGGAAGGTGGACAAATCCGAGTATATCATCTTCTGGGCAGCCCTCCTGGCCGTTCTCCTCCTGGGCACGGTTTACGGGGTTATCGTCGGTGTTCTGCTTTCATCCATCACCTTTATCGTCCGGCAGTCCCGTCCGAAGATCGAGATCCTGGGGGTGAACCCGGCAGAGACCGGCTATCACAGTCTGGCAAGACGGGGAAGGAACTATGCACCCATTCAGGGAGTTCTGCTCTACCGCTTCTCCGGTGCTCTTTTCTTTGCGAATATCTCCGATTTCGAGAAGGGACTGGAAGCAGCCATAAAACCGGACACAAGGGTGATCGTTGTGGATGCAGTGGGGATCAGCAGTGTGGATGTGACCGCCTCCGAGCGTCTCCTTTACCTCTACCACACCTATAAGGCAAAGGGCATACGCTTCTACCTGGCCAGCCATGTCAGTGCCGTAAATGCAGAGCTTCGGGCCTTCGGTGCCGGAGAGTTGATCACCAATAAGGCTGTACACTCCCGGATTTCCCTGGCCCTAAAGGATGCGGGCTACGAAAAGCCTTACCCCTTAGAGGAGGTTCCGAAGGTGGATGAACCTCCGCGAACTGCCCATGAATCCGAGCAGGCCTGGGCCAACGGAGAAGAATAATCCACGAAACACGGGTGCACAAAGTGTGGAAGCAACGAAAAAATGAGCCGCAACCAAATGGTTACGGCTCTTATTCTTTGGCACTGTGCCTTCAAAACTTCATACAAACATTAAGACTAACTGCGAATCAAACCGATCATTCAATCATTAGGAAAAGCCCTCGACCTATTAGTACACATCCGCTCCATGTGTCACCACACTTCCACTCTGTGCCTATC